>NZ_BOMW01000015.1 GCF_016862395.1 Actinoplanes siamensis | reverse complement strand
CCGCCCGCGCTCCCCGCGAACCGCCTCCCGCGCTCCCCGCGAACCGCCTCCCGCGCTCCCCGCGAACCGCCTCCCGCGCTCCCCGCGAACCGTACTTCCAGGGACCGCCTCCGCATCGCTGATCCGACGAACCGCCTCCGCATCGCTGAATCGACGAAAGGACAGGTGAGCGGATTGGGATCCAAGTCCAACCCGGTCAGGAACCTCGCCGCCCGGCTCCGCGGCCGGCACCCCCGGCTGTCCGGAACGCTGCGCGTCCACGACCCGCTCGGTCACGACATCACCATCCCGCTACGCGGCCGCGCCGCCGTGCTCACCGCCATCGCCACCGGCCTGACCGGGGAGGGTGAGGTCTGGGCCGTGCACACCGACCCGGACGCCACCACGGTCAGCCTGATGATCAGTTACGGACGAACCGACTCCCCCGACCACCGCCGGACCGGCCTCTGCCCGCCAGGTGCCACCGTGACCCTGGACGGCGTCGACTTCACCTGGCACTGCCCCGCCGGCATGCCCCGGGCGACTCCGGCCCCCGCCACGGCCGAGGTCCCGCGCCCGCGCCCGGCCGACACCGCATCGGCCACCGCGGACACCACGCCGGCCACCGCGCGCACGCCCGGCAACAGCGCCCCGTCGGCGGGCCGCGACTCCGGGCCGATCCGGAACGCGCGAGCCCCGCTTCCCCGCTCCGGGAACAGCCGCTCCGTGACACCCACCCTGCGGGAGCGGGTCCAAGCCATCGTCCGCGAGTTCACCAATCCCCCGCACCGCTGACCGCTGCGACCGGTTGGCCGTACGCGGCGATGAGCGACCGATAGGCCTCGAACGCCGGCTTGCGCGAGTAGTCCGACCGGAGCAGCCCGAGCTGGAAGACCGGATCCGGATTGCCGGAATCCGCGTCCCGCAGCGCGAAGTGCTCGTACGTGTCCACGTTGAGCACCCCGGACCGCTCCACCAGCAGGCCCACCACCAGTTCCAGGATCTCCACCTGGCGCCTGAAGGGACGATCCGGGCCGGTGCCCCACCCGTGCTCGGTGACGTGCATCGGCGTGGACTCCAGACGGGCGCGGCGCCGGACGATCCGATCTCGCACTGTTCGGCACCTGCCGTTCGCTGCCGCGACGGTCGGCTGCGGGTGCGCCCCGGGAGCGGGTCAGGACTTGGCGGCGCCGGGATTGCCGTAGTAGGCGCCCGGACCGTGCTTCCGCTTGAAGTGACGCTCCTGCAGATGCCGCGGGGTGAACGCCTGCGGGTTCAGCGCGAGCGTCTTGATCGCCATCTCGGCCACCGCCTCGACGATGATCGCGTGCTCGACGGACTTCTTCGGGCTGGCGCCCCAGGTGAACGGGCCGTGGTTCGCGACCAGCGCGGCCGGCATCGCGGCGGCGGCCTCGTCGTCCCCGATCAGCTCGATGATCACCTGGCCGGTGTTGAACTCGTAGTCGTGCGCGCACTCGTCCGGGGTCAGTCCCCGGGTCACCGGCACCGGTCCGTTGAAGGTGTCCGCATGCGTCGTGCCGAGCACCGGAATGTCCCTGTCGGCCTGGGCGAACGCGACCGCGTTGGTCGAGTGGGTGTGCGTGATCCCACCGATCGACGGCCACGCCAGGTAGAACGCGCGGTGCGACTCGGTGTCGACCGAGGGACGCAGCTCGCCGCCGAGCACCTTGCCGCTCTCCAGGTCGACGGGAACCAGTATGTCGGGCGTGAGATCGTCATACGACACACCGGACGGCTTGATCAGGAAGTACCCGCCGTCGCGGTCCACGCCACTGACGTTGCCCCAGGTGAGCTGCGCGAGCCCGGCCTTCGGGATCACCTGGTTGGCCAGCCAGACGTCCTGGCGCAGGGCCTCCGACCCGATCGTCACGTCGCCACCCCTCACTCCGAAATGTTAGCGCTCACTCTACCGAAGCCGGAGCGTCCGGGTAATGCTAGGCATCCCTATGTGAGCGCACGCACCACCCCGGCTACGACCTCGTCAGCGCCATCAGCCACCGCCGCGCCCGCCCGCACCGCGGCCCACCCGCACCGCCCGCGCCCGCACCGCGGCCCACCCGCACCGCCGCGCCCGCCCGCTCCGGGGGTCTGTCACCCCGTCAGCGCAGCCCCGCCACTGCCGCGGACACCCGCTCACGGAGCGCGCCGGGCAGCGGCGCATATCCCGCCGAGCCGGCGGCCGCCTGCCCCGCGGAACTGGCCGCGTACGCCAGAAAGCCCCGCGCCACCGCCGAAGCCCCTGACCGGCACACCACCTCGTAGGTGACCTGCACGAGCGGGTAGGCACCACCGTACAAGTCGTCGTAATCGAATTCGAGCCGCAGGCCGTCCCCACCGACTGTTCTCGCGGCGGCCACCGCGTCCGCCGCCGCCTCGTCGGTCGGCGGCACGAAACCTCCGCGCGAGTCCCCGACCAGCGCCGTGGCCAGCTCGTTGACCCGGGCGTAGGACGCCTCCACGTACCCGATGGCGCCGTCCGTCCGGGTGATCGCCGCCGCCAGCCGGTCGCTGCCCCGCACGGCCGCGCCGCCCTTGGCAGGCCAGGCGTCGGCTGGCTCGTAGGGCCAGTCCGCCTTCGCCGTCCCGGCCAGGAAGCGGGTGAAATTCAACGTCGTCCCGGAGCCGTCCGCACGGCGCACGGCCCGGATCGGCGTAGCCGGCAGCACCACGCCCGGATTGTCCGCGACGATCGCCTTGTCGTTCCAGACCGTGATCCCGCCGGTGAAGATCTTGGCAATGGTGGCCGGCGCGAGCCGCAGCTCGCCGACGCCCGCCACGTTGTAGGCCAGCGCGATCGGGCCGATCACCATCGGCAGGTGCACGGGTGGGGCGCCGCCGCAGCGGGTCGCCGCAGCGGACTGGTCGGCGCCGGAGAGCACGGCGTCGGCGCCGGCGAAGTCACCGGTCCCGGCCAGGAACGAACGGAGCCCGGCGCCGGAGCCGACACTGGAATAGGCGACGGCGGCCTGGGCGCACGCGATCTGATACTGCCTGATCCACTCGTTGACCGCGTTGGCCTGCGCGGACGAGCCCTGCCCGGCGGCGGACCCGGAGGCGCACGGTACCGGCTCGGCCTCCTTCTCCGGGGTGTCACAGGCGGTGAGCAGCAGGAGGGCGACGAGGGCGGCCACCGCGAGCTTCGTCATCTCGTACCCCTCAGCGGTATTCGGCCAGCCGGCGGCGTACACCGAGCGGAACCAGCAGGACGACCACGGCGAGGACCACGACCGGGATGACCGTCCAGCCGCGCAGCGTGCGTTCCGCGCCGCTGAGCGCACGGTCGAAACTTTGCTTCCGTACGTCCGTGACAGCGCCCGCCGCGGCATCGAAGTACGCGAAGTCGAACGCCGCGTCACCGCGCCGGATACCGGTCACCACCCGCACCGCGTCCTCGCTGCGGCCGTCGCCGGCCAGGGCTACCGCCTTCTCGTGGTCGCGCCGATAGGCCTGCCAGCGCCGGAGCGCCTCGGAGCCGGCGAGCTCGCCGAGGCCGGGGCCGCATCGGTACCTGGCGACCGGGTCGGCAGCGGCCAGGCAGTCCGCCTTGGACGTGAAGTTGTCCCGGTAGTACGCCAGGTTGCCGCTGACCAGGTAGCGGCTCGTGTCGGCGGCCGCGTCGTAGCCCACCGCCCGCAGCCGGGAGAGCGACAGGTAGGGGTTCAGGTAGTCGTCACGGGCCGCGGCCATCCGGCCGGCCTGCGCGGCCAGCACGATCATCGAGGCCCCGACGAGGACCAGGCTCAGCGCCGTCGCGGCGGCCAGCGCCGGGTTCCACGTGCGGCGGAACCGCCGGGCCAGCCACATCTGAAGGAAGGTCAGCAGGGCCAGGAGACCGCCGCCGAGGAGCACCGCGAGCGTGTACCCGGTGGCCTCGGTGGCGCGCTTGTCCGCGAACGCCTGGTCGAGCCGGCTGGTGGCGGCGTCCCGCAACCGCTCGGCCGCCGGGAGCAGACGCAGGTGCAGCACGTTCGTCGCCTGCGTGTAGTACCCGAGGGCGTCCGGCGCGAGCCTCCCGGCTTCGGCCTGCCCGGAGGCGTCGGCCGCCGTGACCGTCTGGCCGACCCGCTGGCGATAGACGGCCAGGCCGTCCAGGAGGTCGAGCGCTACGGCCCGCTCGGCGTCGCCGGCCGCGGTGGTCAGCGAACGCTGCAGATCCGCGTCGACCTGCCGGGACCGCTCCTGGTAGGACTGCTGGGCGTCGACCCGGGTGCCAGCGAGCGCGTCCGAGCCGCCGGTCAGCAACAGGCGGGTGACCTGCGCGTCCATGTCGCTGAGAGCGAAGTAGAGATCGGCCGCGGTGGCCGCCTGGGGCGCCGCCTCCCGGCCGATGATCCGGATCTGGTTCCGCACCCGCGCCATCACCAGGCTGGTCGCGGCGAGCAGTGCGACGGTGGCGAGGACCACCAGCGCCGACCACAGCCGGAGGCGGGCGGGTGTTTCGTTCCGGACCACATTCCGGGCGGTGATTCTGGTCGCTTCCATGACCGCTGGCACGTCGTCACGATAATCCATTCCTGCAATTCAGGTTCTCCCGGACGGAGGTCTAGACAATCGTTCACCAGGCGTTTTCCTGATAGTCATTCGCACAGGTGAATGGCGTATTTAGGACATTCTCGTATGGTCACGTGAATCGCCTCCTCGGCATTTCCCGCACGGCGCCGCCGGCGCAGCACAAAAATCGCCACCAGGTACGGAAAGTGGCGATCCGCCCGTGGCAGCGAGCCTACGCCGGGCCGCCGACAAAAACCGCGTTGTCCACAGGCGGAGCCGCCCGGCCCGGTTGTCCACAGGCCGGTTGCATCCGCCTCCGGCAGGGTCCAACCTGGGCGGCACACCGGCCGCCCCGCGACGAACGGGGCGGCCGGCGGGTGGGGAGCGGATCGTCAGCGGTGGGAGGTGTGGCGGGCGTGGCGGCGAGCGGACTCGTGATGCGGAAGTTGGAGAGCCTCCGGCAGGCCGTGCGCGGCGGCCAGCCCGTTGGGCTGCTGCAGCAGGTGTCCCGCGGCGACCAGGTCGGCCAGCAGGCCGGTCAGGCGGGCGTCGAGATCTGTGGAGCGGCGCGTGGACCAGCCGTAAAGCCTGGTCACGGCGGCGAGCAGCTCGTCGACCGGGAGCACCCCGCCGTCGATCACCAGGTTCTCCATGGCGATCACCAGCTCGGCGTCGGAGACCTGATCGGCCTTGCGGGCCACCCCGTCGGCGCGGAAGCGGACCAGCGGGATCTCCTGGTCCGGGTCGCCGATGAAGGTGCCGTCCCAGGCCACCCCGGCCTCCTCGATGACGGCCTCGATCGCGGCGCGGGCCGGCCGGGTGATCCGGGTCAGGCCCCACTCCTCGCGCATCCGCTGCAGGGCGATGTTGATGTGCACCGGGCCCTCGATCTCGGCCAGGCGCCGCACGGCCGCGATCAGATCGGAGCGCAGTGCCGGGTCGGTGAGGACGGCGCCGGCCGGCAGCGGAGGAAGATCCGCTTTGCGGTACGGGTGGGTCCACTCGTCGGTGGCCGCCACCCCCTCCGCACGCGCCTCGATGGCCCGGGCCAGCAGGTCGCGCCGGGACTCCGCCCCCTCGGGCGGCTCGGGAGGGGCCGTGACCGAGGGTGTCCAGCCGGGCGGCGCGGCCATCGTCTCCTCGAACTCGGCGACCGCGGCGGCGATGTCCGGCTGCCCCTCCATCTCCTCGTACCACTGGTGACGCCCGCCCCGGGGCGGCTGCACGGACTGCTCGGCCACCGCGGCCGCGGCGTCGGCCAGGCCTGGTTCGAGGTTGGCCGACTCGGACAGCTCGGCGCGGATCTGCGAGATCGCGCCCAGACGGTCGACCGGTTCGGTGGTCTCGTCCAGCCCGATCAGGAACTGCGCGGCGGCCGCGGCCAGCTCCTCGGTGCCGACGCCGAAGCGGGCGGCGACCTCGGCCAGGTCCTCGGGACCAACCGTCTCACCGGCCCGGGCTTGCCGCGCGTGCCGGGCGCGGGTGTCGGCAGGCCACTCGACGGACGAAACCGCAGGCTCCGGCTCCTCCCGCGTGGCGGGGGGCCACCCGACCGAGGAGACCACGCGCTCCTCCGGCTCCTCGCGCGTGGCCGAGGGCCACTCGATCGACGAGACACGGCGCCCCGTGGGCTCGGCCGGCTTCTCCTGGCGCTCCGGCGGGGTGACCGGACGCTTGGCGAGCTCGGACTGCTCGTCCCGCGGCGCGGACGGCCATTTCACCTCGGAGACCTTCTTCCGCGGCGTGGCGGCCGCCCGCTCGCCGGCCCCATCGCGGCCTGCGGTGGGCCACTCGACCCGCTCGGGAACGTCGGCGCGGCTGGCGAAGGGCCACTCGGCGCGGATCGAGCCCTCCTCGGCCGGAGCAGGCCGGGCGGCCTGGGCGGCGCGCGTCGCCGTCATCTCGGGTTCGGCGGCGGGCTCGGGTTCCGCCGCGGCCGACCACTCGGCGGATTCCCCCCGGTTGGTGCGGAGCTGGGCGATCGCGGTCTCGAGGTGGGCGCCGAGGTAGGCCTCGGCGACGGCGAGCTCCTCGGCGCCGGCCTGAGCGAAGGCGAACTGGGCCGCGATGCCGGCCAGGCCGCTCTGCTCCGCCGTGACGAGATGCTCGGCCCGGACCGCCTGGGCCGCACGCGCGGCCCGAGCCGCCTGCTCGGCAAGGGCCGCAGGCTCGGCGACCGTGGCGATGCTTTCCTCGTCCTCGACGAGCTCGGCGAGGATGGGTTCCTCCTGGGCCACGGCGGCCTCGGCGCGGATCGGGCGGCGGCTGTCGGTGTCGTGCGCGGCGGCCAGGTCGGCCTCGGCCGCGGCTTCCGCCTCGGCCATTCCGATGTCGTGGGCGTCGGTCCAGGCGAACAGGTGCTCCCGCTCGACCAGGCCGGGATCGGCGAAGCTCGCCGGGACGCCGGCGTCGCCGGACGAGGGCTCACCGGGGACCCGTTCGTCGACCGCCGACCGGGTGAACGCCGAGACGGGCGCGGACTCCGGCTCGGACGGTTCACGCCCCGGGCCGTCCGTGCCCCGCACCCGGGTGAATCCCCCTGCGGCGGGTACGCTCACGTCGTACGTCGCCGGGGTCGCGGCCTCGGCGGACGTCGCGGCGTACCCGGCGGTGTAGCCCTCCGCCGCCTCCGCGATCGGCTGCCCGGCGACGGCCTCCGCGGCCAGCTGCCCGGCGACTCCCTGTGCCGCTTCCGCTGTCGCCGGCCTTGTCGCGACGGCCAGCTCCGGCGGCGCCTCCTCGTCGGGAAGCTCCGCGAACGCGGCCTCGATCGCGGCCCGCAGCCGGGTCTCCTCCCGTTCCCGGTCCAGGTACCACGCCGTCCCCCAGATCCGGTGCAGCCTCCAGCCCAGCGAGTCGAGCACCTGCTCGCGGATCCGGTCCCGGTCGCGGGCGGTGGGCGCCGAGTCGTAGGTCGTACCGTCGCATTCGATGCCCAGGGCGAACGGCGCGTTGCGCCGGGCCGAGCGGCGCACCCCGAGGTCGATCCGGAAGGCGCCGGCGCCGACCCGGGTCTGCACCTGGTACCCCCAGCCGCGGATCACGTCGCGCACCGAGTCCTCGAACGGGGTCTGCGACTCGCCCGGCTGCTCCTCTCCCAGGTCCAGCGCGCTGATCCCGCGCGCCGCGTAGTCCAGGAAGGCGGCCAGTTGCCGCAGGCTGTCGTCGGTCTCGGAGAGATCGCGGGCGCGGACCGCGGAGATCACCTCGAGGCGGCGGCGGGCACGCGTGGTCGCCACGTTGAGCCGGCGCCAGCCGTCCCGGCCCGCCAGCTCCCCCAGGTCGGTGCCGATCGCAAAGATCACCACGTCGCGCTCGTCGCCCTGGACGGCGTCCAGGGTCTTGATGAAGAAGCCGCGCAGCCGGTCGTCCTCGCGCGGGACGACCATGTCGGCGACCGCGTCCTCGATGTCCCGGGCGTCCGCCGCGGTGCACACCACCACGCCGAGCGTGAGCTCCGGCCGGGTGACGAAGTGGTGCGCCACCCGGGTGGCGACCAGTTCGGCAAGCGACATCTCGCCGGTGGCCGGGTAGAGCTGCACGCCCCGGTCCGGCCCGGCCGGCGCGAAGGCCGGGAAGGTGTTCAGCCTCCCCTGGTAGAAGGCGTGGTTGGCGAAGGCGATCAGCGACTCGTCCCGGCTGCGGTAGTGGGTGGCCAGGTCGAGGACCCGGAAGGCGCCGCAGCTCAGAGCCAGTTCGAGGATCGATCGCTGGTCGCCGCCGGGGATCGGGGTGGCCGGGAGCTGCCGGTCGTCGCCGGAGATCACCAGGGCGTTGCCGCGGTAGGCGCAGGTGATCGCGTCCGGCACCGGGACCCGGGACGCCTCGTCGATGATCACCACGTCGAAGTGCAGGTCCGGCGGGAGCAGCCGGCTCACGTCGGCCGGGGACATCACCAGGCACGGCTTGACCGCCATCGCCGCATGCGAGGTACGGGCCAACAGGTCCCGGACCGGCAACCGGCGCCCCTGCTGGGCGGCGGAGGCGCGGAGCAGCGCCGCCTCACCGGCGGCCGCGTCGGCGGGCTGCAGCGCGTCGACCGCGTTCATCACCTCCGCCGCGGCGGCGCGCTGCAGCTGGGCGTCCCACGCCCGGAACTCGGCGACCAGGCGGTCCCGGGCCGCCGCGTCGAGCGGGACGAGCCGGTCGTCCTCCCGGATGATCGCGTCGGCCCAGGACTCGAAGAGCGCGCGCCCGAGCACCGGCAGGATCTGCTCGACCGGCAGGTCCGCGCGGGCGCAGAAATCGACCGCCGGGTCCAGGCCGTGCTCGGCCAGCACCGCGCGGGCTGCCTGGTGGTCGAACCACTCCTGTTGGCCGCGGCTGTCGTCGAGCAGCTCGCGGAGCAGCTCGCGGGCCGTCTCCCGGTCGTCCAGGGCGGCGCCGAGCGTCGGGTGCCGGCTGGGCGCGAAGGCGCGCAGGATCCAGTCCCGGGCCGACTGCCACTCGGCGACCCGGGCCGGCAGGACGTCCGTGGGCCGGGTGCGGCCGAGCAGCTCGGCCTGCTCGGGGGTGAACGCGACGTCGGCGCCGTGGCGGATCCGCCGGGCCTCCGAGGTCCAGGCCATCGCCGTGGCGAGCGCCTCCACGTCGGTCTGGGTGCCGCGGTAGGCGCTGCCGAGGACCCGGGCGTACTCCTTGGCGTTGGCCGTCAGCGCGGCGGCGGCCTCCGACGCGCTCTCCCGGAGCAGACCGATCGCGGCCGCCTCGGCCAGGGTGAAGTCCCGGCCGGCCGCCGCGCTGTACGCCTGCACCAGCTCGGCGACCGCGGTGAACGGCTCGACGTGGGCGCGCAGCCAGGTGACCGCGTCGTGGATCGGTCCGGTGGCCAGCTGGGGGCGGGGCGCGGGCTCGGGCGGCGGGCGCAGCGCGGCGGTCCACCGCTCGAACTCCTTGCCGGCCTCACCGACGATCCGGATGATCGCGCTGTTCGGAGTGGGTGCGCAGATCCGCTCGATCAGGGTGGGCAGGGCTTCCGGCGGGGTGACCTGGAGGACCTCGTCGGTGGTGCGCAGCGCCCGTTCGATCGCGTCGAAGTCGGTGTCCAGCCCCCGCCAGTGCCTGCCGAGGATGGCGGCGTGCTCCTGCTCGGTCTCGTCGAGCTCCTGCCGGGCACGTTTCCAGGCGGCGGCCGCGGTCAGGTTGGCGACCGCCTGGGACCGCTTGACGTCCGGCCGGGCGATCTCGGCGGCCGCCTTCTTGTCCCGCCGGTACGGCGCCCGCAGCTTGCGGATCCCCTTGTGCTCGTGGGCGAACCGCTCGGCGAGCTCGTCCACCGGCTCGTCCAGAGCCTGCTCGCTGAAGTGCTCGCGGGCCCGGGCCTCGGCCGCCTTCATCACGTTGACGGCGCGCCGCAGGTTGCGCATCGCGGCGTGGGCGGCCCGCATGCCCTGGTCGTCGAACCAGGCCGGCTCTGGTTTGTCCGGCCGGGACAGCAGGTCCACGATGGCGACCAGCCGGGGCAGGTCGGTGAAGGCGACCACGTTCGGCAGGCCGAGCCGGGCGGTGACCCGGTCCAGGCTGTGCTGGTGCTGTTCGAGCCGGTCGGCCTCGTCGGCGAAGCGGCGGGCCAGGCCCCGGGCCTGCGCGGCGGTGAGCGGCAGCAAGTCGATCGCCGGCGGCTGCAGGTGGATCAGGCTCGGGATGACCGGCAGCTTGGCGGGGGACGGCAGCGAGCTCCACGTGACCCCGGCCCGGGCGCGGACCGCGTCCTCGGCCTGGTGCAGCGCCTTGAGGTGGCGCGCCAGGCCCTCGGCGGAGCGGGCCACCGGTTCCAGGCTGGGCATGGTCAGCCACTCGTCGGCGGCCTCGGGCGGGCGGCGGGCGGCGTGCCCGACCAGCGTGGTCAGGGTGATCGCCTCGCCGATCGAGCCGATCAGGAACGCCTCGGCCAACGGGTCCCGTTCGATCGCCTCGGACAGGTGATCCAGCGCGGTCTGGGCCTGGTGCAGCCGGGCGTCCAGCCGGTTGCGGTCGATCACGTCGCGCCACAGGAAGTCGTCGCCCTCGCGGACCGGCCGCCAGGCGCGGCCCAGGCGCTCGGCGGCGTCGCGGACCCGCTGCAGCGACTGGGTGGTGAGCGGGATCGGCAGCTCCGTCGGTGCCGGTGCCTGCGGCACGTCGGTCATCTGCGCGCACATGCCCAGCACGTCGTGCAGGCGGTGACCGAGCGGCTCGCGGACCTCGTTCATCGCCTCGGCGTACGCGTTGAGCCGCTGCCGGTGCTCGCGCAGCGCCTCGCGTTCGTCGGTGGACAGGTCCGGCGGGGGCAGTGGGATGAAGTCGAGCGCGGCGGCCAGGGCGGCCGCCACCTGCTCCCGGCCGGTCCGGCCGCTGTGCAGTTCCAGCAGGTAGTCGTGCAGACCGGTGGGCTCCAGCCGGTCCCGGACGGTGTCCAGGGCGGCGGCCTTCTCGGCGACCAGCAGCACCCGGCGGCCGGCGTGCAGCAGGCAGCCGATCATGGTGGCGATGGTCTGCGACTTGCCGGTGCCCGGCGCACCGCGCATCACGAACGTCCGGCCGTGCAGGGCCGCGGTGATGCAGGCCCGCTGCGCCGCGTCGGCGTCCAGCACCAGCGGCACGTCGTCCGGGCTGGCCACCTCGTCGATGCGCCGGCCGGAGATCACGTCGAACTTGAACGCGTCGGACTGCGCCTGCGGCGGGGTGGCCAGCGCGCGGACCACCGGGTGGGCGAGGATCCGCCGTTCGTGGTCGAGGAGGTCGGTGTACATCACCTCGCGGTGCACGGCGAACCGGGTGAGCAGCACCGACTCGTCGGAGTGCCAGTCCGGGTGGTCGCCGAGCGCGGCGTCCAGGCGGGCCCAGAAGACCGTGACGTCCAGGGCGGCCAGGCTGTCCACGGCGGGCAGCTCGATGTGGTGCCGGCGCAGGCAGATGTCGAGCGCGGGGTTGACGATCGGGTCCTCGGCGCGGGCCCGCAGCCGCGGGTAGTCCTGCGGGTCCGGGGTGACCAGGTCGACCGGGATCAGCAGGATCGGGCTGACGTGCTCGTTCTCGCCGTCGCGCCAGCGGACCGTGCCGACCGCCAGGTAGAGCGTGGCGATGCCCTGTTCCAGCAGGTCACGGCGGGCGGCCCGGCGCAGCGACCGCAGCGTCGCGTCCATCTCCGCGTCGGTCATCGCGGTCTGGAACACGTGCGGGGCGCGTGGACGCGGGCCTTCCGCCTGCTCCTCGATGCCCAGGAAGCCGCACTCGCGGCCGCGTTGGAGCGCCTCCACCACGCTGCGCGGCGACGGGCTGAGGATCTCCACCACCCCGGGCGCCGTGGTCCGCACGTCGATCAGCGGATTGGCGCCGGTGAGGTCGAGCAGCCCATCCCGCCACTCTTCCAGCGTCGCCCGCACACGGGCATCAGGCCGCCCGGTCAACCCATCCGATTGATCCCACCGCATTTTCCCATTCCAGCAAGGGGACGGGCCGCATGGTGGCGTTTTTTCGGGTTAATCCGACGTTCCGCACGGATCCGACCAACGGGAATCTCACCAGCCACACCAGTCACACGAGAGGCGCGAGCGCGGCCCGCTCCGGATGGCGCCTCCGCGCCGGGCAGCCGACGAAGCCGCCGCTCCGGATCGCGGGAACACCAAGCGGCCGTCCCCCGGGCGGAGGCGGCCGCGATTCGAGAGGGGCTTCACCGGCCGGGCCGCCTTGCGCGGAGCCGGGCAGCCTTGCGCCGAGCGGGCGCCGAGCCGTCTTGCGCCGAGCGGGCGCCGAGCCGTCTTGCGCCGAGCCGTCTTGCGCCGAGCCGGCGCGGGGCCGTCTTGCGCCGAGCCGGCGCGGGGCCGTCTTGCGCCGAGCCGTCTTGCGCCGAGCCGGTCAGTCCCAGGTCGGGACCCACCACTGCCAACCAGCGGGAGCCTGCGGCCAGCTCGCGTCCGGGCGCCAGCCCTCCGGCGGATACCACCCGTCTGGCGGGGTCGGCCAACCCGGCGGGACCACGAACTTGATCCCGGTCGGCGCCGGCGGGATCGGAGCGTGCCGGTTCTGCTCCGGGGCGGGCGAGACCGGAGCGGTCCCGGTCGCGGCGTGCTTGTTCAGCACCACGGCGGAGAGCGCCGGGATGACAGTGGTCTCGGCGATCTCGCCGGTCCCACCGAACAGGCCCGCCGGCGGCGATCCGGCACTGGGCGGAGCGTCCAGGCCGGAGCCACCGCCGACGACGCCGAACTGGCCGGACGCCGTGCCCACCGCGGGCGCCGGGCTGCTCGGCATCCCGCTGACCGGCCCGGTCGGGCCGCTGGAGAACGAGCCGCCGGAGAACTGGCCCTCGGACAGCGAGCCGCCGGGAAACTGGCCGTCGGAGAACGAGCCGCCGGGAAACTGGCCGTCGGAGAACGAACCGCCGGGAAGCCGGCTGCCGGGAAGCGGCGCGGTGGGCACTCCGGGGATCGGGTTGGCCGGCACTCCGGGCACCACCGGATCCTCCGCCTGCGGCTTCCCCGCGATGGTCGGCACCGGCCCGCTGACCGAGGCGGCCCAGCTGGGCACCGGCCCGCTCGGCTGCACCCAGGTCGGCACCAGCTCGCTGCGGTCCATCCAGGTGGGCTGCGCGTCGCTGGGCGTGGAGGCCCAGCTGGGCACGGTTTCCCCGGAAGACATCCAGCTGGGCACCGCAGACGTCCCGGGGGCCGGCAGGTCCGGGCCGGTGACAGCGGGCGACAGCGGAGTGGCCGCCACCGGCGTGGTCGCGGGCGGCGGCGACACCGGGGCGGCCCGGCCGCTCGCGGCGCTGCGGACCGCCGGACCGGTCCAGGCTTCCGGGAGGTCCTGCACCCGGGCCACGTACAGCAGCACCTCGGTCTTGATCGCGTTGCTCTTGACCACGGCGCGGGCGGCCACCACGAGGCCGCGCTCGGCCTGGTACCGCAGGACCGGGGTGAGCTCGAAGCTCATCTTCGGGCTCAGGTCACCGACCCGGGCGTCACCGAGGCGCACCTCCACCAGGTGGTCGGCCATCTCGTGCAGGGTCACGTACGCCCAGCACTCGCCCTCCGGGCGCTGGAACGGGGCCAGCGCGTCGAGGTGCTGCTCCTGGCCGTTGACCTGCAGCGCGGAACCGGTGGGCAGCAGCCGGTGCTCGTGCAGCGGCGGCTCGTTGGCCGGCACCAGCATGTGCGGCTCGGCCAGGTCGAGGCGGATGGTGCCGACGAACGCGGGCGGGCGGCCGTCGTACTCCCCCCACTCGCGGCCGTGGATCTGCGCGTTGACCTCGGGGATCAGGTTGCGCTTGGTGAGCGCGGTGAGGACCCCGACATATCGCGCGGCTTCCGGGCGCGGCAGGTGGCCGAGCAGGGCGTTGTCCGACCAGACGCCGACGGCGTTGCGGTCGTGGCGGTTGCTGCGATCGGGTATCAGCTGGACCGGGACGGTTATGTCGGTTCCCTGGGGGTTGAAGTCGGTGCCGAAGAGCGCACGTATCGACTTGGCGTAGTGCGTCTCGCCGACAACCTCGGCGCTTGCCCAGCCCGCTTGTCCCCAAAGTTGGAACCGATTTGCCACACGGGAACGTTAGTGTCTGCTTTCCGTGAGTGACGTCGTCCGTACGGATGAGTACCGGTAGCCGGACGGTCCGTATCCGAAAGGTCAACTCTGAGCATCGTTCAGGGAAAGCCCCGGCAAGCCGCCGGGGCCGCAACGGTGCGCCGCAGGAGGGGAGAACTACCCCGCGACCTTGATCACCATCTTGCCGGTGTTCTCCCCGCGCATCAGTCCGAGGAACGCCTCCGGAGCGTTGGCGAGCCCCTCCACCACGGTCTCCGGCGCGACGATCTTCCCCGCCCGCAGCCACGCGCCCACCTCGGCGACGAAGTCCGGCATCCGGTCGCGGTGGTTCCCGACGATGAAGCCGCGCAGGTTCAGCTCCTTGCCGATGGCCAGCGCCAGATTCCGCGGCGCGGCGGGCGCGGAGGTCTCGTTGTACTGCGAGATCGCCCCGCACAGGGCGACCCGGCCGTACTTGTTCAGCGACTTGATCGCCGCCTCCAGGTGATCGCCGCCGACGTTGTCGAAGTACACGTCGATGCCGTCCGGAGCCGTGTCACGGAGCTGATGCCGTACCGCCGCGTCCTTGTAGTTGAAAGCCGCGTCGAAACCCAGATCGTCGACGAGGTGCCGGACCTTCTCCGCCGAACCGGCGCTGCCGATCACCCGCTTCGCGCCGCGCAGCTTGGCGATCTGCCCCACCACGCTGCCCACGGCGCCCGCCGCTCCGGACACGAAGACCACATCGCCCTCGCGGAACTGCGCGATGTCCAGCAGGCCGACGTACGCGGTGAGCCCGGTCATGCCGAGCACCCCCAGATACGCGGACAGGGTGGGCGCCGCCACCGGATCCACCACCCGCACGTGCCGGGCGTCCAGTACCGCGAAGTCGCGCCAGCCCAGCCCGTGCGTCACGGTCGCGCCGACCGGAACGTTCTCCGCGTTCGACGCCACCACCTCGCCGACCGCCGCGCCGTCCAGCGCCTTGCCGACCTCGAACGGCGCCACGTACGACTCCGCGTCGTTCATCCGGCCACGCATGTACGGATCGACAGACATGAACTGATTGCGCACCAGCACCTGCCCCGGCCCGGGCGCCGGCGTGGGCAGCTCGACGAGCGCGAAGTTGTCGGCGGTCGGCCACCCGCTGGGCCGGCTGGCGAGACGGATCTCCTGCATCGGTTGACTCCTAGGGTCGAAAGGACAGCTACTCGACAGTACGTCGAGAAACTCGACAGTGTGTCGACTATGCGCGATACCGTGATGGTCATGACCCCTGCCCCCGCCGGCCGCCGCCGCGGACCCAGCAAGGGAGACCTGCGCGAGAAGGCGATCCTGGACACCGCCCGGGAGCTGCTCGCCCGCAAGCCGCTCGCCGAGATCACCATCGACGAACTGGCCGCCGGCGCGGAGATCTCGCGGAGCACCTTCTACTTCTACTTCGACTCCAAGCTCGCCGTCGTGGTCGCGCTGCTGCACGGCCTGGCCGACGAGTTGGGCCGGGACGCCGGGCCGTGGCTGGACGGCACCGGACCGGACGCGCCGGCGCTGCGGCGCTCGCTCAGCGCCCTCGCCGCGATCTGGCGCGACCAGGGCAGGCTGATCGCCGGCGCGCTCGCCGCCGCGCCGGGCTGCCCGCCGATCGCGCGATGGCGGGCCGGGTTGCGCGAGGCGCACGTCGACCGGCTGGCCGCCCGGATCGCCCGCGACCGCGCCGCCGGACTCGCCCCGGACGGCCCGGCGCCACGGGTCCTCGCCGAGCTCATCGACGACCTGCGCACCGCGGCCTTCGCCGCCGCCACCGACCCGGAGGCCCTGGTCGACGACCTGGTCACGGTGGAGCTGCGGATGCTCTACGCCGATTTCCCGGAAACAGCGCTCGGGCGGATGATCGGACAGGCACCCTGAGGTCATGCGTATCGGTGTCATTGGAGCAGGTCAGCTCGGCGGCACTCTGGCGACGTGGTGTGCCGAGGGCGGTCACGACGTCGCCGTCACCTCCCGGCACCCGGACCGGCTGACCGACCTGGTCGAGCACGGCGACGGGCACATCCGGGCGATGACCGTCCCGGAGGCCGCGGCATTCGGCGAGATGCTGTTCTTCTCCCCCAACTTCGACTCCGCCCACGAGGCGATCGACCTGGCACACGACGGAATGGCCGGCAAGGTCGTCATCGACGCCACCAACCCGCTGCACGCCGGCATCACGGCGACCCCGGGCATGGTTCCGGGCGCGCCCGGCCCCGGTGGTCTCGGCTCCTTCTCCCCGGGCTTCCCGTCCGCGCTGGATATTCCCGCCTTCGTCCGCGTGCCGGAAGCGCCCGGCACGGCCCCGCTGCTCGGCGACACCACGAGGAGCGGATTCGAGCAGCTGATCGAGTGGGCCCCGGACGCCCACTGGGTCAAGGCCTTCAACACGATCTCCGCCGACGTGCTGGACCGCCGCCGCGGCCACGACCCGCTGCTCGCCGAGTGGGTCTGCACCGACCAGCGCGACGCGCGGGAGGCGGCCTGCTGGATCATCCACGAGTTGGGCTTCGCCCCGTTCTTCGTCGGCGGCCCGGAGGCGGCGCGGCTGACCGAGACCGGCGGCCCGCTGCAGATGCTCGAGGTGGACGTCCAGTACGCCAAGGACGTGCTGGCCGAGGCCCTGACCACCCTCCGCTGACTCGGCGCCCGGCCGCGCGCCCGGCCGCGTGGCCGGCTGTCACAGCAGGGTGTTGCCGCCGCTGCCGGGCTGCGGGCGGGCGATCACGTCGCGGCTCTCCGGGTTCTCCCGGGGTGCGGCGTCCAGCACCTGGTCCCAGAGCTGCCGGCACTCGCCGCGCAGCCGCAGCCAGGCGGCGTGCGTCTGCCGGGCGGAGGACGGGGCCGAGGTGCCGATGCTGATGCTCATGTCACTCCTTGATCTTGGTGAGGTCCCGACCATCGGCCGCGGATCCGGTATCTGAGGAGTTCCCGCACGGAATCTCGCTCCACCGGCGTGGGCGGCACGCCGCAGGCGCGCGGCTGGTGCTCAGGGGCGCATCGAGGATCGTGACGCACCCCTGAGCACCGGCCGGGACCGCGCGTCGCGCAACGGCACGGACCGCCAGGAGCCACGCGCGCCGACCCGGCCGGGAGCCGTGACCGCCCGCAAGGCCGACGCGCCCGCCCCGGCCGGCGGCGGCACCACGAGTCGCCGCGGGTGAGGGCCGGGACGCGGCGTGCGGCTGCCGGCGGCGCACGCTTGCGATACGCGGCTGCCGCCCGGCGCGCTCCGCCATCGCGGGCAAAGCCCGTACAACGCGCGGAGGCCTCGGGTAACTTCAGATCATCTGCGAACATCCAGCGTGGGCGGGAGGGGCCGTGGTCCTGGACGCCGGTTCCAGCGCTGGCGCGGCGGGGTGATGCCGGTGTGGCTCGTCCTGACCGGCGTCCTGCTGGTGCTGGCCGCCGGGGCGATCCTGCTGGCGCGCCGCCGGATCGCGGAAAGAGACACGGCCGAAGCCGCGGGCACGCGCCCGGCCGACCCGGAGACCCTCGCCGGCGCCCGGCGCGTCATCGCGGAACTCAACGACGCGCTGCGGGAACGCGACGCCGAGCTGGAACGGATGCTGACCGACCGGGCCGAGCAGTCACAGGCCGCCGCCCTGCAGCAGAAACAGCAGCAGCAGACCCTGCGCCGCCGCGCCAAGGAGGCGATCGACAGCACCGCCGCGGTGATCGGCGGCAAGCTGGAGGACGTCGTGGTGCAGGTCGGCGCGGCGCGCGAGGCCGCCGAGGCCACCAACGAGCGGGTCACGCACACCAACGACGCGGCCGAGGCGCTGGTCCGGCGGGCGCACAGCGCCGACGAGGCGGCCACCGCGCTGAACGCCAGCCTGCGGCAGGTCGCCGGGATCGCCAGCGTGATCTCCGGGATCGCGTCGCAGACCCGGCTGCTGGCGCTGAACGCGACCATCGAGGCGGTCCGGGCCGGCGCGGCGGGCAGCGGGTTCGCGGTGGTCGCCGACGAGGTGAAGGGGTTGGCCGACACCACCGCCGACTCCACCGAGCAGATCACCCGCACGATCGCGGCGCTGGAGGCGGACGTGGCGCAGATGGGGCAGACGCTCAGCGCGATCATCCACGACGTGGGGGACATCGAGGACGCGATGCGCCAGCTCGGCGGGATCGCCGACCAGCAGCACGACATCGTGATGCGCCTGCACCGCAGCGTGGACGCGACGATGGCGCAGATCGGCGACCTGTCCGACGTGGCCGAGCGGCTGGAGCGGCGGCGCAGCGACCGGCTCGCGATCGAGGGCACCATCCAGCTGCGACTGCCGTCCCGGCCGCAACCGGTCACCGCGCGGATGGTCGACCTCAGCTCGGACGGGCTGGGCTGCACGCTGCCCGCTGACGTGCCGGTGGCGGTCGGTGACCTGATCCGCGCCGAGTTCGCGCTGGCCGGGCTGGACGGGTCGGCCGAGGCGAAGGTGATGCGCCGGACCCCGCGCGACGGGCTGACCGAGATCGGCGTGCAGTTCCACAACCTGCCGGCCACCACCCGCAACGCGATCGACGGCTACCTGACCCGGCTCGGCTCCGACTGATCGAAGACGCCCGGCAGATCGCCCACCAGGTACCGCTGCACCGACGGGCCGACCGCCGCGACGATCACCTCGGACGGGGCCGACGCCAGCGGCTCCACCTTGATGACGTACCGCGCCATCGCGATGCCGACCATCTGGCTGGCCGCCAGGGTGATCCGCAGCGGTCCCTGCTCGTCGCCGAGGCCGAGCTTGGGCACCGCCCGCCGGAGGATCTGGGTGACCACGAACTCGCGGAACAACGTGGTGGTCCACTCCGCGCCGACAGCGGAGCGCAGCAGCGCCACCCCGGCCGCGCCGCCCGGCCCGTCCCAGATCCGCAGGAAGAGCCGGACGAACCGGGTGCCCACCTCGGCCCGATCCCCGTCGGCGGCCGCGTCGATCAGCTCCGCCGGGTCCAGCGGGGCCCGCATCGCGGCCAGGAAGAGCTTGTCCTTGGTGCCGAAATAGTGGTGCACCAGTGCCGGGTCCACCCCGGCGCCGGTGGCGATGGCACGGATCGAGGCCCCGTCGTAGCCCTTCTCGGCGAACGTCTCCCGGGCGGACGCGAGGATCGACTCGCGGGTGTCCGGGTTGCCGGGCCGCCGCCCGGTCCGTCGTGCCATCAGAAACCCCATTTCGCGGTACGGCCGTCGCCCGCCTACCGAATCATGCCGTCCTCCGCCGCAGTGTCGCGGCACCCACCCCGAGCGCCAGCACCGTCACGGCCAGCACGACGCCCAGATCGCGCCACATCGTCCCGGTCGGTTCCGGGTGCGTGCCGACCTCGGTGAGGGCCCGCACGGAGTACGACATGGGCAGCACGTCACTGATCCCGTGCAGCCACCCGACCATCCGCTCGCGCGGCACGAACAGCCCGCAGAGCAGCAGCTGCGGCGCCACGATCAGCGGCATGAACTGCACCGCCTGGAACTCGGTGCGGGCGAACGCGCTGCACAGCAGCCCGAGCGCGACCCCGAGCACGGCGTTGGCCACCGCGATCAGCACGACCAGGCCGAGCCCGCCGGCCGCGTGCATGCCGAGCGCCCAGTAGGCGAAACCGGCCGCGACCGTGGCCTGCACCGTGGCGGCCAGGCCGAAGGCGATGCCGTACCCGAACAGCAGGTCCAGCTTGCCGATCGGGGTGGTGAACAGCCGCTCCAGCGTGCCGGTGGTGCGCTCGCGGAGCATCGCGATCGAGGTGATCAGGAACATCACGATGAACGGGAAGATCCCGAGCATGGTCAGCGCGACGCGGTCGAAGACCCGGGGCTGGCCGTCGTACATGAAGTAGATCAGCGTGATCAGCAGCGTCGGCACCACCACGATCAGCGCGATCGTGCGCGGGTCGTGCCGCAGCTGGGTGAGGATCCGCCGGACGGTGCTGGCCAGGATCACGTCGTCACCTTCTCGTGCGCGCGGATCAGGTTGAGGAACGCCTGATCGAGGTCGTCGGAGCCGGCGGCGTGCTTGACCGCGGCCGGGGTGTCGTCGGCGATCAGCACGCCCTCGCGGATCAGCAGCAGCCGGTCGCAGCGGTTCGCCTCGTCCATCACGTGGCTGGAGACCAGCACGGTGGCACCGTCGGCGGCCATCCGGCGGAAGTGCGCCCACAGCTCGTCGCGCAGCACCGGATCCTGCCCGACGGTCGGCTCGTCGAGCACCAGCACCTCGGGCCGGCTGACGATCGCGCAGGCCAGCGAGGCACGGCTGCGCTGCCCGCCGGAGAGGCCGGCGACGAGCTGGCCGGCCGCGCCGGTCAGGCCGACGGTCTCCACCGCCTCGTCGGCGGCCCTTGCGCCCAGGCGGTGCAGCGCGGCGAAGTACCGCGCGTTCTCCCGGACGGTGAGGTCGGCGTAGACGCTCGGGGCCTGGGTGAGATAGCCGATCCTGCCGCGCAGCGCCGGCGAGCCGGCCGGGCTGCCGAGCACGGTGACCGTGCCGGCCGCGACGACCTGCACGCCGACGACGGCGCGCATCAGGGTGGTCTTGCCGCTGCCGCTCGGGCCGAGCAGGCCGGTGACACTGCCGCGTGCGACGGCGCAGTCGAAGTGGTCGAGGACGGTCCTCTTCCCACGTCTGACGACGAGGCCGGAGACCTCGATCGCGGTGTCCATGGTTCCTCCCCAGGAACTCATCAAGTGTTGAACTCAACGGTAGATGAATTCCTGGCGAGATCACAAGATCAGGCGTGCGTGTAGCCGCGCATCACCTCGTCGACGTCGGCGTCGGTCAGTTGCCCGAAGTCCTCGTACCAACGGCCGACCGCCAGGAAATCGGCCGGCGCGCTCAGGTAGACGATCCCGTCGGTCTCCGGCGCCAGCAGGTCGCGGGCCTGCGGCGAGCAGACCGGCACGGCCAGCAGCAGCCGGGCCGGACCCCGGCCACGGATCCAGCGCAGCGCGGCGTGCGCGGTCACCCCGGTGGCCAGGCCGTCGTCGACGAGGACGACGACCCGGCCGGTGACCGGTGGGGCGGGGCGGTCACCCCGGTACCGGCGGATGCGCCGGCGCAGCTCGGCGCGCTCGGCTGCCAGAGTGCCCGCCATGCTCCGTTCGGTGGTTCTGGCGTAGCGGAGATTGTCCTGGTCGTACACGGGCGGGCCGTCCTCGGCGATGGCGCCGACGCCGAACTCGGGATGGCCGGGGGCGCCGAGTTTGCGGGCCACCACGATGTCCAGGGCGGCGCCGAGCCGGTCGGCGATCGGCGCCGCGACCGGCAGGCCGCCCCGGGGCAGCGCCAGGACCAGGACCGCGTCGGGCGCTGTCGCGGCGACCCGCTCGGCGAGCAGACGCCCGGCCTCCCTCCTGTCCCTGAACATCATGGACAGTCATCCCCGGCGTCGCGCGGCGGCGGCGTGATCCAGACCCGGGTGGCGCTTGTCCGGCACCGGGGTCAGGAACGCCTCGAACCACTCCCCCGCCTGCTCGGCCACCGCCTCCAGGGCCCCCGGCTCCTCGAACAGGTGCGCCGCGGCCGGGATGATCCGCAACTCGGCGTGCACCCGCATGGTGTTGCGGGCCTCCTCGTTGAGCTCGAGCACCGCCTCGTCCCGCTCGCCCACGATCAGCAGCGTCGGCACCTGCACGTCGATCAGCGCCGGCCCGGCCAGGTCCGGGCGTCCGCCGCGGGACACCACCGTGCGTACGCCGCCGGGCCGGGCCGCCGCCGCGACCAGCGCCGCGGCCCCGCCCGTGCTGGCCCCGAAGAGCCCGAGCGGCAGCCCCGCGGTGGCCGGGTGGACGCGCAGCCAGTCGATCAGTCCGACCAGGCGGTCGGCGAGCAGTCCGATGTCGAACCGCCGGTCCCGGGTGTCCTCCTCCGGCGCGAGCAGATCGGCCAGCAGCGTGGCGAACCCGCGACGATTGAGCTCGCGGGCCACGGCCTGATTGCGTGGGCTGTGCCGCGAGCTGCCGCTGCCGTGCGCGAAGAGGACCACGCCCGTCGCGTGCTCGGCGAGAGTGAGATCGCCCTCGAGGCGCACCTCGCCCAGTTCGATCCGTTCCGTTGTGGTCCAGGTGGTCACGTCCGTCCCTTTCTGCTCGGCCGTTGCGGGGCGTGCATTCCGGGGAGACAGTTCCACCGTACGCGTCCTCGGTTGCCTCCGAGACCGGCCGATCGCGGCGCGGCGGCGGAAACCACCTGGACGTGAGCGTTCAGCCGCGCGGGGCGCCGCCGACCGCCGCCGGGGGTGGCCGGACCGCGCAGGCCGGCTGGGCACGAGGGGTGTGTCGAGCGGGTGGGGACACCCCGGCGGCAGCGGGCTGGCCGCCGGAGGTGTGCCGCCGAGGCGGGGCGCTCAGCGCCAGGTGGAGCCGTCGTCGAGCAGGTGTCGCCAGTGCCGGACCAGCGGGGCCGGGCAGGCGACGTCCCGGATGCCGATGCCCGTCAACTGCTCCTGCAACTGCGGACTGGGCCGTAGATCCAGCGCCACCTGGCACGGGATCGACCGGGCCGCCGCCACCGACGCGGACCACTCGACCAGCTGGGTGACCACGAACGGCAGGCGGTCCGGCGGCAGCAGCGCGTCGTTGCGCACGGTGCGGTCCCAGACCAGGATGTGCTGGGCCAGATCCCCGGTGCTGACGTGCAGCAGGTGGCAGCGTTCGGCCAGATCGGCGACGCTCAGCGCGGCGGCCGGGGTGGCGATGTCCAGGCCGATCCGCCAGTGCGAGCCCGCGGCGGCGGTGAACGCCGCGATCTCCTCGGGGACCGAGACCATCGGCAGGACCACCACGGGGTCGTCGGCCGGGGACTCGGCGATGAGCGTACGGAAGGAATCGATCGCCTCGGGAAGCAGGACGCGGACGCCGCGGCGGCCGAAGCCGGCCGCGGGCGGACCGCCGGCCGGCTCGTCGAAGTAGCGGATCGCGGGCAGCGGCCGGCCCGACTCGGCGAAGTAGTCCCACAGCTCGGCCCGCTCGGCGGCGGACAGCGCGCGCAGGTCCTCGGCGCGCAGCGGCGCCCAGCCGTCGGCCAGGTGCCCGGCCTCCTGAGCCTCGGCCAGGGTGGAGACCTCCGCGTGCAGCCGCATCCCGGCCGAGGCCGGCGGCGGTGGCGCGGTGGTCGCCGCGTCGAAGTCGACGACCACCTCGTGGCCCAGCCAGCTGTCGTCCACCCGGACGCCGGTCAGCACCGGCACCGGCAGCGACCAGAGCGAGCGGGCCTCCGGCGCGTACGGCGTGACCGGCTCCTCGACGATCACCCCGGACAGTCGCGGGGCCAGCACCCGGATCAGGTCGGTGTCGGGTTTCTCCAGGTAGAGCAGGACCCGACCGTACACGATCTCCTCGATGCCGTTGCGGTCCACCAGCAGGCCGCGGTGGCGGCCGAAGCCGTACGTGATGCCCGGCTCCGGGTCCTTCTCGGTTTGCTCGTTCATGCGCCCACCTCGCAAGTCCGCTACGGACAGTAGCCCGGCCCGGCCGTTCGCGCAGCCCGCCCATTTTCAGTGCACGATCGGAATCCGCCACAGCGCGCGCTGTCCGAGGTCGGCCCGGCGGCGAACCGCGCGCAGCCAGAGCAGCGCGACCAGCGAGATCACGCGCGCCGGCACTGTCCGGAAAGCCGCGTTGTCCTTGACAAACGTCGATGCGCAGCCATTGGATGTGTCCGGGAGGTAATACATGACCATGCGCCGGAAGTGCCTCGCCGTGCTCGCCACAGCCCTGGCCCTGGTCACCGCTCCCGGCGCGCCGGCCTCCGCGGCCCCGGTCACGTGCGGCGCGCCCGCGCCCAGCACCACCCGCCCCGGCTATCTGGTCCTCGACCCGGCCTGCGACGTCTCCGGCGCGGCGTTCACCCCGCTGGCCGGCGCGCGCGTCCACACCGGAATCCGGGACGGCGCCGCCTTCCGGGTCGAGGTGCCGCAGAAGTGGAACGGCAAGCTGGTCGTCTACGCGCACGGCTACCGGGGCACCGGCAACGTCGTCTACGCCGACAATCCCGCGCTGCGCGCGCACTACATCCGGACCGGGTACGCGTGGGCCGCCTCCAGCTACGCGACCAACGGCTACGACGTCGGGCAGGGGGTCCGCGACTCGTACGCGCTGATCGACATCTTCCGGCAGCTGACCGGCCGCCGCGCCAGCTCGGTGATCATGACCGGCGCGTCGATGGGCGGGCATGTCACCGCCGCGGCCATCGAGCGGTTCCCGCGGGCGTTCGACGCGGCGATGCCGTACTGCGGGGTGCTCGGCGACACCGAGCTGTACGACTACTTCCTGGACGCGAACGTCACCGCGGCCGCCCTCGCCGACGAGAAGATCGACTTCCCGCTCACGCCGCCCGGCGACTACCAGGCCGGCTGGCGCGCGCAGGCCGGCCGGATCAGCGCCGCGCTCGGCGTCGAGGCCGGCAGCGCGCCCGCGCTCACCCCGGCCGGCCGGACCTGGTCCGCGATGGTCGAGCGGCGCAGCGGCGGCGACCGGCCGGGCTTCGACTCGGCGTTCGCCTACTGGAACGCGGCGCCCTCGCTGGCCCCGCTGAACGACCTGCCGTTCCTGTTCGGCCTCTACCCCGGCCTGTCCGGCGGAACCGGCGGCATCGCGCCCGGGAACGTGACAGACAACCGGTACACGTACTACCGGACCACCGACCACGCCCTGCCCACCTTCGCCGAGCTGCGCCTCAACGCCGAGGTGCTGCGGGTCCGGCACACCGCCACCGCGGACCCGGGCCTGGCCGGCATCCCGCGCGTCGAGGGGCGGCCCTCCGTCCCGGTGCTCTCCCTGCACGACATCGGGGACCTGTTCGTGCCATTGTCGATGGAGCAGGAGTACGCCCAGCGGGCCGCCCGCAACGGCCGCGCCGGCCTGTTCGTGTCGCGGGCGATCCGCGGGGTGGGGCACTGCGACTTCACCGAGGCGGAGCTGACGCAGGCCTTCGACGACCTGACCCGGTGGGTGCGCACCGGGCAGCGGGCGGCCGGGGACGCCGTGCTGGATCGCCGGGCGGTGGCCTCGGAGTCCTTCGGGTGCCGGTTCACCAACGGCACGCACGCGAACTACGTGGCGGCGCCCTGCCCGGCCAAGGCCACCCCGCCCCCGAACCCGCCCCGTCTGTAGTCCCGGCGACACACCGGCCGGCACTTGCTCGGTGCCGGCCGGCCACGGCGAGCCGACACCCGGCGGCGCCTCGGGACCGCTGTCAGGCCGTGGCGGCCACCTCGCCGAGGATCTGGCGGAACGCCCGCGCGGCAGGTGACTCCGCCCCGGAGAGCCGCTGCGCGGTGAAGATCGTCCGGCGCGGGGCCTCGGCCAGATCGAGCAGGCGGCAGGACGTCGACCGCCCCGCCCACACCAGGTCCGGGATCAGGGCCACCGCGTTCCCGGTCTCCACCAGCCGGATGTGGGCCTGCAGATCCGCCGTCTCGTAGCGGACGTCCGGCTCGAACCCGGCCCGCCGGCACAGCTGCTCGGCGAAGTGCCGCGACGCCGCCCCGCGGGGCTCCATCACCCACGGCATCTGCCGGGCCGACGCCAGCGAGTCCACCGGCCGCAGCGACTCCGGCTCGGCCGGAAGCGCAAGCCGGATCGCGTCGGTGGTCAGATCGCGCCGATCCAGGCCGGGATGGTGCGGAGCGGCGTGCGCCGGGTACTGCTCTGCGATGACCATGTCGAAGTCACGGGCCCAGGTCTCCCGCAGGGCCTCCTCCGGCTCGCGCTGGACCATCACGACCCGTACGTCGGGAAATCTCTCGGCGGTGGCCCGCAGCGCCGCCGGCATGAAGGCCAGCGCCGCGGACTGGAACACCGCGACCCGCACCGTCCCGGTCACCCTTGTCGCGGCGGCCTGCAGCCGCGCCTCGGCGCGCTCCAGCGTGTCCAGCACCTCGCCGACCGAGGCGACCAGGACCTCGGCCTGCGGGGTGAGCCGGACCCGGCGGCCGGCCTTGCGCAGCAGCACCGTGCCGGTCTCCTTCTCCAACTGGCTGAGCTGCTGGCTGACCGCGGACGGGGTGAAGTTGAGCGCCTCGGCGACCGCGGCGAGGGTGCCGCGGACGGCCAGCTCGCGGAGCAGGATCAGGCGGCGGATCTCCAGCATCCCGACACGTTAGCCGAACTGAAGAATATTCGTCATAAAGCTTCGCTTTTCCTTACCGGATCATCCGATTCACACTGGCGCTCATACCGGAAGGAGCATCCCGATGTCTGAGATCGCCGACGAGACGATCACTCTCGTTCGTCGCTGGCTGCGCGAGGCCTCGGCCGTGAAGGTCGGCGGTTCGGCGGCTCAGCTGGCGGGTCTGCTGCGCGACCCGAAGGGCCTCGCGTTCGCTGTCGGCTTCGTGGACGGCGTGGTCCGTCCCGAGGACCACCGGGTCAGCGCCCGCGCACTGAAAGCCCTGGCCGGGGACGTGCCCGGCTTCCTTCCGGCGCATCTGCGGGCGGCGGTCAAGGTGGGCGGCGCGCTCGCCCCGATCATGCCTCAGGTGGTGGTCCCGGTGGCCCGGCGCGCGCTGCGCCAGATGGTCGGCCACCTCATCGTGGACGCGACGGACGCCCGGCTCGGTCGCGCCATCCGCAAAATAAAGAAGCGCGGCGTACGCCTCAACGTCAACCTCCTCGGCGAGGCGGTCCTCGGCCGCGGCGAGGCGTCCCGGCGACTGGCGGACACCGAGCGCCTGCTGGCCCGCCCGGACGTCGACTACGTGTCGATCAAGGTGTCGTCGACGGTGGCCCCGCACAACCCCTGGGCGTTCGACGAGGCGGTCGACGACATCGCCGAGAAGCTGCTCCCGCTGTTCACGCTGGCCGCCCGCACCGGCAAGTTCGTGAACCTGGACATGGAGGAGTACAAGGACCTCGACCTGACGATAGCGGTCTTCACCCGGCTGCTGGACCGGCCCGAGCTGCTCGGCCTGGAAGCCGGCATCGTGCTGCAGGCGTACCTGCCGGACGCGCTGAGCGCGATGACGCGGCTGCAGGTCTGGTCCGGGTCGCGGCGTGAGCGCGGCGGCGCCGGGATCAAGGTGCGCCTGGTCAAGGGCGCCAACCTGCCGATGGAGCGGGTCGAGTCGGCGCTGCACGGCTGGCCACTGGCCACCTGCGACAGCAAACAGGCCACCGACACCAACTACAAGCGGGTGCTGAACTACGCGTTGCACCCGGACCGGATCCACAACGTGCGGCTCGGCGTGGCCGGCCACAACCTGTTCGACGTGGCGTACGCGTGGACGCTGGCCGGGCGGCGGGGGGTACGCGACGGCATCGAGTTCGAGATGCTGCTCGGAATGGCCGAGGGCCAGGCCGAGGCGGTCCGGCGCGAGGTCGGCGGGCTGCTGCTGTACACGCCGGTGGTGCGGCCGGAGCAGTTCGACGTGGCCATCGCGTACCTGATCCGCCGGCTCGAGGAGGGCGCCAGCTCGGACAACTTCATGTCCGCGGTGTTCGAGCTGCACGCGAACTCCGAGCTGTTCGAGCGGGAGCAGCAGCGCTTCCTCGCCTCCCTGCGCGACCTGGACGACGAGGTTCCGCAGCCGAACCGGGTGGCCGACCGATTCGCCGCGGTGCGCGCCCCGGAGATCGGATACTTCGCGAACACCGCGGACACCGACCCGGCCGTCGCCGCGAACCGCGACCGGATCCGGGCGATCCTGGCCCGGGTGGAGACCTCCCGGCTCGGCCTGGGGCTCGAGAAGATCACCGATGCGGCGGTCCTCGACACGGCACTGGAGAAGGCCGCCGCGGCGAGCTGGGGCGCGGCCGACCGCCGCGCGGTCCTGCACCAGGTCGGCGAGGCGCTGGAGAAGAACCGGGACGTGCTGCTGGAGGTGATGGCGGCCGAGGCCGGCAAGACCGTCGACCAGGCCGACCCGGAGGTCTCCGAGGCGATCGACTTCGCGCACTACTACGCGGAGCTCGCGGCGGACATCCCGGACGGCGCCACCCCGGTCCCGGCCCGGCTCACCCTGGTCACCCCGCCGTGGAACTTCCCGGTGGCGATCCCGGCCGGCTCGATGCTGGCCGCCCTGGCCGCCGGCTCGGCCGTGGTGATCAAGCCGGCCGCCCCGGCCGAGCGCTGCGGAACCGTGCTGGCCGGCATCGTCCGCGACGCGCTGGCCGCGGCCGGCGCCGACCCCGGCCTGGTCACGCTGCTGCAGGTGGACGAGGGCACGCTGGGCGAGCGGCTGATCGCCCACCCGCTCGTCGACCGGGTCATCCTCACCGGCGCCTACGAGACCGCGGAGCTGTTCCGGTCGTTCCGCCCGGACCTGCCGCTGCTCGCCGAGACCAGCGGCAAGAACGCGATCATCGTCACCCCCAGCGCCGACCTCGACCTGGCCGTCAAGGACGTCGTCGCGTCCGCTTTCGGCCACGCCGGCCAGAAGTGCTCGGCCGCGTCGCTGGTCGTGCTGGTCGGCTCGGTCGCGAAGTCGCAGCGTTTCCGCACCCAGCTGATGGACGCGGTGTCGTCGCTGGAGGTGGGCCTGCCCTCGGCGATGCGCACGCAGGTCGGCCCGCTGGTCGAGCCGGCGTCCGGGAAGCTCCTGGACGGCCTGACCACGCTCGGCCCCGGCGAGAGCTGGCTGCTCAAGCCGGAGCGGCTGGACGCGGCGGGGCAGCTGTGGAGCCCGGGGATCCGGGACGGGGTGCGGCGTGGATCGGCGTACCACCGGATCGAGTTCTTCGGCCCGATCCTCGGGATCATGACCGCCTCGACCCTGGACGAGGCGATCGACCTGGTCAACGAGGTGGACTTCGGCCTCACCTCGGGCCTGCACTCGCTGGACGCCGGCGAGGTGCGCACCTGGCTGGACCGGGTCCAGGCCGGCAACCTCTACGTCAACCGCGGCATCACCGGCGCGATCGTGCGCCGGCAGCCGTTCGGCGGCTGGAAGCGCTCCGCGGTCGGCGCCGGCGCCAAGGCCGGCGGCCCGAACTACCTGGTAGGGCTGAGCGGTTGGGCGCCGGCTGAGGCGACGGTCCAGGCCGGCATCGACAATCCGGCGGTACGGTCGCTGCTCGCCGAGGCCGCGGCCCACCTCACCGCGGAGCAGCTGGCCTCGGTCACCCGGGCGGCGGGCAGTGACGCGGCCGCGTGGGCGGCGTCGTTCGGCCGGGCGGAGGACGTCTCCGCGCTCGGCGTCGAGCGCAACGTGCTGCGGTACCTGCCCACCCCGGTCACCGTCCGGCTGTCCGCCGGCGCCCCGCTCGCCGACCTGGTCCGGGTCCTCGCCGCGGCCCGCCTCAGCGGCGCCCCGGTCCGGGTCTCCACGGCGCGGGAGGTGCCCGCGGCGCTCTGCCCGGACGCGGTCGTCGAATCCGACGAGGAGTTCGCGGCCGGCCTGGACGGCGTCAGCCGGGTCCGCCTGATCGGCGGTGCGGCGACCGGCCTGGCGACGGCCACCGGCGGCCGCCCGGACCTGGCGGTCTGGTCCGGCCCGGTGGTCGAGGCGGGCCGGGTGGAGCTGCTGCCGTTCCTGCGCGAGCAGGCGGTGAGCATCACGGCCCACCGGTTCGGCAATCCGCTGCCGATGGCCGCCGAGGTGCTCTGAGCGCTCAGACCATCGAGAAACCGGGCGGGAGCGGCTCCCGCCCGGTCAGGGCGCGGAGCAGCGGCGCCCCGTTGCCCAGCCCCAGCGCGGTGCGGGTGGCGAGGGTGACCGCCTCGGCGATCGTCTCGACCGGCGCGGCGAACTCGCACCCGGCCGCCCCGGCCGCGTCCAGACCGTGCACGACCAGTTCGAACGTGCGCGTCGGGAGCCAGGCCCGGACCCGCATGCCGCCGACCGGGGTGGCCACCACGTCGTCGTCGCCGACCTGGGACAGCGCCTCGGTGGCCCGGCCGATCACCGCGCTGACCGCCTCGACCGGCTGGTCCCCGAGCGCCTCGGCGGCGGCCCGGGCGTCGGCGGCGGAGGCGGCGGCCGCGGCCGCGACCAGCTCCGGCGGGGCCGAGCGGGCGTACGCGAAGTAGCCCTCCGGTGTGGCCACCTCGACCTGCGGCGCGCGGGTCGCGAGCACCTCCGGCACCTGGCGCAGCGCCGAGCTCACCGTGTGCCCGAGCAGCTCGCGCAGCGTCCACTCGCCGAGGCCGGGACCGTCCAGGCGCTCCGGCGGGATCGCGGCGACCAGACCGGCGTACGCGATCGCGGCGGAACGGAAGGTGCGGCGGAAATCCATCTCACCAATCTGCCAGATCGGCACGCGGCGGGAACGCGGCGATCTCGGTGGCCCAGTCCATTGCGGCGCGGCTCAGCATCTCCTCGGTGACCTCCAGGCGGATCCGGTGCACGCGCCCCCGGTCGGTGCCGGGCAGCCAGGGCGGCAGCGTCTCGCGCGAGAACGCCACCTCCAGCAGGAGCTGGCCGGGCTCCGGGGGCGGCAGGTGCCGGAACGCCACGTCCGGCTCCATGAACCCCAGTTCGTCGGAGTCGCCCCGGCCGTCCAGCCAGGCGGCCAGCTCGATCGTCTCGGCGACGGTCAGGCAGGGCACCTCGACCTGCCAGGTGTGCCCGTGCCGATCGGCCGCCGCGACCGACACCACCAGCCAGTCCTCGGCCGGATCGCCGGGCTCCGCGTCGAGCTCGTAACGCAGCGGCCGCATCCACAGCCACTCGCCGGTCTCCGAAGCGATCTGCATAACAGCATTGTCGCGGGTCAGGGGCTCGGCAGGTAACGTTCGGGCGTGCTGCTACCCCTGCCGCCCGGCGACTTCCAGGCCTACCTCTTCGACTGCGACGGCACCATCACCGACTCCATGCCGGTGCATTACCAGGCCTGGCAGCAAGCGCTGGCGGGGTGGGCGTGCGACTTCCCGGAGGACCTGTTCTACGCGTGGGGCGGGCGGCCCGCCGCGGACATCATCGTCGACCTGAACGAGCGGCACGGGCTGGCCATGCCGGTGGCCACCGTGAACGAGCACCGCGAGTCGCTGTTCCAGTCCGGGCTGGCCACGGTCGAGGCGGTGCCGGGTGTGCTGGAGCACATCGAGGAGGCGTTCGGGCGGGTGCCGTTCGCGGTGGTGTCCGGCAGCACCCGGGAATCGGTGACCGCCTCGCTGACCGCGCTCGGCCTGCTCGACCGGTTTCCGGTGCTGGTCTGCGCCGAGGACTACGCCCGGCCGAAACCGGATCCGGAGGGTTACCTGAGCGCGGCCCGGCAACTCGGCGTCGACCCGGCGCGGTGCCTGGTCTTCGAGGACACCGAGCTGGGTGTGCGGGCCGCCGAGGCGGCCGGCATGGCGTTCGTGCGGGTGCCGCCCCCGTGGGACCGGTGAGATCGGCGCGGCCCGCGCTGCCCGGCGGCACCGGCCACGGCCGGGCCCGGCCGGCTTCCTGACCGGCGTCACCAGCGGCTGCGCGTCTCCTCGGCCCAGCCGACCAGGCCGTCGAGGTCCACCTTGTCACCGTCGGCGCCGGCGGCCCACCCGGAGAACCGCCCGAAGCACTGGTGCGTCTCGCCGGCCAGCACGCCGAGGCTGGTCCGGGCCACCCGCTCGTGGAACGGCTGGAACGTGACGTCCACCCCCGGGCCGGTGATCCGCCACGGCCGGAGCCGGTCCGAGGGGTCGTACTCCCAGCGCAGATCGGCACCGATCTTGTGCAGGCGGCCGGCCTCGAACACCGCGTTCTCGGTGTTCCCGGTCCCGTCGGTCCACTTCCCGCCGAGCTGGATGGCCCGGTCCCGGTCCGCGCCGGCCGCCCAGGTCCAGCTCGCCGAGTACGGCCACCGGCCCCGCCCGTGGTCCAGCGTCGCGTACGACCCGCGCTCCGGCACCAGGTGCTCGACACCGTCCACGACCAGGCGCCCGTGCACCGGCCGGCCGACGTCCTTGACGGTGTACTGGAACCGCTTCCGGCTCCACGCGACCACGACGCCGAGCGAGTCCCGGTCCGCCACGGCCGGCATCGTCAGGTCCACCTCCACGCGGCGGGACCGGGCGCGCAGCGTCGTGCCCTGAGCATCCTGCTCGATCTCGATGCGCAGGCCGCCGCCGGAGGCCCGCACCGGCCCGGATCCGCTCCGGTCCGGCAGGATCGTCCCCCGGGCCAGCGGAACCGTCGCGTCGACCGCGAGCTCCTTCCCGCTGACCCGGTCCAGCAGGTAGAGACCGTGCACGCCGGCGTAGTCCAGGCTGGACACCACGATGCCCAGGATGTGCGCCGGGGTGACCACACCCCAGTACTCCCAGCGCTTGTTGCGCCCCCAGCCCCGCAGGTTGGCCCGATGCAGCGGCCGGCGGCTCCAGCCGACGGCGGCCGGGTTCAGGCGGCCGTCCGGGAGGCAGAGATCGACCGGCTCGATGATCTGGATCTCGTGGGTCACGGCCGCAGGTTACCGCCGCGTCAACCAGGAGTCGCGCGATGGATGGTCATCCGACAAGCGAACGGTCGATACATCCATTTAACGACGATTGCCCGCCGCGGCTGGACGCCGTACCGCGCCCCGGTCCCGGCCTCCAGGCTCGGGTCACCGGCCCGGAGAGACCGGCCCAGCGCCGCGGGCGGTGCCAGGAGCTCGGCGCCTCGATCCGGACCGAGACTCACCGGGCTGGACCCCGACCCCTGCGGGCCCGTCGGGACCGGGCGGCGCGCGCCCCGCGGGACCGCGCCGGGGCGGGGTGCGGACGCACGTCACGGGACCGAGAAGGTGATTTCGGGCTCGTTACCATCCGTCCGGAAACCTTGCCTTTCATGCACGCTCATCAATAATGACGCCATGAGAGGAGCCGAGAGCGGGGCCTGCGGCACGGATTCCCATCCCGCCGCACAGCCCCGCCCACCCGACGACCCACACCCAGGATCGAGACCGACCAGGCGCCGGCACCCCCCGCCCCGGCCCGCCAACCGCACCGATCAGAATCGGCCACCGACCGGAAAATCCCGGCGACGGCCCCGCACCGTGAGAACCCTTGAGGCCCGTCCCCAGGAGACCCCTGCGGACGAACCGGCCCTGGAGAGCCCCGTCGCCACCACGATGTGCGCGCTCCCGCCGGAACGCCCGGGCGCCGGCCACGCCCGTACCGGGGAAAGCAGTCGCCGGAGCGCGAACACCGCGCCGCGCCGCGCCGCCCGGACCCACCGCCCGGGCCGCGCCGCCGCGCCCCCGGCCACCACGGCGAACCGCCCGGCCCGCCCACCACCCGGGCCCATTCCCGGCGCGAGGACACTGTGAGCAAGATCGACTTTGGTTGGCGAACCGGCTCCGGCGGGTAGAGGCTGGGACAGACACCGACTTCAGGGGGACTCCATGCCCGTCATACCCACGATCGAGCTCAACAACGGCATCGCCATGCCGCAGGTCGGTTACGGCGTGTTCCAGATTCCGGAGGCCGAGACCACCGAGGCGGTCAGCGCCGCCCTGCAGGCCGGCTATCGCAGCATCGACACCGCGTCGGCGTACGGCAACGAGACAGGCGTCGGGGCCGCGCTGAAGGCCTCCGGAATCCCGCGCGACGAGCTGTTCATCACCACCAAGCTGTGGAACAGCGACCAGGGATACGACAGCACGCTGCGCGCGTTCGACGCCAGCCTGGGCCGGCTCGGGCTGGAGCAGCTCGACCTCTACCTGATCCACTGGCCGACCCCGAAGCACGAGAAGTACCTGGACACCTGGCGGGCGCTGGAGAAGATCTACGCCGAGGGCCGGGTCCGGGCGATCGGCGTCTCCAACTTCCTGCCCGAGCACCTGCGCGCGGTGGCCGGGCTGGGCGGGACGATCCCCGCGGTGAACCAGATCGAGGTGCACCCGGCGCTGCAGCAGCGCGACGCCCAGGAGGCGAACCGCGAGCTGGGCGTGGTGACCGAGGCGTGGAGCCCGCTGGCCCAGGCCGGCGTGCTGGACGACCCGGCGGTGACCGGGATCGCCCAGGAGCTCGGCCGCACCCCGGCGCAGGTGGTGCTGCGCTGGCACCTGCAGCAGGGCCGGGTGATCATCCCGAAGTCGGCGACCCCGTCGCGGATCCGGGAGAACCTGGACCTGTTCGACTTCGAGCTCTCCGCGGAGCAGGTGAGCGCGATCGACGCGCTGGAGAGCGACGGCCGGACCGGCCCGCACCCGGACTTCTTCAACTGACAGCCGGCCTTCAGCTGGTTCACAACCAGGAGCGTCACAGTGGGTGCACACCATCGCACCCGTCAGCGCACCCGGAGGTAAGAGATGGGTCTTCTCGGCATCGTCGGCCTGGCTCTGCTGCTCGTTCAGTTCCTGCTGATCGCGCGGGCAGTGCTGGACTGGAGCGCGGTGCTGGCCGGCCCGGCGGTGCCCGGCTCGTTCCGCTCCCGGCTGGCCGGCGGCGTCTTCGCGGTCACCGAGCCGATCCTGGCGCCGGTCCGCCGGGTGCTCCCGCCGCTGCGGGCCGGCGGCCTGTCCATCGACCTGTCGTTCATCGTGGTGTTCTTCGCCGTGACGATCCTGCGCGAGCTGATCTGACAGTCCGGCGGCACCGGGCCACGCACCTCGCGGTGCGTGGCCCGGTTGTCGTGCGACCGCCTCAGAGCAGCGCCGAGATCGAGTCCGCGACGCCGCTGTCGGCCATGTCGACCTCGCAGAACCGCCACTTCTTGTCGGTCCCGCGGAGCAGCGAGATCTGCGCCGTGGTCGCCGGCAACGCCGGCAGGTAGGAGATCACCTGCGTCTGCTTCCCGGTGCTACGCAGGCTCAGCGCCTCGGCCGGCCGGCTCACCTGGATGCTGATCACCGCCTGGTCGCCGAGCGGCGTCGTGCCGGCCGACGGGGACGGCCACCGCACCCCGGTCACCACCGGGGCCCGGGTGGTCACGTAGGCCCCCTGGGCCACCAGCGACCGGGTCTGCCGGAGCAGGTCGTTGGCGGCCGCGCACCCGGGGGCGGCGACGTTGGCGACCTTGTCCGGGTCCGGGTTGGCGATCAGCCACTGGCCGTACCTGATCAGCGAGGCGACGACCACTGGCAGGTTCGAGCCGGTGTTCGCCAGGCCCGGGGCGGCGCTGCTCGGCGCCGCCGGGGTCTGTACGAACGTGCTCGTGGGGCCGGGCGTCGCGGTCGGGTCGGGGGCCACCGCGGCGGTGCCCGTGGTGAGCGCCCCGCACCCGGCCAGGACACCGGCCGAGGCGAGGGCTGCGGTCAGCCGTAGGGCACGACGGGGGGTCGGCTGCATGGGGGTTCCTCCGGTACGACGGTCCCACTTCCGTCGGTATCCGGACCGCCGGGTTGAGGAATCGGCCGGCCCGGATCGCCGTGCTGGGCGAGCAGCGCCGCCGCCGGCAGCACCAACGTCGCCACCCCGGGCAGGAACGACAGCCCGTCCGCCGGGTACGACGTACCGTCCAGCACGAACAGCGCCGACGACAGCAACGACGAGCCCATCCCGGCCAACGCCAGCAGCACCGTGACCGGCACGCCGGCCAGCGCCGCCCCGGTCCCGAGCGCCGCCCCCTTCCCGCCCCGCGACCACGCCGGCCGCACGATCAGCAGTCCCGCCACGACCGCCAGTGGCCCTCCGGCCAGCACCCCGGGCTGGGACAACGACGCGTCCACCCCGTTGCTCAGGTACCGCCCGTACCACAGCAGCACCGCCACCGGCGCCGCGACGAGCACCGCGCCCGCCACCGGGTGCGGCCGCCGGTACGCCACCGCGAGCACCGCGGCCAGCAGGGCCCCGCCGACCGCCAGGCCGGCCGTGGTCACCGGCAGCCCGGCCGGCATGAACGGATGGTTCTCCGCCGGCGTGCCCTGCAGGAACAGCAGCGGCCCGCAGATCGCCCCGCCCACCGCCGCCGTGGTCACCCGCCGCCGCGCCGTGGCCGCCGTCACCGGGCCGCGGCCGATCAGCCAGCTCCCGGCGATCAGCGCGGCCGCCACCAGCAGCGCCACCCGCGACCAGGCCACCCCGGTGAGCCCGGCCCGCAGCAGCACCGCCTCCCCGGCCAGCAGCCCGGCCGCCAGGAGCAGCGCGGACAGCCCACCGCCGCGCCGGTCGGCCCGCGCCACCAGCAGACCCAGGGCCGCGAGCAGCACCGCGCCCCAGCGCAGCTCGGCCACCCACAGGTAAATCTCGCCGTCCCCGCCGGGCATCGGCGCGACCGCTGACATGTCGTCCATCGCCGGGCTCAGCACGGTGACCACGTAGGCCCACGCCACCACGGCCAGCACCAGGCAGGCGGCGCCCGCGGCGAGCGCCGCCCGGGGCAGCACCGCCGCCGTCCCCGAGGTCCGCCGCGCTTCCGGCCGCGGCCGGGCCGTCCGGCCGCTCGCGGTGTGGATCAGAGCCATCCAGCCGTACGCGGTGAGAACCCACACCCAGTGCCCGAGGAACGACACGTCGCTCCACTGGTCGTTCCCGAGCGCCGCGGACCACACCCGCGCCGGCCACACCCCCAGGGTCAGCGCACCGGTCATCACCGCGAGCAGCGCGCCGGCCGGCGCCCCGGCGACACCCAGCGCCACCCCGGCCCATCCCCACCTGCCCAGGACGGCGATCACGGCGGTCCACACCGGCACGGTCAGCGCCGCCACCCCGATCGTCGCCGGGGACAGCCACGGCGCCGCCCCCAGATCCAGTCCGGGCGCCAGCGCCGGCGCCGCCAGCAGCAGGAACGCCGGGATCAGCGCGACCGGGGCGAGCACCGCCGGCCCCCACGTCCCGAGGCGCCCGTCCCGGCCGAACGGCAGGCGCCGCCCGGTGAGCCATCCGGTGAGCAGCCCCCAGAGCGCCAGCGCCCCGGTCGGCACCAGGTAGCCGCGCCAGCCGTCGAGGACGGCCTCGGGGCCGAGACCGAGCAGCGGGCGAAGAGCCGGCTCGAACAGCGTGGCGAGCCGCTGCACCGCCATCCCGGCGACGCCGGACAGCATCAACGCCCCGGCCGCGCCCAGCCCCGGGGCCGCCTCGCGCCAGCCGCGCGGCACCCCGTCCGGGTCCCGCACCGGCGGGGACGCGAGCAGGCTGAGCACGAACCGCAGCCGCAGCCACGCGGTGCCCGGCTCGGTCTCCAGGTAGGCGATCTCGGCCTGCCACTCGCGGAGCATCTCCGCGCGTACGCCAGAGGGCCAGCGACGGGCCGCGGCCCGCAGCGCCCAGCCGGTCCACCGCCTCATGTCGTCCTCGTCTCTCGAAGCCCGCCCAGGCCGCGGGTGAGCTGCCGGTTCAGCTCGGCCAGCTCGGCGCGCGCGGCGGTCGCGCCGTCCGCGGTGAGCCGGTAGTACTTGCGGGGCGGGCGGCCGGCCACCGCGGGGTCGAGGTCCTCCCACTGCGCCTCGATCCAGCGGGCCTTCTCCAGGCGGGTGAGGATCGGGTAGAGGGTGCCGCTCGGATAGCCGCTGTCGCGCATGAGGTCGAGCCCGTACCGCTCGGCGGCCGGGTCTTCCAGGAACGCGGCCAGCACCTTGGCTACCGCGGTGGTGGCCCGGATCGGCTTGATCATGCGGCCACCCTAGCAGAATCTCTACATAGGGTGCCGTCCGAACCTACGTGGCCTCGCCGAGGGCGCGGGCGACGGCTTCCGCGGCGGCCGTCGCGTCGTCGCCGGTGGCCCGCACGACAACAGTGGCGCCGGCGCCCGCGCCCAGCGACATCAGTCTCAGGGCGCTCGCGGCCGTGGCGGCGCGCTGCCCGTGGCGTACCTCCACCGTCGCCCGGAAACCGGCGGCGGCCCGGACCACCGCGCCGGCCGGGCGCGCGTGCAACGCCGCCGGCAGCACCACCTCGACCTCAGAACTTGGCGACATCACGGGCCTCCCCGGCGGCCCCGGCCACCGCTGCCAGATCGGCGCCGGTCGACGCGGCCACCGCGGCCGCGACCGCGCCCTCCACGAACGGCGCGTCCACCAGCAGCGGGCCCGGCGCCTCCGCCAGGACCGCGCGGGCGGTCAGCACCGCGCTGCCCAGATCGGCCAGGACCACCACCCCGGCGCCGGCGTCGGCGCTCCGGATCGCGGCCGCGATCCTGGCGAAACTGGTGCCCAGCTCACCCCCGTCGGTGCCGCCGGCCGCAGCGATCGGCACGTCGTCGGTCGCCACCTGCCGCAACAGGTCCCGCAGGCCGGACGCCAACCGCTCGGAATGCGAAACCAGCACTATTCCCACGAGCCCCATGGATCTCGACTGTAGACCGCGCGAGGATGCACTGGGTGACACCTCGAGCACCGCACGGAAGGAGCCGGCCGTGAAGAAGTTCATGAACGATCCCGCCGACGTGGTGGCCCAGGCCCTCGCCGGGGTCGCCGCCGCGCACCCGGAGCTGCGGGTGGACGTCGCGGAGCGGTTCATCACCCGCGCCGCCGGACCCCGCCCCGGCAAGGTGGGCCTGGTCTCCGGCGGCGGGTCCGGGCACGAGCCGCTGCACGGCGGTTTCGTCGGCCCCGGCATGCTCGACGCCGCCTGCCCCGGCGAGATCTTCACCTCTCCGGTGCCGGACCAGATCCTGGCCGCCACCAGAGCCGCCGACGGCGGCGCCGGCGTGGTGCACGTCGTCAAGAACTACACGGGCGACGTGATGAACTTCCAGCTCGCCGCGGAGCTGGCCGCCGACGAGGGGATCAGCGTGCGGACCGTGCTCGTCGACGACGACGTCGCGGTGGAGGACTCGACGTGGACGGCCGGGCGCCGCGGCACCGGCGCCACCCTGCTGGTCGAGAAGATCGCCGGAGCACGCGCCGAGGAGGGCGGCGGGCTGGCCGAGGTCGCCGCGATCGGACAGGAGGTCAACACCAGTTCCGGATCCTTCGCGTACGCGTTGCGCGCCGGCACCACCCCGGCGGCCGGCCGGCCCGGGTTCGAGCTGCCGGAGGACGAGATCGAGGCCGGCGTCGGGATCCACGGCGAGCCGGGCCGCCGCCGCGAGCCGATGCGCCCGGCGAAGGACCTGGTCCGCTCCGGCCTGGACGCGATCCTGGCCGCCAAGCCGTTCCCCGGCCCGGTGATCGTGCTGGTCAACGGGCTGGGCGGGACTCCGCTGATCGAGCTGTACCTGGTCTTCGGCGAGGTCGCGGCGTACTTGGCGCAGCGCGGTGTCCGGATCGCCCGCCAGCTCGTCGGCAACTACGTGACCAGCCTGGACATGGCCGGCATGTCGCTGACGCTGTGCCAGGCCGGCGACGAGATGATCCGCCTGTGGGACGCGCCGGTGCGTACCCCCGGACTGCGCTGGGGGGCCTGACCCGTGGACGCCGCGCTCGCCGGTGACTGGATGCGCGCCGCCGCCGCGGCGGTGGCCGCCGGGGCCGGCCGGCTCACCGAGCTCGACACCGCGATCGGCGACGGCGACCACGGTGCGAACCTGCACCGCGGGTTCACCGCCGTGGTCGCCGCCCTGACCGAGTCACCACCACAGACCGTGTCCGAGGTGCTGGTCAAGGCCGGCACCACGCTGATGTCCCGGGTGGGCGGCGCGTCCGGCCCGCTCTACGGCACCGCGCTGCGCGCCGCCGGCAAGGCGCTGCCGGCGACGCCCACGGTCGAGCCGGCCGAGCTGGCCGCGGCACTGCACGCGGGCCTGGCGGCGGTGCGCCGGCTGGGCGGCGCGGCGCCGGGGGACAAGACCATGGTCGACGCGTACGCCCCGGCCCTCGACGCCTTCGAGACAGCCGTGGCCGGGGGCGCGGGCCTGGGGGCGGCGGCCCAGGCGGCGGCCGGGGCGGCGCGGGCCGGCGCCGAGGCCACCGTGCCGATGCGGGCGCGCAAGGGCCGGGCCTCCTACCTCGGTGAGCGCAGCATCGGCCACCAGGACCCGGGCGCCGCCTCGACAGGTTTGTTCTTCGCAGCGCTGGCGGAGGTTTCTCAAGCCCACCCCCGGCATGCCGATTGACCCGGCGTCAGACAGGGCGACGAGAGGTTCGGCGATGGGCTTGAGTGGGGCGTTCGACGACCGCTCTCTGCGGACGAAGATCAGTGCGGCGGCGCTGGCCGCGACGATCGGCGGCCTGGTGGTGGGCGGCTTGGCGATCTACCAGGTGCACGACCTGAACCAGAAAGCGGCCGACGCCCAGCGGCACTCGATCGCGATCGAGACCTCGGTCGCGTCGCTCGGCAAGAACATCGAATCGTACGCCGGCAGCGGCGCAGCGCTGCAGCTCTACCCCACCCTGGCCAAGGAGATCGCGGCCGGCATGACGGTCAGCAAGAAGGCCGTCGACGACGCCCTCCAGGACCTGGCCCGGACGCTGCCCGGCGACGACACGGTGGCCAAGGCGCAGAAGGACTGGACCGCCTACCTCCGCTTCTCCGGCGAGGACCTGAGCAAGGCCAGCGAGGCCGAGCTGGACCAGGCCTTGATCGACTACAACGAGCTGCACGGCGCGCTCATCGACGACGCGGCCGCGCTGCAGGCCCAGGCCGAGAAGCTGGCCGAGGAGCAGATCTCCGCCGCGAGCGCCACCGCCACCCGGGCGACCTGGACGATCGCCGCGGTGCTCGCCGCCGGGGTGCTGCTCAGCCTGCTGATCGGGTTGCGGGTGGCGAACAGCGTGCGCAACGCCGTCCGGGGCGTCTCCCGGCTGGCCGAGGGCCTCGCCGAGGGCGACCTGACCCGCACCTCCGGCGTCACCACCCGGGACGAGGTCGGCCGGATGGCCGCCGCGCTGGACTCCGGTATCGCCCGGCTCCGTGAGGACGTGGTCCAGCTGGCCGGCAGCGCCACCACCCTGCAGCACGCGGCCGGTCAGCTGACCTCGGTCTCCACCGCCGTCGACGCGGCCGCCACCGAGGCCTCCGCGCAGGCCGGCACGGTCTCCGCGGCCGCCGACTCGGTCTCGCACAACCTGCAGTTCGTGTCGGCCGGCGCCCAGGAGATGGGTTCGGCGATCCGCGACATCAGCGTCTCCACCTCGGAGGCCACCCAGGTGGTGGAGCAGGCGGTGCAGGCGGCCGCGGCCACCAACCAGATCGTGGCCCGGCTCGGCGAGTCGTCCGCGGAGATCGCCACCGTGGTCAAGGTGATCACCAGCATCGCCGAGCAGACCAACCTGCTCGCTCTCAACGCCACCATCGAGGCGGCCCGCGCCGGTGAGCTCGGCAAGGGCTTCGCGGTCGTCGCCGGCGAGGTCAAGGACCTGGCGCAGGAGACCGCCAAGGCGACCGAGGACATCTCCCAGCGGGTGCAGTCGATCCAGGCCGACACCAGCGGCGCGGTCAGCGCGATCGAGGAGATCAGCGAGATCATCGAGCGGATCAACGGCCTGCAGCTGACCATCGCCTCGGCCGTCGAGGAGCAGACCGCCACCACCCAGGAGATGAACCGGACGCTCACCGAGGCGGCCGGCGGCGCCGGCGACATCGCCGCGACCATCACCGGGGTGTCCGAGGCGACCCGGCGCACCACCGACACGGTGGGCGACACCCGGCGGGCGGCCGAAGAGCTCACCGCGACCTCGGCCCAGTTGCAGAGCGTGGTGTCGCGCTTCCGTTACTGAGCCATCGATGCCAACCTTGGGGGATGTACCCGCCTGAGCCCTGGCACCTGCGCGGACAGATGTACCTCTCGGTCTTCCTGGTCCCGATGCGCGCCGTGCCGCCACTGCCCGAGGTCCTGGGCGCGGCGGCACGGCCGTTGTCGTTCGGGGGCCGGGCCGCGGTCGGCGCGGCCTGGGTCGACTACCAGCCGGGCGGCGTCCTGCACTACCGGGAACTGCTCACCGCGGTGCTGGTGCGCGAACGCGCGCGGCCGCGGGTCAGCATCACCGGCATCTGGGTGGACAGCGTGGCCTCCCGGGAGGGCGGGCGGCGGCTCTGGGGCATTCCCAAGGAGCTGGCCGAGTTCACCCTCGACGGGGACGACGACCTGGTGGACGCGACGGCGGCGACCCCGGACGGAGCGCCGATCGGGTCCACGCTGATCCGGCTGAGGCGGCGGCTGCCGGGCCGCTTCCCGCTGGGCTTGCAGGTCGCGCAGGAGCTGGGTGGGCAGGTCAAGCGGACCCCGGTGCGAGGTCGCGGCGGTCTGCGTACGACACATGCCGTGTGGCGTCCGGATCCGGCCGGGCCGCTCGCCCATCTGGCCGGCCGCCGCCCCGTCCTGAACCTGGCCGTCACCGACTTCTGGCTGGTCTTCGGCCGTACCGCCGCCGATCGCCGGCCGGCTTCCCGGGACGCCTCGCACACCCCGACAGACCCCTGACGCCCAGCCCCCGGCACTCGGCCGGCAGCCAGGGGTGCCTCACCCACGCCGAGACCCCCGGCCGCCAGCCGCCGGCACCCGGCTGGAGATCCCTCACGCACCCGGAGAGGCCTCTGGTGCCCAGCGGGTACCGTTCGGCAATGCCCGCACCGCATCACCACAGCCACTCGCACGGCGGCTCCCCGCTTCCGAAGGCCCGGCGTCTCACGCTGCTGCTGCTGATCCCGGCCGTGCTGCTGACCGCGCTCGGCATGCTCCTGCTCTGGCCGCGCGACGCCCCCGAGGCCGACCCCGCGGACGGCCCGAAGCAGGCCAAGGCCGTGGTGCAGGCGGTCACCCACGGCGAGTGCGCGCCGGTCCCGGCCGGTGAGGAACAGCCCACCGGCTGCGGCACCGCCACCGTCGAGCTGGCCGGCGGCGAGGTGGTCGAGACCGAGCTGCCGTACGGCCCGGGCGCCCCGGAGATCAAGCCCGGCGACCGGGTGATCGTGATGGGCCTGGAGAACCTGACCGGCGGGCTCTCCTGGTCGATCTCCGACCACCAGCGCTCCCGCGAGCTGTGGCTGCTCGGCGTCGCGTTCGCCCTCGCCGTGATCGCGTTCGGCCGCTGGCGGGGGCTGACCGCGCTGGCCGGGCTCGCTGTCACGTTCGGCGTGCTGCTGTTCTTCATCGTCCCGTCGATCCTGGACGGCCGGTCCCCGATGCTCGTCGCGGTGGTCGGCGCGGCCGCGATCATGCTGACCGTGCTGTACCTGACGCACGGCCTGAACCTCACCACCACGATCGCGGTGGCCGGCACCCTGGCCAGCCTGATCATCACCACCGTGCTGGCCGAGATCAGCGTCGCCGCGGCGCACCTGACCGGCGTGGCCGACGACACCTCGAACTTCCTGTCGATCACTCAGGGCGAGGTCAACATGCAGGGCCTGCTGCTGGCCAGCATCGTGATCGGCTCGCTCGGCGTGCTGGACGACGTGACGGTCACCCAGTCCGCCACGGTGACCGAGCTGGCCGCGGCGAACCCGGCCTACGGCTTCCGCCGCCTCTACGGCGCCGCCACCAGGATCGGCCGCGCCCACATCGCCTCGGTGATCAACACGATCGTCCTGGCGTACGCCGGCGCGTCGCTACCGCTGATGCTGCTCTTCGCCACCGGCGGCACCCCGGTCGGCGAGCTGCTCACCGGCCAGCTGATCGCCCAGGAGCTGGTGCGCAGCGCGGTCGGCACGATCGGCCTGATCGCCGCGGTCCCGATCACCACGGCGCTGGCCTCGTTCTTCGCCCACCGCGCCGGGCAGCAGCCACCGGCCGTGCCGGCCCCGGCCGGGCTTTCCACGGCGGCCCCGGACCCCGCCGCGCCGGGCTCGCCGGCCCCGGGCCCGTCCGGGCTCCCCGCCACGGCCCCGGACGCGGCCGGGCCGCGGCCGCCCACCGAGAGCCGGTGGGCGGCGTTCGACAACTGAACGCGGTCAGCATCTCTTCCAGGCGACCCGGTACACCGTGTTGATGGCCGCGTCGGTGGAGTCCATCGAGATGAAGCTGGTGAGCTTGCGCGCGTCGGACGTGCCGCGGTTCACCCGCAGATCGGTGTTGATGTTGAGGAAGCGGCGCTCGCCGCAGGGCAGGTAGCTCAGCGAGCCGATCCCGACCCGGTCGCCGCGCTGCCAGACGTCGTCGTAGGGTCCGCGGAAGTCGTGCTCGATCCGGGTGGTCTGGGCGTGGCCCTGGAAATAGTAGTTCGCGGATTCCTGGGCCCACGCGCCACGGGCCAGGCTCGCATATCCGCGATAGTCGGCCCCGGCGACAGCGAACGTGAAACCGGAGGGCACCTTGACGTCCAGCGCGATCTGGCAGTTCTTCCGGAAATCGAGTGGATCGGATTCCGGGCCGACCCGCGCGGTGTAATTCGCGTAGGTGACGGTGAACGCGGTGTTGTCCGGCGAGACCGCGATCCGGGAACTCCTGTCCGGGCAGCCGGAGCCGATCGCGTTGACCACGTCGATCGTCATCATCTCGGCCGGTGCGGGCGCCGGGGCGGCCCGGGCCGGCGTGGGGACGCCCAGTGCGGCGAGTGCGGCCAGGGCCGCGGTCGTTCGGCGAGACATTGTGGAACCCCCGTTGAGTCGCATGGAGACGGAACGGGGAAAGACTATTTTCCGGCGGCGGCACCGCTTTCCACCCGGGCTCACCGTGTTCACCGTAATTGTCTGACCGGGAGTCCTGTGGCCGCTGACGTCCGTACCGAATAATTCGATTCTGCCGTCGCCGTCGCCCGCGGAATGCTAGGGCCCGCCTCGCCTGATCCGCGAGGCAGGCCTCAACGGAGCCGGTCGGCGAGGGCGGTGTGGCGACGGCCGGCGCTGACCGTGCGGACCGCTGCGGCCAGCGCCCGGCGCGAGCCGACCAGCACGACCAGCCTCTTCGCACGGGTGATCGCGGTGTAGAGCAGGTTCCGCTGCAGCATCATCCACGCGCTGGTGGTCAGCGGGATCACCACGGCCGGGTACTCCGAGCCCTGGGAGCGGTGGATGGTGATCGCGTAGGCGTGTGCCAGCTCGTCCAACTCGTCGAAGTCGTACTCGATCAGTTCGTCCTCGTCCGTGCGTACCGTCAGGGTCTGCTCCTCGGGCGACAGCCCGGTCACGACGCCGACCGTGCCGTTGAAGACGCCCGCCGCCCCCTTGTCGTAGTTGTTCCTGATCTGGGTGACCTTGTCGCCCACCCGGAACACCCGCCCTCCGACCCGGCGCTCCGGCAGCCCCTCCCGGCCCGGCGTGAGCTGCTGCTGCAGCAGCGTGTTGAGCGCGCCGGCGCCGGCCGGGCCGCGGTGCATCGGCGTGAGGATCTGCACGTCGCGGCGCGGGTCGAGGCCGAATTTCCGGGGGATCCGGGTGCACGCGACGTCGACGGTGAGCCCCGCGGTCGCCTCCGTGTCGTCGCACGGGAACAGGAAGAAGTCGCGCATGCCGTCCAGCAGCGGCGGGCGGCCCTGGTTGACCCGGTGCGCGTTGGTGACCACGCCGCTCTCCGCCGCCTGCCGGAAGATCTGGGTGAGGCGTACGCGCGGGATGACGTCGGCGGCCAGCAGGTCGCGCAGCACCTCGCCGGCGCCCACCGAGGGGAGCTGGTCGACATCGCCGACCAGCAGCAGGTGCGCGCCCGGCGGGATCGCCTTGACCAGCTTGTTCGCCAGGATCAGGTCGAGCATGGAGGACTCGTCGACGACCACCAGGTCCGCGTCCAGCGGGTTGTCCCGGTCGTAGCTGGCGTCGCCGCCGGGCTGGAGTTTGAGCAGGCGGTGGACCGTGGCGGCGGGGTGGCCGGTGAGCTCGGCGAGGCGTTTGGCGGCCCGCCCGGTCGGGGCGACCAGCTGGATCTTGGCTTGTTTGGCGGCGGCCAGCTCCACGATCGAGCGGACCGTGAAGCTCTTCCCGCAGCCGGGGCCACCGGTCAGCACCGCGACCTTCTCGGTGAGCGCGAGCCGGACGGCCGCCTCCTGCTCCGGGGCGAGCGTGGAGCCGGTACGTTTGTGCAGCCAGCCGAGCGCCTTGGCCCAGTCGACGCCGGCGAAGTGCGGCATCCGGTCGGTCTTCTCACGCAACAGGCGGACGAGCGACGAGGCGAGGGACACCTCGGCGCGATGGAACGGGACCAGGTAGACGTTGTCCTCCTCCCGGACCACGCCCTCCTCGGTGACCAGCTCGTCCAGGCAGGACGGAACGAGCCCGGCGGGCACCTCCAGGATCTTGGAGGCTTCGGCGGTCAGCTCCGGCGCCGGCAGGAAGCAGTGTCCGTTCTCGGTCGCCTGCGAAAGCGTGTACTGCAGCCCCGCTTTCACCCGTTCGGGGCTGTCGTGCGGGATCCCGACGGCCTGCGCGATGGTGTCCGCGGTCTTGAACCCGATCCCCCAGACGTCGGAGGCCAGCTGGTACGGGCTGTTCTTCACCACCGAGATGGACGCGTCGCCGTACTTCTTGTAGATCCGCACCGCGATCGACGTGGAGACTCCGACCCCCTGCAGGAACAGCATCACCTCCTTGATCGCCTTCTGCTCGGCCCACGCCGCGGTGATCTTCGCGGTCCGCTTCGGGCCCAGCCCGGTCACCTCGATCAGCCGCTCCGGCGACTCCTCGATGATCTGCAGGGTGTCCAGCCCGAAGTGGTCCACGATCCGCTCGGCGAAGACCGGCCCGATGCCCTTGACCAGGCCGGATCCCAGGTAGCGGCGGATGCCCTGCACGGTCGCCGGCAGCACCGTGGTGTACGAGACCACCTCGAACTGGCGCCCGTACTGCGGGTGCGAGGTCCACCAGCCGGACAGCCGCAGGCTCTCCCCCGGCTGCGCGCCGAGCAGCGCGCCGACCACGGTGAGCAGGTCGTCGCCACTTCGTGAGGTGGCCACCCGGGCGACCGTGTAGCCGGTCTCCTCGTTCACATAGGTCAGTCGCTCCAGCACCGCTTCCAGGACGTGCGGCGCCGGGCGGGAGGTCTGCGCCACGCCGGACATGGCGACCATCTTGCGCTTCGCGGAAACTCCGGCCGTCGGCAGACCCCCTTGGAACGGGCCTTCCGGTCGCCTAGCGTCTCCGGCATGGCGCATTTTGATCTTCCCCTCCCGCAGCTGCGCGAATACCGCTCCGCCACCGGGGAGCCCGACGGTTTCGGCGACTTCTGGACACGCACCCTCGACGAGGCGCGGGCCGCCGCCGAACCCGTCCGGCTCACCGAGGTCGCCACGCCGCTGCGCGCGATCACCACCTACGACGTGACCTTCACCGGCTTCGCCGGCCAGCCGATCAAGGCGTGGCTCAACGTCCCGGCCGGCGCGCCCGGTCCGCTTCCGGTCGCGGTGGAGTTCATCGGGTACGGCGGTGGCCGCGGCCTGCCGATCGACTGGCTCGCCTGGAACGCGGCCGGGTACGCCCACCTGGTCATGGACACCCGCGGCCAGGGTGGCGGCTGGCGCGGCGGCGACACACCCGACCGGGACGCGGACGGCGCCGGCCCGGCCGCGCCCGGGTACCTCACCCGTGGCGTGCGCTCCCCGGAGACCGCCTACTACCGCCGCCTGTTCACCGACGCGGCCCGCGCCGTCGAGACCGCTGCCGAGCTGCCCGGCGTCGACGCCACCCGGCTGGTCACCACGGGCAAGAGCCAGGGCGGCGCGCTCTCCATCGCGGCCGCCGGGCTGGTCCCGGACCGGGTCCGCGCGGTGATCGCCGGTGTCCCGTTCCTCTGCGACATCCGCCGCGCGGTCACCATCAGCGACAGCTTCCCGTTCCAGGAGATCGTCGAGTTCCTCCGCGCGAACCCGGACCGCGCCGCGCGGACCTTCGCCACGCTCGATCACTTCGACGTGGTGCACCTGGCCCGCCGCGTCACCGCGCCGGCGTTGCTCTCCACCGCGCTGATGGACGAAGTGTGCCCGCCGTCCGGGGTGTTCGCGGCCTACAACGAGCTGAACGGGCCGAAGCAGATCGAGGTCTACGAGTGGGACGGCCACGACGGCGGCAAGTCGCACTTCGACGTCAAGGCCCTCGAGTTCGCCGCCGCCCACCTCTGAACCCCGGCGACCCGCGAGCCGCCGCACACCCACCGGGCCAGCGATGAGGGGTGCCTCGGGGCCTTCGGGACACCCCTCATCGCTGACCCGGAACCGCGACCCGCGCCGCCCGCCTTCATCCGGCGGGTGATCGCGCCGTGGCAGGCGCAGGCGCCCGCCGGGGACACGGGCGCTTACCCGGGCGTGATCGTGCCGGTCAGGTGGGGGCGCTTGCCGTGGACCGTGAACTCGCAGCCGGCGTTCGCGGGCGACGACGTGAAACGGACCGTTGACGGCAGCAGGATCGGCTGCTTGAACGCCACCTCGACGGTGTACGCCGACGGCAGCCGGCCCTCCAGCGCGGCCAGGCACCGGGCCTTCGTCCACATCCCGTGCGCGATCGGCCGCGGGAACCCGAAGAGCCGGGCGCCCAGACGCGACGTGTGGATCGGATTCCGGTCCCCGGAGACGGCGGCGTACTCCGTACCCACGCGGGGCCCCAATCGCCAGACGGACCCGGCGGCCGGCAGCGGATCCGGTGCGTCCGGGCCCGGCCCGGACGACGTCTTCCGCAGGTACGTCGAAACCCCGCGCCACACCTGCACCCCGTCCGCCGAGGCGGTCGCGAGCATGTCGAACTGCCTGCCACGTGGATGGTCACGCAGGCCGGCGGCGCGGACCGTGAGATCGAGACGGACGCCGGCGTCGATCGGGCGCAGCACCGTGATCCGGTTCGACACGTGCACCAGGCCGATCATCGGCAGCGGGAACCCGGGCGCCGACATCAACCGCATGGCCAGCGGGAACGCCAGCACGTGCGGATACGTCGCGGGCAGCGCGTCGGTCAGCCGCAGGCCGCACACCCGGTCGTAGCGGGCCAGGTGGTCCCGGTCCACAGTCACCCCGCGACGCACCAGCTCGACGTCGGGCAGCGCGTCATCCCGGCGCCGCCCCGGCAGCAGGCCGAGCGCCGCCTTCGCGTACGCCCCGCCGGTGCCCGGCCCCTCGGTCAGCTCGACGACCGCCACCATGTCAGGCCCCCAGCAGACTCTGGCCGCACACCCGCACCACGTTCCCGCTGATCGTCGCGGAACCCGGCGAGGCCAACCAGGCGATCGTCTCGGCCACGTCGACCGGCAGGCCGCCCTGCGACATGCTGTTCAGCCGGCGCCCGGCCTCACGGAGGCCGATCGGCATCTTCGCGGTCATCGCCGTCTCGATGAACCCGGGCGCCACCGCGTTGATCGTGATGTTCCGGCCGGTCAGCAGCGGTGCGGTCGACTGGACCAGCCCGATCACGCCGGCCTTGCTGGTCGCGTAGTTGGTCTGGCCGCGGTTGCCGGCGATCCCGGCGATCGAGGCCACCCCGACGATCCGCCCGCCCGGCTTGATCAGGCCCTGATCGAGCAGCACGTCGTTGACCCGCTCGGGCGCGGTCAGGTTGACCCCGATCACCGAGTCCCAGCGGCTCTCGTCCATCTTGAAGATGGTCCTGTCCCGGGTGATCCCGGCGTTGTGCACCACGATGTCGACGCCGCCGTGCGGGCCGGCCGCCAGATATCCGGCGAGCCGGGACGGCGCGTCCCCGGCGGTCAGATCGAGTTGCAGCGCGCGGCCCTTCGCCCGGTTCGCCACGTCGGCCAGGGCGTCGCCGGCGCCGGGCACGTCCAGGGCGATCACCTCGGCGCCGTCCCGGGCCAGGACCGCCGCGATCGACGCGCCGATGCCCCGGGCCGCGCCGGTGACCAGGGCGAGCTTGCCGGCCAGCGGTTTCTCCCAGTCGGCCGGCGCGGGCGCGGCCCCGGCGCCGATCCGGATCACCTGGCCGGAGACGTAGGCCGAGCGGCCGCTGAGCAGGAACCGCAGCGTCGACTCGACGGACTCCTCGCCGCCCGGCTCGACGTAGACGAGCTGGCTGGTCACACCGCGGCCGAACTCCTTGCCGATGCTCCGGGTCAGACCCTCGAGGCTCCGCTGCGCGGTCGCCTCCTTCGGGCCCGCCGTGGCCCCCGGCGGGGTGCCGAGCACGATCACCCGGCCGGACGGGAGCAGATCGCGGGCGTACGGATGGAAGAAGTCGAACAGCGCGCGCAGCCCCGGCGAGTCGGCGATCCCGGTCGCGTCGAAGATCAGCGCCGCGTGCTTCGTGCCGGCCGCGCCCGTCCCGGCGACCCGCACCCCGGCGTTCTCCAGCAGTTTGGCGACCGGCTCGGCCAGCCGTCCGCCGGGCGCCGCGCCGAGCAGCACGGGTCCGGCGGCCACCGGGTCGCCCGGACGATACCGTCGCAACCGGGGCGGGTCGGGCAGCCCGAGACGCTTGACCACGGTCCGGCCCAGACCGGAGTTGGCGAAGTTCGCGTACCTGTCAGCCATGCGAGTACCCTACCGGTCAGTAGCTTCGTCGTCTTCGATGTCGTGGAGGATCGCCGTGCCGACCGTGCGCCGCGTCGCCGTCCTGGGCGGTAACCGTATCCCGTTCGCCCGCTCGAACAGCAGGTATGCGGCCGCTTCCAACCAGGACATGCTCACCGCCGCGCTGGACGGGCTGATCGCCCGGTTCGGGCTGGCCGGCGAGCGGCTGGGCGAGGTGGTCGCCGGCGCCGTGCTCAAGCACTCGCGGGACTTCAATCTGACCCGTGAGGTGGTGCTCGGCTCGCGCCTGGATCCGCGCACCCCGGCGTACGACATCCAGCAGGCCTGCGGCACCGGCCTGGAGGCGGCGATCCTGGTGGCCGACAAGATCGCGCTGGGCCGGATCGAGGTGGGCGTGGCCGGCGGGGTGGACACCACGTCGGACGCGCCGCTGCAGGTCAACGAGGACATGCGGCAGGCGCTGCTGGAGCTGAACCGGGCGCGGACGCTGGGCGCGCGGCTCAAGGCCGCCGCCAAGCTGCGGCCGCAGCACGCGCTGCGGCCGGAGATCCCGCGCAACGCGGAGCCGCGCACCGGGCTGTCGATGGGCGAGCACGCGGCGATCACCGCGCTGAAGTGGAACGTGGCACGGCAGGCCCAGGACGAGCTGGCCCTGACCTCGCATCAGCGCCTGGCCGCCGCGTACGACAACCGGTTCTTCGATGATCTGATGACTCCCTACCTGGGCCTCACCCGGGACCAGAACCTGCGTGCCGACACCAGTCTGGAGAAGCTGGCGAAGCTCAAGCCGGTCTACGGCACGGAGCAGGCGACCATGACGGCGGGCAACTCGACGCCGCTGACCGACGGCGCGTCGACGGTCCTGCTGGCCTCCGAGGAGTGGGCGGCGGCGCACTCGCTGCCCGTGCTGGCGTACTTCGCCGACTCGGAGACCGCGGCGGTCGACTACGTGCACGGTGCCGAGGGGCTGCTGATGGCCCCGGCGTACGCGGTGCCGCGGATGCTCGCGCGCAACGGGCTCACGCTCGACGACTTCGACTACTACGAGATCCACGAGGCGTTCGCGTCGCAGGTGCTGGCGACGCTGGCGGCGTGGGAGTCGCCGGAGTTCTGCAAGGAGAAGCTGGGGCTGGACGCGCCGCTCGGGTCGATCGACCGGGCCAGGCTGAACGTGAACGGCTCGTCGCTGGCGGCCGGGCACCCGTTCGCCGCGACCGGCGGCCGGATCGTCGCGACGCTGGCCAAGCTGCTCGCCACGAAGGGCTCGGGCCGTGGCCTGATCTCCATCTGCGCCGCCGGCGGCCAGGGCGTCGTAGCCATCCTGGAGCGCTGACCAGCCGGACGCCGGCTCCGGAGCCTCCTGGCCCGTGCTCAGCCCTCGCGCCAGCGGTCCGACTCCAGGTGCGAGCCGGCCTGCGGGCCCATCAGCAGCATCCCTCCGTCGACCACCCACGAGGCGCCGTTCACATAGGCCGCCTCCGGCGACGCCAGCATGGCGATCACCGCGGCCACCTCGTTGGCGTCGCCCGGACGCCCCGCCGGGATGCCCGGACGCCGGATCGTGTGCGGATCCACGTCCTCGTTCCCGGTCATCTCGGTGGCGATCTCCCCCGGCGCCACCGCGTTCACCGTGATCCCCGCCGCCGCCAGTTCCTGCGCCATCACCTTGGTGAGCAGACCCAGGCCGCCCTTCGCCGCGCAGTACGCGCCGGCGCCGACCCGCGGGGCGTGCTCGTGGACGCTCGTCACGTTGATGATCCGCCCACCGCGGCCGGCGGCGAGCATCCGGCGCGCGGCCCGCTGCGCGCAGAGGAACGGCCCGTCCAGGTCCACCGCGAGCACCTCGCGCCAGTCCTCCCAGGACGTCTCGGCCACCGGCGTCGCGATGCCGGTGCCGGCGCAGTTGACCAGCACGCCCAGGCCGCCCAGCGAGTCCGCCAGGTCGTCGATCACCTCGGCGGCCGAGGGAAGCCGGGTCAGATCCAGGTGGCGGACCTCGGACCGGCGGCCGGCGTCCCGCACCTGGCCGGCGGTCCGGTTCGCGCCGGCCTCGTCGGAGCGGTACGTCACCCCGACGTCGAAACCCGCCCTGGCCAGGGCGACAGCGGTGGCCTCGCCGATACCGGAGTCCGAACCGGTGACGACGGCGACCCGGTCGTAGTCGTGAAAGCGTGAGGGCATGCCGGCCGGATACCCCGGCACACGGGCGGTTAACGCGGAAGTTCGCGGCCGACGACCTTGCCGGTGGCGTTGCGGGGCAGCGCGTCCAGGAAGATCACGTCGCGGGGCACGCTGAACCGCGCCCGGTGGTGCCGCACGTGCTCGCGGACCGCCTCCGCGTCCAGGGTCGCACCGTCCCGGAGCACCAGGTACGCCGCGAGCCGCTGGCCGTACTCGTCGTCCGGCACGCCGATCACCGCGACCTCGCGCACCTGCGGCAGGTCGGCGAGCAGGCCCTCCACCTCGGCCGGATACACGTTCTCCCCACCGGAGACGATCATGTCGTCCTCCCGGCCGTCCACGTAGACCCGGCCGGCGGGATCCAGGTGCCCCAGGTCGCCGGTGGCCAGCAGACCCTCGTGCATGGCTCTCGACGCGCCGTTCGTGTAGCCCTCGAACAGCATCTCGTTGCCGACGAAGAGCCGCCCGACCCGGCCCGGCGGCAACGGTTCGCCGTGCTCGCCGAGGACCGCCACCCGCGTGCCGTGCGGGGGTCTCCCGGCGGTGTCCGGCGCGAAGCGCAGATCGGCGGGCGTGGCTATCGACACCCAGGACGCCTCGGTCGAGCCGTACAGGTTGTACAGGACGTCCCCGTACCGGTCCATGAATCTGGTGGCCAGCCCGCCAGGCAGCGCCGAACCGCTCACCGCGACCACCCGCAGCGCCGGTTTCTCCGCCGGCTCCGGCAGTTCCATCAACTGCTGCACCATCACCGGAACCGCGATCATCCCGGTGCAGGAATGCTTTCTCAGATCGTCGAGAATCGCCGCCGGATCGAATTTGCGGCGCAACACCACGGTCGCCCGCAGGGCCAGCGCGATCTGCAGGCCGGCGAATCCCCAGGTGTGAAAGAGCGGAGCGGCGATCAGCACGCGATCCTGCGCGCGCAGGGGAATCCGGTCGATCACCGAACAGAGCGGACGGAATCCGCCCGGGGTCGGCCGGCGGGCCCCTTTCGGCACGCCGGTGGTCCCGGAGGTGAGCACTATGGTGCGGCCGGGGCGCTCCGGCGGGACCGATGCCGAACGCGGCGGCGCGGTCGCGATCAGCTCCTCGAAGCGCTCCTCACCGATCTTCTCCAGGCCGTCGACCAGGGCCACCTTCGCGGCGAACTCGTCGTCGAGGATCAGCGCCCGCAGGCCCTGAGCCTCGGCCACGGCAGCTAGCTGACCCGGCGAGAGACCGGTGTTCATCAGCACCGGATCGGCGCCGAGCGTGGTGATGCCGACCAATGCCTCGATCATCCGCGCCGAATTGCGGCACAGGACGCCGACCCGTTCCCCGGGCGCCGCCGGAAGGCCGCTGGCCAGTTTCTCCGCTCGATCGAGCAATTGGGCGTACGTCGTCTGCCGCTCGTCGTCGACGACAGCGATCCGCCGCGGGCTGCGGGCGGCGGCCTGCCGCAGTTCGCCGGCGAGCCCGAAGCCCCACCGGCCCAGCGCCGCGAACTGCCGCACGATCCGGACCGGATTCCCGGGATCGAGCAGCCCGCGCCGCAGCATCGTACCGCCGACGAAAAGCGCGTCCATCGCGGTCAGCGGATCTGCATGCCGGAAATGGCGCGGGAGATGACCAGCCGCTGGATCTCCGAGGTGCCCTCGAAGATCGTGTAGATCTTCGCGTCCCGGAACATCCGCTCCACCGGATGCTCGCGCAGGTAACCCGCGCCGCCGAGGATCTGCACAGCCTTCTCGGTGACCGCGACTGCCACCTCGCCGGCCTTGAGTTTGGACATCGAGCCCTCGCCGGCCGTGAACGGCTTGTCGTTGCGGCCCATCCACGCGGCCCGCCAGACCAGCAGGCGCGCGGCGTCGATCTCCATCCGCATGTCGGCGAGCGCGAACGCGACAGCCTGGTTCTCGATGATCGGGCGGCCGAACTGGACGCGGTGCCCGGCGTACTCCAGCGCGTACTCGTACGCGGCGCGGGCGATGCCGATCGCTTGGGCGCCGACGGCGGGGCGGGACAGCTCGAACGTACGCATCGCGGCGTTCCTGCGCCCGCCGGCCTTGGCCCGCGCGAGGCGCTCGTCGAGGGCCTCCTTGCCGCCGAGCAGGCAACTCCCCGGCACCCGGACGTCGTCCAGGAAGACGTCTGCGGTGTGCGAGGCGCGCAGCCCCAGCTTCTTCAGCTTCCTCGCCCCGGCCAGCCCCTTCGTGCCGGGCGGGACGACGAACGCGGCCTGCCCGCGCGAACCCAGCGACGGGTCCACGCTCGCGGTGACCACGTGGACGTTCGCGATGCCGCCGTTCGTCGCGTACGCCTTCTGGCCACTGATCACCCACTCGTCGGTGGCCTCGTGGTAGACCGCACGGGTCCGCATCGAGCCGACGTCCGACCCGGCCTCCGGCTCGGTCGAGCAGAACGCCGCGACCTTGGGGTCGCCGGCGTCGCCGAAGCACTGCGGCACCCACTCGACCAGTTGCTCGGGCGTGCCGGAACCGTAGATCGCGGCGACCGCGAGCGAGGTGCCGGAGATCGCCATGCCGATGCCGCCGTCGCCCCAGAACAGTTCCTCGTTGGCGATCGGCAGCGACAGGCCGGTGTTGTCGGACCACGTGTTGATCAGGAACTCGAAGCCGTACAGCCCGATCTTGGCGGCTTCCTGGAGCACCGGCCAGGGGGTTTCCTCGCGCTCGTCCCACTCGGCGGCGGCCGGCCGGATCACCTGCTCGGCGAAGCCGTGCACCCACTCGCGCAGGTCCGATTGTTCCTCGTTGAGATCGAGCCAGAACTCCACAGCGGTGCCCATTCTTCCGGCGTGTACTTAACTCGCCAGTAACCCTACGGCCGCGTGAACCGGCTCACAACCCCCGGAGGTTTCCCACTCGCGCGGGGATCCAGCGCCCGCCCCGCCCCGGCCCGGGTCGGGGTCCGACTGGTCCTCCTGGTTGCCGTACGGGCCGCGAGACATCCATGAGAACCAACCGGACCGCCCGCCAGCAGGGCGCAGCGAGCCGGGACGGCCCCATGCCCGGCGGCGCGCCGTCGGCGGCGCCTGGGCGCGAGGCGCCGTGGTGAACGACGCGCTGCTGGACGCCCGTTGACGGATCACGCGCTGCCGCACGCGCGGTGGTGGGTCAGTGGCGGGCGGCGCGCTCGGAGGTTTCCAGGCCGACGGTCGCCGTGCCCGCACGCCGTGGCAGCGTCGCCGGGTCCGGCAGGTCCAGCAGGTCCGTCTCCGGCGCGGCGATCAACCCGTTCCGGTGGGCGATCAACCGCCCGCCGGCCACCAGATCGTCCAGCATCGCCGCCAGCCGCGCCGCCCCCGCCTTGCTCGAGCTCCACCCGAACAACCGGGCCGCCGCCGCCAGCAGGTCGTCGCTCTCCACCAGCCCGGCGTCCAGCACCAGGTACTCCAGCGCCAGCTGCAGCTCGGACTCGGCCACCTGCTCCGGCTTGCGGCTCACCCCGTCGCCGGGAACGCGGACCGCCGGGATCGGCGCCTCGGCCGCGGTGACGAACGTGCCGTCGAAGCCGGCGGCCGACGCCGCGATCGCGTCCTCGATGGCCTGCCGGATCGGCTGGGTGACCCGGCTGATGCCCCACGCCTCGCGGATCCGCCGGATCAGCACGGCGATGTGCACCGGGCCCTCCACCTCGGCGATCCTCTCCACGGTACGGATCAGCAGCGCCCGCACCACCTGGTCGTTGACCCGGGCGGCCGGCGGCAGCGGCTCCAGCGTCGCGTGCTGGTAGGGCAGCGCCCACTCGGGCGGCTGCGCCGGGCGGGTGACCAGTTCCAGGTCGGGTTCGGCGAAGACGTCCGGGACGGCGAGGGCGTTCTCGATCGCGGCGCGCAGCCGGCCCTCCTCCTCGGCGCGATCGTGGAACCAGGACACGCTCCAGATCCGGTGCAGGTGCCAGCCGAGGCCGTGCAGCACCTGCTCGTGCAGCCGGTCCCGATCCCGGGCCAGCGGCCGCGCGGCGTACCCGGGGCCGTCGCACTGCACGCCCAGGGCGTACTCGCCGGTGGCCGGCTCGGAGTGCCGTACCCCGATCTCGATCCGGCCCTGCCCCGCGCCCACCTGGCGGGTGACCGCGTACCCCCAGTTCTCGATGACCGCCGCGACCGATGCGGACAGCGGGGTGAGTGCGGGCGCCGGGATCGGCTCCCAGGCGGATTCGAGGTACGCCACGAGCCGCCGCTCCCCCTCGTCGGCCGGCTCCTCGCGGGCGGCCTCGGGGATCGCCGTGACCACCTCCATGCGCTGGCGCGCCCGGGTGATCGCCACGTCCAGCCGGCGCGCGCCCGCCGGACCGCCCGCCGCGGCGAGGTCCGCCCCGGTGGACAGGATGATCACGTCCCGCTCGTCGCCCTGCACCGCGTCCGCCGGTTTGACGAAGAAGCCGGTCAGCGGGTCGTCGCCGAGGAACCGCTCCAGGTCCGGGCGGGCGCCGAGCGCCGTCTCCACCGCGTCCGCGACCGCGTCGGCCTGCCCCGCGGTCAGCGTGACCACGCCCAGGGACAGGGTCGGCCGGGTGGTGAAGTGATGGGCGACCCGCTCGGCGACCAGCGCGGCCTCGACCGGCGCGTCGACCGGCGGCAGCAACTCCAGCCCGAGGTCCGCGCCGGCCCGCTGCGCGCTCGGGAACGTGACCAGCCGGTCCTGGTAGAAGGTGTGGTTGGCGAAGCCGATCAGCGACTCGTGGCGGCTGCGGTAGTGCCGGGTGAGCGCCAGCCGGGTGAACGCGGCGCAGTCGTTTGCGACCACGAGCACCGATGGGTGGCCGCCGGCCGGGGGCAGCTGCGCGTCGTCGCCGATCACGATCAGGGACTCGCCGCGGTAGGCGCAGGCGACCGCGGCGGCCGCCGTCATCCGCGACGCCTCGTCGATGATCACCACGTCGAAGTGCCGGCCGGCCGGCAGGTACCGGCTGACCGCGGCGGGCGGCGCGACGACGCAGGGCTTCAGCGCGACGGCCGCGTCCCAGGTGCGGGCCAACAGCTCCCGGACCGCCAGGTGGCCGTCCTGCTTGACCCCTTCGGCGCGGATCAGCGCCGGCGCCCCGTCGTCGGTGACCGCGGGCCGCCGCGCGTTGAGCGCCTCGATGATCGTCCTGGCGGCGTCCTGGGCCAGGTCGGCGTCGAGCCGGCGGAACTCCTCGACCAGCTCGTTGCGCTCGACCGCGGCCAGCGGCTCCAGCCGGTCGTCGCCGGCGATGACCGCCCCGGCCCAGGCCCGGTAGACGGTCCGCTCGATCACCTGGCCGAGTTTGCCCACCTCGATGCCGTGGTCGGCGCAGTAGTCGACGGCGTTGTCCACGCCGTGTTCGGCGAGCACCTCGCGGGCGGCCAGGTTGTCGAACCACTCACGCTGCCCGGTGTCGTCGTCGCGCAGGTCGCGCAGCAGGTCCCGGGCGGTCTCGGTACGGTCCAGCGTGGTGCCGAGCCGCACCTGCCGGGCCGGCCCGAACGCGTCGATGATCCGCTGCCGGGCCCGCTGCCACCGCTCGATCAGGGCGGACAGATCGACGTCCCGCTCGGACCGCAGCGCCGCGGCCTGTTCCACGGTGAGCGCCGCGTCCGCCCCGGTGCGCAGCGTACGAGCATGCGCCGCCCAGTTCAGGGCCGCCTCGACGGCCCGCAGGTCGGTGTCCCGTCCCCGGTACGTCTCGCCCAGCGCCGCCCGCAGTCCCGGCTCGGCCTCGGCCAGCGCCCGCACCGACTCCACCACCCGCCCGCGCACCGCCGCGATCTCCACCGCGGCGCCCAGGTCCAGCTCCCCGCCCACGATCGCGTCGAGCTGCCCGACCGTCTCGGCGGCCGCGCTCAGCGGACCGACCTGGGCGCGTAGCCAGGCCACGGCGTCCGGCACGGTGCCGAGCCCGAGAACCGGCCGGGCCGCCGCCTCGGGTTCGTCGCGCAGCGTGGCCCGCCAGTGCCGGAACACGTCGCGGGCCTCGGTCACCGTGCGCAGCACCGCACCGTCGCCGCCCCGGTTGCAGACGTAGTCGATGATCGCGGGGAGCGCCTCCGCAGGCGTCACCCGCAGCACCTCGCCGACCGTCTCCAGGGCCCGCCCGATCGCCAGGAAGTCGGTGTCCAGCCGCCGCCAGTAGCGGCCGAGCAGCGCGGCGTGCTGGCGTTCCGCAGCGATCAGGCCCTCGTTGGCGCGCCGCCAGGCGACCGCGAGGGGCAGCTGGGCCACCGCCTCCTCGGCGCTGACGCCCGGCTCGGCGAGCGCGGCCACGGTCTCCTTGTCCCAGCGGTAGCCGGCCAGGAACTTGCGCACGCCGCGGTGTACTGTCGCGAACCGTTCGGCCAGGTCCTCGACCGGCTCGTGCAGCACCGCCTCGGTGAAGAACTCCCGGGCCAGGGCGCGGGCCTCGGCGACCGCCTCGACGTGCCGCCGCAGCCCGCCCGCCGCGGCGTGCACGCTGGCCTGCGCCCCCGGGCCGAACCAGGCCGGCTCCGGCTTGTCCGGGCGGGCGCCCAGCTCGGCGATCACGGTGACCAGCTCGACGTCGGAGAAGTGCAGCACGTCGGGCAGCCCCAGCCGGCCGGTGATCCGGTCCAGGTCGCGCTGCTGGTGCTCCAGCTCGTCGGCGTCCGCGGCGAACCGCCCGGCCAGCGCCTTGGCGGTGGCCGCGGTCAGCGGCGCCAGCTCGACCGCGGGCGGGTCCAGCCGGGGCTGTGCCGGCAGCTCGGCGATGTCCTGCTCGGCGAGCACGGCGGCGGACACCCCGGTGCGGGCCCGGGCCTGCTCCTCGGCCTGCCGCACGTCGGCGGCCAGCCGGGCCAGGGTCTGCGCGGCCTCGTGGACCGGGCGCAGCGAGGCAGCGGTGAGCCAGTGGTCGGCGGCCGCGGCCGGCCGGGCCGCGGCGTGCCTGGCGAGACCGTTCAGAACCGCGGCGTCGACCGGGAGCCGCACGTGGAACGCGGTGGCCAGCGGCCCGAGCGCGTCGGTGGCCGCGGTCAGCGCGTCCAGCGCGAGCTGCGCCTCGTCCAGCGCCCCGGCGAGCGGCTCCTTCTCGATCACCTCGCGCCAGCGGAATCCGCTGCGTTCGGTGGCCGGTCGCCACGCGCCGGCCAGGCGCTCGGCGGCGGTCCGGATGCGGTCCAGGGCGTCCTCGGTCAGGGCGAGGGGCTGCAGGGCCGGGGCGGGACTCTCCGGCACGCCGTCGAGCCGCGACCACCGGCCGACGATCTCGTGCAGGCTGCGCCCGAGCGGTTCGCGGGGCTCGTTGACCGCCTTGGCGTACGCGGTCAGCCGCTCCCGCCGGTCGGCGAGGGTGTGCCGGTCCACCTCGTCCAAGCCGGGCGGCGGCAGCGGCACCGCCTCCAGCGCGGCGGCGAGCGCGGCCGCCACCTGCCGCCGGCCGGCCCGCTGCCCGTGCAGGTCGAGCAGGTAGTTGCCGAGCCCGGCGGCGGCCAACCGACGCTGGACCACGTCGAGCGCGGACGCGGTCTCGGAGACGAACAGCACCCGTTTCCCGGCGTGCGCGAGCGCCCCGATCATGGTGGCCACGGTCTGCGACTTGCCGGTCCCGGGCGGGCCGTCGATCAGGAAGCTGTGCCCGTCCAGCGCGGCCGCCACGCACACCCGCTGGTCCGCGTCGACGTCCAGCAGCAGCGGGATGTCCCGCTCGTCGAGCTGCCCGGCGGGGACCGGCTCGAAGGCCAGGTCGCCGTCCTCGGCCGCCAGGGCCCGCACCACCGGGTGTGCCAGGATCTGCCGCTCGTGCTCGTCCAGGTCCTGCCGGATCGCCTCGGCGGCCAGGTCGAAGCAGGACAGCACGACCGCGTCGGCGACCCGCCAGCCGGGTTTGCCGGCGATCCGCTCGCGCAGCCGGGCGTGGTCGGCGGTGAGCTCGACGCCGTGCTCGCGCAGGCGCCGGGCGAGGGCCGGGTTGAGCACCGGGTCGCCGGTGGCGGCGCGCAGCCGGGGCACGTCGCCGGGGCCGAGCGCGACAAGCTCGACCGGGGTGAGCAGGATCGGGCTGGTGTGCGCCGTGCCGGCCCCGTCCTGCCAGTGCAGCAGGCCGGTGGCCAGGTGCAGGACGTCCTCGCCGCGGTCCACGCTCTGCTGGTGGGCGTGCCGGCGCAGGTGCCGCAGCATCGTCTGCAGGGCGTCGGAGGACAGTTCGGTGGCGAGCCGGCCGGAGCCCTGGCCGAACGCCCAGTCCCGGCCGGTCCGCAGCCGGTCGACGACGGCCGCCGGGCCGGGGCCGGTGATCTCCACGACGCCGGCCCCGGTCCGCGGCAGGTCGATCAGCCGGTCGTCGGCGGCCGGGTCGGTGAGCCCGTCACGCCAGGCCGCGAGCGCGGGGCGGACGTCGTCGTCCGGCCCGGTCCGTCCTTCTGCATCATCCGGCCGCATGAGCCCATTGCAGCAAGGCAACCGATGCCTTGCTGGCGATTCCTCCGAAACACCTCCGCCGTGGTCAGCGTTTGCGGCGAGCGACCAGCACCGCGTCGTGCAGCACGCCGTCCGGGGTCTGGCGGGGGCGCTTCGCCGCGGTCAGCACCTCCCACTCGGCCGGGTCCAACTCGACGGCCAGTTCCTGGGCCGTGAACATCATGTCCGGGAAGTGCATCGGGTGCCGGCCCGCGGCCAGGTCGTCCGGGTGGTGGCCGACGATCAGCAGGGTGCCGCCGAGCGCGACAGCGGCGGCCAGCCGGGGGTACAGCTCTTTGCGCGTGTCCGCGGGCAGGTGCATGAAGTGCGCCGAGACCAGGTCGTACGACCGGTCGGCGGGCGGCTCGGCGCGCAGATCCGCCTGGCTGAACGTGATCCGGTCGGCGAGCCCGGCGGCCGCCGCGTGTCCGGCCGCCCGGAGCAGCGCCACCGAGGAGATGTCGACGCCTGTCACCCGCCAACCGCGCTCGGCCAGCCAGACCGCGTCGGCGCCCTCCCCGCAGCCGACGTCCAGCGCGCGCCCGGCCGGCAGCCCGGCGGCCTCCCCGACCAGCTGCGAGTTCGGTTTGCCGCTCCAGATCGACGGCTTGGCCCGGTACCGCTCCTCCCAGGCCTCCGCCTCGAACATGGTCTCCTGCTGCCGGCGGTACCCGGCGACCGCGTCGCGGGTCTCCTCGGCGACCAGATCCATGTTGATCATCGCAGCGGCGGTCTGGCCGGCCGCGGCGGCGACCGCGACGGTGGCGCCCAGGTCGGTGACGTTGCCGGCCACCCAGACGCCCGGCACCGCCGTGGCGCCGGTCTCCCCGGCCGGGATCCGCAGGCCCATCACGTGCCCGTTCATCTCCATCGGCGCCGGCTCCAGGCCCAGCGACTCGAGGAACGCGGAGCGGGCCACGAACCGCGGGCCGACCGCGATCACCTCCAGGCCGACCACCCGGCCGCCGGCCAGCCGCACGCCGGTGACCCGGTCGCCGTCGGTCTCCACCGCCTCGACCGGCTCGCGCACCACCGGCACGCCGCGCGCGGCGAGCTGCTCGGCCTGCTCGGCGGAGGGCGCCGGGCCGCCGTTGAGCAGGTAGAGCACGTCGTCGCTGAGCTGGCGCCAGAGCTGCGCCTGGTGCAGGCTGAGCGGGCTGGTGACGAGCACCCCGATCCGCTTGTCGCGCAACTCCCAGCCATGGCAGTACGGGCAGTGCGCCACGTCCCGGCCCCACCGCTCGGCCAGCCCGGGGATCTGCGGCAGCTCGTCGACCAGGCCGGTGGTGACCAACAGCCGGCGCCCCCGCACCTGGCCGCCGTCGGCGAGCGTGACCAGGAAATTGTCGCCGTCCCGCTCGGCCTTCTCGGCGGTGCCGGCGCAGAGCTCCCCGCCGTACCCGGCGACCTCGGCCCGGCCCGCCCGGTACAGCTCGGCCGGCGTGACGCTCTCCCGGCCGAGCAGGTTGTGCACGTGGCCGGCCGGCGCGTTGCGCGGGTCACCGCTGTCGATCACCAGGACCGAGCGCCGGGAGCGGGCCAGCGTGACCGCCCCGCCCAGGCCAGCCGCGCCGCCTCCGACCACCAGTACGTCGTACACCCGTTGCTCTTCCACAGTGCTCTCCCTCCGCTTCGGCGCGTCTGTCCCGCCCAGCGTGTCCCCGACGCCGCGAGAGCGGCAAGTATCGTTGCTGTTATGGCAAAAGACCTGGAGGCCGCTCTGGCCGCCGTGGGCCCGCAGCTGCGCGCACTGCGGCACAAGCGCGACATCACGCTGACCCAGCTGGCCGAGACCACAGGCATCTCGGTCAGCACCCTGTCCCGCCTGGAGTCCGGCAGCCGCAGACCCACCCTGGAGCTGCTGCTGCCGCTGGCCGAGGCCTACCAGGTCACCCTGGACGAGCTGGTCGACGCCCCGGAGACCGGCGACCCGCGGATCCGCCAGCGGCCGATCGAGCGCAACGGCCACACCTACGTCCCGCTCACCCGCCGGCCGGGCGGTGTCCAGGCGTTCAAGCAGATCATCCCGCCGACGCCGGCGGACTGCGGTCTGGAACAACAGACCCATGAGGGGTACGAGTGGCTGTACGTCCTCAGCGGACGGGTCCGCCTCCTGCTCGGCGACCACGACATCATCCTGACCGCGGGCGAGGCCGCCGAGTTCGACACCCGGCTGCCGCACCTGGTGCTCAACCCGGGCGACGAGCCGGCCGAGATCCTCAGCCTGTTCGGCCCCCAGGGCGAACGGGTCCACCTCCGGGCCCGCCCCAGACCCACCCCCGGCCCCGCCTGACCGCCGGCGCCGCACCGCACCACCCCGCACCGTCCCCCACACACCACCCCGCACACACCGCCCCACACCGTCCAGCGCCCCCGCACGCGCCACCCCACGCTGTTCGTCGCCCGCACGCACCACCGACCACCGGCGGCGGACGCCGCGCGAGGAACCGGCGGCTCCACCGCGCAGGCGGCTGCGGCCCACCGGCGCCCGCAGCGCACAGGCGGCTGCGGCCCACCGGCGACCTACCGCGGGGAGGACTCCACCCGCCGTATCGGCGAACCAGGACGCGCGACCACGAGCGGCCGGGGGGCCCGGCAGGCGGAAAGCGCCGCCAAGAACCGGGGCATTAAGGTTCGGGTGTGGATCTCTCGGTGACGGTTGCGGACGGGGTGGCGCTGCTGGAGATGCGGCGGCCGCCGGCCAATCACTTCGACGAGGTGCTGATCGGGCAGGTGGTGGACGCGGCGCTGCGGCTCGACGACGATCCGGCGTGCCGGGCGATCCTGCTCGCCTCCGAGGGCAAGCACTTCTGCGCCGGCGCGGACTTCGGCGGCGGGGACTTCGCCGGGGACCAGGTGGACGCCGCGGCGCGGCTCTACCGGCGGGCCGTCGGGCTCTTCGAGGTGCGGACGCCGATCGTCGCGGCCGTGCAGGGCACCGCGGTCGGCGGCGGGCTCGGGCTGGCCTGCGCCGCCGACTTCCGCGTCGCCGAGGCGGGAACGCGGTTCGTCGCGAACTTCGCCCGGCTCGGGTTCCACCAGGGGTTCGGGCTGAGCGTGACGCTGCCCGAGCTGATCGGGCGGCAGAAGGCGACAGACATGATGCTGACCGGCCGGCGGGTCGGCGGCGAGGAGGCGTACCGGATCGGGCTGGCCGACCGGCTCGCCGAGCCGGGCCGGGTCCGGGAGACCGCGCGCGGCCTGGCCCTGGAGATCGCCGCATCCGCGCCGCTGGCGGTCCGGTCGATCCGCGCGACGCTGCGCGGCGAGCTGGCCGGGCGGGTGCGGGCGGCGCTCGACCACGAGCTGGCCGAGCAGAAGGCGCACTGGGCGACCAGGGACGCGGCCGAGGGCATCGCGGCCAGCCTGGCCCGGCGCGACCCGGTGTTCACCGGGGAATAGCGCCCGCCGGGCCGGGCCTTCACGAGGGCTGCCGCGCCGGGAACGTCGCGACCATCGCCACGCCCGGGTCGCGGGACTCGGCGAGCGCCTCGCCGCCGTGCGCCCGGGCCAACTGCCGCACGATCCACAGACCCAGACCCACCCCCTGGTCGCCGCCGACCGCGAACTGCCCGAACAGCGTGTCGCGCAGCTCCTCCGGGACGCCGGGCCCATGGTCGCGCACCTCGACCCGGTCGACGTCGCCGTCCCGGGCGATCCGCACCTCGACCGGCGGCCGGCCGTACCGCAGGGCGTTGGTCAGGAAGTTGATCAGGATCTGCTCGAAGCGCTCCTTGTCCACGTAGAGCCGGGCCGACGGGTCGATCTCCACCCGGATCGGCTCGTCCGGCCGCAGATAGCCGAGCGCCTCCTGGACGAGTTCGAGCGCCGGGTACTCGCGCCGGTCCAGCGTGAGCCGGCCGGAGCTGTCGATGCGCTGCACGTCGAGCAGCGCGTCGGCCAGGCGGTGGATGCGCGCGGCCTGCCGCAGCGCCACGTCCAGCATGTCCGCCGCCACCCCGGTGGCGTCCTCGCGCAGCTCGTCCAGCACGATCTGCACCCCGCTCAGCGGGGACCGCACGTCGTGCGCCAGCGTGTTCATCATCGCGGAGCGCCACCGCTCGACGCGGGCCAGACGTTCCCGGTCGTCGCGCAGGTGGCGGGCCTGCGCCTCGATCAGCAGGCTGACCGAGAGGGTGACCGGCATCAGGATCGCCGCGCTGCTCAGCACCAGTGGCGACTGACCGGTGATGATCAGCGGAAGCAGGTACGCGAGGGTGGCCGGGACGGCGTAGGCGAGCAGGATCCAGCGCGGGAAGTGCAGCGCCGACCAGGCGTAGAGCATCACCAGGAACGGGCCGGTGCCGGCCGCCACCCCGCCGAACGACCAGGTGGACAGGCCGAGCACGGCGAAGCCGGCCAGCCCGATCAGCGCCGGCGCGTTCGGCCGGCTCGGCCGCCACGGGGCCACCATCGTGATCAGCGCGATCACCAGGTCGCAGAACGCCACGACCTGCAGCCGCGCGGCGTGGTCCGGATCGTTGCCGGCGCCCACCAACGCGAGCAGGGCGGCCAGCGCGAAAAGCACGCCGGCCTGCCGGGCCGCGGCCCGCGGTCCGGTGCCCAGCAGTCGAAAAGGTCCGTTCTGTGTTACACAGCCACGCTAGGCGACGCGGTTCCGCAGGGGGCGGCCGTCCCGGAAGGCCGCCAGGTTTTCCGCGATCAGCGCGGGCGCGCCGAGCGGGCGGCCACCGGCGGCGTGCGGCGAGATGATCACGTTCGGCTCGTCCCAGAGGCCGGAGTCCGCGGGCAGCGGCTCGGTCTCGAAGACGTCCAGGGCCGCGCCGGCCAGCCGCCCGGAGCGCAGCGCGGCCAGCAGGGCCGTCTCGTCGAGGGTGCTGCCACGACCGACGTTGATCACCCAGGCGTGCGCCGGCAGAAGATCGAGAACAGCAGACCCGATCAGGTGTACGGTCTCCGCCGTCGCCGGCAGGACCGAGATCAGCACGTCCGCCGTGGGCAGCAGCTCCGGCAGGTCCCCGGCGGTCACCACCGGGAACCCGTGCCGCTGCCCGGCGGTGCGGGCCACCCCGGTGACCCGGGCGCCGAGCGCGGCGAGCAGCGGCGCCAGCGTGCCGGCGATCCCGCCGAAGCCCCAGATCACCACGTGCGCGTCCCGCAGCGTCCGGAACGAGCCGGTGTCCCGCACCGGTTGCAGCCCACCCAGCTCGCCCGCCCAGCGGTGCCCGATCTGCGCCCGGACCAGCAGGTTCAGCCGGCGCGCGGCGGCCAGCGCCAGGGCCAGGGTGTGCTCGGCGACGGTCCGGTCGTGCAACCCCAGGCCGGCGGTGACGGTGACCTCCGGCCCGAAGCCGGCCGCCAGCACCGCGTCCGGGCCGGCGGCCAGCGTCTGCACCCAGCGCAGCCTGGTCAGGCGGCGGGCCGCGTCGGCCAGCTGCCCCGCCGGGTTGCCCCAGACGACCAGCGCCTCGGCGTCGGTGTGCGGCCCGGGGATCGGCTCGCCGGTCGCGTAGACCACGCCGGTGACGCCGGCCGGCAGGGTGATGTCGAGTTCCACGGAGTCGGGCAGCAGGATCTTCATGTGGCCCATTAAAGGGGAGCGGGCCGCGGCGCCGCCGGGCCCGCTCCCCGGGGGTCAGCTGCCGACCGGGCCGCCGTCGGGGCGCCAGGTCACGATCACGGCGGGCTTGGCGTAGCCGCCGTCCGGCCAGACCGAGGCCGGCTTGTCGATGGTGGCGCCGGAGATCTCACCGGGGTGCTGGACCGCGGTGAACACCGACCGCTCGTCGGCGGTGATGAACGGGCCGCAGGTCTCGGCGCCGACCGGCACCGTCAGGAACTGCTTGAGGTGCCCTCGCTCCCGGCCCTCGACCGGCACCGCGAACAGGCCGTCGTTGGTCTGCAGCGTGCTGGGCGCGCCGTCGGTGGAGATCCACAGGTTGCCCGCGCTGTCGAAGGCGACGTTGTCCGGGCAGGAGATGGGTGAGACGGCGCTCTTGTCGTACCCGCCGAAATAGGTGTCGGCGGCGGCCGGGTCACCGCAGACGATCGGCAGCTGCCAGCTGAAGGTGGTGCCGGTGTGGTCGCCGTGGTCCTCGGTGATCTCGAAGATGTGGCCGTGCCTGTTGGCCCGGCGCGGGTTGGCCTCGTCGACCGGCGCGTTGGCGCCGACCCCGCGGTTGGTGTTGTTGGTCATCGCCGCATAGATCTTGCCGGTCCGCGGGCTCGGCTGTACGTCCTCGGGCCGGTCCATCTTGGTCGCGCCGACCGCGTCGCCCGCCTGGCGGGTGAAGGTCAGCACGTCGGCCGCGGTCATCCCGGGGACGTACGACTTGTTGCCGGAGACCAGCTTGATCCACTGGCCCCGGCCGTCGAACCCGCCGTCCGCGGGCAGCTTGCCCGAGCCGTCGATCTCCGCGGCCGGACTGTCGCCGGTGACCTTGGCGACGTAAAGCGTGCCGGACTCCAGCAGCGTCAGGTTGTGCTGGCGGGCCAGCTGCGAGCGGCCCGGCAGGAACTTCTTCTCCGAGACGAACTTGTACAGGTACTCGAACCGCTCGTCGTCGCCCATGTACGCGACGACGTGCCCGCTCCTGGCGACGACGACGTTCGCGCCCTCGTGCTTGAACCGGCCCATCGCGGTGTGCTTGCGCGGGGTGGAGTCGGGGTCGAACGGGTCCACCTCGACGATCCAGCCGAACCGGTTCGCCTCGTTCGGATGCTTGGCCAGGTCGAAGCGTTCCTGCGCGCGGTCCCACTTGCGCGAGCCGCTCGGGTAGCGCGCGGTGGCCGAGATGCCGTACCGGGCCAGCCCCGGCCTCGCGGCCTCGGGCGCCTGATCCGCGCCGACGAAGTACTGGTTGAAGTTCTCCTCGCCGGAGAGCACCGTGCCCCACGGGGTGATGCCGCCGGAGCAGTTGCTCAGGGTGCCGATGACGGTACGGCCACCCGGGTCGGCGGCGGTCCGCAGCGCCTCGGTGCCGGCGGCCGGTCCGGTCAGCTCGAACCTGGTGGCAAGCGCGGTGATTCGGCGGTTGTACGCCAGGTGGCGGCCTTTGACCGGCGTCCACCGGCCGGTGCGGCCGGCCCGCTCGATCTCCACCACGGACAGGCCGTGCGCCGCCATGGCCACCTCGAGCTGCTCGACGGTGAGCGCGTCCGGGCCGGTGAAGCCGGGGAACATCAGCTCCTCGTTGGTGTACTCGTGGTTCACCACGAGCAGCGCCCGGTCGTCGCGACCGGGCAGCGGCAGCACGCCGACGAAGTCGTTGTTGTACCCGAACTGCCGCGACTGGCGCGCCGCGGTCTGCTGCCGCACGTCGAACGCCGGGGCGCCGGCGAGCACCGGGTCGCCCCAGCGGATCACCACGGAGGTCTGGTAGCCGGGCGGGACGGTCACCGCGTCCCGGGTGTTCGGGGCGACCGCCTGGAAGGTGAGGGCGCCGGCCCTGGTACGCCCGGTGCTGAGCGTCTCCGCGACCGGGGCGGCCGCCGCCGCCGGGCTCGCCGCCGCGGCGGCGCCGAAGCCGAGCACCAGGCCGCCGACCGCTCCGGCGCGGATCACGCCACGGCGGCTGAGCTCGGCGCTGACGACGTCTGCGAGGTAGGCGTTGCCGGACCGGTTGGCGACGGGGTGGTCACACGCGTTGCCGCACCGGTAGAGACAGGTCATCGCGTCCCGGCTGCCGCCGCTGTGTCCCAGCATCGGCAGGAGGCGGCGAGGCTTGTCCGTCATGAAGTTCTCCCTCGTGTGGTCCGCTGTGGAAGGCGGGCTCCCGGAGAGTATGGAAGCCGGATACGGCAGCCACCAGATCCGGATGAACGAAGGATGAACGTCGATGTCCGACGCGGATCTCGGAGACACCCCCGCGGGGCCGGCCGGATCCCCGCGGCCGGCACGGAGGGTGCAACCCGGGGCCGGTCCGGAAATCGAGCCCGGGACGGTCATCGTTGTTAACGCTAACAAGACCAGCCCGGTGCCGGGCCGCGTGTTTCACCAGCATGAACATAGACGCCGACCTCTTGAGAGAGTTATCGATGTTTACGTACACATTGCCTAGCTCCCGGCACCGGGAACATCCCCGACATCCAGCCGGTCGACAAGCCGGCGCTCTTCGTCCGGATCGACGGCGCCGCCGTGGTGCTGGACACCGAGGGCACGCCTGTGGTCCGGGTCCCGGCCCGCGGCGGCGTGACCATCCGGACGGCCGCCCACCTGCGCGTGGCCGCGGGCGTGCTCGCCATCGGCCGCACCGGCACGGTGTTCCAGCTCGGTTAACGCTCAGGTCGGCCACCGGGGGCCCGATGAGACGGGGGTGTTCAGCGCCTCTCAGATCACCGAGCAGCCGGTGGCCGCCGACGGCCGGTTCCGGGCCGTCGACGCGAGCTCGCTGGCGTATGTCCAGGTCGACCGTGACGGCCTGATCCAGGACTGGAACCCGGCCGCCGAGCGGCTGTTCGGCTGGCCCCGGGACGAGGTGATCGGCCGTTCCCTGGCCGACACCATCGTCCCCGCCCCGCTGCGCTCCGGGCACAACGCCGGGTTCGCCCGCCGGGTGGCCATGGGTGACGGCCCGGACATCACGCACCGCTTCGAGGTGCCGGCCGTGCACCGGGACGGCTCCGAGCTGAGCATCACGATGAACCTGGACTCGCTGGGCCCGGACGGCTTCTGCGCGTTCATCTCCGACCAGACCGAGTGGCACCAGGCCCGCCAGGAGCTGCAGCGCAGCAACACGCTGGTCACCGCGATCCTGCAGCACACCTCCGCGGTGATCTCGGCCAAGGACCTGGACGGCCGCTACCTGTTCGTCAACGGCGAGTACGAGCGGGTCTTCCAGGTCAGCGCCGGCGACATGGTCGGCCGCGGCGAGGAGGACGTGATGCCGGCCGCGATCGCCGCCGGCAGCCGGGCGCACGACATAGCCGTGACCGGGACCGGCGCCGCCAAGACCGTGCTCGAGCTGCTCCCGTTCGGCGACGACGTCCGGGAGTACGTGGTCACCCGCGTCCCGCTGACCGACCCGGACGGCTCGGTCTACGGCCTGTGCACGATCGCCATCGACGACACCGAACGCCGCCGCAGCGAGGCCGCGCTGGCCGCCGGCGAGGAACGGTTCCGCACCACTGTCAACAACGCGCCCGGGATGCTCTACCAGTTCCGTGTCGAGCCGGACGGCACGTCCGGTTTCACCTTCGTCTCGGACGCCTGCCGCGACCTGTACGGCGTCGAACCGGCCCAGGTGGTCGCCGCCTCCGGCGAGATCATCGAGCGGATCGCCGAGGAGGACCGGCCGTCCTACCTGGACTCCGTCCGGCGGTCGGCGGGCACCCTGGAGCCCTGGGAGTGGCAGGGCATGATCATCCGGCGCGACGGTGAACGGCGCTGGCTGCACGGCGTCGCGCGCCCGCACCGCGAGCCCGGAGGCGCCACCGTCTGGGACGGCATGCTGCTGGACCGGACCCGCGAGCACGCCTGCCGCCGCGACCTGGAGGACCTGGCCGCCCGGGTCGCCAGCCTGTCGTTCACCGCGGCCGGCGACGAGCCGGCCCCCGCGCTGACCGCCCTGGTCGACCCGGTCGACCGGGTACGGGTCGCCGGGCTCTGGGCGACCGTCCGCGCCGGACGGCCCGCCGACGCCGAGTGCGCCGCGGCCGGCGGTGGCCGGCTCTGGGTCCGCCTGCGCCCGCGCCCCGACGGCGACCGGTTCCTGGTCGACGGCGCCTGCTATCGGCTGGGCGGCGGGGCGTGAGCGCGCCGCGCCTGCCCGGCAAGCTCGGTGAGCTGGCCATCCCGACCACTCCGCGGCCGGCCGACACCCCGGTCAGCGAGGTGGAGACGGCGCTGAGCCGCGACGAGCACGTCCCCGGCGTGATCGTGGCGACCGCCGCCGGCCCCCGCCTGATCAGCCGGGGCTCGCTGGACCGGGCCACGGCCGGCCGGCTGGTCCTGCCCCTCACGGTCGGCGACCTCTCACCGGCGGGCTCGCTCACGCTGCCCGCCGACGCGGACATCGACGTGGCGGCCGAGGCCGCCCTGGCCCGCCCAGGCCGCGAACGCGCGGAGCCGGTGCTGGTCACCTGGCCGGACGGCCGCTACGGGATCGCGCCGGTGATGGACCTGCTGACCGCGATGGCCGGCCGGTACGCCAAGCTGTCGCGCACCGACCCGCTCACCGGCCTGCCGAACCGCAGCATGATCACGGCCGAGGGCCAGCGCCGGCTGGACGACGGCCGCCTGGCCGCCGTGCTGCACCTGGGCCTGGACCGATTCCAGGACGCCAACGACGTGCTCGGCCACCACGGCGCGGACACGCTGCTGCACCGGGTCGCTGTCGCGCTGCGGGCCGCCCGCGGCGCCGGCGACCTGGCCGCCCGCCTGGACGGCGACCAGTTCCTGGTGCTGCTCTCCGACCTGCCGGCCGGGCACACCCTGCAGAGCATGGGCCGGCACATCGCGGCCGGCATCCGCGGCCCGCACCAGATCGACGGGCTGCCGATCGGCGTCGAGGTCAGCATCGGCGTCACCCCGGCCGACCACCACGACATCCAGGTCCTGCAGCGCCGGGCCGCCACCGCGATGCGCCGCGCCAAGCAGGAGCGCACCGGCGTGGTCGAGTGGACGGCCGGCCTGGACACCACCCAGCGGGTCGACCTGCGCCAGCTCACCGAGCTGCGCGGCGGCCTGCGCAGCGGGCACCTGCGGCTGCACTACCAGCCGCTGCACGACGCGACCAGCCGCGCGATGAACGGCGTCGAGGCGCTGGTCCGCTGGCAGCATCCGCAGCGCGGCCTGCTCCCACCGGGCCTCTTCCTGCCCGACGCGGAGCGCTCCGACGTGATCCTGGAGTTGACCGACTGGGTGCTGGCCGAGGCGTTGCACCAGGCCGCGCTCTGGCGGCGGGCCGGTCATCACGTGCCGGTGTCGGTGAACCTGCCGGCCGCGTACCTGGCCCAGGACCGCGCGGTCCCGACCATCCTGGCCGTGCTGCGGTTGGAGCGCGTCCCGGCCGACCTGCTCACCGTCGAGATCACCGAGACCGCGGTGCTCACCCACCCGGACGAGGTCGCCGCCCAGCTCGCCGAGCTGCGCCTGCGCGGCGTCCGGGTGGCCATCGACGACTTCGGCACCGGGTACACCTCACTCGGCCTGCTGCCCCGCCTGCCGATCGACGAACTCAAGATCGACCGGTCGTTCGTGGTGCGGATGCACGACTCGCCGGCCCACGCGACGATCATCGACTCGGTCATCGCGATCGCGAAGTCGCTGGGCATGAAGGTGGTCGCGGAGGGCGTCGAGGACGAGCCGACCGCGGCCGACCTGGCCCGGGCCGGTGTCGACCTGCTGCAGGGGTACCACCTGAACCGGCCGGTGCCACCCGAGGCGGTCCCACTGCTGCCGGCCCGGCCGCTGGTCCCGGCCGTCTGATCGCCACCGGTACGGCCGCCGGCCCCGCCCCGCCCAGGGCCGGCGATTCCGCCGCGGCGGCGCGGTACGCCCGTACCGCAATGAGTTCTTCCGTGCCCGCGCCGCCCCTGCCGGTGGCCCGGCACGTCGCCCTGCCGGCTGCGGCCGTCCGCCGTTCCCGGACGCCCCGCGACAGTACGCCGGCCTCCTCCTGCTCCCGGCCGGCGGTGGCGGGCCTACCGCCAGGTCGTCAGGACGAACCGGGTGTCGACCGGCTTGCCCGACGTCCCGCGGCATACGATCCGCAGGTCCGATATCGATCCGACCACGCAGACGGCCGCGCTGTCGTACGCGGTGACCTGGACACTCCCGGTCCGCCCCGGCGTCTGCACCCGCCACCGGCCCACAGCGATCCGGGTGACCACCGTGCCCGCGGCCGGCGCGTACCGGGCCTGCGCGGGCCGGTCGGCCACCACGTGACCGGCCCCGGCGAAGGACACCGCGAACCGCGAGTCCAGCGGCTGCCCGGCGCCGTCCCGGCAGCGCACCCGCACGGCCAGAGCACGCCCGTCCGGATAGGCGGACCAGCGCTGCACCCCGCAGACCGCCGGCGCCTCCCCGACCGCGACGACCTGCGCCGCGCCCCCGGACACCCCCTCCTGACGACCGAAATAGACCACATAGGACCCGATGTCCTCCCGGTCCGCCGAGTTCACGCCCCCGCGCGCCGAGTTGTGGCTGTACGGGTCGTCGATCGTCTGGCTGTTGCGTCCCGGATCCCCGAGCCGCAGATAGGCCAGGGCGCCCTCCCCGCGATACCGGTACCGGACCGCGAACCCGCTGTCCGCCGCCGCCCCCGCCCGGTCGAAGCAGGTCACCTCCACCTGCTCGTCGTGCCCGCGGGGGCGCCACTCCGGGAGTGTGCAGATCCGGTCATCACCGGTCACCGGGGTGATCTCCGCGAGGCCGCCGTCCCGGCCGATCCCGCCGAACGTGACCCGGTACCGCCCGGTCCCGGCCCGCTCGACGCGATTCGCGGCGCCAGCCGCATTGCACTGCACGGCCGGTTCGTACCGTTTCTCGCCGGGCCGGTCGGCGACCACGTACCCCGACCCGTCGGCGCACGACGACTCGCGCCGCACCGGCTGCGGCCGGGTCGCCCACGTCACCGCCATGACCAGGATCGGCAGCACTCCGCCCAGCACCGCCACCAGCGCGACCAGCCCGCTGATCCGCGGCTCGGACGGCGCGGGCCGGGCCGGGGCCGGGGCGAGCCAGTCGCCGACCGCGGTCATCGCACGAGAACCCAGGCGGTCGACCTGACGACGCCACCGTACAGCGGCGCGAGCCGGCGTCAACTGCCCTCCGCGGTCTCGTCCGGCGCCGCGGGTGCGGCCGGTGCCGCGGGTTCGGTGGCCGGATCCGGCACGATCGGCTCCGCCGACGGCTTCGGGTGGGCCTGCCGGGCCGATCGGGTCGAGGTCGCCGCCAGGCCGGGCCGTTTCCGCCGGCCCCGCTCGTCCCGCCGGTCCGGCAGGTCGGATCGGTCGGTGACACGTGGCTGCCGGGTACGCGCCGGCCGGCCGCTCGCCGGGGAGCGTTCCCCCGGCGGCGAGGGTTCCGGCTCCGCCATCTCGTCGCCCGGTAGCACACTGCGCACCGGCGCGTCCGGAGCCAGCACCTCCCGGCTCGGCGGGGGCAGGCTCTCGGAGACCGGGGTGAGCGGCCGCCCGGCCCCGGCCCGGCCCACCGCGGACCCGTCGCATCCGGCCATCGCCGTCACGGCCATCGCCGCGACCAGCAGACCGGTTCGCCCTCGAATCACGGCACCTCCACCACACCCGTCTGATGCTCAAACGACCCACCCCGGGAACGGTGATGCGGCGGGGGCCGGGCCGCTGCCACACTTCCTGCGGTACGCGTTGGCGCCCGGCCCCGGATGAGGAGCACGCTGAGATGGACCTGAACGACGCCGCGAAACTGCTGGAACGGTCCCGCCACGTGGTCGTCTTCACCGGCGCCGGGATCTCCGCGGAGAGCGGCGTGCCGACGTTCCGGGACGCGCTGACCGGCCTGTGGTCCCGCTTCGACGCGCAGTCGCTGGCCACCGCGCAGGCCTTCCGGGAGGATCCGGACCTGGTCTGGGGCTGGTACGAGTGGCGCCGCCGGATCGTCCAACGGGTCCACCCGAATCAGGGTCACCTGGCCGTGGCCCGCCTTGCCACCCTCGTCCCGCAGCTGACGGTGATCACCCAGAACGTCGACGATCTGCACGAGCGGGCCGGTTCGGCGTCCCCGGTCCACCTGCACGGCAGCCTGTTCGCCCCGCGCTGCGCGACCTGCGCCCGCCCCGCGCCGCTGCCGTCCACACCGGACCAGTCCGGCGAGGGCCGCCGCGTCCCGCCCCCGCGCTGCGCCCACTGCGACGGCCTGATCCGCCCGGGCGTCGTCTGGTTCGGCGAGCAGCTGCCCGAGCCGGCCCTGGAGACCGCCGCCCGCGCCGCGTCGGCCTGCGACGTGCTGCTGACCGTCGGCACGTCCGGCCTGGTCTACCCGGCCGCCGAGATCCCCCGGCTGGCCGCCCGCTCGGGCGCCGCGGTCTTGCAGGTGAATCCCCGGCCCACCCCGCTGGACCCGATCGCCACGGTGAACCTCCCGGGCCCCGCCGCGGAGGTTCTCCCGGCCCTGCTCACGGCCGCCTGGGGCGGATTCCCGCTCGCATGAGTACGCCTGTGCTCAGCGGCAATGCCCGCCTGCGCGGCTGAGCCGGCCCGGCATTCCGAGCCGGCCCGGCATTCGTGGCGCCGGCTCTCGACCACCGGCCTGCCGCGGAGTTCCGGGAGAACTACGGTCACAGCCATTCTCCAAGCCGCAAAACTCGGACTTCCAGCGCTCGATCCGGGATGAGTCCAGGATGCCCCGCAGCCGTCAACGGCCTCGCCACCGACTCCCCCGTCATCGCGTTCCCGACCGACGTCGCCGAACCGGCCGTCCGGACGGTCACATCCAGGACCGGCCTCCGCGGCGGCTTCCACACACCCAGCGACGCCCGGACCTTCCTGGCCGTCCGCGGCTGCATCCCGACCATTCGCGAGAACAGCCTACGCGCAGCTACCGGTCTACGAAACGCGCTGCTCGGCAACCCATGGACGCCACCGACCCCGTATGACCGAATATTCACCTCGTGACATCAGCGTCGGCAGAGAAAAGGATTGTTCCCGTCGCCGTATCGTCACCGTAATCATCGGTATCCGCGCGCTACGACAGCCGTGGTTCCGCTGGTATCGCGACGATGCGGAGCGCCCGGAAAGCGGCCGCCGGCCAACCGGTCCAGGGTTGACGCCCATCGTGTCACTCCCGGTCCGATCCGGCACCAACCGGGCGGAAGTCGTCGCCACCCGCGATGCCGGGTCGGCACGGGCCCGCCGTAGTGCCTCCAGGGGGCGCTGAACAGCCGGAATTCCGGCCGCGCGGCATGGGCGTGCGTCGCCGCGGCGCGCGGCCACCGTTCCATCGTGGTCCCGGGCGGGATCCGGCGAAGATCGCGTCGGGGCGTGATCAACGAATCAAGATCGCTATTCGCGCGGATGCCATGAGTATCGGAAATAGCCCCGTGGCGCTTTTGATCATTCACAGGTGTATATGCCATGCTTGACAGTCGGCAGTGACGGTCGATACCTTGTGCGACAAGTCGATGGCCGACATTAAGATCATCGATCGCCTGGCCGGGCATCGTGACATTTGCACGGATCGAATGTCGGCGCATGCGCCGGCATTTGTGTGCGAGGTCTTCCTCAAAAGCATTCTGAAATTGCCGGTAGCGAACGGGTCGTAATCGGACAGAGAGGCTTTCCGTGCCCAAAGATCAGAAGCAATGGGACTGGCAGCAGGACACCCACCCCGCGGTGCTCTACAGCTCCCGGCCCGACGGCACCGTTCAGTGCCATCTCTCACCGCGTAACTGCGTCATCCGGCCCGGCTCGGTGGGGTTCTGCCGGGTGCGCGCGAACCGCGGCGGCGAGCTGGTCACCCTGAACTACGGCAAGTCCGTGGCGATGACCGAGGAAACGATCGAGACCGAAGCCTGCTACCACTACGCCCCGGGCGCCCGCATCCTGTCGATGGGCAACATCGGCTGCATGATGAACTGCGACTACTGCCACAACTGGCAGACCTCGCAGGCCCGGTACGTGGAAGACCGCTCGGTGCACTACTACACCCCCGAGCAGGTGGTGGAGAGCGCGCTCGAACGCGGCATCCAGGTCATCTCGTGGACGTACAACGATCCGGTGGTCTGGCACGAGTTCGTCCTGGACACCGCGCGCCTGGCTCGGCAGCACGGGCTGGTGAACCTGTTCAAGTCGGCGTTCTACATCTCCCTCGAGGGCGCCAAGGAGCTGTGCGACGTCATCGACATCTTCAGCATCTCGCTCAAGTCGATGGACCCCACGTTCTACAAGCGCGTCACGAAGGGCCAGCTACAGCCGGTGCTGGATGCCACCAAGTACGTGTTCGACCGGGGCAAGCACGTCGAGGTCTCCAGCCTGCTGGTCACCGACGCCAACGACAGCGAAGCGGACGCCCGCAAGCTGTCCCGCTGGGTTCTCGACGAGCTGAGCCCGGACGTGCCGGTGCACTTCGTCCGGTTCCACCCGGACTACAAGTACACGCAGGTCGACCGGACCCCGGTGGAGCGGCTGGAGCGGGCCCGCGAGGTCGCGCTTGCCGAGGGGATCCGCTACTGCTACCTCGGCAACGTGTACGACAACGAGGCGACGAACTCGTTCTGCCCCTACTGCGGCACGGTGGTGGTCGAGCGGTACGGCCTCATCGCGCGTCCCGTCGGGCTCACCGAGGAGTCGAACTGCCGTACCTGCGACCGCCCCCTCGCGTTCCAGCTGCTGCCCAAGCCGCAGACGGCCGGTCTGAACATCGTCGAGGTGCCGGACAGCGATCTGTCGGGGACCGACCACGAGTGGCGCGGTGACGTCAAGGCCGTGCACATCGAGGTGAGCAGCGAGGCGCCCGCCACGCACGAGGTGATCGTGCGGGTGCTGGGTGGCGCCAGCAACGGCCGCGAGATCAAGCGGGTCCCGGTCATGCCCGGCGCGCAGTACCGCTTCATCGCCTGCAAGTCCGCGACCGACGACCGCGGTGTCACGATCCAGACCCCGCCGGGCGTGCACGTCAGCATGTACGAGGTGTACGACCGGGCGCACTTCCCGACGGACACGGTCCTGCAGATCAAGCACTCCAGCGACGCGGTTCCGGAGGCGGCGCTGCGATTGCGGGGTGCCGGTCGTGCGTAGCGGAGTCGATTACTTCGTCGCCGATCTGGACGAGCGCGAGTCCGCGGTCATGATCACCGGTACCCACCGGGTCGCCCGCATGCCGAGGGAGGTGGGCGAGCGGCTGCGCCGAGGTGTCGAGCACCTGAGTGTCGAGGAACGCGCCGCGTGGGAGTCGCTCGCCGTGACCGAGGACGCCGGCAGCAACCGGGACACGCTGCAGCGGAGCGACCTCGCCGACGGCTCGGACTTCGCCGTCAACGTCAACCTGACGAACATCTGCAACTTGGCGTGCACGTACTGCTTCGCCGAGGGCGGCGACTACGGCCGGATGAAGGAGGCCATGGGCGAGCACTCGGTGGGCTGGATCTTCACGTTCATCGAGGAGAACCTCGCGCCGGGCCGGCGGGTGCGCTTCGAATTCTTCGGTGGCGAGCCGCTGGCGAACTTCCCGCTGATCAAAGCGATCTGTGAACGTAGTGAGCGGGTCGCGGCGGAGCGGGATCTGCAATTCGTCTACCGGATCTCCACGAATCTCACCCTGATGCCCGCCGGGATCACGGAACTGTTCGCGAAGCACCGCTTCATCGTGTCGGTGTCGCTGGACGGCCCCCGGGAGGTCCAGGACCGTAACCGGCCGGCCAAGAACGGGCGCGGCTCGTACGACCGGATCATGAAGAATCTCTGGACCCTGCGCCACGCGGCTGATGACAACATCATTCTGGTCGCCCGGATGACGATCGCGACCGAACAGCCCACGCTGGTCGACAGCGTCCGGGAATTGTGGTCGCTCAACCTGTTCGACTTCTTCCAGATCTACCCGGGCGTGTACCCCGTCAATCAGCAGGGCAAGAGCGTCGCGCTCACGCTGAAGCTGGGCGACAAGGTGCTGAGCGGCCCTCAGGAGATCGCGTACGTGAACCACTTCCTGCGCCCGGGAATGATCGAGCAGTTCCGCGATTTCCTGCACGCGTACCCCTCGCTCTTCACCCCGGAAAATCGCTTTGCCGGAGTCCTGGAGTACGAACGCACCGCTCAGATGATGCTCGAGGGCCTGACCGCCCTGTCGTTCTGCTCGGGCGGGCGGACGTACTACACGCATTCGCCGGACGGGACCATCAGCCCGTGTCACCGCCTGGTCGGGGAGGAGTCGTTCGACGTGGGCACCGGTCAGTCCGGGCTGACCCGGCCGCACCCGGAGTGGCGGCGGACCGTGGACGAGCACCCGGTGTGCGGGCAGTGCTGGGCCCGGTACCTGTGTGGCGGTGGCTGCCGGCAGGAGAACTACGTGGCCTCCGGCGACCTCAACGTGCTCAACGAGGAGTCGTGCCGCTACCAACTGCTGCTGGCCGAGGAGGTGGTCCGGCTCGTGGCGCGGGCGGGGGAGCCCTACCTGGCCCGCGACCGGAACGTCTTCGACGACCTGTTCGTGTCCTGCGGCAGGCCGGTGACGCCGAACGGTCGTACCGACGCCCGCCCGGCCGCCGACGCCGTGCAGCCGTTCGAGCTTGTCTGCTGACGTTTCACCGGAGGTAGCCCGATGTACCAGGCCGAGCCCGACAGTCAGATCACCCGCCGCAACATCCACACCTACCCGTTCAAGTACCGGCACGTGGACCACGATGAGTACTTCCGCAAGGAGAGCGCGGTCCTCTACCTGCACGTCCCCTTCTGCATCAAGAAGTGCGGGTTCTGCGACTACACGGTGTACATCAACAAGAACGAGTCGCACTTCGCGCGGTACGTCGCGGCGCTGGAGAAGGAGATCCGGACGTTCGTCGCCAACCGCACGTTTCCCGCCTTCTCCATCGACGCGGTCTACTTCGGCGGGGGCACGCCGGGCATCCTCACCGGCGAGCAGCTCGTGCACCTCCTCGACGTCTGCCGCGAGGAGTTCGAGTTCAACGAGGGGTGCGAGATCGCCCTCGAGTTCGACCCGTCGACGGTCGACCTCCACAAGGTCGAGACGCTGGTCGCCGGCGGGTTCAACCGGGTGAACGTCGGCGTGCAGGCGTTCGACGACCGGCTGCTCAAGATCTGCAACCGGTCGCACGACGTCGCGACCGCCGAGAACGCGTACCGCATGGTGGTCGAGGGCGGATTCCGGCACACCAACATCGACCTGATTTTCCCGCTCCCGGATCAGTCCCTGGACGACTGGAAGCGCAGCGTCGACCGGGCGATCGAGCTGGAGCCGGCATGCATCACGAGCTACGGCCTGGAGATCTGGCCCAAGACGGCGTTCCACAGCCTGATCAGCTCGGGCAAGATGACGTTGCCGTCGCCGGCCGACGAGACCCGGATGTACGAGTACGCGATGGACGCGATGGAGGCCGCGGGCTTCCGCCGGCGCAGTTCGACGGGCTATTTCCACCCGGACCGCTGCCGTGACCTGTCGCGTTTTCTCGAGTACTACTGGCGCACCTGGCCGATGATTGGCTTTGGTGTCTCGTCGAAGAGCGTCATTCATGATCGGCTCTTCGTGAACGTCCATCCGCTGAACCGTTACTACGAGATGGTGGACAACGGGCGTATTCCCATTGACATCGGCACGGTGCTCACCAAGGAGCAGGAGATGCGGCGGGTCATGATCCGCGGCCTCAAGATGTGCGAGGTCTCCGTCTCGGACTTCCGTCGCCGCTTCGGTATCGATATGGTAACGGTGTTCCCTACGGAGATTCAGGAGCTGGTCGATAAGGATTGGCTGCGGCTGGTGGGCGACCGTTACGAGCTGACCCGTGCTGGGCAGCTTTATTCGACGAACGTCTACGAACGTTTCTACGCGGAGGAGGATCTGAGTCCGGCCGATGACGGCGAGGTCCGCTTCGGGATATCGGAACTTATGGAATAGCTTCCTACTGTACCCTCTAGGACGTCGCGCCCATTTGTGTCGTCCGCCGGGGGGTCGCATGTCTGCCGCAATGGGTTATGTCGTCGCGGGTTCGCTCGCCGGATTGGCCGTCGCCGTTCCTTTGGGAGCCATTGGCCTGTTGGTGATCAGAACCGGGCAGGCGCGAGGAGTGCGGGTCGGCATCGCCGCGGCACTCGGTGTGGCGACGACCGACCTCATATTCGCGGCTCTGGCGGTGTCCGTCGGCGGTGGCGTTGCCGCCGCCGTCGGACCGTTTCTGCCGCCGCTGCGCATCGTCGCGGGCGCCGTCCTGGTCTTTCTCGGCGTGCGCGAGTTGCTCGCCCTGCGCCGCGCCCGCGCGGCCGGGTCCGCCGACGCCACCGGGGGGCGCGGCATGCCGGTGACGGCGACCCGCGCCTTCCTCCTGCTGCTCGGCCTGACCGCGGCCAACCCGCTGACCATCGGCTATTTCGCGTCGGCGGCCGTCGGTATCGGCGGCACGATGTCCTGGACCGCCGCCGCGTTCTTCGTCGCCGGCATCTTCGCCGCGTCGGCGGGTTGGCAGGCGCTGCTGGTCGGCGTCGGCGCGGCGTCCCGGCGTCTGATGACCTCCCGGGTCGCGCACGTGCTGACCGGGGTCTCCGGCTTCCTCATGATTGCGCTGGGCTTGTACGCCGCGTCCGATTCGTACCTCTGACGGGTCCCGCCGCGCGTCCGTCCGCCGCGCGCCGGTCAGCGGGCCCCGGTGCCGGCATGAACCGGATCGTCGTGGTGGGCGCCGCTTTCCGCGCGGGGACGGCCCGGAGCGCCCGGCTCGCCTGCTTCAGCCGAGCCGGGTTCGCTCCCGAGCTGGTCGCGGCCGAAGACCCAGGGATCGGGCTCGCCGATCCGTGCCGACACCGCGAGAGAGCCGCTCCGTGCCGACGCCGGAGAGACGGGCGCGGCCTCAGACGTACTGCCGGTAGACGGTACGGGCGACGCAGGCCGGCTTGTCCACGCCGTCGATCTGGACCGTGAAGTCGAACGTGCTCTGCGTGCCGCCGGGCACGTCGTCGACGCTGACCACGGTGGCGGCCAGCCGGATCCGCGAGCCGACCCGGACGGGGTGCGGGAACCGGACCTTCTCCAGGCCGTAGTTCACGCCCATCGAGATCCCCTCGACCTTGAGCAGCTCCGCGAAGAGCGGGATGACCAGCGACAACGTCAGGTACCCATGGGCGATCGGCCCGCCGAACGGCCCCTGGGCGGCGCGGCCCGGGTCGACGTGGATCCACTGGTGATCGCCGGTGGCGTCGGCGAACGTGTTCACCCGCTCCTGGGTGATCTCCAGCCACTCGCTGACGCCGAGGTCGTGGCCGGCGAGCGCCTTGAGTCCGTCGATCCCCTGCACGGTAGTGGTCATCCGCGGTCCTCTCCGGGAGCATTGTCTTCGAAGGATTCTCGGCCGTACCGGTGGCTCGGTGTCAAGCGCCGGGCCGGGTGTGCCGCCGACACGGGTGCCACGTCACTTCCCGGAGTTCTCCGGCTCGCCGGGCCCCCGCCGATAGGTCTCGCATGCAGACCCGCGGACCTGAGACCGGTGACGGCGCATGATGGGTCGTTCCCCGGGCGGCATGCGCCACCTGTGGTGGATCTACCTGACGCTGACGTCCGCGCTCGCGGTCGTCTACGTCGCCGTGCCGTTCACCGCCGAGACCCGGTGGATCTACGTGCTGGTGAACAGCACCGCGCCGATCGCCACCTGGATGGGGCTGCGCGGGCACGTGCCGCAGCGCACCGGCGGCTGGCTGGTGATCGGCGGCGGCCTGGCGTTCTCCGCGGCCGGCGACGTGGTCTTCGCGTGGCACACCGCCGGTGGCGCCGATCCGGCGTTTCCGTCGGGCGCCGACGTGCTCTACCTGATCGGGCACCTGACCATCGCGGCCGGTACGGCGATGCTCGCCTCCCGGGCCGGCCGGACCGCGTTCGTCGACGCCGCGGTGATCCTTTCGCCGCTGGCCAGCCTCGTCTGGATCCTGGTGGTGGAGCCGACGGTCACCGTGGGCGGCAGCCTGCCGGCCCGGTTCTTCGCGGTGTCCGCGCCGGTCAACACGATGATCGTGGTGTACTGCGCGCTCGCCCTGGCGCTCGGCGTCGAGCTGCGCACCCCGGGCGTGCGCTGGCTGCTGGCCGGGCTGGTGGCGTGGTTCGTCTCCGACGCGCTCTACACGCATCAGGGGCTGGCCGGGACGTACCGGGAGGGTGGTCTCATCGATCTGGGCTGGATGGCGATGCCGATCCTGCTCGGCACGGCCGCCCTGCACCCGTCGATGGTCGCCACCAACCCGCGCCGCTCCGCGGTGAACGCGCTGACCCTGACCCGGGCGCTGATCCTGTTCGGCGCCGCCCTTCTGCTGCCCTGCGTGCATCTGATCTGGGAGCCGCGGTCGGACACCCCGCTGGTCCTCGGCTCGGCGATGTCCATGGCGCTGGTCGCGTTCCGGCTGGCCGGGCCGATCCACGAGCTGGCCTGGCGGGCCGGCCACGACCCGCTGACCGGGCTGGTCAACCGCAGCCTGCTGATGGACCGCCTGGCCGTGGCGCTCAGCTCGATGCCGCCCGGCCCGGACGCCCGGGTCGGCCTGCTCTTCTGCGACCTGGACCACTTCAAGGACGTCAACGACAGCCTCGGGCACGACGCCGGCGACCAACTGCTCACGGAGATCGGCACCCGGTTGCGGGCCTCCGTCCGGGACGGCGATGTGGTGTGCCGGCTGGGCGGGGACGAGTTCGTCATCCTGATGCCGGAGACCACCGAGGAACAGGCCGTGGAGATCGCCGAGCGGGTCGCCGGCGAGCTCGGGCGGCCGATGCGGCTAGCCGACGGCACCGAGTTCTTCGCCTCGCTGTCGATCGGCCTGCGCACCACCGACGACCGGGAGGCCGATCCGGACGCCCTGGTGCAGGACGCGGACACGGCGATGTACCAGGCCAAGGCGGCCGGCCGGGGGCGGGTGGTGCGGTTCGACGCGGAGATCCGCGCGGAGGCGGCGCAACGGCTGCGGCTGGACGCCGACCTGCGGCGCGCGCTGGCCCGGGGCGAGCTGTACTGCGTCTACCAGCCGGTGTTCCGGGTCGACGACGGACGGCTGAACTCGGTCGAGGCGCTGGTGCGCTGGCGGCATCCGACCGACGGGGTGCTGCCGCCCGTGGTGTTCGTGCCGATCGCCGAGGCGGCCGGCACGATCGTGCAGGTGTTCCGGGTGGTGCTGGAGCAGTCCCTGACCGAGCAGCGCGGCTGGTACGAGCGGAGCGGCCGGTGGATCCCGGTCGCTGTCAACCTGTCCCCGCGCCAGCTCGACGCGACCACCGCCGGGCTGGTGCTGGCCGCCCTGGACCGCAACGGCACTCCGCCGGACATGCTGACCCTGGAGCTGACCGAGACCGGCATGGCCGAGCCGGAGACCGTCGAGAACGCTCTCGGGCCGCTGCGCCGGGCCGGAGTGAAGATCGCCGTGGACGACTTCGGCACCGGGTACTCGTCGATGGCCCGGGTGGCCGATCACGGCTGGGACGTCGTGAAGATCGACCGTGCGTTCGTCGCCGGCATCCACCGGGACCAGGCCCGTACCTCGCTGGCGGACGCCATGGTCAAAATGGCGCACGCCCTCGGCATGGTGACCGTCGCCGAGGGCGTCGACAACGCCGCCGACCTCCAGGTGCTGTCCCGCCTTGGCTGCGAGTTCGCGCAGGGCTACCTGCTCTCGCACCCGGTCGACGCGGACGGCGTCCTGGAGTTCGCCTCCATCGGGCCCCGTGCCTCGGTGGAGGTGGGCCTACGCGCCGGCGGCGTCCAGCCGGGCGAGCTGGCCGGCGTCGAGCTTGATGTCGAGGGCCGGGAGCAGGTCGTCTAGCTGCTGCGGGGTCCTCGGACCGATCAGCGGCACCACCGAGGGGCCGGTCTGGTGCAGCAGCCAGGCCAGCACCGTACGGTTGGGCGTGGAGCCGGCCTCATGGGCGATCTCCCGCAGCACGGCGAGGCGCGCGTCCATGTCCGGACCCTCGTAGTTCTCCATGGCCCAGTGCCCGGACCGCTTGGCCGGGTCGTCGTAGATGCCCTTGAGGATTCGCAGTACCGGTCCAGGATGCGGATCGAGTCGGCCTCACTGGTGGCGTTGCCCATCTGCATGGCGCCGAGCGCCAGCTTGCTGACCTGCGTACCGGTGCGCCCCAGTTCCATCGTTTCCATGCCGTCGACGCTAGGACCTGGAGCGCGCTCCAGGTCAACCGCCGGAGTGACGGGGAACACTTTCGATACGAGAGCGTTCCGTTTCCAATTTCCCGGGACTACTGTCCTCTATTGAGATACGAGACAGTTCCGTTTCGAAAACCGGGGGGAAACACGGATGAACGCAGAAGAGACATCCCACGCCGGGCATCCCCGGCGCTGGGCCATCCTGGGTGTGCTGGTGATCAGCCTGCTCGTGGTGGTGCTCGACAACACCGTGCTGAACGTGGCCATGCGGATCATCGCGGACCCGCGGCACGGCCTCGGCGCCACCCAGAGCGAGCTGGAGTGGGCCATCAACTCGTACACGCTGGTCTTCGCCGGCATGCTGTTCACCGCCGGCATCCTGGCCGACCGCCTGGGCCGCCGGATCGCCCTGATCGCCGGCCTCACGCTGTTCGGCGTCGCGTCGCTGATCTCGGCCTACGCGAGCAGCCCGGACCAGCTGATCGCCGCCCGCGCGGTGATGGGCCTGGGCGCCGCGGGCGTCATGCCGGCCACCCTGTCGATCATCGCGAACGTCTTCGAACCGCGGGAGCGCGGCCGGGCCATCGGCGTCTGGGCGGGTGCTGTCGGCCTGGCCGTCGCGCTCGGCCCGATCCTCGGCGGCTTCCTGCTGGAGCACTTCTGGTGGGGCTCGGTCTTCCTGATCAACGTGCCGATCGTGGTCGTCGGCGTGACCCTGGTGGCGCTGCTGGTGCCGGAGTCGCGCGACCCCAGGCCGGGCCGCATCGACGTGGTCGGCGTGCTGCTCTCGATCATCGGCCTGACGCTGCTCACCTACGGCGTGATCAAGGGCGGCGAGGACGGCTTCGGCGACACCCTGGCCTGGGCGCCGCTGCTCTCCGGCGTGCTGGTGCTGGCCGGCTTCGTGCTCTACGAGCGCCGCGTCGAGTTCCCGTCGCTGGACGTGCGGCTCTTCGGCAACCGGCAGTTCTCCGCCTCCACCTCCATGATCGGCCTGGTCTTCTTCGCGGCCATGGGCTCGATGTTCTTCGGCGCGTTCTACCTGCAACTGGTCCGTGGCTACGGCCCGCTCGCCTCCGGCGCGCTGTTCGTCCCGTTCGCCATCGGCCAGATGGTCTTCGCCCCGATCAGCTCCACCATGGTGAAGCGGTTCGGTCCGAAGGTGGTCAGCACCGCCGGCCTGCTGCTGGTGGCGGCCGGCCTGGCCACCTGGCTGCCGATCGGCGTGGACACCCCGATCGCCGTGGTCGCCGTCGCGTTCTTCCTGATGGGCGTCGGCATGGCGAACGTGATGCCGCCGGCCACCGAGTCGATCATGGCGGCGCTGCCGCGGGAGAAGGCCGGTGTCGGCTCCGCTGTCAGCAACACCATCCGCCAGCTCGGCGGTGCCCTGGGCGTCGCGGTGCTGGGCGCGATCCTCTCCTCCAACTACCGGGACAACCTGGGCCCGGCCACCGACGGCCTGCCCGCGCAGGCCTCCGACGCGGCCCGCGAGTCGATCTCCGGGGCGTACGCGGTGGCCGAGCAGGCCGGCCCGGCCGGCCCCGCGCTGATCCACGACGCGAACGAGGCCTTCGTCACGGCGATGCACTGGTCGGCCGCCGGCTCCCTGGTGTTCGCCCTGCTCGGCGCGCTGGTCGCGGCGCTGTTCCTGCCCGGCAGGCGGCCCGCCGGCCAGCACGCCCCGGTGCTCGCGGAGGAGCAGGGCGTGGCTCTGGTCGAGGCATGACCGCTCAGTAACAATGGACCCCATGACCAGCACCACGTCGGCCGGCCAGGAGCGCAAGGCTCCTGGCCGGCCCCGCAGCGCCCAGGCCGACGAGGCCATCCTCGACGCGGTGCTCGCCCTGATGGCGGAAGGACAGAGCGCGGCTGCCGTCTCGATCGAATCGGTCGCCGCCAAGGCGGGCGTCGGCAAGGCCACCATCTACCGCCGCTGGCCGAACAAGGAGGCGCTGCTCATCGACGCGGTGCGGTGCATGAAGGGCCCGTTGCCCGCCCTCGGCGGCGTCTCCGCCCGCGAGGACCTGATCGCCCTGGTCACCGCGAACCGGTCGAACCGCGCCCGGGAGTACGGGATCGTCACCGCCTGCCTGCTCCCCGAGCTGCAGCGCGACCCCGAGCTGAACCGGATGCACCAGGCGGTGATGGAGCCCCGCCGCGAGCGGATGCGCGAGATCCTCCGGCGCGGCGTCGAGACCGGCGAGTTCCGGGCCGATCTCGACATCCACCTGACCGTGCTGATGCTCTCCGGCCCGTCGATGATGCTGGGCATGTTCGGCGACGCCACCGGCGTACCGGAGCAGGATTTTCCGGAGAAGCTGGTCGACGCGCTGCTGCGCGGCGCGTCGGCCTGATCACCAGCCCAGATAGCTACGCGTCAGCGCGGCGATCTGTTCGACGGCCTTGATCCCCTCCGGCTGGCCGGCGTGCCCGTGGGAGAGCACGGAGAGCGCCACGTCGACCTTGTCGCTGCTGATCCGGCCGGTGCTGTTGATGATCCACCGGTTGTTCTCGGTGGACCGGGCGAGCCAGCCGTTCTTCAGCGCGGTCTGTTCGCCGCCGAAGGACGCGGCGCTGATCCCCCACGTCTGGTCGGCGTTGACCGAGGACATCAGGTTCAGGACCACCTGCCGGGAATTCTTGTCCAGCGGACTGTCCGGCGAGGTGAGGGCGCCGACCATCCGGGTCTGGTCCTCGGCAGTGGTCCTGGTGAGGCCGAAGTTCGCCGCCGGGTCGGTGTCGCCGAGCCCGAGCTTCTTCAATGCCCGGCGCAGCCCGGGGACCCCGCCGATCGCGGCGTAGACCTCCGACGCCGCGTCGTTGTCGCTGGCCACGATCATCTTGCGGGCGCGCTTCTGCTCGACGCGGGACAGCCGGCGCCCCTCGTCCTGGGCCCGCAGCAGCAACGCGGCGAGCAACTCGACCTTCACCACGCTGGCCGCCTCGAACGCGCGCGAGCCGTGGTAGTCGTACACCCGGCCGGTCCTGCGGTCGACGAAGGAGACCGCGAAGTCGGGCAGCGACCCGGCGAGTTTGTCGAGGACGCCGGTCAGCCGGGTGACCCGCTCCTGCCAGCTGCCCTTGGCCAGCGACCGGTCGACCTGGTCGCCCTTCTGCGGGCCCTGGAAGATCCGCCCGGGCGCCATCGAGAACTTGCCCTCGATCGTCCGCAGGTCACCCTTCTCCAGGCGGCCGACGTTCGACGCCGCGGGCAGCGACCGGGCCGGCTGCCCGGTGAGCGCGCCGGCGAGAAAACCCTTGAAGATGTCGTACGGCATGCCGTCGCCGTTTATCGGCTTGCCGTCCTTCGTCCGGATGGGGCCCGGCTTCTCGCGACCGACCCAGACCACCGCGGCCAGCCCGGAGACCCAGCCGGCCGTCCACGCGTCCGACGAGTCCGCCGTGTTCCCGTACTGCTGGGAGCCGGTCTTCGCGGCGGCGTGCACTCCGGGCACCGCGCCGTCGTGGTCGACCACCTCGGACAGCACGGCGCCCACGTCCGCGGCCACGCCGCTGTCCAGCACCCGCTTCGACTTCACCCTGGGCCGGTGCAGGACGGCGCCGCTGGCAGCCGCGACCGACTGCACGAAGTGCCGGTTCGCGCGGTTGCCGCCGCCGGCCAGGGTGGCGTAGACGCTGGCCAGGTCGGCCGGGGTGACCGGATAGCTGCCGATCGCGATGTCCGGGCGGGTCCGGCCCGGGGTCGGCTCGCCCTTGGCGTCGACCATGGTGGCCTGGTCGCCGTACCGGTCCGGGACGCCCAGGCGCAGGGCGAGGTCCCGGACCCGCTCCGGGCCGATCTGCTCGGTGACGGCGTAGAACGGCGTGTTCAGCGAGTGCACCATCGCGATGTTCAGCGGGCAGACCGGGCACTGCAGGTTGTCCTGGTTGAACAGCGGCGCGCCGCCGCGGCCCGGGAAGACCCGCGGCGAGGTGCCGTTGTAGAACGAGCGGAACCCGATGCCGCGCTCCTCGGCGGCGGCCAGCACGAGCGGCTTGAAGGTGGACGCCGGCGGCCGGGCGGCCTGCGCGTCGTCGTAGTAGCCGCGGCCCCGGTCACCGCCGTAGTAGGCGCGCACACCACCGTCCTCCGGGTCGATCGCCACCAGTGCCGGGCGCAGCACGTCCGGCTGGCCGCGCAGCGCCTTGTCGATGATGGCGATCGCGGACCGCTGCGCGGTGGCGTCGAGCGTGGTGGTCACGCTCAGCCCGCCCGTGCGGATCTGCTGCCGGCTGATGCCCGCGGCCACCAGCTCGTCCTCCACCCGGTCGGTGATCAGCCCGATCGGGCCGCCGATGGTGCTGGCGGTGACCGACTCCGCCGCGACAGTCGGGTACGGCGTCCGGTCCGCGGCGCCCTCCGGCAGCCAGCCCGCGTCGCTCATCGCCCGCAGGATCCACTTCCACCGGTTCAGCGTCCAGCGGGGATCCACCGCCGGGTCCCCGCGCGTCGGGTCCTTGACCATGGCGGCGAGGACCGCGCCCTGGTACGCGGTGAGCCGGTCCACCGACGTGCCGAAGAAGGCCTGGGCGGCGGCCTCGATGCCGTAGGCGCCGCGCCCGAAGTAGATGGTGTTCAGGTAGCGCTCGAGGATCTCGTCCTTGCTGAACCGGTGTTCCACCTCGAGCGCGAGCGCCGCCTCCTTGGCCTTGCGGCTGACCGTCCGCTCCTGCGTCAGATAGGCGTTCCGCACGTACTGCTGGGTGATCGTGGAGGCGCCCTGCCCGGTGTCGTTGACCACGTTGGACCACAGCGCCCGCAACAGCCCGCGCACCGAGACGCCGAAGTGGTCGTAGAACCCGCGGTCCTCGGCGGCCACGAACGCCTGCCGGACGCCGAGCGGCACCCGGTCCAGGCTGACGTCGGTGCGGTCGGTGGTGCCGATCCGCGCGAGCACCGTCCGGCCGTCGCGGTAGTAGAGCACCGAGGCCTGCGGGGGCACCGGGTCCTCCGGCAGGTCCACGCTCCAGACATATCCGGCGGAGACCACGACCAGCGTCACCACCACCGCGACGAGTCCCGCCGTCACTCTGCGCAACCATCGTGGCCATCGCCGGAACCAACCCTTCTTCGCGTCCCGGGGCCGGGCTGAAGGCTTGGCCGGCGTCTCAGGCATAGAGTTCTCCCCTCGCGGTCCACGTCCTGCGTTCAAGACGCTTGCGAGGGGCGGTTTGGGGTAACGCGAGTGTCAAAGGTCTCGATTTCCCGGAGCAGGCAACCTTCCGGGCTTCCGGTACGTGCCTACGCCGCTGAACGACTCCGCCGGTGGCGACGGACCCGACTGTCGCGCCGGACAAGACCCGCTCGCCGAGGACGCCCAGCAGGCATCGGTGACCCCGGTCGCGAGCCGGTTCGACGATCCGCGCCGAGCCGGGCGGACCCGAAGGTCACTGTGAGTCACCAAGCGGTGGCCGGCGTGCCGCCGACCCTAGTTGCGGGCCGGCTCGTGGCGCAGCAGCCGGGCCCGCAGGCTCGCCGCGGCGGCGCGTCCCTCCACCGCGCCGGTACGGCCGGGCCGGGCCGCCGCCGCGCGTTCCAGGGCCGCCCGCAGCCGGGCTTCCTCACCCGCCCGGTCGCGGTACCAGGCCAGCGCCCACGCCCGGTGCAGCCGCCAACCCAGGTCCACCAGCACCTGGTCGGTCAGCCGGTCGCGGTCCCGGGCGGCCGGGCAGTCGCGGTACCCGGGCCCGTCGCAGCGGATCCCGAGCAGGTAGTCCCCGGCCGGGTCGTCGGGGTGCCGGATCGCGATGTCCACCCGCCCGCCCGCGGTCCCCAGGCCGGTCCGCGCCGGATATCCCCAGGACCGGACCGTCTCCAGCACCGAGTCCACGAACTCGCTGTGCCCCTCGGCCAGGTCGGGGCTGGTGTCGCCGGCGCCGTGCTCCACGTGATCCAGGTACGCCGCCAGCTGCCGGACACCCTCGTTCTCCGACTCCGGGACGTCCCGGGACAGGATCGAGGTGACGATCTCCACCCGGTGCCGGGCCCGGGTGATCGCCACGTTCAGCCGCCGCCACCCGTTGGGCCGGTTCAGCGCGCCGAAGTTCGCGCTGATCCGGCCGGTGTCGTCGTACCCGTAGCCGATCGAGAAGATCATCACGTCCCGCTCGTCGCCCTGCACCGACTCCAGGCTCTTGATGAAGAAACCGTGCAGCCGGTCGTCGGCGACCGCCCGCTCCAGCGCCGGGTGTCCGGCCGCGACCGTCTGCAGGGCGCGTTCGATCGCCTCCGCCTGCGCCACCGAGAACGTCACCACGCCGAGCGTCTGGTCGGGCCGGGTGGTGAAGTGGTGCACGATCCGCTCGGCGACCCGCTCCGCCTCGACCGGGTTGTCCCGGCTGGTGCTGCGCCGGTAGACGCCGGCCACCGGGAACAACTCGACGCCGGTGTCCGGGCCGCCGGTCCCCGGAGCCGGGAACGTGCTGAGCCGTCCCTGGTAGAACGCGTCGTTGGCGAAGGCCACGAGCGCCTGGTGCCGGCTGCGGTAGTGCCAGGTCAGGCCCATCCCGGGGAACGCGCCGCAGGCCTTGGCCAGCTCCAGCACCGACTGGTAGTCGAGCACCTCGGTGTCGGCCGGCTCGGTGCTGAGCCCCCTGTCGAAGAACGAGGTCGGCGGCAGTTGCCGGTCGTCGCCCGCGACGATCAGGGACTGGCCGCGATAGATGCAGTTGATCGCGTCGGCCGGGGTGATCTGGGACGCCTCGTCGAAGATCACCACGTCGAAGCCGATGTCCGGGGGCAGCGACTGGCTCACCGTCAGCGGCGACGCCAGCACGCACGGGCGCAGGTCGAGCACGACGTCCCGGGCGCGGCCGATCAGTTCCCGTACCGGCAGATGCCGGTCGGCCTTCATCGCCTCCCGCCGCAGCAGACCCGCGGCCGTGCTGTCGGCCGGAGGCCGGCGGGCCTCGACCGCCGCGATGATCTCCCGGGCCGCCACCGGGGCGAGCTTCTCGTCGGCCGCGCGGAACTCGGCGACCAGACGGTCCCGGTCCTCGGCGCGCCAGGGCCGCAGCCGGTTGTCGGCCCGGACCACCGCGTCCACCCAGCCGTGCAGGAGCGCCCGTTCGATCACCGGGGGCACGTCGGCGCCGTCCAGGTGCTGGTCGGCGCAGAACTCGACGGCCGCGTCGAGGCCGTGGAAGGTCAGCACGTCGCGGGCGTCCAGGCAGGCGAACCACTCCTCCTGGCCGCTGCTGTCGTCGCGGATGTCCCGCAGGAAGGCGGCGGCCCGGCGGTAGTCGGCGAAGCGGTCCCGCAGGTCGGCCTGCCGGGCCGGGCCGAACCCGGCGAACACCGCACGGCTCGCCTCGGTCCACTCCTGCGCACGTTCGGCCAGCCCGATGATCGGCCGCAGGTCGCGCAGCGCCGCGACCTGGGCCGGGGTGAGCGGCCCGCCGGCGAACTCGCGCGCCGTGGCGGCCCAGGCGACCGCGTCGGCCAGTGACGGCGCGCCGGACTCGGGCAGTTCCGGGGTGCGCCCACCGACCGCCGCCTCGGCCCGCGCGGCCGCCTCCCGCAGTTCGGCCAGCCTCACCGTCTCCGCGTAGTCCAGCGTCCGCCCGGTCGCCGCGTCGAACGCCCGGACCGTCTCCGCCGTCGCCTGCAGGACGGTGACGTGCTCCTTCAGCCAGGCGATCGCGTCCTCGACGGGCCCCGAGACCAGCTCCGGCCGCGCCGCCGGGTAGGGCGCCGGCCGCAGCGTGGCCTGCCAGCGCAGCAGCGCGTCGCGCGCCTCGGTGACCACCTGGATCGGCTCCGGGTCGGGCGCCGGCGCGCAGACGTACGCGAGCACCGACTCCACCCCGGCCGGAGGCGCCGAGGCGAGCGCCGCGATGGCCACCGAGATCGCGTCGTCGAGGGCCGCGAAGTCGGTGCCCCGGCCCTGCCAGTAGCGACCCAGCGCGGTCGCGTACGCGTGTTCCGCCGCCGCCAGCTCCTGCCGCGCCCGTTTCCACGCGACCGCCGTGCTCAGCCGGTCGATCGCGTCGCCGAGGTGCGCGGTCGGCAGCACGAACCCGGCCACCTGCCGCTTGTCCCGCCGGTACGCCGCCCGCAGCTTCCCGAATCCGCGGTGCACCGTGGCGAACCGCTCGGCCAGCTCCTCCACCGGCTGCGTCAGGATCGCCTCGGAGAAGTACGGCCGCGCCTGGATCTCCGCCCCGACCAGCACCTCGAGGGCCCGCCGCAGCGCGCTCGACCCGGTCTGCACCCCGGCCAGCGCGCCCGGCCCGAACCAGAACCGCTCCGGCTTGTGCGGCCGGGTGCCCAGCTCGGCCACCGCCGCCACGCGGGAGATGTCCCGGATCGTGGTGGCCCGCGGCAACCCGAGCTTGGCGGTGACCCGGTCGACCGCGCGCCGGTGCCGGTCGAGCTGCTCGGCGGCCTTGGCGAAGGAGCGCGCCAACTCGTCGGCGTCGACAGCGGTGAGCGTCTCCAGCTGCACCGGCGCGACGAGCGTGTCGAGGACGGGCACGACCGGCAGGTCGGCGGCGGAGGGCAGCGCGGTCCAGGGCACCCCGGCGCGGTGCCGGACCGCTGCCGCCGCCTGCGCCGCGGCGGCCAGGTCCGCGCTGCGGCGGTCGGCCGCCTCGCGGACCGGTGCGAGGTCGTCAGCGGTCAACCAGGAGTCGTTGACCTGGTCCGGCCGGCGCCCGGCGTGCTCGGCGAGCCGGGCCAGCGCCGCCGCGTCGTCCGGCCGGAGCAGGCCGAACGCCTTCGCGGCGGTGTCCGCGATACGGGCCGAGCGGGCCAGCGCGGCGAGCGCCTTCTCGGCCCGGCTCAGCGCCGGATCCAGCGGATCGCGGGTGATCACGTCGCGCCAGAGCAGGCCGTCGCCGTCCACCATCGCCCGCCACGAGCGGGACAGCTGGTCGGTGGCCTCGCGGACCCGGCGCACCACGTCACGGGCCAGCGTGGCCGGATCGATCGTGGGGACCGGCGCGGCGGGGGCCTCGGAGAGCTCGGCGCAGCGCCCGATGATCTCGTGGAGGCTGGCTCCGAGCGGCCGGCGGGACTCGTTCATCGCGTACGCGAAGGAGGTCAGGCTCTCCCGGCGCTCGCGAAGCGCGCCGCGGTCGACGGCCGGTCCCTCCCCGGGCGCCTCCGGCGCCTCGTCCACCGCGGCCGCGAGCAGCGTCGCCACCTCGCGCCGACCGGCCTGCTGCCCGTGCAGCTCCAGGATGTAGCGGTCCAGCCCGGCCTCGGCCAGCCGGTTGCGCACCACGTCGAGCGCTGCCACCTTCTCGGAGACGAACAGCACCCGCCGGCCGGCGTGCAGCAGCGCCCCGATCATGTTGGCCACGGTCTGCGACTTCCCGGTTCCGGGCGGCCCGTCCATCACGAAGCTCTGCCCGGCCAGCGCCGCGGCCACGCAGGCGCGCTGCGAGGAGTCCGCGTCCAGCACCAGCGGGACGTCCTCGGGCGGCGCGAGCCGGTCCACCTCGTCCGGCCGGATCGGCGTGAACTTGAACTGATCGGTCTGCCGCCGTTGATCGGTGGTCGCCAGCGCCCGGACCACCGGGTGGGCGAGGATGCGCTCCTCGTTCTCCTGCAGGTCGCGGTAGATCGCCTCCTTGTGGAAGGTGAGGCAGGTGAGGATGACCGCCCGCTCGATGTGCCACCCGTGCCGCCGGGCCACGGTGTCGGTGAAGTCGGCCCAGAACCGCGAGACGTTGATCTCGGCCCCGGGCGCCAGCTCGGGGACCGCGATCCCGGCCCGCCGCAGCCGCAGCGCCAGGGCCGGGTTGACGACCGGCTCCTCGTCGCGGAGCCGCAGCTCCGGGAGCTCGCCGAGCTCGCCCTGGACCAGCTCGGCCGGCAGCAGCAGCAGCGGGCTGGCGTACCCGGCGGTCCCGGCGGCCGGCTCGTCGTCGTCCTGGACCGGCCGCCAGTGCAGCAGGCCGAGCGCCAGGTGCAGCGCGAAGACCCCGCGGTCGAGGTGTTCCTGCTGATCGCGCCGCATCATCCGGCGCAGCGCCGGGCCCAGCGACCGCTCCGGCAGCTCGGTGCGGAAGATCCGGTCCCCCGGTTGCCCGCCGGGTCCGGTCAGCACCGCCCGCGCCCCGCGGGTCAGCGTGGTGACGATCTGGTCCGGCTCGGGCGCGGTGATCTCGACCAGGTCCGCGTTCCCACCGGCGAAATTGATCAGCCGGTTGTGGTCACCGAGGTCGATCAAGCTCTCCCGCCAGGCCCGGAGCGCCGCCTGCACACCGGCCCGCGCCGGCCTCGGCTCGGGCCGGCCGTTCTCACGCCGGGGTCCCATGCCCCCGATTGCAGCAGCGCGAAAGCCTTTCGCGCTGGGAAATCGGGTTCTTCATCTTTGTCGCTTTCGCGATCGCCGGTCCCGGCCGCTGTCCCCTCCCGGTCCGCCGGGCACGCTCAGGTCGGATTTCCCGGTACGTCGATCAGCCGCTCCCGCGGTCGTCCGGGCACGGTGCTCGCCGGCGCCGGCCGGTCGCACACCTCGGACATGCGCGCGATCAGCACCGCGGCGTCCGCCGGCGCGTGCAGCGGGCGCAGGTCGGTGGGGGCCAGCGGCGGCACCTCGACGTGCGAGATCAGCGGGTGGAACGGCCGCCGGTCCACCTCGCCCGCTCCGAACAGCGTCTCGGCCAGCTTCTCCCCCGGGCGCAGGCCGGTGAACTCGATCGGAACCGGTTTGCGGGACAGCGCCACCATCTGCTGGGCGACCTCGGAGATCCGCACCGGCGCGCCCATCTCCAGCACCAGCGCCTCGCCGTCCCGGCCGATCGCGGCGGCCTGGATCACCAGGTGCACGGCCTCCTGGGTGGTCATGAAGTACCGGGTGACGTCCGGGTGGGTCACGGTGACCGGGCCGCCCTCGGCGATCTGGGTGCTGAACGTGGTGAAGACCGACCCACGGCTGCCCAGCACGTTGCCGAAGCGGACGCTGAGGAACGTGCCCGGCCGGCGCCGCGCGGTCCACGCCGTGAGGCGCTCGGTGATCCGCTTGGAGTAACCCAGCACGCTGGACGGGTCGGCGGCCTTGTCGGTGGAGATGTTGACGAAACGCTCCACCGACTCCGCGGCCTCCAGGACGTTGAGGGTGCCCAGCACGTTCGTCTTCACCGCCTCCACCGGGTGCCGCTGCAGCAGCGCCAGGTGCTTGAGGGCGGCCGCGTGGAAGACCACCTGGGGCCGCCGGGTCCGGAAGATCTCCCGGATCCGGGGCGCGTCGCGCAGGTCGGCCAGGATCACCCGCGGGTCGTCGAGGTGCGCCCGCGGGTCGATCGAGAGCTGGACCGCCAGCAGCGACGTCTCGTCCCGGTCCAGCATCATCAGCTCGGCCGGCTGGAAGTGGTGGATCTGCCGGCACAGCTCGGAGCCGATCGACCCGCCCGCCCCGGTCACCAGGACCCGCTTGCCGGTCAGATACCCGCCGATCAAGGAGAGGTCGGTGTCGATCTGGTGACGTCCCAGCAGATCGGTGACCTGCACCTCGCGGATGTCACCGACCTCGACCGGCTGGTCCATCAGCTCGCTGACCGACGGGACCACCTGGAACGCCACGCCGGCCTCGGTGGCGCGCTCCCGGACGTCACGGACCAGGGCGGCAGCCGCGTTGGCGACCGCGAAGACCAGCAGGCCCGCGCCGGTGCGGGCGAGCACCTCCGGGATGTCCGGGCGGGCGCCCAGCACCGGGACGCCGCGGATGCTGAGCCGGCGTTTGCGCGGGTCGTCGTCGATCAGGCCGATCGGGACGTACCGGCCCGACGGGTCGTGCAGCATCGAGTCGACGAGCAGGGCGGCGGCCCGGCCGGCGCCGAACAGCAGCACCGGGGCGGCGCCGCGCGGGCGCAGGCGGCGGGAGAGCCGGACCCGCCGCAGGTACCGGACGGCGAGCATGAGGATCAGCGCGACCGCGCCGCCGATCGCCGGCAGGCCGGCCGGCACCGGGCGCCGGGGGGACAGCAGGTCGGCCACTGTCAGCACGACGGTGACCACGGCGGTGACCGAGCCGACCGCGCGGATCTCGTCGAAGCTGGCGAAGCGGTACCGGCCCCGGTAGAGCAGCCGGGTGTGGCCCACTGCCGCCTGCAGCACGATCGCCAGGGCCATGGTGGCCAGGGCACCGGCCAGGTGGCCGCGGGTGGGCGCGAAGTCGTAGCGGACCAGGACGGCGGCGAGCAGGCCGGCGACCCAGGCGGCGCCGTCCACGAGCAGCGGCAGCAGGCGCGCGCCGCCGCGGGAGACCGGGCTGCCGGGGATGACCCGACCACGGTTGCCCCAGCCCCTCATGCCCGGCAGCCTAGCAGGGCAAAAACGGATTAAGCGGACTATTTCAATACCAGGGATCTGTCCCCGGCATCCCTCTATCGTTGCCGCGTGGGTCCGCGCGATTACCTTCGTGTCGCCAGAAGGCACTGGTGGTTGCTGATGGCCTCGGTGGTCCTCGCCCTCGGCGTGGCCCTGATCGTGAACCTGAACACCACACCGGTGTACGCGGCGCGGGCCACGTTCTTCTTCTCCACGCCGATCGCCGGGGCCTCGGACCTGTACCCCGCGAGCATGTTCAACACCAGCCGCCTGGCCACCTACGCCAAGTTGCTGACCAGTGACAAGGTCGCCACCCCGCTGGCCGGCACGCCCGGTGTCGACCTGACCCCCCAGCAAGTGCGCGGCGCGATCTCCTCGGAGACCGTCGCCAACACGGTGATGATGGAGGTGACCGTGGAGGACCGGGACCCCAACCGGGCGTTGCTGCTGCTGACCCGGCTCACCCGCCGGTTCGTGGACGCCGTCACCGACCTGGAGCGGCCGGCGCCGACCCAGCCGTCGACGGTCAAGGTGTCGGTGGTGTCCGGGCCGGCCCTGGACGAGAACCCGGTGGCCCCGAACACGCGGAACAACCTCGCCCTGGCCACGGTCGCCGGCCTGGTGATCGGCGCGATCGGCTCGGTCGGCCGGGAGGTGGCCGACCACAGCGTGCGCACCGCGGACGCGCTCCAGACGCTCGCGTCGGCGCCGGTGGTCGGCCAGGTGCCGGCCGACCCCGGCAGCCCGTTCGTCTCGCCGAGCAACTCGGCGCGGGCCGAGGCGCTGCGCGAGGTCCGTACCCACGTGCAGTGCGCGGCCGCCACCGAGTCGGTCAAGACGCTGGCGGTGACCAGCGCGGTCCCCGGCGAGGGCCGCTCCTCCACCGCGTGCGGGCTGGCCCTGCTGTTCGCCGAGGCCGGGCAGCGGGTCCTGCTCGTCGACGCGGAGCTGCGCCACCCGCGGCTGGCCGCCTTCCTGGGCCGGGAGGACTCGGCCGGGCTCAGCACGGTCCTGACCGGCACCGCGACGCTGGACCAGGTGCTGCAGCCCTGGGGGGCCGGGCTGTGGCTGCTGGCCAGCGGGCGGGTTCCGCCCAATCCCAGCGAGCTGCTCAGCTCGCCGCGGATGACCGAGCTGGTCGACGAGGTACGCAAGAGGTTCGATGTGGTGATCTTCGACTGCCCGCCGCTGCTGCCGGTGACCGACGCGGCGGTGGTGGCCGCCCGCGCCGACGCGACCCTGCTCGTGGTGCGGGCCCACCGGACCACGTCCGCGCAGGTCACCCAGGCGGTCCGGGCACTGCGCGCGGTCAACGCCAACCTGCTCGGCTGTGTGCTGAACATGGTCCCCCGCAAGGGCCCGGACGCGGTGCCCGGTTATGACACCTACCTGTCGGGACACAAGCCGCAGCAGCGCTCCTGGGGCGGCTGGAAAATGCAGGCGGCGGCCTGATGACGGATCGGAGCACGGTGATGGAACTGCCCTACCTCACGGTCGTCATTCCGTGCTGGAACGAGGCCCGGTTCGTCGACGCCTTCCTGAACTCGGTGAAGGCCCAGACCTATCCGGCCGACCGGATGGAGATCCTGCTGGTCGACGGGATGAGCGACGACGGCACCCGGGCGATCGTCCGCGACCACGCGCTGCGCGAGCCGAACCTGCGGCTGCTGGACAACCCCGGGCACAGCAAACCGGCCGCGCTGAACCGGGGCATCGCCGAGGCTCGTGGCGACGTCGTCGTCCGGCTCGACGTGCACGCCGAGTACGAACCGGAGTACCTGGTGAAATGCGTGGAGGGGCTGCTGCGGAACCCGGAGGCGGACAACGTCGGCGGGATCCGGCGCCCGCTGCCGCGCGACGACACCGCGCTGGGCCGGGCGATCGCGGTCGCCGCCACCGACATGTTCGGCGCGGGCGGCGCCCGGTACCGGACCGGCGCGGGCGGGCCGCAGTGGGTGGACACGGTGTTCGGCGGCTGCTACCGGCGCGCGATCTTCGACCGGGTCGGGCTCTTCGACGAGCATCTGGCCCGGGCCCAGGACCGGGAGTTCAACCAGCGGCTGCGGGCGGCCGGCGGCAAGGTGCTGCTGCTGCCGGACATCTCCAGCACGTACTACGCGCGCAGCGACTTCCGCGAGTTCTGCGCGTGGACGTTCGAGGCGGGCTACTGGCCGTTCCGCGCGTCGCGCTCGGTGGGCCGCTGGATCGGATCGCTGCGCAACGTGGTGCCTGTCGGCTTCGTCCTGGCGATGGCGGTGGGCGCCGCGGCGTCGTCCCGCTCGTCGGTAGCGAAACGGGCCACCGTCGGGATCGCCGGACTCTACGGCGCCGCCGCCCTCGCCTCGGCCGGCCGCCTCGCCCGGCGACATCGCGACCCGGCGCTGCTGGCCACGCTCCCGGTGGTGTTCGCGACCACGCACGTCCTCTACGGGATCGGCTCGGTCTGGGGTCTCCTCGATCCGGCGGCCCGGCGCGGATGAGCGATGTCTGACTGGCGGCCGCATGTCCGCCGGTGAGCGCCTCGGGCTCCGGTCACTGCTGCGGCACGTGCCCGCCGCCGTGCGGCGCGACTACGCCGCCACCCTGCTCGTCCAGTGGTTCGTGCTGGGCACCGGGCTGCTGCTGTTCCACCTGGTCGCGCAGTGGGGCAGCGTCGACGGGTTCGCCTACTACCAGATCGCCCGGGGCGCGGTGAGCACGTTCCAGCCGGCCCTGCTGCTCGGCCTCGGGCTGGCCCTGCAGCGGTACCTCCCGCGCACCGAGCACACCACCCGGCGACTCGCCCGGCAGGTGCTCTGTGTCGAGGCCGCCGTGGTCACCGCCGTCGGCCTGATCGGCGTCGGCGCCGGGACCTGGATGGCCGGGCTGCTCGGCCTGCCCGGCGGCCGGGGCGCCGTGGCGGCCGTCGCGGTCATGCTGGGCGGCAACTGCCTGTGCGCGGTCGGGCTCACCGCGCTGCGCGGCAACCACCAGGTCCTCGACTCGAACCTGGTCTCCGGGATCGCGCTCGGCCTGATCCCGCTGATCGCGTTCGTCTCCGCGGACGCCATCGAGGACTTCCTGATCATCCAGGGCGCCGGCGCGGCAGCGGTAGGAATCTGGGGCGCCCTGGTCGTCCGTCGCCGGCCGACCACGCCGGCCCCCGATCACGAGCCGAACCTGAGGACCCTGATGGCGTACGGCGTACGCCGCATGCCCGGCGACGTGGCGCTGCCCACGCTCTACACGTTCCCCACCTTCGCCGTGGCGGTGACCATGCCGGGCCGGCCGGAAGCCGGCTACGTCGGGTTCACCACCTCGGCGGTCACCCTGATCTGCTCGTTCTTCGCCCTGCTCACCCCGGTGCTGATGCCCCGGCTCAGCCGCTTGTTCCACCGGACCGGCGAGAGCCCGGGGGTGCGGCAACTGCTCACCGCGCTGCCGGTGCTGGCCGGCGCGCTGGCCGTGGCGCCGACCGCGGTCATCATGGTGGGCGCGCCGGCGCTGGTGCGCTGGTTCCTCGGCGCGGAGTTCGCGGCGGCGGTGCCGCTGCTGCGGCTGGGCGTGCTGGCCGCCATCCCGCTCGCCATGTTCTACGCGGCCCGCCCGACCATGGACACCCTGCTCGAACCGAAGCTCGTGAGCCGGCTGCTGCTCGCCTGCCTCGCCTTGGAGATGGTGGTGACCGCCATCGGGACGGTGTTCCTGGCGCCGCCGCGCGCGGCGGTCCTGGGACTCGCGGCGTCGGCGACGGCGCTGGGCATCGACGCGGTGGGACTGGCGGCGCGCGCCGTACGCCAGCCGCGGCCATGACCACCCCGCAGACCGCCCGGCCCGGACTGGTCGTCGTGATCGCGTTCGTGGTGATGCTGGCCGGCAGGTTCACGCTGACCCGCGCCGGTCTGGACATCCCGGTGCTCAACGACGTACGCGTGCCCCTGTTCCTGGTCCTGCTCCTCAGCCTCGCCCTGGAATCGCACCACGTCGGCCATCATCCGGCCAAGGGCAGCGAGGCTCTGTACGGCCTGCTGGCGCTGATCGGCTACCAGGGGCTCTCGGTGCTCTGGGCGCCGCCCGGCACGGTCACCGGCCCGGTGCTCGGCGACCTGTGCGCGCTCGCCGTGCTGCTGGTCGTCTACTTCAGACTGGCCGCCTGGGACCGCGACCGGGTGACCGCCACGACACTCACCCTGTTCCACGCCGCGGCCTGGGTCTACTTCCTGGCCGCCGCGTCCGGCCGGGGCCATGAGGCGAACGGCCGGTGGGCGGCGCTCGGCGGCGGCCCCAACGTCTTCGTCCGGCTGATGGTCCTCGGCATGATCACCTCGCTGTACCTCTACCTGCGCCACGGCGAGCGGCTGATCTGGCTGGTCCCGATCCCGGTGTTCCTGTTCGGCGCGGTCGCGTCCGGCTCCCGGGGCGGCCTGGTCTCGCTCGGCATCACGATCGGGATCGCTTTGCTCGCCATCCGGCCGCGGATCGACTTCGGCCGGATCGTCAAGCCGCTGACCCTGGTCGCCGTGACCGGCGCGGTCCTGGTGATCACCGCCGGGCCGTTGATCGCCGGGTTCGTGCAGCAGCGGTTCGTCGAGGCGACCCTCGGGGAGGGGTACGCGTCGGAGCGCGACGTGCTGTTCCAGATGGCGTTGCAGATCTTCTGGCAGCGCCCGCTGCTGGGCACCGGCCTGAACGGCTTCCCCTCGGTCAGCGGCCTCAACCCCGACCTGTACGTGCACAACCTGCCACTGTCGATCGCCGCCGAGGGCGGGTTCATCGGCCTGGCCCTGCTCCTGGTGGCGTTCCTGGGGCTGTGGCACGGATACGCCGCGGTGCCGCGGGCCGAGCGCAGCCTGGAAGCGCGTACGGCTGCCTACTGCGGGATCTTCATCGCCGCCACCAACCTGTTCTCCGGTGACTACTACGACGCCCGGATGATGTGGGTCATGCTGCTGCTGGCCGCGGTGCACCCGGCCCCCGACCGGGTACCGGCGGCCGCACGTCAGGGCTCGTCTCGCGGACCGGGTGGTTAGCGCGCCGGCCGCGGACGCCCGGCGGCCGTTCCCCGGCTCCGCCCCGGGTCGCCGGCCGCGGCGGCCCGGATCAGCACGCGCTCGAAGTCCCGGAACAGCAGATCGCGGTCGAAACGCTCCCGGGCCAGCGCGTCGGCCGCGGTCCGCGCCGCCGCGCACGCCGCCGGATCCTTCAGGAACGCGGACACCGCGTCGGCCGCGCCCCCGGGATCGTCCGCCGGCAGGACCAGCCCGGCCCCGCTGCCGGCGAGCAGGCCGGCGATCCATCCGCCGTGGTTCACCGCGACCGGCCGCCCCGCGGCGAGCGCGTCGAGAACCTTGTTGGACGAGTCGCTGCCCAGCTCAGGCCGGTTGACGGTCAGGCCGGTGGCCAGGTCGCAGGCCGCGAAGAAGGCCACCACCTCGCTCTTGGCGACCGGCCCGAGCAGGAACAGGTTCCGGTCCAGCACACCCAGCTCGGCGGCCAGGCGCCGGACCGGTTCACGCATCCGGCCGTCACCGACGATCGCGATCCGGACCTCGGGGTCGGTGACGGCCAGCCGGGCGGCCATCCGCACCAGGTAGTCCACCCCGTTGACCACGCCGATCGCCCCGGCGTACAGGACCAGCGGCCGGTCCTCGAGCCACGGCAGAGCCGCCCGCAGCGCCGTACCGGCCCGTTCCGCGTCCGGGCCGGCGAACAACGCCCGGTCGCAGCCGTTCGGCACCACGGTGACCGGCACCTGCGGGAACCGCCGCCGGATGCTGGCGGCCATCCCCTCGGACAGCGCGATCACCTGCGCGGACCGGTGGTAGGCCCAGGCCTCCAGCCGGCGGGCGGCCCACCGGCTGGCCGGCGAGCGGAGCGCACCCATCGCGATCGGCACCTCCGGCCACAGATCCCGGACCTCGAACACCATCGGGACCCGCCGGCGCAGCGCCGCGTACGCGCCCGGGATCGCCACCGTCAGCGGCGTGCTGGTGGCCAGGACGAGGTCGTGACGGCGGCGCCCGGCCACCACCGCCGCGCGGCCGACGAAGCTCAGAAAGGCCCAGATCCGGCGACGATAGGACATCGTGTTGTGGTACGGCACCGGCAGCCAGTGCACCACGATGCCGGCCTCGGTACTGGTCCGGGCCGGCCCGCCGGCCGGGTCACCGGTGATCACGTGCACCTCGTGGCCGCTCTCCACCAAGCGTCTGGCCAGCTCGTACGAGCGTGTCCCGCCGGCCATCGCCGGGGTCTTGAAGTACTGATGGATGTAGGTGATCCTCACCGGCCCGGCTCCTCCCCGTCCGTCCGCGGCGAACCGGTGAACTGGGGCATCGTCGACTCACCCGGGGCGGTGATGCCGGTCCGGCGCAGCAGGATCAGGACGGTCTGCGCGCCGATCCACGCGTTCAGCGCCAGCGACCGGTGGTCGACGTACCAGACGTCGATCGCCAGCCGTTGCTCCCAGTCCACCGTGTTGCGGCCGCTGACCTGCGCGAGCCCGGTGACGCCGGGCCGCACCTCGTGCCGGCGCGCCTGCTCCGGCGTGTACAGGTCGAGATAGTGCATCAGCAGCGGCCGCGGCCCCACCAGGCTCATGTCCCCGCGCAGGACGTTCCACAGCGTCGGCAGCTCGTCCAGGCTGGTGGCGCGCAGCGCCCGGCCCAGCCGGGTCAGCCGGTCGGCGTCGGTGACCAGGCCGCGCCGCTCGTCCACGTCCCGCATCGTGCGGAACTTGACCAGGGTGAACGGCCGACCGTGCAGGCCCGGCCGCGGCTGGCGGAACAGCACCGGCCGGCCCAGTCCGGCCGCGACCACGCCGGCGGTCACCAGCAGCACCGGCGACAACGCGACCAGGCCGGTGGCGGCGGCGACCACGTCGATCGCCCGCTGCACCGCGTCGGTGACGCGGGGCGAGAGGCTCACCGGCGGCCGTCCAGGAACTCGGTGATCCCATCGAGGACCCGGCGCACCTGGTCATCGCCGAGCGCGGAGCCGCTGGGCAGGGCCAGGCCCTCCCGGAACAGGCGCTCCGCGGCGCCGCTCAGGGCGGTCCGGGCGCCGGCGAAGACCGGCTGCAGATGCATGGGCTTGAACACCGGGCGGGTCTCCACGTTCCGCGCCGCCAGATGCGCGGCCAGTTCCCGGGCCTGCCAGCCGGCCCGCTCCGGGTCGACGGCGATGCAGGTGAGCCAGCAGTTGGCCGCCAGGTCGTCGCCGCCCGGCAGCCGCACGCCTTCGACGTCGGCGAAGACCTTGGCGTACCCGTCACGCACGGCCCGGCGGCGCTCGATCATCTCGTCCAGGCGGCGCAGCTGGGCCCGGCCCAGCGCGGCCAGCAGATTGCTCAGCCGGTAGTTGTAGCCGATCTCGGCGTGCTCGTAGTGCTCGGCCGGCAGCCGCGCCTGGCCCGCCAGGTGTCGCGCCCGGCCGGCCAGCTCCGCGTCGCCGGTGAGCAGCATGCCGCCGCCCGACGTCGTCATGATCTTGTTGCCGTTGAACGACAGCGCCGCCGCCCGGCCGAACGAGCCGGCCGCCCGGCCCCGGTGCGTGGCGCCCAGCGCCTCGGCGGCGTCCTCGATCAGCGGGACGCCGTGCCTGTCGCACACCGGCAGGATCCGCCCGTAGTCGGCGCACGACCCGTACAGGTCGGCGGTCAGCACCGCGCGCACCCGCGCGCCCTCGGCGCTCAGCTCGGCGAGCAGGCCGGCGAGCAGGTCCGGGTCGAGGTTGCCGGTGGCCGGGTCGCAGTCGGCGAAGACAGGCGTCGCGCCGGTGTAGACCACGGCGTTCGCGGTGGCCACGAACGTGAGGGTGGGCACCACGACGACGTCGCCGGGGCCGGCGCCGATACCCAGCAACGCCAGATGCAGCGCGGCGGTGCCCGAGCTCAGGGCGACCGCGTGCGGGACGCCCACCCGGGCGGCGATCTCCCGCTCGAACAGGTCGAGATCCGGCCCGGCCGGGGCGACCCACCCGGAGCGGAGGGCCGCCAGCACAAACTCCTGCTCCAGGGGCCCGATGTCGGGGCCGGACAGCAGCACGGTTCGATCTTCGGCAAGCATCCCCCACCACCTGTTGGCCGGCGCGGGGGGATCACGTGCGGCTGGCGTCCTCGCCAGCCATGCTAGTCCGGGACGGGCGCCGTCAGCCGCTTGTCACCCAAGACGGCGTGAAGTCGATCCCCCACGCCACGGCGGCGCCGATCAGCGCCAGGCCGAGCCCGAGCAGGGCGCCGACGCCGATCGCCTTGAAACGCGGGGTGTTCACCAGGAACGCTCCGAGCGCCCCGGTGACCGGAGCGATGCAGCAGCCGCCGGTGCCGTAGAAGTACATCCACTGGTGCGGATCGTCGGTGTCGCTCCACAACCAGTTCGCCGAGAACAGGCCGAGACCGACGTGCAACGCGAGCACGAGAATGCCGACCAGCACCGCCAGAGATCCCTTAGCCACACCGGAACGTTAGCCGCACCAGTCGCGGCAGGCACATGGGTGGGGGTGCCCTTTCCCGTCCAGCCGCGTCACATCACCACAAATCGGGTGCGCTTCTCACGTACCGCATCTGTCCACTCACCACAGCGTTCCCGGCGTCTCCTCCGCGGCCCCCGGTCCGCCTACCGTCCGGCTCGTCGCCCGGCTCGTCGCCCGGCGGGTTCGAGCCTCCCCGCTCCCCTCCCGCCGTGCCCGATATCAGCCGGTCACCTGCGCGACCGTGTCAGACGGACACCGGACGCCGCCCGAAGGACGCGACGGACATCGCCGCCACCGCGAGCAGGCCCGCCAGCGGGGCGAACAAAAACCCGTACCGGATCGAATCGGCCACCAGCGGCCCGGTGACCGCCGCACCGGCCGCGCTGCCCACCGTGAACGCCGTGATGATCCAGGCGAACGCCTCCACCGCGGTCCCCGGCGGCGTCAACCGGTCCGCGGTCAGGAACACCGCGGTCAGCACCGGCGGCAGGAACACACCGGCGACCGCCAGCAGAAGCCCCATCAGGCCCGGCCCGGGAACCGCGAGCAGCGGTACGAAACCCACCGCCAGCCCCGCCGTGACCAGCGGCAGCCGGGACGCGCCGCCGGGGCGGGCGCGCATGTACGCCAGGCCGCCGGCCAGTGCCCCGGCTGCCTGCGCGGCGAGCAGCCAGCCACTCAGGGACCGGTTCCCGGCCGCCTCGGCATAACCGGTCACCACGACCGGCAGGCTGCCGATCGCCGCGCCCGCGCAGACCACCCCGAGAAGGATCACGACGAAGCGCGGCACCCGCAGCGGGCCGGCCCAGTGCCGAGCCCCGGGGACACCGCGCCAGACCCGGACCACCGGCGTCGACGCGAACACCGCCACCCCGGCGAGCTGCAACAACGCGGCGGCGACGAGACCGGCCGGCGGACCGGCGACCGCCACCGCGAGCAGGGTGACCAGCGGGCCTGTCACATAGATGACCTCCTGCACGGCAAGGTCCAGCGAATACGCCGCGGCCACCGCCTCCGGCGCGACCAGATCCGGCCAGAGCGCGCGCAGGCAGGCTTCCAGCGGCGGGGTGCCGAGCCCACCCAGCACCGCGCCGGCAATCATCGGAGCGACGGTGTGGCCGCTCAGCGCGACCAGCAGGAAGCCGGCGCCGGAGAGCGCCGCGGACCCCCAGAGCACCGGCGGCTGCCGCCAGCGGTCGACGATACGGGCGAGGAACGGCGCGCTGACCGCCATGCCGGCGGTGTAGCCCGCGACGACCAGCCCGGCGAAGGCCAGGCTGCGCGTCTCACGCGCGAAGAGGAGGAGAGCCAGCGGCGCCGAGGCCATCGGCAGGCGTCCGGTCTGGCTGGCGGCGAGGAGTCTTGCGACGGGCGGCGTACGCAGCAGTTTCGTGATCGCGGACATGAGCTCTTCCGTTTCCGGGGACGGGACAGGTCACCTGAATGGCCGGTTCGGGGCACGCGCGATCGCCTCCACGACACGGTCGGTCCGTGCCCATCGCGGAAGGCAGCATGAAGTCGAGCGGCGGAAACCGGCCCCGGTCAAGCGATCAGGGAGCGAAGTCGGCCCGCTCGTGATCCAGCCCGTACAGCGGAAGCTCGGGCGTAACCCAAGCCGCAAACGCAGCCGCGGCGGCAAGAAGTCGGGTCACGCCGCCAGCCTAGCGGAGCCCCACCCGCCCACACCCCACCCCATCGCCTGTGCTGACCGCCTGCGCTGACTCCCGCCGACGCTGACGATGGCGTCGGCCATCACTCTGGCTCGCGCCGGCCGCCGCGAACACCCGTCTTTGGTAGGGGTCCTTTCGGCCCGGTTCTTTCGGCCGAGGACCGGTTCTTTCGGCCGGTGGTTTCCGCCCGGCCGGGCCGATAACGTCGGTACCGGCCGGGAGGGGACCATGGCGAGCAAACGGGTTGAGAACACCGCTCTGGGAGTCGGCACGATCCGGGCGATGGAGAGTCACGAGCCACCGGAACAGCGCCTGTTCGACGATCAGGTCGCCGAGGGCTTCCTTACCGGGGTGACGGCATCGCTCGTGCGGCACGGCTCGCTGCGCCGGGTGTTCCGCCGCCTGGTGGAGGCGGCGGCGCCCGGAATCTACGGCAGTGTGGTGTGCCGCACCCACCTGATCGACGACGCCTGCACCCGCTTTCCGCAGGTCGTCATCGTCGGGGCGGGCATGGACACCCGGCCGTATCGTCTGCGCGCCATGTCCGCGCCCACGCCGGTCTGGGAGATCGACCTCCCGGCGGTCCAGACCGCGAAGATGTCCGCCGTGCACCGAACGCTGGGCACCCTGCCGGCGAATGTTCGGTACGTACCGGCGGATCTGGCGGAGAGCAGCCTCAGCGAACTGCTTCCGGACGCCGGCTTCGACGCGTCGACGGCCGCGCTGCTCATCTGCGAGGCCGTCCTGCAATACCTGCCCGCGCAGGCGGCCGACTCTCTTTTCGCGTTCGCCGGTGGGCTTCCGGCCGGAAGCCGCCTCATCTTCACCTACTTGCCCGAGGAGGTGCTCCGCGCGCCACGTCACGCTCGCCGGGTTCGTCATTTCCACTGGCAGACGGGCTTCGACCCGGCCCGCCTGCCGGATCTGCTCACCGCCCACGGCCTCACCTTGACCGCCGATCTGGGCCGGGCCGAGTTCGAGTCGCATTGCCTGGCTCCGCGTTCCCGCCGGCTCCCGGTCGCCGAGCTGGAGCGCATAGCCATCGCCGAGGTGGGCCCGCCAACCAGCTGATGACCTCGCCGCCCACCCGGCAGCCGGCCGCGCCGTCCAAGCCGGTCCCGTCCCTCACCAGGACCGGGAGATGGTGGAGCAGGCCGAGACAGCGGCGAACCGACCGCGAAGCCGCCCTCGGCGAAACAGGCCTGCGGAGGCCGTTGGAGAAACCAGCCCGGCGCAGGCGACTGACGATGCGCGCCCCGACGCAGACGACTGACGAAGTGCGCCCCCACGCGGGCAACTGACGAAGCGCGCCCCGACGCAGGCCTGTCGGTGAAGTCCGGCGGTCACGGCCCGACGCTCACGACAGCCGCGACCTGGTCGCCTGGCGCCCGGCCGCGGTCGAAGGCCCCGGATGACTGAGACGACCTCGCCCAGGATGAGCGCGTTGGCGCCCGACCGCGGTCAGAGCCGGCGGATGACTGAGACGACCTTGCCCAGGATGACCGCGTTGGCGCCGGGGATGACCGCGTAGCTCGGGTTCTGTGGGACCAGTTCGATGTGGTCGTCGCGGCGGCGGAAGGTCTTCACGGTGGCCTCGCCGTCGATCATGGCGGCCACGATCTCGCCGTTCTCGGCTACCGGCTGCTGGCGGACCACGACGACGTCGCCGTCGCAGATGGCGGCTTCGATCATCGAGTCGCCCTTGACCGTGAGGGCGAACAGAGTGCCGTGGCCGACCATTCCGGTGGAGACGGTGAGCTGGTCGAGAACGTGCTCATCGGCGAGGATCGGGGCGCCGGCGGCGATCTGGCCGAGGAGCGGGATCGTGACGGCCGGGTCGGCGGTGGCCTGGTCGGTCGCGGCCGGGTCACGGACGTCGACGGCGCGCGAGCCGTGCGGCTGGCGCCGCAGCAGGCCGTGCCGCTCCAGAACTTTGAGGTGGTGGGCCACCGACGACGGCGAGACCAGCCCGACCGCGGCGCCGATCTCCCGCACCGTCGGCGGGAAGCCCCGCTCCCGCACCGAGTCGCGGATGACCGCGAGGATGCGCTCCTGCTTCGCCGTTATCCGCGGCTGCGGCTCGCCGTCACCGACATCGACGCTCATGTCCGCACCTTACCCCATGATTAGATCAGATGTACGAATCGTGACCGGAACCGCACGTTCGGGGGACGTCGTCCCGTCCGGACCCGCTCCGCCGGGACGATCAATCACCCAGGCGGGACGGGTCCACCTCGATCTCGACCCGCACCACATCCCCGTGATCCTTCGCGGCCCGGATCCGCTGCGGCACCGCGAGCAGCCAGCCTTCCCGGGAGTCCCGCCAGACACTGGTCGCCCACGTCTTCCCGTCGACGGTCGCGATCACCGGCACCCGCCCGAACGGCCCGGCCGAATCGGGCGCGTGTTCGTCCGGGATCGGTGCGAAGACCCAGCCGCCCTCACCCGACCACCTGATCAGTTCCGCCTCGAACATCTTCTCGTCTCCCAGGCCGCTTCACCGGACAAAGAGCAGGAACAACCCCGCCCAGGTGCACCCGATCATGAACAGGACCAGCGGAAGCTCGTCAGCGAGCGTCGCCAGCACCGGCACGCCACGAGCGAGCCGCGGGCCGGCGGCGGCAACGCGGACCGCGCCGGAAACACCTGGAGCGTCGACGGCGGCCGATGCCAGCGCCGCGTCGTGGGCGACGATCACGCCGATCACGTGTCCCAGAAGGATCAGCGCGACCTGCGCACCGGCGATCACCGACGGGATCGGTACGACGTTCCAGGCCACATCGGACGCCAGCCCCCACTGCCGGGTCAGCAGCAGGAATCCGCGCGGCGCCGCCACGATCAGCAACGACAGGTAGTGCGCCAGCGTGTACCCCACCGCGATCGGGATCAGCGAAGCGGTCACGTCCAACCCGCCCGCGGTCTTCCGCACCGCGACCAGCACCACGATGCAGACCAGCACCAGCGCCCCGGTGGCGTAGAGGTCGGCGTGTCCGGCCCGCTGCACGAACCCGGCCCAGGCCGGCGACCCGGACGCGCTGTCGAAGACCGTCGAGCCCCACCAGACCGCCACGAAGGCCGCGAGCCCGGCGCCCGCCCCGGGCAGACGTGCGGCCAGACCGCTGAGCGGGACCTGCCAGCGGAGTGGGCTGAGGCGGCCGGCCAGCTCGGAGTACAGCTCGAAGCAGTCACCCCGGGCGAACCACTGCTCGCCGCGCAGCACCGCCATCCCGAGCTGCGCGAGTCCGTAGCCGAGCAGGCAGCACCCGATCACCAGGGGGTCGGTGCGGCCCGGCGCCACCAGCTCGAACCAGACGAACGCCAGCAACCACAGAACCGCCGGCCACACGCCCAGCCCGGCCCCGGGACGCAAGCCGGCGGGCGGGAGGCGCAACAACCGGAAGAGCGTCCGCAACGGATTGACCGCGCGCCACACCGGCCCGAGGAGCGCGCTGAGCGGAACCACCCCGACCCACAGCCACACGAACAGGGCGTGGGCCACCGGGTTCGCCGAGTCGCGCGGCCCGAACAGCGCGTTCCCGACCAGGTACAGCGACAGCAGGAGAACGACGACGCGCAGCGCCGGCAACCAGATCGCGGCCGGCACGGGACGTTCGGCGAAGCCGGCCAGACGCGGCCTGGTCCACCACAGCGCGGCGATCAGAAAGGACAGGACCACCGTCGCGGCGCCGGCCTGCAGCACCAGGTCCAGCGGCAACGGCAGGTCCGAGGAGCTGCCGACCCCGTGAGCGAGCGGGCTCACTTCACTTCGAGCTGCAGCAGCAACGTGTCCGGGTGTGCCTCCACGTCGAAGAGCCCGGCTCGGGACGCCACGAACACGATGCACATCGGCTGGCCGGGCCGCACCTGGTACTCCAGGTCGTACCCGTGGACGTGGATCTGCGCGGCGGAGTCGACAGAGATGCCGAGGCGGACCTGGCTGCCGAGGGGCACGGCGACCCGGTGCGGCGCCGGGGACGCCTTGCCGTCGCGCAGCTCCGCGTTCGCCGCCACCTGGCCGGGGGCCTCCGAGCCGCATGCGGCCGGCGCGGCGGCCTGCGCGGCGGGCGCCTGCGTGCAGCCGGGCAGCAGGGTGAGCGCCGCCAGCAGGAACGGAACCAGCCGCAGCGACCGCTTGCCGAGACCGGCCGGCGCCGGCTGCGGGCCGCCGGCGGGCGGAGCGAAGGCGCTGACGCCGGCCGGCGGGGCGAAACCACGGACGCCCGCGGGCGCGGCGAAGGCCCGGACATCGGCGGGCGCGTCCGCGGCGCGGGCATCGGCGGGCAGGGCCACGGCGTGGACGCCGGCGGGCGCGGCCAGGGCAGGAAGGTCGGCGGGCGGGACCGCGGCGCGCGCACGCCGCCGGGACAGGGCCAGCACAGCCAGCTGCAGGAAGGTCGCGATCGACGCCGACGACACCAGGAGCATGAACGACGCGAACAGCGACGAGAACGAGAGCAGGCTGGTCGCGGCCATCAGGAACTTCACCCCGACCATCGCCGGCACCAGCAGGAACGCCGCCGCCACCAGCAACACCAGAGCGACCAGCACGGTCACACCCCCTCCTCGGCGACCGCCGCGCGCTGCGCGAGCGCGCGCAGCACCGGCGCCCCGGCCACCGCGGCACCCGCGCCCAAACCCAGCGCCAGCACGACCAGCACCCGCTCCATCGCCGCGGGACCCGCGAAGGGCAGCACCGCGCGGTGGAACGACGTCACGTCCGGGAAGACGAACACCGCGGTCAGGGCCGCGCCGGCACACACCGCGAGCAGTCCGGCGGGGCGGCCACGCAGCGCGGTCCAGGCGCCGCCCAGGATCAACGGCCAGGCCAGCAGGTTGATGCCGGCGGCGTTGAGGAACGTGCCGGCGAACGGCGCCGACTCGACCGCGAGCGTGGAACCGGTGACGTGCGCGATCGACGCGGCCATCGCGACCACGCCGGCCGCGGACAGCAGCAGGTCGGCGCGGTGCAGGCGGCGGGCGATCGCGGGTACGGCCACGGCCGCCACGATAGCCAGCGCCCACCAGGGCAACGGGTTCGGCTGTCGTTCCCCGACCAGCACGCCGGCCACCGTCACGGCGGTGCCGTTCGCGTCGAGAAGGACCGTCCAATCCGTCGTACGGCCGGAATCGATCTTTTTGTTCTCCGGGGTTGCTCCTGGGTCTGCCCAGGTCAGCTCGCCACCGGAGGGGACCGGCTGGGACCGGCCGGCGACCGAGACCGGTCCGCCGGTGCCGTTGGTCAGCCGCAGCTTCGCGCCGTCCTCGATCGCGACGACCGTCAGGCCCGGAATCGTCGGTGTGACGGTCACCACCCGGCTGCGCGCGTCGGTGGCCACCAGCCCGCCGGCATGCGCGGACGCGGGTCCCGCGGCGGTCAGCACGGTCGCCGCGACGACCGCCGACAGCATCACGAGACGCCGCGGCCAGCGCATCGGCATCACTCCGGCTGCAGGTGCTGGATGCTGCGGGTGACCAGAACCGTGCCGGCGCCGGTCAGCGCGGTCAGGGTGAGCAGGCCGCTGACCATGTGGATGTTCCACCCGACGGTGCCGGTCCGGAGCTGCCCGACCAGCAGCACCGCGCCCCACACCACCGGCGGCGCGATCAGCCCGAGCAGGGCCCACCGGGCGGTCACCGGCAGCGCGACGAGGCGATTCGCCACACGCAGCGCCAGCTCGGCGACCGGCGCGGCGACGGCCACCGTCAGCTGCGGCCACCAGGGCGCCTCGGAGTCGAACATCAGGTGCATGAGCAGCGCGGGGACGGAGACGAGCGCGGTCGGCAGACCGATCGGCAGACGCCAGCGGCGGCCGATCATCAGGATCGGGACCAGCAGCAGAACGGTGCTGAAGAGATATCCGTGCACCAGCTGGCCGTCGGTGGAGAACACGTTCGGCACGGCGTCGCCGCTGCCCAGGTGGCGGAAGCCGAGCGCGCTGGCGTGCAGCGAGTAGATGTGCAGCGGGAGCACCGCGAAAAGCGCGGAGACGCCGACCAGCCAGGCGCCGCCGGCACCGAGCAGACGGCCGGGGACGGTGGCCGTCATCAGCGCCGGGCCCATCGCCACCAGCACCATGCCCAGGATGATCAGCTCGTGGCTGGGGCTGACGAAGATCTCGAGGTTCTTCTCGATGCCGAAGATGTTGTGCCAGAGCGTGTCCATCCCGCCGCCGACCAGCAGCGACGCCATGCCGGCGAGCGGCAGGCGCAGGGCGTTGGGCAGCGCGACCAGGCTTTGGTACGTCGGGATCGCCGGCAGCCTCGACCTCATGATCCAGAGGAGCGTGAAGCCGGACGCCGCGATGCCCGAGTAGAGCACCCCGTGCCACGGGGTCCAGAAGGTCTCCAGCTCGGGCGTGGTGGCATGCGCGTACGCGTCGAGCTGCAGGCCGATCACCAGCCAGGCGCTCGCGACCAGCAGCACCCATCGCTCCCGCGCGGTGAACGCGGTGAAGCCGGCGGCCGCTGCCGGGACAGGCTGCGGCCGATCCACGGACGTTGTCACGATTCCCCCTCCGATCGAACCGGGCGAAGGTAACCTACATCGCCCTTGGTACATGGTTCGATCAGATACCGGACCTGTGGACGACCGGTCGGCCCAACCGGTCGCTCTTCCCGCGGTTGCCGGAGGCTCGACCGGGTGCCGTAACCCTCGACGGCTCGCGGCCGTTGGCGTTCGGAGGTGAGCGACCGGACCGAGGCACAGGCGCCGGCGTCGGGCAGGTCGCGCTGGCCGGGTACCGACACGCCACGCGGGATCGGCAGGCCGCGGACGCCGGGTGACGCGGCACAGCGCGATCCGCGCCCCGGACGGCGAGTGCCGGGAGCGATGTGCCGGGCATTCAACGCGTAGGCGACCGGCATGTGGTCGGTTACGGGTGCGTAGGCGATGATGGGTGGATATCAGGCGGTTTGCGGGCGATCGACCTTCCGAGCGGGAGACCGACATATCGACCGACTCAGCGTGCCCTCAGCACCACAGGCGCACGGTGTTGTCCGGGGCCTCCGGTGAGAATCCGCACGTGAGTGGTCATTTTCACGGCATACGGGTATGGCGAGGAGCGCTGTACTAAGCGGACAGACTGGGACGGGAGCAGGCAATGACTCAAGCAAGCCGCCGCCATCGCGTGGTCGTGGTGGGAGCTGGTTTCGGTGGGCTATTCGCGATCAAGGCACTGCGCAAGGCTCCGGTGGACATCACCCTCATCAACGGTACGGCGTACCACCTCTTCCAGCCGTTGCTCTACCAGGTGGCCACCGGGATCCTGTCCGAGGGCGAGATCGCCCCGCCGATCCGCGAGGTGCTCAAACGGCAGCAGAACGTGGATGTCCGCCTGGGCTGGGTGACCGACGTCGACGTCGAGAAGAAGGTCGTCTCGGTGGCCGGGCCGGGCATCGACTACACCGTCGAGTACGACACGCTGATCGTCGCGGCCGGCGCCTCGCAGTCGTACTTCGGCAATGACCAGTTCGCCGATCACGCGCCCGGCATGAAGAGCATCGACGACGCGCTGGAGCTGCGTGCCCGGATCTTCGGCGCCTTCGAGGTCGCCGACCTGCAGACCGACCCCGAGGCGATCCAGCGCTGGCTGACCTTCGTGGTGGTGGGCGCCGGCCCGACCGGCACCGAGCTGGCCGGGCAGATCGCCGAGCTGGCCCACCGCACGCTGCCCGGGCAGTACAAGCACATCGACCCGCGGAAGGCCCGGATCATCCTGGTCGACGCGATCGGCGCGGTGCTCAACACGTTCGGCGATCATCTCTCGGCCGGCGCTCAGCGTCAGCTGGAGAAGCTCGGCGTCGAGGTCAAGTTGAACACCAAGGTGGTCGGTGTGGACTCGACGAGCATCGAGGTCGAGGACGCGGACGGGCGGCACGGCATCCCGTCGGTCACCAAGGTGTGGGCGGCCGGGGTCGCGGCGCCTCCGCTGGCCCGCAAGCTGGCCGAGGCGACCGGGGCGAAGACGGACCGGGCCGGGCGGATCTTCGTGGAGAAGGACACCACGGTGCCCGGGCACCCGGAGATCTTCGTGCTCGGCGACATGATGAACCTGGCCGGCGAGGACGGGAGGCCGCTGCCCGGGGTGGCGCAGGTCGCCATTCAGAGTGGCCGGCACGCCGCGGACCAGATCAAGCGGCGGCTCGGCGGCAAGGAGACCGGGCAGCCGTTCAGGTACTTCGACAAGGGCAGCCTGGCGACGATCTCCCGGTTCTCCGCGGTGGCCAGCATCGGCAAGGTGCACCTGTCCGGGTTCCTGGCCTGGGTGGTCTGGGTCGCGGTGCACCTGTTCTACCTGGTCGGCTTCAAGAACCGGGTGACCGCCGTGCTGCACTGGGCGGTCAGCTTCATCGGGCGCGGGCGCGCGGAGCGGGTGGCCACCCAGCAGCAGGCGTTCGCGCGTCGTGCGATCCGGGCGTACGGCGACCCGTTCGAGCGCGAGCGCGCGGCCGCGGTGACGGCCCACCGCACGGAACTCGCCGACGCCACGGCCGGGACGACCCAGGAAGCCGACAACGCCGGGCAGAACCAGGCGGAGCCGGCGATGGCCGGGGGGAGGACGGCGGACGCGACGCCGACGCGGCACACGGAGGCCGGCCGGAACG
>NZ_BOMW01000014.1 GCF_016862395.1 Actinoplanes siamensis | reverse complement strand
CACGGCGGAGGCCGGTGGTTCGATTCCACCATCAGGCACGGAGCCGTCGACTAACCGGCAGGTCACCGTCCTTTCAAGTCGGAAGGTGCGGGTTCGAATCCCGTCGGCTCTACTCATTCCCTCGTCGCCTCGGCAGGGCAGCGCACTGTTGATACGTACCGGTGTCAGTTCGAATCTGACCGAGGGAGCCGCCAGGCCGGACCATGTCCGGCCTGATCGTGGGGGGCCGGCCTGGCTTCGGAACCGCGACTGGAAATCGCGGGCGCGGGCAACCGCGCGAGGGTTCGAATCCCTCCCCCTCCGCCAACCCCCGTGTAGCTCAGCGGAACGAGCGCTCCGTTCACACCGGAGAGGCCCCTGGTTCGATCCCAGGTGCGGGGACTGTGGTCGTAGCTCAGCGGTAGAGCGCCGGATTGTGGCTCCGGAGACGCGGATTCAACTGCCGTCGATCACCCCAGTGGGAGCGCCGGCGCCGATGCTCACGCTGAGTAACCCGTGGACGTGGGCTTCCGCCGGGTCGTGGCAGATCAGTGCACGCCGGCGAGGGTGGCGAATTCTGAACCTCGGGCGACCCGCACGGCCGGGGGGAGAACCGGCAATGCGAGCCGCCCGCCGCGTGCTCAGGCTTTAATCACGTCGTAGAGGGCGGTCCAGCCACGGGTACCGTGACCGGCGGCGATGGCTCGGTCGTAGTGTGACTTGACGGCCGCCGGCAGCGCGCGGTCGACGCCAGCCTGGTCACTGGTCCGCAGGATGTGCCCGGCGGTGGCCCCCATCATCAGGACGGTGCTGAGGTCGCCCGGGTGTTTCCCGGCGGCGATCTCGGCGGCGATCTCGGCGCCGCTGCCGACCATCGCCGGGACGTCGGTGAGCATCGCCATCGCGTCCGGTAGGAAGTCGGCCGCCGGGGTGCCGGCCGCGGTCACCATCGCGGTGGAGTGCAGCAGGCCGGACAGCGTGGTGAGGAAGACATTCAGATATGCCTGGTAGAACAGCTGGGCCAGTCCTGGATCGCCGCCGAGGTAGCGCGGGTCGCCGATCAGCCGTAGCGCCGGTTCGTGGGCGGCGAAGACCTCGCCCGGCCCGCTGTAGTAGACGTATGCACCGGGGCCGCCGACCGCCGGGGCCGGCACCATGATGCCGCCGGTGACGAAGCGCGCGCCCCGGTCGGCCGCCCAGGCCGCGGCCTGGCGGGACGCGTCGGGTGTATCGGAGCTGAGGTTGACCAGATCACGGCCGGTCAGGAAGTCCGGGTGTTCGCCCAAGATCCGGTACATCGCCGCATAGTCGGTGAGGCTGAGAATGGTCAGCGGGCTCGCGGTGACCGCCTCCGCTGGGGTGGCCACCAGGGTGGCACCGGCTTCTACCAGGCGGTCGGCGCGTCCGGGCGTACGGTTCCAGACGGTGACCGGGTGGCCGCCGAGCAGGAGAGCGCCGGCCATGGCCCGGCCCATCGGACCAAGGCCAATTACGGTGACAGGTTCGTGGCTCATCGGGCGGCCCTCAGCTCTTCGACCGGCCCGTCGCCGGCGACGGCCTTGTCGACGGTGTCGGCGACGACCGCGCCCCGACCGGCCAAAGGCCGCGCCCGCCGCGGGTCACGGTTCCACCCAACCACGGGAAGGCCGGCGTCCAGCAGTGTCGCGGCCAGGGCTGTACCCATCGCGCCCAGGCCTAGGAATGTGGTCATGAAATGTGTCCTCAACAGACTGGAAGGAACAGATGAGCGGCGCGCCGGTCACCATGGTTTCCCCAGTACAGTGCGGCCAGCAAGTAGCCACTATTTGGTGCGGTACTCACCTTTTCGAAAGTATGGAGGGCCGGATGGCAGCCGGTGCGAGGCGGGGACCGTACATCTGCGGCATCGACGCCGGGATGGACGTGGTGACCGGCAAGTGGAAGTCGCTGATCCTCTGGGAGCTACACAACTACGGCACCCGGCGCTTCGGTGAGCTGCGGCGGGGCCTGCCGGGGGTGAGCGAGAAGATGCTCGCGCAGCACCTGCGCGAGATGGAGGAGGACGGGCTGCTTGACCGGAAGATCTACCGCGAGGTGCCGCCCCGGGTGGAGTACTCGCTGACACCGCACGGCATCTCCCTCAACGAGGCGCTCCGCGCACTCGGCTCCTGGGGCCAGCAACGGGTCAAGCGCCTCGCCGCTGAGGGCAGCCTTATCGAGGTTTCCCCTCCGGCCTGAGCACACTTCGAGGCTGCCAGCAGTCACCGCGTACCGGTCGGCCGATCCGGCCGCCCCGGGCTCGAGGGTTCACGCCGCGTAAGGCAACCACGCTCGCGCAGCCAGCCCACCGCTTTGTGCCGTCGAAGTTTCTCCGCCGGGGTGCTTGCGGGGTCGCTATGCCGGTTCGACGGGCAGCCAGAGTTCGCAGGTCGCGGCGCTGAAGTCGTCTGTGTGCTCGAGCACTGCCACGATCTCCGGGCCTGGCCGCAGACGCCAGGGGTTGGAGGGAAACCACTCGGTTGCGGTGGTGGCCCAGGTCTTCTGCAGGGTCTGCGGATGTGGCCCCGCGGTTCGGAGGACCACCCATCTGCTGGCCGGGACCTTGATGATGTCGAGGCCGTCGGGGACCGGCGTGTCCGGGGACACGGCGACCCCGTGCAGGTAGGTCAACGCGCTGCCCTCGGCACGGTCGGGGTCGAGGTCGTCGGTGACCGCGAGCAGGCCCGCTGGCTCGGTGTCACCGAGGGCCTTCAAGCGCTGGTGCTCCTCCGTCGGCAGTGCAGTGATGTGTTGCCGGATGTGCGGATTGATGCCCTGGTGGACCAGCGGAACGCGAGCCGCGTGCCCGACCAGCCGGAACTCGCGGTGGTCGACGATGCGGGTCTCCATGCGTTCGCTTCCTTCCACGGTCAGGCGGAACCTCAGCTGTGGCTGGGTGCGCAGGGGCCCTCCGGCGTGCCGCACCTGTCCAGGGCTGACGCCGTGGACCGCCCGGAAAGCCCGCCCGAACGCCTCGGTCGAGCCGTATCCGTGCCGGACGGCGATGGTTAGCAAGTCCTCCTCACCGCGGACGACGGCGGCGGCGGCGACGGTCATGCGGCGGCGACGCAGATACTCCGACAGCGGCATGCCGGCCAACGACGAGAACATCCGACGGAGGTGGTATTCGGTCGTGCCCAGCGTCCTGGCCACCTCCTTGACATCGAAGTCACTGGCCAGGCTCTCCTCGACGAGGTCGACGAGCCGGTTGAGTGCCGCGATCATGAAGCTCCCCTCCGATGTCCACCTTGGCCGAGGCGCACCGGTCGCGCCCGATCGTTGTGGCCCGATCCGATCATGGCCGGCACCGTCGCGGCACCGACGCGCGCTTCGAGGGGCAGGCCCGACAAAGGTTGCGCGGAAAGTGTCGGGTGATCGGGGAAGGCGTCGCCGCACGATAGCGGCATGGATGACACGACCCTGGTATCCCGCTTTCTGCGCGACGGCTTCGTGAAGCTGGAAGGCGCCGTCGCGCCGCGCGTGGCCGCGGACTGCGCGCGGCTGCTCTGGCGAGAGACGGGCTGCGAACCGGACGATCCAGCGACGTGGACACAGCCTGTGCACTGGATACCCGACATGGCGCAAGGGCCGTTCGCCGCCGCACCCAACTCCCCGTTCCTGCACCACGCGTACGACCTGCTCGTCGGTGCGGGACGCTGGGAGCCGCGTTACTCACTGGGCACCTTCCCGCTGCGCTTCCCGCACGAGACCGAGCCGGATGACGCCGGCTGGCACATCGAGGGGAGCTATCTGCCGGAGGGCGAGAGCTGGTACTTCACCAACGTGCGCTCTCGGGGCCGGGCGCTGCTGATGCTGTTCCTGTTCAGCGAGGTCGGCGAGCAGGACGCCCCGACCCGAATCCGGGTCGGCTCCCACCTCGACGTGCCGAAGGTCCTGGAGAAGTACGGGCAGGACGGTGCGAGCGGGCTGGCCCTGGCGCCCGATCTGGTGGCGGCGTCGGCCCACCGGCCACTCGCCCTCGCCACCGGCGCCCCGGGCGACGTCTTCCTGTGCCACCCGTTCCTGGTGCACGCGGCGCAACCGCACCATGGGGTCCGGCCGCGCTTCATGGCCCAGCCGCCGCTGATGCCGGCCGTGCCGTACGAACTGGAGCGAGCCGACGGCGCGTATTCACCCGTGGAGATCGCGATCCGCCGGGGCCTCGGACAGGACACCCCGGGTCCGGACGCAGACGGCACCGACCGCAGCGCCGGATAGCCGAACGTGGGCATGGTCGGGTGCCGTACGACTCGGCCGACGTCGGCGACGTGCAGTACGGCTACCTCGGGCAATACCAGCGGGCCACCGACAACCCGGCCGGATGCAGGATGCGGTGCCGCCGCCGGAACCCGAGTCGAGGCCCGTTTCGCCGTGGTTGAGGTATGCCGAATGAGAGAAGACGCATCGACGGCATCCCGTGTCCTACGACCTCAGTCGAAATGGATGCGCGTCAGTTCGCTGTCAGCCCAGTCCGCCAACCTCGTCGGCCGTATGGTGCCGGGGTCGTGGGACTGGTTGAGGTCGTCGACGATGGCGGTGAGGACCGCCTCTCGCTCGGCCGGGTCGGTGACGGTGACGGCGTGAGCCGGCAGGTCTGCCCTGACGCCGTGGTCCCGACGCCGAGCCCGACTTCCGCCATGGTCAGGTCCATGGCGGAAGTCTGCTCGACGATCCCCCCACGTTGTCTACTAAGCCAGTTGAGATTGTCGAGCTTCTCGCTGCCTGGGACCATCGAGCAGGAGAGCCACGTCACTCGCCGGCATCGGCCGCGCGAAGTGATACCCCTGGGCGAACCGGTAGCCCGCACGGTGCAGACGTTCGGCCTGCTCGGCGGTCTCCACGCCCTCGGCCACCGCCTGGATCCGCAGGCCCCGGGTGATCCCGATCAGCCCGTCGAGGATCACCGCCTGCGGGCTGTCCGAGGTCACCCCGTCGACGAACGACTTGTCCACCTTCAGCCAGCTCACCGGAGTGTCGACGAGCAGGCTCAACGACGACTGGCCGGTGCCGAAGTCGTCCAGCGCGATCTTCAGGCCCAGCTCGTCGAGCCGGCGCACCACGTCCAGGGCGGCGCCGGTGCCGAGCACCGCCGTCTCGGTCACCTCGATCACCAGCTTCGCCGGATCCAGCCCGATCGTGGCGAGCAGTTCGGCCACCTCGTCCGGGAAGCCGGGCTCGTTCAGCTGGCGGGCCGAGACGTTCACCGACACCTTCCGCGGGGCGTCGGCGCCGTACTCCCGCTGCCAGTCGGCGATCTGCCGCATCGCGGTCGCCAGCACCCACCGGCCCACCTCGATGATCTGCCCGTCGCGCTCGGCGAGCGGGATGAACTGCGCCGGCGAGATCATCCCGTGCTCCGGGTGCCGCCAGCGGACCAGCGCCTCCAGCCCGGCCGGTCGGCCGCTCGGCAGCTCCACGATCGGCTGGTAGACCAGGAACAGCTCGTCGCGGGCGATGGCCCGGCGCAGGTCGGCGCCGAGCCGGGCGTCGGTGTCCGCGCGCTCGTCCATGATCGGGTCGTACCAGGTCCACCGGCCGCCGCCGGCGTGCTTGGCGGCATACATCGCCACGTCGGCGCGGCGCAGCAACTCCGCCGAGGAGTCACCGGGCGCGCTCGCGGTGACCCCGACGCTGATCCGCGGGGTCATCTCCCGGCCGCCCACGATCATCGGCTGCTGCACCGCGGACACCAGCTCGCGCAGCACCTCGTCGGTCTCCGCCGGCCCGGCCCCGGGCAGCAGCAGGGTGAACTCGTCGCCGCCGAGCCGGGCCACCGTGTCCTGCGGGCGCAGACTCTGCCGCAGCCGGGCGCTGATCGCGCACAGCAGCGCGTCGCCGGTGTCGTGCCCGTGGCGGTCGTTGACCACCTTGAAATCGTCCAGGTCGAGCAGCACCGCGACGACCGGTTCGCCCGCGGAGAGCCGGGCGGAGAGGCGCTCGACGTACGCCCGGCGGTTGCTGATCCCGGTCAGCGGGTCGTGGCTGATCTGGTGGTCCAGTTCCTTCTGGTACGCCCGCAACTGCCGCAGATTGGCGTCGACCGTCGCCAGCAGCCGCGAGTTGTCCCGCAACGTGCTGATCTGCCGGACCACCACCAGCAAGGTGAGCGCGGCCGCGGCGCTGGCGATCACCGTGTCCGTGCCGCCCTGCCGCAGCTCCTGGTTGAGCACGGTGAAGTAGAGCCCGCCCACCGCGAGGTACGGCAGGACGCTGAACCGTCGCGATCGGGACCGTTCGACCGGCGGCGCGTGCCGCCGCCGCCACTGCCGCCGAGCCGCCAGCACGCTGGTGGCCTGGGATAACGCGACCCCGAGGATGGTGGTGCTGAGGTACGGCCGGTCAGCCAGCAGTGGCGCCACGCCCCCGGTGGCCGCGGACAGCGCGACGCCCGCCGACAGGATGTGCAGCGACCCGCGGTCCAGCCGCCCGGCCCCGGCGAAGGCCAGCTTGACGATCGTGACCAGGGAGACAACCGTCACCACGACGATGATGAGAAGCGTGGCCGGGGCGGCGGTCGGCGCGTCGCCGAAGTCGACCCGGCTCAACCAGAAACGCCAGGCCAGTACCCCGCCGGTGAGCAGCACGATCGCGGTGTCCAGGCCGAACCGCAGCCAGTCGCCGGCGGACCGCTTCCAGGCCGGCAATCGCAGCAGCGCCCACAGCACGATGACGTGCAACAGGCCGAACAGGCCCAGCGTGCGCGGGCTGAAGTCCTGGGAGGGCACCGGACCACCGAGCGCGTCCTCCATGCTGCTGAACACGGCGACGATCAGGATCGCGGTGGCGACCCCCAGCCGCCCCCAGAACCGGCGGGTGCCGTCGTCGAGCTGGCGCGTGCGGGCGAGCCGCCGGCATTCGTAGATGACCAGCGCCGGCAGGATCGGCAACGGCAGCCAGCCGATGATCGGGTGCGACCAGACGTGTCCCAGACCGATAAGGAACCAGCCGAGTTCGAAGGCGAGCAGCCCGACGGCGGCGACCGACGGGACGTCGATCCGGCGCGGAGCGCGACGCGGTACGGGCATGTCAGATCCATCGGACAAACGGCCCGGATACTGAAGAAAAACTCTCTACCTCCGCTCCGGGCAGCGGGTCGATGGCGAGCCGGGTGGGCGCATCGGCACGCCACCCGGCCGCTCGTCACCGCCGACTGGATCGCCGGATGGCGTCGCGATCAGGCGCGCGGCGGGTACCCGGTCCTGGCCTGTGGTGGCGACATCGAGCTGCGCAGCGCCACCGGTGCTCGGCCGACTACGCCACGCCATCGAACGCCGCCACGACGTGTTGATCGACATTGCCGGTCTCAACCAGGACGCATTCGACGCGCTGCAGTTGCTGGCCGCCGGTGACCGGACACCCGGAGCACTCACCCGAGGCCATCAAGCCGCCGAACTGTCCGCTCCGCACACCCGCGATTTCATGTCGGCGAGAGCCGTCAGCCAGGTGTGAACCGATGTCACGCGAGCCATGGCCTTCGTCAGCCGACGTTCATCACCTGGAGCTGGCCGTCGAGCAATCGGGTCAGGTGGTGGCCGACGAGTTCGTACGCTGAGTTGAGAAGTTGGTAGTCGGCCTCGCCTATCAGTTTGCTCCGGCCGGTGGCGACGTCCAGGTCGTAGACGCTGATGGCACCCACCGGGTCGTCGGGCCGGGGCCGCAGGAGCAGCAGGCGCCCGTCGCCGATGACGGAGACCGCGGGCTGGCCGGGTACCTCGTCGCCGAGTCGCCGTCCGGTCTGCGCGTCGATGACCGACACCAGTGGTTGCCGGCCCTCGTCGGAGGTCCGCGGACTGTGGGAGGCCACGATGCGGTCCCCGAGTACGGACCAGATGCCGTAGTCGGCGGGAAGCGCCCACCGCTGCACTCCGGTTACGGGGTCGAGGCCGGCGATCCCCTTCGAGCCGGACAGGCAGACGACCGGGCCGCAGCCGTCCAGGGCACCGCCTCCGGCCTGCTCGGCCTGCCAACTCTCGGCCAAGGTGTCCAGCCGGAACGCGGTGACAGCAAACGCGCTTTCGGCACGGAACTGGACGAGCACACTGTCGCCGGCGAAGGACAGGTACCGCTCGTCGATGGCCTCGTCCGGCAGGCGACGGCTGATCAGCGGGGTGCCGTCGTCGTACCGCAACAGGATGAGCAGTTCACCGGTGTCCACGGCGATGACTCCCGGCCGACCGTCACCGAACCGGACCTGGACGCCCCCGATGCCTCCCATGGGCCGCTGCCAGATCGTCCTGCCGTCACGGGCCCCTACCAGCCGTAGCCCGGTGGACCGGCCCTCTACGTCGCTCTCGCGCAGCAGCACCGTGCCCACGGTATGAGCTTCTGTGCTGCCGGGCGACTGCCACAACGGTGCACCGGTCATGGCATCCAGGACGGTGTTGCCGTTCTCGGACGGCACCAGCACGATCCCCGCATCGGGCAGCACCGAGAACCATCCGGCCGAGACTGCCGCAGGAGTCGTCGGCCGGGTCCAGCGGGCATGCCCGGTGGCGAGTTCGTACGCGGTCAGCTCACCACCGCCGTCCACCGCCCGATGAGCCCATACCGTGTCTCGGTCGGCCTGAGTGAGCAATGTGCGTGTGGAGGGAGCCGTCCACGCCATGCGAACGGTCGGCTCACCGGTAGGCGCGGAATGCAACGTCCCGAGACAGGCGGTGACGGCGAAGCCCAAGGCGAGGCCACGCCATCGCCGGGCAGCTGGCTGTCGGCCCGTCACGACCCGATTCGGTCGGCTGAGATCCCCGAGATCGATCATCGCCACCAGTTGACCTTAGCCGTTTCCTCGTACCATCACGTATCGATCTAAGTAAATGCAATGCCCTTATGGCGCGGTGCCGGACATTGAGCCTCGTGGCTCTGTCGCGTTGTTCGACCGGGAGACGCGTTCAGCCCGGCCAGGTGGCGTGGTCAGATCGCCATGGCGAGTTCGGCGAGCGCTGCGGTGACTTGCAGGCGAGGGTGTTCGTCGACGGCGAGTTCCGGCCGGGGCGATCGACGCGTTGATCGCGTGTGCCGAGGCGTGCACGGCGTGCGCTGATGCCTGTCTGAGCGAGGACATGGTTGCTGAGCTGACGTATCTGTGCCGAGGCCTGCCGCGCCTGCGAGAACGCCTGCCGCGAGCTGCTGACCAGCATGAGCTGAGATCGGGTCGCCGGGTCGCCGCCGCATGGGTGTGCCTGGCCATCGCTGCCGCTCCGGGCGTCTTGGCAGGTCTCAATGCCGCTGGTTACGAGCTCGAGGTCATCGGAGAAGGCCCGGGTGGTACGTTTCCCTGGGCGTCGGAGGGGTAGGCGGGCCGCCATGGCGATGTTGCCCCCGGCCGCGCTCCCGGCGGCCGCCGTTGTCGCGCAGGATCCGGCGCAGATGCTGCCCGCCCGCGAGCAGATGGCGTTCACGCTGGGCTTCCACATCATCCTGGTGCCGTTCGGGGTGGCGTTCACGTTTTTGATGCTCATCGCGAACGCCCGCGGGCTGCGACGCGGCGACGCGGAGGCCTTGTTGCTGGCGCGCCGCTGGTCTCAGGTGGCGGCGGTGCTGTTCGCCGTCGGCGCCGTCTCGGGGACCGTGCTGTCGTTCGAGCTCGGGCTGCTCTGGCCGCGCCTGATGGGAACCTATGGCGCCGCGTACGGCATCCCGTTTGCGGTCGAGGGCTTGTTCTTCTTCCTCGAAGCGATCTTCGTCGCTATCTACGTCTACGGGTGGCGGCGGATGCGCCCCTGGCCACACTTCTGGACAGGGGTGCCCGTCGTGCTGTCCGGCATCGGCGGCACCCTTTCCGTGGTGGCCGCGAACGCCTGGATGAACCAGCCCGGCGGCTTCACTCTGCACGACGGCAGAGTCACGCAGGTGCGGCCGCTGGCGGTCGTCTTCAACCGGGCGTTCTGGTACGAGGCCATTCACATGCTGCTGGCCGCGTACATGGTGGCGGGGTTCATCATCGCCGGTGTCTACGCGGCCGGAATACTGCGGGGCCGCCGGGACGACTACCACCGTCTCGGCCTGGTCATCCCCCTCACCGTCGCGGCGCTCACCACGCCACTGCAGATCTTCGTGGGTGACGTGGCGGCCCGGGAGGTTTACCACTACGAGCCGGCCAAGTTCGCCGCCATTGAAGCGCTGGCGCGCAGCGGCACCCATGTGCCGGAAGTCCTCGGCGGCTACTACGCCGACGGCCAGGTTCACTGGGGGATCGACATCCCGTCGGGCGCGTCGATCCTCTCCGGCTACAAGCCGTCCACCCGGATCACCGGCCTCGAGGCGATACCGGCCGCCGTGCGGCCCTCCGACCGGCTGGTCACCGTCGTGCACCTCGCGTTCGACGTCATGGTCGGCATCGGCTTCGCGCTGCTCGCGCTCTCGGCGTGGTACGCCCTCGGCTGGTGGCGGCGACACGACCTACCGCGCAGCAGATGGTTTCTGCGGGCCACCACGGTCAGCGGGATCCTCGCCGTCGTGGCCCTGGAGGCCGGCTGGGTGGTCACGGAGGTAGGCCGGCAGCCGTGGACGGTCGTGGGCTACCTGCTGACGCGCGACGCGGTCACCACGTCGGGCAACCTCTGGCTGTTCTTCGCCGCCACGCTCGTCTTGTACGTCGCCGTCGGTGCTGCCACGTTCTACGTTCTCCGGCTGCTGCCACGGCGGTGGCGCGCCGGGGGCAACGCCGGCAGCGCCGATGTGCCGTACGGGCCGTCCCGAGCCCACGACGATGTCATCCAGGAGCAGTCGTGAGCACCTTCGCCGCCGTCGTCCTGTTCGCCGGGGTCCTCGCGTACGCCGTCCTCGGCGGCGCAGACTACGGCGCCGGGCTCTGGGACCTCACCGCCGGCGGCGCCCGCCGTGGCCAGGGCCCCCGGCATCTGCTCGACCAGACGCTCGCCCCGGTGTGGGAGGCGAACCACGTGTGGCTGATCTTCTGCCTGGTCATGCTCTGGACCGGCTTCCCGCAGGCCTTCGCCGCCATCATGACGACGCTCTACATTCCGCTGGGCCTGACCGCCCTCGGCATCGTGGTACGCGGAAGCGGCTTCGCGTTCCGCAAGGTCGTCCTCCACACCCAGCAGCAACGTGCCGTGGGCGCCGCCTTCGCAACCTCCTCGGTCATCACACCGTTCTTTCTCGGCACCGTGACCGGCGGCATCGCCTCCGGGCGTGTCCCCGCCGACGGCCACGGCGATCCGATCACCAGCTGGATCAATCCCACCTCACTGCTGGGCGGGGTGCTCGCCGTCGCGGTGTGCGCGTTCGTGGCCGCGGTATTTCTCACCGCCGAGGCGCGCCGGTTGGCCGAACCGGAACTGCAGCGCTGGTTCGGCCGCCGTGCCCAGGGCTGCGCCGTCGTGACCGGGGCGGTGGCCGTGGCCGGTGTGTGGATCCTGCGCTCGGATGCCCACCGCCTCTTCCACGGGCTGCTCACCCGGGGCCTGCCGCTGGTCGTCGTGTCGGCGGCATGCGGTCTCGCCTGCCTGGCGCTACTGCACCGGGCGGCGCCCCGGCTGCTGCAGGCCTTGGCCGCCAGCGCCGCCGGTACGGTCGTGCTGGGATGGGGCGTAGCACAGTATCCATACCTACTCGGCAGCCATCTGCGCATTACCCAGGCCGCGGCTCCGGACACAACACTCTGGGCTCTCGCGATCGTGGCGGGGGCCGCGCTGCTCCTGGTCGTCCCGGCCATGGCGTTGCTGTTCGCGCTGCAACAGCGCGGCGACCTGGACAGCACCTGATCGCCGTTCCACCGCCGGCCCATTGTACGGTCCTGCGGTCGGCCGGGTGCAACCGCTGGCCGGCGCCGAGGCGCCGGAGCTGGCCGCGCGGTTGCAGCGCCTGATCACCGCGATGCTCTGGCCCGCCACACGAGCACCATCATCACCACGACGGCTGTCGCGTTGATCGCGACCAGCACCGCCCGCGGGCCAAGGAAAAGTCCCACGAACGGCAGTGACATGAACGACAGCACGCACAGCACCGAGACCGTCGGGAACGGGACGGACGGCGAGCCCATCCGCCGAGCGAAGGCCGGGTCGCTGGCGCACAGCCGCTGCTCGATGTCCTCGAGGGCGCGGCGGTCCTTCTCCTCCAGCATGCCCTCCCCCTTCCGGACAAAAGAGGAATAGCCGATCTGCCACGAATTGAACAGTTGAAGCCTATAACAGAGGGTGAGCACTAGGTCCCCATATGCGCAGCCGAGGAGGCTGGATGACCACCGTCGCCCCGAGGCCGACCCCTGTCCGACCGCACCCGGTCCGTCGGCAGGTACGAGGCTCGGCACTGACCCGGATCCTGCGCACCACCGATGCCAAGCAGATCGGCATCATGTACATGGTCACGTCGTTCGTGTTCTATGCCATCGGTGGTTTCCTGGCACTGCTGATCCGCGCAGAGCTCGCCCGGCCCGGCATGCAGATCCTCTCGCCCGAGCAGTACAACCAGATGTTCACCATGCACGGCACGATCATGCTGCTGTTCTTCGCGACGCCGATCGTGTTCGCCTTCGCCAACTTCATCGTGCCGATCCAGATCGGCGCACCGGACGTGGCGTTCCCGCGGCTCAACGCGTTCTCCTACTGGATGTACCTGCTCGGCAGCCTGATCGCGGTGGGCGCGTTCCTGACGCCCAGCGGCGCGGCCGACTTCGGCTGGACCGCGTACACGCCGCTGAGCGACTGGGAGCACTCGCCCGGATACGGCGGCAACATGTGGGTGGTCGGCCTGGCGCTGACCGGCCTGAGCAGCATCCTCGGCAGCGTCAACATCATCACGACCGTCCTGTGCCTGCGCGCGCCGGGCATGACCATGTTCCGGATGCCGATCTTCACCTGGAACATCCTGGTCACCACCCTGCTGGTGATCATGGTGTTCCCGCTGCTCGCCGCCGCCCTGTTCGCCCTGGCCGCGGATCGGGTGCTGAACGCGCACGTCTTCGACCCGGCCACCGGCGGGCCGATGCTCTGGCAGCACCTGTTCTGGTTCTTCGGCCACCCCGAGGTGTACGTCATCGCGCTGCCGTTCTTCGGCATCATCACCGAGGTCATCCCGGTCTTCAGCCGCAAGCCGGTCTTCGGCTACAAGGGCCTGGTCGCCGCCACGCTCCTGATCGCCGGCTTGTCGATGAGCGTCTGGGCGCACCACATGTTCGCCACCGGCCAGGTGCTGCTGCCGTTCTTCAGCATCCTGACCTATCTGATCGCCGTCCCGACCGGCATGAAGTTCTTCACCTGGATCGGCACCCTGTGGCGCGGCCAGCTCAGCTTCGAGTCACCGATGCTGTTCGCCATCGGGTTCCTGGTGACCTTCCTGCTCGGCGGCCTGACCGGAGTGCTGCTGGCCAGCCCGCCGAACGACTTCCACGTGCACGACAGCTACTTCGTCGTGGCGCACTTCCACTACGTGCTGTTCGGCACGATCGTGTTCGCCGTCTTCTCCGGCGTCTACTTCTGGTTCCCGAAGATGTTCGGCCGGATGCTCGACGACCGGCTGGGCAAGGTGCACTTCTGGCTGACTTTCATCGGCTTCCACACCACCTTCCTGGTCCAGCACTGGCTCGGCGACGAGGGCATGCCCCGCCGTTACGCGGACTACCTGCCCGAAGACGGGTTCACCACGCTGAACACCATCTCGTCGATCGGCGCGTTCGTCCTGGGCGTGTCGGTGCTGCCGTTCGCGTACAACGTGTGGAAGTCGTACAAGGTTGGCCCGGTCGTCACCGCCGATGACCCGTGGGGACACGGCAACTCCCTGGAGTGGGCCACGTCCACGCCGCCGCCGCTGCGCAACTTCCACGAGATGCCCCGGATCCGCTCCGAGCGGCCCGCGTTCGACCTCAAGTACCCGCATCTCGCGGCCGGCGAGCAGTCGCTGGCGGGGCCGCCGGAGGGCGGTGCGCGGCCACTGACTCCCGAGTCCGACGGTGGTGCGACGTACTCCGAGGACATCGCCTCCGACCGCGAGCGAGGCCTGGAGCGCGACCGGAAGAAGAAACGGCGCTGACCGCTTGCGGGCGGCGGGTGGGCGCTCTGGAGATCAAAACCCGATTGCGGGGTACGACCAGAGCACACCGCCCGCCGCCCGCGCCTCTCCCGGCCGCCGCTGCGCATCGCCTGTTGTCACTGCGCTTCGCCTGTCGCCGCTGGGGCTCTGTCCCCGCTGAGCTTCGTCGCCGCTGAGCTTCGTCGCCGCTGAGCTTCGTCGCCGCTGAGCTTCGTCGACGATGCTTTGGCGCGCCGCCGAGCCCATGCCGGACGGCGGGTTCGGTGGACTGCAGGATGTCGCCGATCTGCCCGTACGATGGCACGGTCGTAGGCCTGCCAGCGCAGCCAGACGTCCTGCGCCAGATCCTCGGCCTCGGAGGCGCTGCTCAGCATGCGGTAGGGGCGATGCCGAACAGTCGCGGCCGCACGCTGGTGAGGACGCGTGCCGCTGCCTCGAGGTGATCCGCGGCGCGCCTTCGACTCCGTCACCCGCCCATGGTAGGAACCAGTTTCTGAATGCGGGTGATCCCCTCGACGAGGTCGGCGTCACTCAACGCGTACGAGAATCGCAGGTATCCGGGCGTGCCGAAGGCCTCGCCCGGGACCACCGCGACCTCGGCTTCGTCGAGGATGAAGGTGGCAAGTTCGGCAGAGGTCCGGCCGCGCAGCAGGCCCTTGACGGACGGGTAGACGTAGAAGGCGCCCTGCGGTTCCGGGCAGACGACGCCGGGGATGGCGTTGAGCATTTCCACGATGGTGCGGCGCCGCCGGTCGAACGCCTCCCGCATGCGCGCCACCGCGGACAGGTCCCCGGTGACCGCGGCGAGCGCGGCGGCCTGGGCGATGTTGCAGACGTTCGAGGTCAGGTGGGACTGCAGGTTGAGCGCCGCGCCGATCAGGTCACGGGGCCCGTACATCCAGCCGACCCGCCAGCCGGTCATGGCGAACGTCTTGGACACGCCGCTGAGCACGAGCGTCCGGTCGGCGAGTTCGGGCACCACCACGGGCATCGAGTGGAATTCGGCATCTCCGTACACCAAATGTTGGTAGATCTCGTCGGTGACCACCATCAGATCGTTCTCGGCAGCCCATCCGCCGATTTCCGCGAGCTGTTCCCGGGAATACACCGCGCCGGTCGGATTCGACGGCGAACACATCACCAGAACACGCGTCCGCGCCGTCCGCGCCGCTTCCAACTGTTCCACGCCGACCCGATACCCGGTCGACTCGTCGGTGACCACGTCGACCGGGACGCCACCGGCAAGGCGGACCGCTTCCGGGTAGGTGGTCCAGTACGGCGCGGGGATCAGCACCTCGTCGCCGGGATCCAACAGCGTAGCGAACGCCTGGTAGACGGCCTGCTTCCCACCGTTGGTGACGATCACCTGCCCGGCGTCGATCGGCTGGGCGCTGGCATGCGCGATCGCCTCCCGCAGCGCGGGCTGGCCGCCGGCCGGGGTGTACTTGTGGTTGCGCGGGTCACGGCAGGCCTCGGCGGCGGCCTCGACGATGTGGTCGGGCGTCGGGAAATCCGGTTCACCGGCCCCGAACCCGATGACCGGCCGCCCAGCCGCCCGTAACGCCTTCGCCTTCGCATCAACGGCCAGGGTGGCGGATTCCGCAATTCCAGAAATTCGCTGGGAGATTCGACGCATGAGCTGATCCTGCCAGCCGCAGCGCGCCGGAAAAAGCCAATAAAATCTACTGCGATTCCTTTCTGGTACGACAACAATCACGGTTCCCGGGTGGGACATCGCCCCGGTCTTCACCTGACACCCCCCTCTCCTGCACCACATCGCACGCCGCCCGCCAGCCGCCTCCCCTACCGAGCGCCCACGCCAACCGCATCCCCCACCCAAACGCCCACGCCGCCCACCAACCCTTGCCCCTACTCAAGCGCCCACAGCGACCAGCCCCGTCTCGTAGGCGACGATTACGAGTTGGGCCCGGTCACGCACCTCGAGTTTCGCGATGATCCGCCCGACGTGCGTCTTCACGGTGGCCAGGCTCAAGGCCAGGTGCTCGGCGATCTCCGCATTCGACAGCCCGCGGCCGATGAGGGTGAGCACTTCCCGCTCCCGCTCGGTCACGCCGTCCAGGCGGCGCGGGATCGGCCGCTCCGACTGCGGCCGGCGGGCGAACTCCGAGATCAGCTTCCGGGTCACCTTCGGCGCCAGCAACGCCTCCCCCGCCGCGACGACCCGGATGGCCCTCAGCAACTCAGCCGGCGGAGTGTCCTTGAGCAGGAAGCCACTCGCGCCGGCCCGCAACGCCCCGTACACGTACTCGTCCAGGTCGAACGTCGTCAACATCAACACCCGCACGCCGGCAAGCTTGGGATCACCGGCGATCAGACGGGTGGCCTCGATCCCGTTGAGGTCCGGCATCCGCACGTCCATGAGCACCACGTCCGGGCGGGTCTCGGCGGCTACCCGGACCGCCTCCGTGCCCGTACCCGCTTCCCCCACCGTGGTGCAGTCTCCGGCGGAGTCCACGAGCACCCGGAAGCTACCGCGCAGCAACGCCTGGTCGTCCACGATCAAGACCCGGATCATCGGGCGATCACCCCCTTCCACAACATCGGTCACTGTCGACACCGCACCATCCGCCCGTACCATTACGCGCCACCTCAGGACGCCGATCCGCTGACCGGCAGGAGCGCGGTCACGCAGAACCCTCCGCCGTCGCGCGGCCCGGCGCTGAACGTCCCTCCGTGCAGCGCCACCCGCTCACGCATCCCGATCAGCCCGTGCCCGCCACTGCTGGCCCGCGGCGGCTGTTTCCCGTCGTCGCTGACCTCCACGCGTACGTCGTCGGGACCCACCACCACGGTGACCTGGCAGTGGGCCGGCGCGGCGTGTTTGACCACGTTGGTCACCGCCTCCTGCACGATCCGATACACCGCCAGCTGAAGCGACGGGGATATCGCGTCCCGTGCCGCGCCCTCCGGAGGGTCCACGGTGAGTGTCACCCGGGCGTCGCCCAGTGAGGCCGACTCGACCAGGTTCGGCAGGTCGTCGAGCCCGGGCGTCGGCGCATACGGCGTGTCCTCGCGCAGCATGTCGAGCACCTTGCGCACTTCGAACATCGCGGATCGTCCCGTCTTCTCGATGATCTGCAAGGCGTCGCGGGCCTCGGCCGGATCCGACTCCGCGACGTGGTTGCCGATCGACGCCTTGACCACGATCAGCGTCATCGTGTGCGCGATGACGTCGTGCAGCTCGCGGGCCAGCCGGAGCCGTTCCTCCATCGCCGCTTCGCGCCGGAGCTGCTCGCTGCGCTGGGTGTTCTGCGCTCTGCGCTCACCGATCGCAAAACCCAGGATCGCGGACGGCGCGATCACCAGACCCCCGAAGATCGCCGTCAGGAACGCCGGCGGTCCGTCCGGCGGGAGGCTCTGGCCGGCGTAGAGCGCCGGCCCGCCCATTCCGGCACTGACCAAGAAGGAGCAGATCGCCACGATCAGGAACGCTCGGCTGTCCCGCACAGCCGTGCCGAAGGTGTAGAAGGCCAGGGCGAGAGCACCGACCGGACCGGGCGCGGCGAAGGACGGGATGAACTCCAAGGCCAGCGCGAGGGAGGCGGCGAGCGTGACGGCGATGGCCACCGGGAAGGGCCAGCGACGGCGGACCACGACCGGAAGCCCGATGGCAAGGGCGGTGAGCCCCGAGACCCAGACAGGCTCGGCCGGGCGGCCGTCCGTCGGCTCGGCCAGCGCACCGGCGAACGAGACCAGTACAACGACCGCCGCCGCGACGGCGTCGAGTCCGTAGAGCTCGGCCGGGCGGAGGCGCCTGATCAGCTGGGCGGCATCCATGCGCAAGACGGTAGCGGCCGCGGAGGCGCCGCGCGTCGGCCCGCGAGCCGTCATCCCCAGGGATGACGAAGGACGATTCGGAGGTACGGCGTACCACGCTGGGTGGAACGGAAAGTGTCAATCCCGGTCCGACGCGCGACCCGGCCCCGTCCCGGCATCGTTTCCGGCATGACGACGCAGACGGTTGTTCTGGAGGACATCCGCGCCACCTACGGCACGGGCGAGCGGCGATTGGTCGCGCTCGACGGCGTATCGGTTGCCTTCGAGCGTGGCACGTTCTCCGCGGTGATGGGTCCCTCCGGTTCGGGCAAGTCTACTTTGTTGCACTGCGCGGCCGGCCTCGACCGCCCGTCCAGCGGCTCGGTGACCATCGACGACGTCTCGCTCGGCGGTCTGACGGAGGACCAGCTGACGCGGCTGCGGCGCGACCGGATCGGCTTCGTGTTCCAGTCGTTCAATCTGGTCTCTTCGCTGACCGCCGAGCAGAATGTGGCGCTGCCGGCCCGGCTGGCCGGGCGTCGCCCAGCACCCGGCGCCGTCGCCGCCGCCCTCGCCGAGGTCGGCCTGGCCGACCGCCTCCGGCACCGCCCGAGCGAGCTCTCCGGAGGCGAACAGCAGCGGGTCGCGATGGCCAGGGCGCTGATCAGCCGGCCCGCGGTGGTGTTCGCCGACGAGCCGACCGGCGCGCTGGACAGCGTGACCTCGCGGCACATCCTGGATCTGCTGCGGAGACTGGTCGACGAGCACCATCAGACGGTGGTGATGGTGACCCACGATCCGGTCGCTGCCGCCCGTGCCGACCGGGTCGTGTTCCTCTCGGACGGCCGGATCGCCGACGACGTCCGGGGGCCCCTGGCGCCTGAGCAGATCGCGGCCCGCACCGCACACCTGGTGGAGAAATCGTGCTGAGGCTCCGCCGGGCAGCCGGTGCGCTGGTGGCCGTGGTTATCGGGATCGCGCTGGTAACGCTTGCCCTGCTGCTGCTCGTCGCGGGCCGGCCGAAGATTCCTGACCGTTTGGCGGGTGCGGCGGTCATCGTCCAAGCGCCGGAGAGCCACACTCCGGCTGACCCGTTCCCGCCCACCATCCCGTGGCCGGGGACGAGAGCCGAAGAGATGAGCAAACGGCTCTCGGGCCTGCCCGGGGTCGCGGCAGCCGTCGCGGACCGCTCCTTCTACGCCCAGGCCGTGATCGACGGAAGGCCGGCCCAGGACGCGGTTCAGGGACATGGCTGGTCGTCGGCCCGTCTCGGCGGTGTGCGCCTGGTGACGGGTGAGCCGCCACGGCAGCCGGGCGATGTGGTGGTGGACGAGTCACTGGGACTCCAGCCGGGAGCCGCGATCACGCTGCTGACAGCGAAGGGCCCGGTGCCGCACACGGTCACCGGACTGGCCGATCGGCCCGACTATCTGGTGCCCGACGACGTGGCCGCCCAACTGGCGCCCGGAGTGCGCGCGATCGGCCTGGTCCTCACGCCGGGTACGGACGCCGGCTCGGTGGCGGCAGCCGCTCGCGGGATCGTCGGCGCCGCAGGCACGGTGCTGACCGGTGACGCTCGCGGCGCCCTCGAACCGCGTGAGGACGCCCGCACCCGCTGGATCGGCATGCAGGTGCTCACCGGGGTCGCGGCGCTCGCCGGGTTCGTGACGGTGTTCGTCGTCGCGTCGACGTTCGCGTTCACCGTCGCGCAGCGCCGGCGTGAGCTGGGCCTGCTGCGGGCGGTCGGTGCGACGCCCCGCCAGGTGCGGCGGATGGTGTACGGCGAAGCGCTGCTCGTCGGCGGAGCCGGTGCGGTTCTCGGGGCCATCACGGGTGCCGCGGTGGCCCCGCTGGTGGGCCGGCTTCTCATCGATGCGGGATTCGAGCCGGCGACATACGAAATCCGGTACCACCCCCTCCCGATCCTCGGCGGGCTTCTGCTCGGTCCGCTGGTCGCGCTGGCCGGCGCCTGGGCTGCGGCTCGCCGAGCTGCACGGGTGCGGCCGCTGGAGGCACTGCGTGAGGCGGCCGTCGAGCAGCGTCCGATGGGACGGTTGCGCTGGATCACGGGTGCCTCGCTGGTCGCGGTCGGTGTCGCGCTGGCAATCGGTGCGGCCGGATCGGACGACGCCCAGGATGGTGCGACATTCGCGCTGTACGCGGCGATGGCCCTGGTCACCGGGATGGTTGCCGTTGCGCCCGCGGTGATACCGCTGGTCGTGCGGCTGTGGCGGCTTCCGGTGCGGGCCGGCGGCGGAGCGATCGGTTTGCTGGTTCGTGAGGGCGCGCTGACCTCCGCCCGGCGTACCGCGTCCACGGCCGCTCCGGTGCTGCTGACCGTCGCGTTCGCGGTGCTGGTCTCCGGCATGGTACGGACGTCCACGGCGGCGTATGCGGCGGGTCGGCAGGCGGACGTGGCGGCTGGCCGTGTGTTGGTGCCGGACCGTACGCCGGGGCTGTCCGACGCCGCCGTGACCGCCGTGTCCGGAGCGGCAATCCTGCCGACCACAGCGTTCGGAGCGGACCTGCGCGCGCTGAGCGGTCTCGGCGTTGATCCGGCCGCGTTCGCCCAGGCCGATCGGAGCGCGCGGGTGATCATGGGCGGCCTGGATGGCCTTCGGGACCCGGACACCGTGGTGGTCACGGAGTCTGCGCATCTGCAGCCCGGTGCGGCCTGTCCGGTCACCTTCGCCGACGGGCGGCAGATCGCCCTGCGAGTCGTCGGGGTCGTCGCCGACGGGTCGATCCGCGGTGATCTCCTGATGTCCCGCGACATGGTGCGGCGACACGACCCCTCCGCGCTGACCTCTGCCGTGTATCTGGACCGCGAGGTTCCGGCCGGCACTGGCGCGCGGGTGATCGACGTGAGGACGTGGGCCGCCGAGGCGGACAGTGCCGAGGACCATTTGGTGTGGCTGTTCACGCTCATGCTGATCGGGGTCTCGGCCGGCTACGGCGCTATCGCGGTCGCGAACACGCTGTTGATGGCTGCTCAGGGACGCGCGTCCGACTTGCGGGTGGTGCGGTTGGCCGGGGCGACGCGGCGGCAGGTGGCCGGGTATGTCGCAGCCGAGTCCGCGCTGGTCGTGGCTATCGGTGCGGTGCTCGGCGGGCTGGTCGCGTTCGGAGCTCTCCTGGCCGTCCGGGCAGGTTTGAGCGAGCAGACCGGCGCAGAGGTTCCGCTGGTCGTGCCGTGGCCGGTCATCGCCGGCGTGGTCGGGCTGTGCCTGATGCTCGCGCTGGTGGCCGGCGCGCTGCCGACCAGGCGGATGCTGCGGGCGCCCGCCCTCCGCCTCTCCCAGGCCGACCTGTGACGACTCCGCGCACCGGCACCTTGGCGAGCACTCAAGGCCCGGCACATGCCGACAGCCGCGGCACGCCCAGGGACCGGCGACCTCCATCTTCCGCGCATCCGCCACGCGCTCTGCCCTACCGGTCCGGGCCGCGGTTGAGTCAATCAGGGGCGCATAACCAAGCGTGGCCCAGGGACGCCGCGCCAGACGCGGTGTCCGGCGCAGGCCGGGGGCGCGGCGTCCAGCACCAGCCGGGGGGCGCGGTGTCCAGCACCAGCCGGGGGGCGCGGTGTCCAGCACCAGCCGAGGCACGCGTCCAGCGCGCCACCGGCACACCCGGGCGCCGCCCAAGGCGCGCCCCGGCACGGCCCGAGGCGCGCGGCAGGGCACCGTTCACTCGATGGATGCCTGGGACTCGGCGGGGTCTCGGGCTGGGCTTGGCTCAGCACGCGCAGCCGGAGTGGGAGTAGCGGATACAGCCCGAGCGGGAGTAGCGGGTACAGCCGGGCTGGGAGTGGCGCGCGCAGCCAGGGCGGGAGTGGCGCGCGCAGCCGGAATGACAGCAGCGCGCGTAGCCGAATCAACCACCTCGATAAGGACAGGAGGGTCATAAACGGGGCATTAGGCACGCGGTAGCCTCTCGGCATGAACGCAACGGAGGACTCGGCCGAGCTGATCGAGGTGCGGCCCGGTATTCATGCCTGGGTGCAACCGGACGGCTCGTGGTGGCTCAACAACGCTGGAGCGGTCACCACCGCGGCGGGGCAGCTCGTGGTGGACACCTGCGCGACCGCCACGCGGGCGCGGCGGTTCCTGGATGCGCTGGGGGCGGCTGCCGGGCGGCTGCCGAAGCTGGCGGTCAACACGCATCAGCACGGGGATCATACGTACGGCAACAGTCTTCTTCCCGCGGAAACAGTGATCATCGGGCAGGAGAAGATGCGGGAAGGGCTGCGGAGCGATCCGATCATCGACGGGTGTCCGCCGTTCTGGGCGCCGGTGCCAGACTGGGGCGACGTGGAACGGCGGTTGCCGGACGTCACCGTGGCGGACGCCCTCACCGTGCACGTCGGTGAGCGGCGGGTGGAGCTGCGGCACCCGGGCGGGCCGGCGCACACGACCGGCGACCTGATCGCCTGGGTGCCGGACGTGCGGGTGCTGTTCACCGGGGACCTGGTCTTCGCCGGGCTGACGCCGCTGGTGTTCATGGGGTCGGTGCAGGGTGCGCTGGCGGCGGTCGACTGGCTGGCCGAGTTCGGGGCCGAGGTGATCGTTCCGGGGCACGGGCCGATCCTGAGCGGTGACGACATCTCGCGGGTGCTGGACGAGCATCGGCGGTACTACCGCCTCGTCCTGCAGGCCGGCGCAGCCGGCATCGAGCGGGGGCTGTCACCGCTGGAGGCGGCTCGTGCCGTCGAGCTGGGCGAGTTCGCCGGGTGGGCGGACGCGGAACGGATCGTGCTGAATCTGCACCGGTTCTACGCCGATCACCACGATACCGAACTGGACCTGATCGCGGCTTTCATGGACGCCGTCACCTACAACGGTGGCCCGCTCCCCACCCGCGTCTGACGAAGGAGACCAGAGCGCGAGCCTGAGCGGACGGAGCGGAAGCCGACTCGGAGCGCGAGCACGAGCACAAGCGCGAACAGGAGCGGCAGCACGAGCACGAGTTGGGCAACGCGAGCACGAACGGGCAACGCGAGCACGAACGGGCAACGCGAGCACGAACGGGCAGCGCGAGCACGAACGGGCAGCGCCGGGTGCGGCGAGCCAAAGTGGGCGCGGGAGCGCGAGCCGGAACGGCTCAGACCCGGCGGGCGAGGTGGACGACGATGTCGGCGGTGAGCTCCAGCGTGTCCGGGACGGCCGCGAGGATCCGCCGGTAGACCTCCGCGCGGTGGGCCGGCGGCAGGGTGAGGTAGGCGGAGACAGTGGACAGGTGACCGACGTAATCGCGGGAGCTCACCGTCAGTCGCCGGCCGATCGTCACTTGGCGGACGTCCTCGAACAGGGGAGACTGTTCCAGCTCCGTTCCCGGCCACTGCATCTCCTGCTCCGGCGGTGTGCCGTCCGGGGACGGGAGCTCATCGGTCTCCAGGAACGGCGCGCGAGCCGCCCGGACCGCTTCCGCCACAGCGGGATCGGCCAACTGGACCGGCCCGCCGCACGAGGCGAAGACGCCGCCCGGCCTCAGGAGACCGGCGATGCGCTCCCACCGGCCCTCCGGCCGCGTCCAGTGCAGCGCCGCCGCCACATAGAACAGATCATGACGCTCACCGCCGACCGGATCACGATGCTGGCCGTCGAACAGACCACGACTCTCGCCGTCGGACAGATGATTACGGCCGCCGGCGAACAGACCACGACTCTCGCCGTCGGACAGATGGTTACGCCCACCGTCGAACAGAGCGCGACTCTCGCCGCCAGACCGGCCACGGCTGTCCTCGCCAGCCATCTCGCGGCTCTCACCGGCCCGCTCGCGACTCCCGCCAGCCAGGTCACGACGCCCGCCGGCCGGCAGGTCCTCGAGCGCCGCCCGCACCGCCCGCACCGAGGGCGGCACGTGTTTGCGCAGCTCGGCGAGCATCGCCGGATCCGGTTCGGTGGCGGTCACGGTGATCCCCGGCCTCGCGAACAGCCGAGTCGCCTTGCCCGTCCCCGCCCCGATCTCCAGAGCCGTGCGGACCGGGTGGCCCGCGTACGCCATCACCAGGTCGAACAGCTCCTCGGGATATCCCGGGCGGAACCGCTCGTACGCCTCTGCCACCGGACCGAAGCTCAACGCGCGCACCGACATGCCGAGTATCCTCACACGACCGGCCCGGCCACCGCCCGCCCCCGGGGCCACCGCCGCCTGACTCGCCAGCCGCTGACCAGCGCCACCGCGAGCAGCAACTCCGCGATGTCCCCGCCGTAGTACATCAACGTCGCCCCGGCCTCGCGCTCGGCGACGGGCACCGGCAGGTCGACGAACACCCCGGCGTACATCATCTGAGAAACGACCGCGTGGAAGGCGATCGCCACCCCGAGCGCCACCAGCCGCGCCGGAACCGACGGTCGGCGGGGCGCGGGATCCGGGCCGGCGACCACCCACGCGAAGAGGTACCCGGCAAGTAGGAAGTGGACGTGCACGAGTAGCTGCGCCCCCGGATGCCGGGTGGTCCAGGCGTACAGCGGCGTGAAGTAGAGCACTGTGAGCCCACCCAGGTTGAGCAGCAGCGTGACGACCGGGTTGGCCACTCCGCGCAGGCGGGCCAGCAGCCGGCCGACCGCACGACCGGCGGGACGCGGAATGCTCCGCAACAGCAGGGTCACCGGCGCGCCGAGGGCCAGAGCCAGCGGCGCGAGCATTCCGATCGTCAGGTGTACGGCCATGTGTGCCCGAAAACCATCGCCGTCCCAGGTGAGCGCGACCACGAGCAGCGCGCACCCGGCCAGGAACGACATCGTCCGCCGACGGGACCAGTCGCCCCGTACGGTCGCAAACAATTCATAAGTGACCGCCAGGGTGGCGCTGCCCAGCAGGAGCAGCCCGCCGTCGGGGTGATGAGCGTGGTTCACCGGCGCAGCAGCCACCCGAAGCCGACGAGCACCGCCCCGAACCCGAGGAACCCGAGGTCCCACCACAGCTGCTGCGGACCGCCGTGCACGTGGTGGATCCCCAGGATCTGGTGGTCGATCAGTCCTTCGACCAGGTTGAACAGGCCCCAGCCGACGAGCATCCAACCCCACAGCGTCCGGGAGCCCCACACCTGCCGGCGGTCCGCCGTCATGCGGTTGTACAGCAGACCGATTCCGATCAGCACGGCCAGCCACGTCACGGTGTGGAAGAGCCCGTCGGCGAACGTGTTCATCCGCAGCCCGTCGACGGTGTCCACGGAATATCTGGTGCTCAGCAGGTGGTGCCACTGCAGGAGCTGGTGCAGCAGGATGCCGTCCACGAACCCGCCGAGTCCCACACCAAGCACGATCCCCGGCAGCGCGATCCCGGAAGCGGGGGTGGTCGATGTCGTCATGCCGCGCCGACTACCCGCCATGAGCTCGTCCATGCCCGGGAATTGCCGACCGATCACCCGCTGATCGGGCCGACCACCCGGCGATGCCCTGGGCATATAGCGCAAGCTTGACCAGAAGCGGATGTGATTCTTAATTTCTTGACATGTTCTAAGTTCTGACCAATGCTGCATAAGTCCGATTCCACCGTTATGCCAGGTCATCCCCTTCCTGGCATCCCCAAGGAGTCCCCCAGATGTCCTACGCTCTCGACGACGCCACCCTTCGTCAGCTCTGCGCCCAGGCGCTCAGCGGGCACACCTCGCCGAACCGTTTCGTCGCCCTGGCGCTCGCCACCACCGACCCGATGGCCGACGTTGCGCGCACTGTCGAGCGCATGGTGTTCGAGGAGTCGTTCGGGCTGGACGCAACCGCGATGCTCGCCGAGTACGGGCCGTACGAACAGCACAGCTATTTGTTCTTGATCCTCGACCGGGAGACCGGCATGCCGGCCGGCGCGGCGCGGGCGATCGAGGGTGGCGGCAAGACCTTGGACGACGCGCCCGAGCTGATCGGCCGCTCGCTGTCCGAGATCGTCGACATGCACGGCCTGCACGACGGCGGCAAGATCTGGGAATACGCCACGCTCGCGGTCCTCCCCCGTTACCGTGCCGACCGCAACGGCCTCACCGTCAGCGGCATGCTGTACCGCGCGTTCATCAACGCCGGCCACCGCTGGCAGGTCCGTCACGTCGTCTGCATGCTGGACGCGGCGGCCTACCGCAATCTGGACATGCTCGGCGTCCGCTTCATCGCGATGGCCGGCTCCGAGCCGTTCGAGTACCTGGGCTCGGCCGCGAACCGCGCGCTCTACATCCCGTTCGAGGAGATCGCCCGTTCGATGGGCGACATGGCCGAGCAGCTGAGCCAGCCGGAGGTCCCGGACGCCGGCGGCCGCCGACGGCCGGGCCTGCGCCGCCTCACCCAGCGCCTGGCCTCGCAGGTGTCCTCGGGCGACGACCTCGACCCGCACATCACCATGCCGGGCTTCGAGCGGCGCCGCCGCCCGCGCCCCTGAGCCGGCCCAGCAGACATCCGATGCGGCCGGCCGTGCGTTCGACCCGATCCGGGCGTACCGGCTTCGTGCCAGCCCTTCGGTCAGATGACGGCGAGGTGTCCGGGTCGCCCATAGAGTGCCCCGAACACCAGCCCACCCGGGAGGACACGTGCCGGCAAGGTCGCCGAAGGCGAAACGCCGTTGGTTCGTCAAGGTTCTGATCGCCCTGGTGATCCTGGCGGTGGCAGCCGGCCTCGCGCTGTCCCGCCACCGGGCCGACGGCGCCAGGTACGGGCTCGGTCCCACGCCCAGCGCACCACCGGCCGGTGCCACCGCACCCGGCGCCCCGCTGGCTGAGATCGCCACGACCTGAGCACCGCCGGACGAGGTTCCGCGAGGTGAGCAACCCGGCTGGGATCGCCAGGACCTGAGCGGTCACCAGGGGACGACGCCGGCGTCCTCGAAGAACGAGCCCGTCGGGCCGCCGTCCGGGAGAGTAGCCAGGCGGATCGCCGTCGCCGCGCCCTGCTCCGCCGTGCGGTAGCCGCGGAAGCCGTTCAGATCCGTCGCGCAGTACCCCGGGCACGCCGCGTTGATCAGGATGTTCGTGTCCGCCAGCTCCTTGGCGTACTGCACCGTCACCGCGTTCAGGAACGTCTTCGACGGGGAGTACGCCGCGGCGATCGGCCCGCTCTCCGCACCCGGCGTCGACTGTCGGGTCAGCGAGCCGACGGAGCTCGACATGTTCACGATCCGCGGCGACGCGGACCGGCGCAGCAGCGGCAGCAGGGCGTTCGTGACCCGGATGACGCCGATGACGTTGGTCTCCACGACCGTACGAATGATCGCCGGGTCCACGACGGTCGGCTCCTGCGGGCCGCCGCCGGTGATCCCCGCGTTGTTGACCAGCACGTCGAGGCGCCCGAACCGGTCCCCGATCAGTCGCGCGGCGGCGGCCACACTCGCGTCGTCGGTCACGTCCAGCGGCACGCCGAACGCGTCCACTCCGGCGGCCCGCAGCTTCGCCACCGCCTCCTCGAGTCGCTGCGGATCCCGCGCGCCCACGCCGACGGTGCTGCCCTTCGCGCCGAGGCCGGCCGCGATCTCGTACCCGATGCCCTTGTTCGCGCCGGTGACCAGCGCAATCGTTCCCTCACTCATGCATTGATCCTGTCCGCGGCAGGATCGATGGACCAACACCGATCGGGTGGGGCCGCCATACCGCACGGGTATAGCCTTCTCGGCATGGAGACGCGGGAGCTGCGGTATTTCGTCGCGGTCGCCGAGGAGCTGAACGTCGGGCGGGCCGCCCAGCGGCTGGGGATCGCGCAGCCGCCGTTGTCCCGGGCGATCAGCCAGCTGGAGCGGCGGCTCGGGGTAGATCTGCTGGAACGGCACAGCCGCGGCGTGACGCTGACCGAGGCCGGGGCGGTGCTGCTGCGCGAGGCGCGGGCGGCGCTCGACGCGGTCGAGGCCGCCGAGCGCCGGACCCGCCGGGCCGCGTCCGGGCAGGCCGGGCTGGTGCTGGTCGCGAAGGCCGGCGCCTCGGCCGAGCTGCTGGCGAAACTGCTCGACGCGTACGCCGGTGAGCCCGACGCCGTCGGAGTCGAAGTGCTCCTGTGCGGCATCGCCGAGCAGGAACGCCTGCTGCGCGACGGGCGGGCCGACGTGGCGCTGCTGCACCACCCGTTCGACTCGACGGCCGGGTTCGACACCGAGGAGCTGGGCACCGAGAGCCAGGTGGTGATCCTGCCGGCCGGTCACCCGCTGGCCACCCGCCCGCACGTGCGGATGGCGGACATCACCGACCTGCCGGGCCTGCCGATGCCCCGGTGGCCGCGGCCGGACGGGACCTATCCGGAGGGGCCGGGCCCGGAGGTCCGCGACAGCACCCAGCTGCTGCAGCTGATCTCGCTGGGCCGGGCGTGCACGATCCTTCCCGAGTCGGTCAGGGTTCAGCTGCGCGGAGACGATCTGGTCGCCGTTCCGGTGCTGGACGCCCCGCTGGTCACCACGTTGATCGCCTGGCCTCCGCACAGCCGCTCGCGCGCCCTGGCCGCGCTGATCCGAACCGCCACCCGCCTCTGACCGTCCCCAATCGGCCGGCGGTCGGCAGCGCCTCGACCCCGCGACGCACTTCACAGCACCAGCCGTAGGCCCGTAGCCGGCGCCCAGAGGAAACGGCGAGGATGCGGGTCAGCCGCCGGGACGAGAATCCGGCCGATTCGTCACGCGGCTTCGTCGGCTAGGAGGTGGCGTCCTTGAGCAGCTTGCGAACCTCGCGTTCATCGCCACGCTCCGGCGCTTCGCCGTCCTCGTACTTCTCCAGCAGGCGGGGGTCGACATACGAGGCGCGGGCCACCGCCGGGGTGTTGCCGAGCTTGTCGGCCACCTCCCGCATCGCCCGCGCGACCACTTTGCGCCGCTTGGTCTTCGTCGGCTGCGGCCCGGCCTCGGCGAGTTCGGTGGCGGCCGTCACGGTGCCGTGCCAGGTGCGGAAGTCCTTGGCGGTCATCGGGGCGCCGCTGATCTCCCGGAGGTAGTCGTTCACCGCGTCGGCGCGGATCTCCTGCCAGCACTTGCCGGCCGGATTCCAGTAGGCGAACAGGCGGTCCTGCCCCTTGCGGCGCCGTCTGAGCGTGGAGAGCACCTCGGCGACCTCGCCGTCCTCGACGACCCGGGAGTGCTCGACGCCCGACTTGCCGGGGAATTTCAGCATCAGTTCGCCCTTGACCTGGCGAACGTGCTCCGGCCGCAGCGTGGAGAGACCGTACGACGGATCCTCCTCCCGGCTGGCGTAGCCGTCCCCGCCGATGCGGAACATCCCGAGGTCGAGCAGCCGCACGATGGCCGCGAGCACCCGTTCCCGGGTCAGGCCGCGGCCGGCGGTCAGGTCCTCGCAGAGGCGGTCGCGCATCCGCGGCAGGCGACCGGCGATCTCCCGTACCCGATCGAATTTCTCCTCGTCCCGGGCGGTCCGCCAGTCCTGGTGGTACCGATACTGTTTGCGCCCCGCGGCGTCGATGCCGGTCACCTGGATGTGCCCGCGCGGGTCCGGGCAGATCCAGACGTCCTTCCAGGCCGGCGGGATGACCAGGCTCTTGATCCGCTCCAGGGTCTCCGCGTCCTTGACCGGAGCCCCGTCCGTGTCCAGATAGCGGAAGCCGCGCCCGGAGCGGCGGCGGGTCAGTCCCGGCTTGGTGAGCACGCTTCGCCGCAACCGCTTCCCCATCGCCGCCTCCCCAGGCCGCCAGCAGCAAATCACGATCAAATTCGGCGGATCGACGTCGTACGCCGTGGCCACCGGCCGCTGCTCCCCGGGGCGGGCCCGGCGACGGTGATCGCCGGACCCTTCCACGTGAGTGGTCCCGGAGAGCCCCGGTCAGCCGACCGTGGCCGGGAACCGCTCCCAGACCCGGTGCGAGGCCATCAACTGCTGCACCGCGGCCAGCGCTCCGGCGGCCGTGTCGTGGGTGACCACGCCCGGCGTCTCGGCAAGCCCGATCCGCTGCAGCAGCTCCGCGCCCGGGCCCCACCCGCCGATCGCCTTCGCGTGCCGCCAGCACTCGTCGACCAGCAGGTTCACCCGCGGGTCCAGGGCCGCGGTCCGCGGCGCGCCGGCCTTCTCGTCGCGGGCCGGCACCGCGTCCGGAGCCGGCACCGGCGCGGCGGCCAGCAGCAGCGCGTCGAACTCGATCGAGCGGGCGGTGGCGAAGGTCCGCTGCACGGTAAGCGCGCCCACCTTGCCGCCGTGCGGCGCGATGATCAGCGGGACCATGCCGGCGGCCAGGATCGCCTCGCGCACCTCGGCCACGCCGTCGCTGTCGGTGTCGTCGACGACGATGCCGACCAGCCGCCCGTCCGCCGGCCACTGCTGGCCGACCTGCGAGAGCGCCGGGCTCGGGGTGACCTCGGACAGCTCGATGGTCGGCGCCGGCGCGGGCAGGCCCAGCCCGGCGGCGACCTGCTGGCAGAGCACCGGGTCGATGTTCGCCAGGCACTGCAGCTGCCGTTCCTTGATCGCCTGCTCGTAGCACTTGCCGAGCTCGAAGGTGTAGGCCCGGATGATGTGCTCCTGCTCGATCGGCGTCATGCTCAGCCAGAACAGCCGTACCTGGGTCCAGTGGTCCTGGAACGACACCGGCAGGTCGCGCACCTTGGGCGCCTCGGTGACGGTGACCGGCACGTCGACGAAGGAGTTCTCCTCGGTCGGGAACGGGTTGCCGCCGTCGAGCGAGTTCGGCTTGTACGGCGCCACGCCCGCGTGCACCGCGTGCTGGTGGAAGCCGTCCCGCAGCATGTCGTTCACCGGCGCGTGCGGCCGGTTGATCGGGATCTGGTGGAAGTTCGGCCCGGCCAGCCGGGTGAGCTGGGTGTCCAGGTAGGAGAAGAGCCGCCCCTGCAGCAGCGGGTCGTTCGTCACGTCGATGCCCGGCACCAGGTTGCCCAGGTGGAACGCCACCTGCTCGACCTCGGCGTGGAAGTTGGTGGGCGTCCGGTTCAGCACCAGCTTGCCGACCGGCTGCACCGGCGCGAGCTCCTCGGGCACGATCTTGGTGGGGTCGAGCAGGTCGATCCCGGCGAACGTCTCCTCCGGGGTGTCCGGGAAGACCTGCAGCCCCAGCTCCCACTCCGGGTAGGCGCCGGCCTCGATCGCGTCGTACAGGTCGCGCCGGTGGAAGTCCGGGTCGACGCCGGCGGCGATCTGCGCCTCCTCCCAGACCAGCGAGTGCACGCCCAGCTTCGGCTTCCAGTGGAACTTCACCAGCACGGTCTCGCCGGCGTCGTTGACCAGCCGGAACGTGTGGACGCCGAAACCCTCCATGGTCCGGAACGACCGGGCGATACCACGGTCGGACATGTTCCACATGGTGTGGTGCTGGGCCTCGGTGTGCAGCGAGACGAAGTCCCAGAACGTGTCGTGCGCGCTCTGCGCCTGCGGGATCTCCCGGTCCGGGTGCCACTTCGCGGCGTGCACGACGTCCGGGAACTTGATCGCGTCCTGGATGAAGAACACCGGCATGTTGTTGCCGACCAGGTCGAACGTGCCCTCGTCGGTGTAGAACTTGGTGGCGAACCCGCGCGTGTCGCGCACCGTGTCCGCCGAGCCGCGCGATCCCAGCACGGTGGAGAACCGGACGAAGACGTCGGTCTCCTTGCCCTTGTGCTTGAGGAACCCGGCCCGGGTCAGGTTCGCCGCGGTGCCGTAACTGGTGAAGACGCCGTGCGCCCCGGCGCCGCGCGCGTGCACCACGCGCTCCGGGATCCGCTCGTGGTCGAAGTGCGTGATCTTCTCGCGGAAGTGGTGGTCCTGCATCAGCAGCGGCCCGCGCGGACCGGCCTTCAGCGAGTGGTCGGTGTCGCGCAGGCGCGCGCCCTGAGCCGTGGTCAGGTAGGCGCCCTGCTGACCGAACGCGGTCGGCGGCGCGCCGGTCTCCGCGCCGGTCGGGGTCCGGGTGTCCGGCTGTCCCTGCTCTCGCTTGGGTGGCAGCGGGCCGGTCGGCGTGGTCGGCTCCTCGATCGTCGGCGTGCCGCTTCCCGGGGTGCCCGGGGCGTCCGGGCTCCGGTCGCCGGTCACGGCCGAGACAGCATCCTTGATTACCTCAGCCGGGTTACGTGATTCCATCCGGACAAACTCCTCGATAAGGTGTATTCGGCCCGGACTCCGAGTACCCAGGCCGGTCACCCGCAAACGATCGAGATCCCATGGAGTGCTCACATTTCGTTTCCCGCCGAGCCCCCGGTGAGCACCCCGATGGCCGCTCCCTCCCTCCGCCTGCGGCGACCCGCGGGCGCCTTCCTCTCCTGGCGGTGCACTGGCCCGGCGTACCGCTGATGATGTTCGCCTTCGGGATGTCCCGGGGGTTCGCCGACCACGAGCGGGAGCGGATCTCCGCGGCGCTCGGGGAGCCGGTGACGCGGCCGGACTACCGCGCCTCCGACTCCAGCAACGCGCTGCGCCGGCTGGCCACCGTGCTCGGTGACCGGCAGAGCTGGCGGGACCTGGCGCACGCGGCGCTGCGGTCCCCGCCCGGCGGCGTGGCCTTCTCGATGGTCGCGACCTGGTGGGCCGGCCTGGTCGGCGGCCTCACCTGGCGGCTGTAGGGCTGGTCGCTGCCGAGCGGCGACGTGGAGCCGCCGGAGCTGCTCGGCCTCGGCGACTCCTACCTGACCATCGTGGTGTTCTCCCTGGTCGTCGCGGTGCTCTTCGCGGCCACCCGGCCCGCCGCGATCCACACCGCGGCCCGGCTGGCGGCCCGCTTCGCCAGGGCGCTGCTCACGGCTTGAGCACGACCTTGATGCAGCCGTCCTCCTTCTTCTTGAACATCTCGTACGCACCGGGCGCCTCCTCCAGGGGCACCCGGTGCGTGACCAGGTCGTCCACCCCCAGCGGATCCGAGTCACCGGTCAGCAGCGGCATGATCTCGTCCACCCACCGCTTCACGTGGGCCTGGCCCATCCGCAGCGTCACACCCTTGTCGAACAGGTCCATCATCGGCATCGGGTCGGCGTTGCCGCCGTACACCCCGATGATCGAGACCGTGCCGGCCCGGCGCACCGCCTCGAACGCGGTCCGCAGCGCGGCCATCCGGTCCACCCCGGCGGTCTCGGTCACCTTGCGGCCGACCGCGTCGGGCAGCAGGCCAGCCGTCTTGATCGCGGCGGCCTGGAACGGCGAGCCGTGCGCCTCCATCCCGACCGCCTCGATCACGCGGTCCGCGCCCCGGCCGTGGGTCAACTGGAGCACCTCCTCGGCGCTGCCGACCACCTCGATGCCGTGGCGCTGGGCCATCGCGGCCCGCTCCGGCACGTCGTCGATCGCGAACACCCGGGAGGCGCCCAGATGCCGGGCGATGCGGGCGGACATCTGCCCGATCGGCCCCAGCCCGGTGACCAGCACGGTGTCCCCCGGCTCGACGTCGGCCCACTTCACCGCCTGCCACGACGTGGTGAGCACGTCGGAGAGGAAGAGGTAGCGCTCGTCGGGACGGCCGTCGTCGGGCACCTTGATCGGCCCGAAGTGCGCCTGCGGCACCCGCAGGTACTCGGCCTGGCCGCCGGGCACCTGACCGTAGAGCTTGGTGTAGCCGAACAGCGACGCGCCCTTGCCCTGCTCCTTGACCTGCGTGGTCTCACACTGGGCGAAGTAGCCGCGGGTGCACATCCAGCAGTGGCCGCAGGAGATGTTGAACGGGATCACCACCCGGTCGCCCGGCTTGATGTGGGTCACCTCGGATCCGACCTCCTCGACGATGCCCATCGGCTCGTGGCCGAGCACGTCGCCCTTGTCGAGGTACATGCCGAGCACGTCGTACAGGTGCAGGTCCGATCCGCAGATGGCGGTGGACGTCATCCGTACGATCGCGTCGGTCGGATCTTGAATCTTCGGGTCCGGAACGGTTTCCACCGAAACCTTGCCGGTGCCCTGCCATGTCAGCGCTCGCATGTCTCATGGGTGCCCAGCAGGATCGTGATTAACCACCCGTTTCGGGGGCACCCGGTACGACATGAACAATCCCAGTGAGAATCCCTTCGCCGTGGTCACCGGCGCTTCCAGCGGTATCGGCTTCGAGCTGGCGCGGATGCTCGCCGAGCGCGGCTTCGATCTGCTGATCGTCGCCGAGGACGACGGCATCGAGGAGGCTGCCACGCATCTGCGCCGCGACGGGGAGAACCAGATCACCGCGGTACGGGCCGATCTGGCCGACTACGACGGCGTCGAGAAGGCGTGGGCGGCGATCGCGGCCACCGGGCGCGACATCGACGCCCTGGCGCTCAACGCCGGTCGCGGCATCGGCGGCGAGTTCGTCGGCGGCACCGACCTGGCCGACGAGCTCAACGTGATCGCCGTGAACATCACCTCCACGGTCCACCTGGCCAAGCGGGCGCTGCCCGGCATGGTCGGCCGCGGCCGCGGCCGGGTGCTGGTGACCTCGTCGATCGCGTCCATGATGCCGGGCACCTACCAGGCGGTCTACAACGCGTCGAAGTCCTTCACCCAGTCGTTCGCCGAGGCGTTGCGCGCCGAACTGAAGGACACCGGCGTGACGGTGACCGCGCTGATGCCCGGACCCACCGACACCAACTTCTTCCACCGCGCCGAGATGGACGACACCCCGGTCGGCGCCGGCAAGAAGGACGACCCGGCGCTCGTCGCCGAGCAGGGCATCCGCGCGCTGCTCGACGGCGAGGAGAAGGTGCAGGCCGGCTCGCTGAAGACGAAGGCGCAGGCGGCCGCCAGCAAGGTGATGCCGGATCGGGCGAAGGCCGCGATGCACAGCAAGATGGCCGAGCCGGGCGGCGCCTCCTAGTCGCAGGCCGGCTCCAGGGGTGGGGCTCGAGTAGCGCCAGACCTGCTGCCGGCCGGCAGGTTACGGTCAAACCCGAGCCTCACCTGGTCGCACTTGTCGAGGCCGTACAGCCAGCCGGTGATTGCTGTCTGTTTTGTGTACGCCGTCGGCCATGGCGCGCTGATCAACCGTTTCGCGTCGCTGATATCAGATGATTGCAGTAACGGCGATGGCGAGGTGAATGGCGGCCCAGCCCTTGCGACACCGCGGGCTACCTGTGAGTAACAGCACCCGATTTCGGTTGCGGAAGCGCTGCGATCTTGTCTTAAGATCAGCCGCCACGTGCGAGATCACAGATCTCGACTAGCAATTCTGATAGGTCGAGACGGGAAAGAATCCCTTGAAAAAACCTCTCGCTGCGGTGTGCGCCACAGTCATCGCGACCAAGGAGGCCACGCGCTGGCTGTACCCACGCAGGCCCGCACCGGGCAGGTGGTGCACAACGGCGGGGCTGCGCTGCGAGGTCCGGAGTCGGTGAACAGCAGGCTTCGCGGATATGGTGCGTGACGCCGTCCTCGTCCGACCGGCAGCCGCACCCGGATTCTCGAACGCCGCAATCATCAATGCTCGCAGCAGCCAAATCTGGAAGAAGATCATCGCAACTTGTCGTGGCTGCACCAAAGCGAACGTCGACCGCAATGTCAGACTTCTGATCGACAGGTACAACAGCTTTTCCGTCGATGTCGCTTCGCGAAGCCTACCGGTGACGGGATTCGATGTAGCCAGCGCACTAGTAGCCGCCGGCATCAGCACAACAGCCTCCGTACGCTGGGACAGCGCAGAACTCACCATCGACCCGAAGACGGTCGGGCAACTCTCCGACGGTCTATGGTTGCGCATCGGCAGGAACGATCTGAGCCCGGCATCGATAGCCTACGCCGACGAGTACTGCGGCGCTTATCCCGGAGAAGCCCAAACAGGCACCGACCCGGTCAAGAAGATTCTCGCCGGGCCGGCCAGTTGCGGTTCTCGCGTCCCAGGACCGGTCAATGCCATCAAGCCAGTCAGCTGCCTCATCTCCGGTGTCGACGATGCCTCCGCACCGGCAGTGCTGGCTGAGACCTGGCCAGTGCGTGACGATGGCGCCCACGTCCGGTCCCGGAACCCGAAGCACTGGTTCACCGATGTCCGTGCCTGCATGAAGGACAAGAACTAATGAACATGAAACTCGCAGGCATCGCGGCGGCAGCAGTGGCCGCCGTAGCCCTTGCCGGTGTGGCGGTCACGCAGATGGACCACGACGATAGGCGCGCTTCGTCAATGCCAGACATCCCGTTCATCGATCAGAATGTCCCCGACCATCAGCTGCTGCAAGACGTTATCGAAGTGGTCACCTGGCGTGAATCCGGTGAAGCGAACCATTTCGCCTACGTGCCGAAGGACCAGCCCCCGTCACTGACGGGTCTGCACATTGGCGGCAACGGCGATGCGATCACCGACACATACGAGTTCGGGGCCGGGCTACAGGCGATCGCGGCCTTTGCTCAGAAGCCGATGGGATACTGCGACACGGCTCCCACCGGGGGATGCGCCAAAGAACTGACCATCCCCGGCGACGGAGCACCGACCCAGTACTTGAGCGTGTATTTCGTCGGCGTCACCGCGGAGTCCCAAGTCGATCTGTCGCAGCACAAGTTCTGGAAGTCCACCGAAATCGTCCCCGTCTCTCAAGCGCGATGGTTCACCGACCTGGTCGCTCGAGCCAAGGCGTCGACCGTCGACTGAACGACCCGCGATCCGAGGAGCCGGTATCAGCCCGATCCTGGTGCCACCACGATCTACGGCCAACCTCCGACGTGGCCCGCGGCGAGTGCGGAGAGGGCGCCGCCCAGGACGATCATCCGCACAACCGGCTCGAGGGGATCGCGCCGGCCTGGAGATGGTCTGGGAACTGGATGCGCATCCAGGGCGGACACGCGACGTGGCTGTCGACCACCATGCCGTCGAGTCGCTGCCTGCTAGAGATCGAACCCCATGTGTAGGCGGATGCTCGTGCCTCCGGGGCCGGTGTGGACGCGGACGAGGTCGCAGAGTTGGTTCGCCAGCAGCAGGCCTCGTCCGCCCTCGCTGGTGGCCGACGGCGGGATCCGCCCGGCGAGCGGATCGGTCAGGTGCCCGGCGTCGTCGACCTGGCAGACCAGCACCTGCGCCTCCGACCAGACCGCCAGGACGCCGCCGGCCGGACTGTGCACGATGGTGTTCTCGGCCAGCTCGTTGACCGCCACCACCAGGTCCTCCACCTTCGGCTCGGGCAGGCCGGCCCCGCGCGCCAGGCCCTCGGTGAAGCGCCGGACCGTGGAAAGATCGCCGACCACCTCGAAGGGATGCGTCGCCGCGCCGGCCGGCACGACAGGCAGCGGCTCGTCGAACCGCGCGGCCGGCGTGTAGACCGGGCTGGGTCGCTCCCCGTCCGCGGTGATCACCACCGGGTGCGTGCGCCACGCGCCGCGCAGCCAGGCGTCCGGCAGCGCGCCGGCGTCGTAGGGGCACAGAACCGCGCCGGTGAACACCACGTTGAGCAGGGCCTCGTGCAGGCCGCAGGCGGGATACTCCAGGTCGGTGCGGCCCGGCCAGACCGACTCCTGGACGACCGACACCCGGCGGCCGCGGTGCGCGGACGCGAACGGCAGCAGCAGCCCCGGCAGGATCCGGCCGGGATTGCGGCCGGCCACCGTCAGGTCCGCGTAGCGCACCGCGTCGCCGAGATCGGCGAGGGCGTCCCGCAGGACCACGAGGTTCTTGCCGGGCACGGCGACCAGCAGCGCCTCGCCGCCGGCCACCGCCGTCCGGGCGAACGACGTGACGCCCCGCAGATAGTCGTCGATGTCCTGATAGAGCAGGGCGGGGTGGTGCCGGGTCACGCCGGTTCCGACGGGGTCGTATCGACCATCACGTCCCCTCCCCACCGGTGTCGCCTGGTGAAGAGATTAGCGGTGATCCGCCAGGAAGCCGGGGCGACCGGCCCCGCCCCGGCACGTCGTGCCTGCCGGGCACGACGTCGGAACCCCGGCCGCCACCGGGCCCGCCTCAGCGGCTGTCCGGGCCCAGCTGGGTGCGCAGCTTGGTCAGCGCCTGGCCGAGCAGCCGGGACACGTGCATCTGGGACACCCCGACCCGTTCGCCGATCTGGCTCTGCGTCAGGTTGCCGTAGAACCGCAGTGTGACGATGGTGCGCTCGCGCTCGGTCAGGCAGCCCATCGCCGGGCCGAGCGCCAGATGCAGGTCGGCGGCCTCGTACCCGGGGTCCCGCTGTCCGAGCGTGTCGCCCAGCTCGGTGTCGCCATCGGCGGCGATCGGCGTGGACAGTGAGGTCGGGCGGTACGCGTTGCCGCCCTCCAGGCCCTCGATCACGTCCTCCTCGCTGACCCCGAGATGCTCGGCGAGGTCCGCGACGGTCGGCACCCGGCCCAGCGTCTGGACCAGCTGGCCGCGCGCCTTGTTGATGGCCATGTTGAGCTCCTGCAGGCGGCGCGGCACCCGGATGTTCCACATCCGGTCCCGGAAGTGCCGGCGCAGCTCCCCGAGAATGGTGGGAATCGCGTACCCGGCGAAGTCGGCGCCGCGCTCAGGCTCGAACCCGTCGATCGCCTTGATCAGCCCGACCATCGCGACCTGGGTCAGGTCCTCCAGGTCCTCGCCGCGGCTGGCGTAACGCCGGGCCAGCCGCCGGGCCATCGGCAGCCACGCGGTGATGGCCTCCTCGCGCCGCCAGACCCAGGCGGGATCGCGGCGCGGGGTCTCCACCAGCGCGGTGGCGAGATCGGTCTCGGAATCGGTCTCCGCAGCGAATCGCATGAAAGTCCCCTGACCGGCACGGGGATGTCCTCCCCGTGCAGGAAGGCACCCCGGCACCTTGATGCACACCTGGATGGATATTCGGCACACTGTTCGACCGATGCAGGAACCCTAGCCGTACGTCCCGGTTATTACCAGCCGAAAGTACTAATCGCTGCTGCTTACGCGGCCAGACCACCCCAAGGTGTGAGTGCCGTCGCGTTTGGCGGAGCAGCATTCTGGGCATCGGCGCGGGCCGAAGCGGGGATTCGGTTCGACAGTCGCGCGACAGGGAGAAGACATGGAATTCGGCTGCACGATCGAACGGCACGACGATCGGGTCGTCATCGTGCCCGAGGGCGACATCGACGCGGAAAGCGCGGGCGCGCTGCGGCAGATCCTGCGCCAGGCCGTGGACACGCCCGGCTTCACCCATCTCGAGGTGGACCTGCACCAGGTGGCCTTCCTCGACTCCACCGGCCTGGGTGTGTTCGTCGCCGCCCGCAAGGCCGCCCAGGCGCGCGGGCTCACGTTCCGGCTGCGCGACTTCGGCCCGATGGTGCGCATGCTGCTGCAGGTCACCAACCTCGAGGAGACGCTCACCGGCGAACCAGCCACCAACGTCTGACCACCGACCGCGCGGCACGCCGAGCGCCGGCTGCGGCCGCCTGCCTGCCACGCCGTGCGCCGGCCCGGCGCGTGCCGGGCAAAGCCATCGCGAGCTCCGCCGTGCGCAAGCGCGGGCGCGCCGCCGGAGCCCGGGTGGACGTGGCCCCGCGGACACGACGGCACGGGGAGCGGGCCCGGCCACGTACCACCGGTCGGGTCAGTGCCAGGGAGCGTGGACGATCCTGTCGACCCGGACGGTGAGCAGCACCCGGGTCTGCCGCCGGCCGCCGTAGTCCTGGTACGGCCCGCCGGTGTACTTGTGCGACAGCCGGTCGATGCTCTCCCGAGCGCCCTCGGTGTCCATGCTGATCACCGTCCCGGCCAGCGAGTAGTACGTCGACGGATCGGCCCCGTCCAGCACACTGACCGCCACCCGCGGATCCCGCTCCAGGTTGCGCAGCTTGCGGAAGCCCCGCACGGTGTTGATCAGCACGTGCTTGCCGTCGGTGTCCACCCAGGTCTGGGTGAGCTGCGGCGAGCCGTCCGGGTTGGTGGTGGCGACCAGGCACGGGCTGGGCGCGGCGAGCAGATCGAGCAGGCGCGCGGGCAGATCGGTCACGGTGATGGGGCTCCCTTCCCAAGCCCGGCCACCGTAACAGCCGTCGATCAACGCCGCCGGCGGAACGGCAGGACGACCGCCTCGCTCTCCGCTTCCCGTCGGACCGCGGCCTGGAAGAGGTCGTTGATCGTCCGGAGCGCGGCCTCGAACGAGTGGTAGTCCATCGGCTTGGTCACGAACGCGCTGGCCTGCTCGCGGTAGCTGGCCGCCACGTCCTCCCGCGCGGACGAGGTGGTCAGCACCACGACCGGGATGGCGCGCAGGCAGGCGTCCCGCTTCATCGCGGTCAGCACCTGGTGGCCGGACATCCGGGGCAGGTTCAGGTCCAGCAGGACCAGGTCGGGGCGCCGGGCCCGCCGGAAACAGCCGCGCCGGCGCAGGAAGTCCAGCGCCTGCGTCCCGTCGGCGACCCGGGTGACGACCGGTGGAACCGCGGCCGTCTCCAGGGCTTCCTCGATCATCAGGAAGTCCGCCTCGTCGTCGTCGACGACCAGAACGTGCAGGGCGCGGGCGCTTACCACGGTGCCCTTATACCCGCTGTATCGGTTTCCTCACTCCGCGTAGGCAGGCGATTTGCGGACCTCGTGGCCGGGTCCGCCCTGGCCGCCTGATGCCACGATGGACGGATGCGGGAGCTGCTCAACGAGATAGCGGCGTGGCAGGCGGTGCTCGCGATGCTCGGCGCGCTGGTCGGGGTCACCGGCTGGCTCGCCGCCCGCCTGCGGTCGATGCGCCGCGGCGCTCCCGAGCCGCGGTACCGGGCCTGGTTCCTGCGGGAGTACGCCGTCTACCGCAACCCGTACCTGGACGCCCGCGACGAGTTGCGCCTGGACCGGACGTACATCCCGCTGCTGGCCACCGCGCAGCACGACGCCAACCAGGTGGACGGCGACGTGGAGCGGGTCGCCGACAGCCGCGGCCACGTCATCCTGCTCGGCGAGGCCGGGGCGGGCAAGAGCACGGCCCTTCAGGCGTACGGCGTCTCGCTGCTCCTCAGACGCACCGGGGACGTCCCGTTCTTCGTCCCGGTACGCGTCCTGGCCGCCCCGTGGCAGCACGACTCCCTCGGCGACTACCTGGTCAAGCTGATGCGCACGGCGATCCCGCAGTGCTCGGAGCGGGAGGTCCGCGAGGTGATCGCCCGCCTGCTGGCCGAGCGCCGCCTGGTGGTGCTGCTGGACGGCCTGGACGAGGTGGACCCGGCCCGGTACGAGCGGGTGCTCAACGACGTCCACCGGTTCACCCACGAGACCGTCGGCGCCCGGTTCGTGGTGACCAGCCGCCGGCACAGCTTCCTGCGGAACAGCCGGGACTGGCTCGCCTCGCCGGAGCCGGGCACGCACCGCGAGGTGGCGCTGCGGCCGCTGCCCGGGGCGCCGACCCAGGTGTACGCGGTGTCCCCGCTCACCGAGACGCAGATCCTGGCCTACCTCGACCGGTTCCGGGACCGCTTCTGCGACCCGGAGGGCCCGGAGCGGTTCCTCGCCGAACTCAACCGGCTCCGGCTGGTCGAGCTGCACCGCAACCCGCTGGTGCTGTCGATGTCGGTGGGCCTGTTCGCCGACCGGATCCGGCTGGACATCCCACGCTCGGTGGCCGCCCTCTACCAGACGATGATCTCGGAGATGCTGGACCGGCACACGTTCCTGCAGAACGACAGACAGGTCGCCGCGAACCGGTTCGACAAGACCGACAAGTACGACGTGCTGCGCGGCTTCGCGCTGACCGCGCTGGACCGCGGCTGGTTCGGCGCGTTCCGCACCGAGGATCTGGTGCAGCACACCCGCAGCACCCGAGGCCGGCTGCTGATCGCCGACGACGAGGTGGAGGACCTGGTCCAGGAGATCATCGAACGGTCCGGCCTGCTCACCCCGACCGGACCCGGGCGGTACGGGTTCGCGCACCGCTCGATCCAGGAGCACCTCGCCGCCGAGCAGCTGATCGTGCTCGGCGGGCCGGGCCGGGAGCGGCTGCGCCGGCACGCCCTGGAGCAGGACTGGCGCCAGGTGTTCGTCTACTACACGGCGATGGCCGACCAGGAGCCGGTCACCCCGTTCCTGGCCGAGCTGGCGGTCGCCGCGCCGATCCTGGCCTGCGCCTGCCTGTCCGGGGCGAACTGCGCCGACGAGGTGGGCGCGGACCTGGTCGCCCGGGTCGAGCGGGTGCTGGAGACCGAGCCCGCCCGGCGCATCCCGGCGTTGGCCGCGCTGCTGAGCGCGATGGCCGCCCGGCGCCCGGCGATCCGGGCGCGGGCACGGGCGGCGGCCTTCGCCTGGATCACCAGGATCAGCGAGCCGGGGGCGATAAACGCCATCGGCGGTACGTACGAGCCGGCCCTGGAGATCGCCACCACCCTGATCGAGGAGTCGAACGATCCGGAGGTCAGCGACGATCTGGTGGCGCAGGTCGCCGAGCTGGCCCCGAACGATCCCCGGCTGGTCGGCCCGCTCTGGCGGCACCTGGGCCGCACCACCCGCCCGGCGCCGGTGATCGATCGGCTGCTGCGCCTGGCGATCGACCCGGTCTGCTTCGCCGAGTTGCAGCGGCAGCCGCCGCAGAGCCCACCGTTCGCCGACGACCGGCTGCGCCGCGAGGTGTACCCGTTCGAGCGTGGACAGAGCCGGGACAGCAATCTGGTGACGCTGCTCTGCTGGGCCGCCGAGAAGCAGGTGGTCTGCTCGGAGCCGAACCTGTTCCTGCGGGCCCGCTACGAGGACCCGCAGGCGTGGCGGCGGCTGGAACGCGACCGCGGCCACCAGCGCCGGCCGTGGCGATGGCCGCTGCACCGCGACCGGAACCGGGACCGGGACGAGCTGCTGGTCGGCGGTCTCCTGACGGTGGTGGCGCTGGGCGCGGTCGCGGTGGTCATCACCGGCCTGGCCGGGGTGGGCAACCGGCTCGGTGGCGCGCTGGCGCTGGTGCTGGCCGCGGCCGAGCTGGCGATCGCGCTGACCATGCTGGGCGTGCGCCCCGGGTCGGCCCCGGACGACGGCGCGGAGGAGCCGTCGCACTGGGCCGAGGCGTACACCAGCGACGACAGCCGCCACTGGCTGGCCCCGGCTCAGTCGGTCAGGTAGGGCGGCACGTCCGCCGGCAGCCGCATGCCGGACGTGCCGATCTGCCGGAAGACCACCACCTTGCCGCTGGCCCGGCCGTCCCCGGCCGACCGGCTGCCGAAGTCGAGCGTGCCGGCGCCGGCCTTGACGGTGTTGGCCAGCGACAGGTTCGCGAACTGGGTCTGCACGTCGGCGGCGGTGGGCACCGGGTTGCCGAGCGCCGCCAGCCGGGTCGCCGACACGGCCGCGGCGATCGCGTCGTGGTAGGAGACCGCGTACCCGTCGGAGAGCGACGCCTCGTCGAAGCCGGCGCTGAGAAACCGCTTGTGGAACGCCGGATAGCCCTCCGGCACGCCCGGCCCGCCGCGCAGCCAGCCCGGCGAGTCCCCCGACGACGCGTAGATCACCGTGACCCGCGCCTCGTCGAGCACCTTCACCCGGTCCTGGGCGGCCTGGAACCCGGTGGCGCCGACCATCACGGTCAGCGGTTTCTGCCGGCACACCCGGGTCGCGAGCGCGTCGGCGAACGCGCCGAAGTCGGCCACCCGCCCGGCGAAGAACACCGTGTCCAGCGGCGCCTGGGGGTCCAGCATCGCGCTACAGATGTTGGTGACGATCGGGACGAACACGTTGGCGGTGACCGGCGTCTCGACGGTGCTGCCGCTGAACACCTGCGGCGCCGAGATCAGATAGTCCTTCAGCTGCGTCTGCAGGGCCTGCCTGAGCGTACGGGGGTAGGGGTCGTCGTTCTGGTCCGCCACGATCAGCGCGTTCCTCACCGGCAGCGCCTGCTTCTGCGTGGTCAACAGGTGCTTGAGCGCGAGCGCGTAGTCAACGTTGCTCGGCGACACGCTGTGGAAGGTCCGCGCCGTCGCCGCGGTCAGGCTGGTCGCCGACGTCACCGCGCCGATCGCCGGGATCCCCGCCTCGGCCAGCGCCCTGGTCATCTCCTCGGTGCCGGCGAAGCTGGAGCCCAGGCCGGCGACCGCGACCACCGGGTGGTCCGCGACGCTCAGCGCCAGGATCGCGTCGCGCAGGCCGGTGACGTACTCCTGCCGGGAACCCTGCTCGACCAGCACCAGCTCGATGCCGGGCGCGTCCGGGTCGTAGAACTCGCGGGTGGAGTTGGCCCGCAGCAGCGCGGTGTAGGCGCCCTCCAGGCTGAACCGCACCTGGTCGATGGAGATCGCCGAGCGCATGTTCGCGTTCCCCGGCACGCCGAGGGGGGTGAGCAGCACGATCCGGACGTACTTGCCCTGCTTGGCCTTCATCTCCTCGTTGGCCCGGAAGATCTTGTCGGCGACCGGCCGCAGCACCGGGTCGAGCCGGGCGCTGCCGGTCACCGGCCCCAGGCACTCGCCGGTGGCCGCGGTCAGCTCCGCCGGGCAGCCGCCGGACGGCCGCGCGATCGGCTCGCCCGGCCTGCCGCCGCCCCGCGACCGCAGCGCCACCAGCAGCCCCACCAACGCGATCGCGATCAGGGCCGCGGCCGTGTAGAGCACCACCTTGCGTCCCGCGCCCGCTCCCCCAGTCACCCTGTCGCCCCCAGTAGCCGCCGGGTCACCAACAACGGAACATTTTTGCTCCACAATGGCCCGCTCGCGCAAGGGTGGAAAATGCCTGAGCACTAACGCCGTACGTGCGAAAATCTTGTGGTTTTCCCGGAAGGAGCCGAAACGTGCGGCAGATCAACGACCGGCTGCTCAACTGGGCGAGCCTGATCGAGGCGGAGACCCTGGCGCAGGCGGAGAAGGCGTCCCGGCTGCCCTTCATCCATCCGCACATCGCGCTGATGCCGGACGCGCACCTGGGCAAGGGCGCCACCGTCGGCTCGGTGATCCCGACGCTGGGCGCGCTGATCCCGGCCGCCGTCGGCGTCGACATCGGCTGCGGGATGGCCGCCGTGCGCACCCAGTACCGGGTCGAGGACCTGCGCCCGGACCTCGGGACGCTGCGCACCTCGATCGAGCGGGCGGTACCACTGTCGGCCGGCTCGTACAACAGCAGGCTGACCGAATCCGCCCAGGCGCGCGTTTCGGCTCTCGCCGACAAGGCGGACTTCGACCCGGCGAAGTACGCGAAGAACTGGAAGCTCCAACTCGGTTCGCTGGGCAGCGGCAACCACTTCATCGAGGTGTGCCAGGACGAGCAGAGCCGGATCTGGCTGTTCCTGCACTCCGGCTCGCGCGGCGTCGGCAACAAGATCGCCAGCCATCACATCCAGATCGCGCGGAACCTGATGGCGCAGCGGCGGATCGACCTGCCCGACCGCGACCTGGCCTACCTGGAGGAGGGCACCGGGCAGTTCGACGCGTACCTGCGGGAGCTGCGCTGGGCGCAGGACTTCGCGCTGGCCAACCGGGACGAGATGATGGACCGGGTGGTGGCCTGCTTCGCCGAGTTCGTCGGCGGGCCGGTGCGGGAACTGGAACGGGTGCAGTGCCACCACAACTACACCGAGCAGGAGACGCACTACGGCAAGCGGGTGTGGCTGTCCCGCAAGGGCGCGATCAACGCGGGACCCGGGGTGCCGGGGTTGATCCCGGGATCGATGGGTGACGCGTCGTACGTGGTCGTGGGCAAGGGCAACGCGCAGGCGCTGAACTCGTCGCCGCACGGGGCCGGCCGGGCGTACTCACGGTCGAGGGCCCGCCGGACGTTCACCCGGGAGCAGTTGCGGGCCGCGATGAAAGGGATCGAGTACCGCGACACGGACGCTTTCCTGGACGAGATCCCGCAGGCCTACAAGCCGATCGACGTGGTGATGCAGGACGCGGCGGACCTGGTCTCGATCCGCCACACCCTGCGTCAGCTGGTCAACGTGAAAGGCGACTGACCAGTTCCCGGCCGGCGCGGACCGTTCTCCGCCCGCGCCGGATGGTCAGTTCCTCGCCCGCCGGCTGGCCGGTTCTTCACCGGGGCCGGACGGTCAGTCCTTCACCAGCGCCGGGTAGTCGATGTAGCCGGTGTGGTCGCCGCCGTACGCCTTGGACATGTCCGGGGTGTTGAACGGCCCACCGGCCGCCAGCCGCGCCGGCAGGTCCGGGTTGGCCAGGAACAGCGCGCCGAACGAGATGAGGTCGGCGGTGCCGTCCTCGATCAGGGCCAGGTCGTCCGGGCCGGTCGGGTTCGGGTAGGTCCCCGGGTTCAGGATGTACGTGCCCGGCCACTGGGCGCGCAGCTTCCTGGTCAGCTCCCGGCCCGCGGCCTCGGCGACGTGCAGGTAGGCCAGGCGCAGCGGGGCCAGCCGGTCGAGCAGCGCCGTGTAGAGCTCCTCCACGTGCTCCTCGGCGATGTCGTTGAACACGTTGCCGGGCGAGACCCGGATGCCGACCCGGTTGGCGCCGATCGCGTCGGCGACCGCGGTCGTGACCTCGACGGCGAAGCGGATGCGACCCTGGATGTCGCCGCCCCAGCCGTCGGTGCGCCGGTTCGCGTTCGACGACAGGAACTGGTGGACCAGGTAGCCGTTCGCGCCGTGGATCTCGACGCCGTCGAAGCCGGCCGCGATCGCGTTGCGGGCCGCGCTCGCGAAGTCCGCGATGATCTCGGCGATCTCCGCCTCGGTCAACTCCTTGGGGGCGACCATGTCCTGCGGGCCGTCCTGGGTGACGATCTGCCCGGCCGGCGCGACCGGGGACGGCCCGGCCGGGTGCAGGTCGCCGGGAAGCACGCTGGGGTGGCCGATCCGGCCGCTGTGCATCAGCTGGGCGAAGATCACGCCGCCCGCGTCGTGCACCGCGTCGGTGACCTTGCGCCAGCCGGCGATCTGCTCCTCGGAGTGCAGGCCCGGGGTGTTGATGTAGCCCTGGCCGGCCGCGGACGGCTGGGTGCCCTCGGTGATGATCAGACCGGCCGAGGCGCGCTGGGCGTAGTACTCCGCGTTCAGCTCGGTCGGGCTCAGGCCCGGCCCGAACGCGCGGTTGCGGGTCATCGGGGACATCACGATGCGGTTGGCGAGCTTGGTGCCGCTGAGGTCGTACGCATCAAATGCCGTTGCCATGCGCCTATCCTTCATCCAGTGAATGGTTCACGCCGTGAACGAATTTAGTTCACGGCGTGAACATCCGCAAGTACGATGGCGGGAGGTACCGGGTGCGGAAGGAGAATGGGCAGGTGAAACAGCAACCGGGGTTCGGCCACCAACTTCTGGAACTGGCCGGGCTGATCCAGCGTCGCCATGCCCAGATCTGCGCCGAGCACGACCTCACCCCCGCCCAGTCCCTGCTGCTGTGCACCCTCAAGGACGGGCCGCGGCGGATGGCCGACCTCGCCGCCCGGCTCGGCATGGCCAAGCCCGCGCTCAGCCAGCTCATCGACCGGATCGAGAGCCGTGGCCTGGTCCGCCGGACCACCTCGGAGCAGGACCGCCGGGTGGTCACCCTGGAGGCCACCCCGGAGGGCAAGAAGATCGGGCGAGCGTTGTACGAGGATGTCGACGCGCGCCTGCCCGACGTCGCGGCCGCGCTCGGCCCCCGGGACAGGCGGCTCTTCGCGGGGCTGGTGGGTTCGGTCACGCTCGGCCCGGGAAACTGCCCGTCCGGGTAGGAGCGCCCCGCGCGGCGGCGCCTCCCGCCTCTCACCGGGCGCGGTGGTCCTCACCCACTCTCGGCGCGGTGGCCGCTCTCGCCTCTTCTCGGCGCGGTGAGCTCTCCCGTCTCTTCTCGGGGCGGTGGCCTCTAACGTCTCTTCCGGGCTCTTCTCGGCGCGGTGGCCCTCTGGCTGGGGCTCCGGTGCGGGCTGGTCGGCTAACATCGCGCAATGCCGGACCGTGGACGCCTCACCCGCACGCTGATCGGGCTCGGGGTCGCCCTCGCCGCAGGCGCCGCCCTGCTCTTCGGCTCTCCCGCCCAGTCCGGCGAGCCGGTCCCGCTGGCCCTGAGCACCGCCTGGCCGAACGCGCAGCGCGGCAGCATCCCGTCGAAGCTGCCGGACGGCAGTGACTTCTCCCCCGCCCTCTTCCTGGACGCCCGCACCGCGATCGGCACCGCCCAGAGCCAGGACGGCAAAATCCTGCGCCTGATCCTCCGCCAGTCCGACGGCGGGCTGCGCGAGCTGCGCGAGGTGCCGGCCGAGCACCGAGCCCCGTTCACGGCCCTCACCAGCACCGGAGAAACGCTGGTCTGGGTCGAGAGTGTCAACGGCAGGCAGCAGATCTGGACCGGCGACCTGACCGGCGCCACCGAACCCCGGATGCTGACCGCCGAAGCCGGCGCCATGCAGTTCTACGACACCCAGAACGACCTGGTCATCGCGGACGGCAAAGTCCACTGGGTGGCCAGCGGCACCGGCGACACCACTGAGTTCCGCTCGGTCCCGCTGGACGGCGGCAAGGTGACGGTCACGACGGAGAAGGGCACCTGGGGCCTGTCCACCTGGCCATGGGCGGTCGACGGCCAGACCTCCGCCCGCGGCGCCACCACCCTGCGCAACCTGACCACCGGCGAGACCGTCGCGGTCCCGTCAACGGACCGCACGGTCACGTCGTGCAGCCCCGCCTGGTGCCAGATGGTCTCCATCAACGACGACGGCTACTCACGGATAGATTTGTCCCACCCCGACGGCTCCGCCCGCCGCAAGGTAGCCGAGGGCACGGTCGCCACGGTCATCCCCGACGTGGCAGTCCTGGACCGCTTCGACATCCTGGCCGAGGTGACGGCCCAGTCAGAACTGACCGGAAACCAGGAACTACGAATCTACGACCTCAGCAACCGCCACACGATCCTGGTGAGCCCGGACGCCGGCAACATCTCCTACCGGGCCGGCGTCCTGTGGTGGTCCACCGGCGACCAGTCCTCCTTCGTCCGGAACAGCCTGGACCTACGCACCATCTGAACCCGTCCCACGCCAAGAACCCGCCCCACGCCAAGAACCCGCCCCACCGCGAGAAGCGAACACCCCAGGGTCGAGCAGAAGCGGATCGGCGCACCGCGACCACGGCGCACAACCCGAACACGCAGCGGCACGGAAGCAGCCCAGCGCATGGACGCGCAGACCCGCGGACGCGGGCGAACCGCGGGCGCGGGCGAACCGCGGGCGCACGCCAACCCCGGGCGCACGCCAACCCCGGACGCACGCCAACCCCGGACGCACGCGAACCCCGGACACAGGCCAACCCCGGACACAGGCGGGGCACCGCGACGATCCGCGGGTGAATAGCGCGGCCAGCCGTGCCAAGGAGAGGCACGGCGGCCGAGGGCACGGTGACCCAAGCCGACCCGGCGGCAGGGAAACGACGCCGAGTGCCACCTTGAGCACCATCGAACAGCAACCACAATATTCAAGAAATCCCGCCTCGACCCGGCCGAGGAAAAAGAAGAAGACGCTATCTCCCGGGAGGAGACCCGCGGGGCCGGGCGGTTAGGCAATGCAGACGGAGTTGGCCGCGCGGAGCGAATCGACGACCCAGAGCAGGTCGGATGCACGGAGCGAATCGACGACCCAGAGCGGGTCGCCTGCACGGAGCGAATCGGCTGCGACAGGCAGGCCAGCGCCGACGCCGAGCGGGTCGGCTGCCCCAGGCAGGCCGGCGACGCAGAGCGGGTCGGCTGCGCAGTGCGACTCTGCTGTATTCGTCGTAGCTTCTCGGCATGACGCCGCTTCAGGCCCCAATCCCGATGACGCTGATGCTCGCTACGGAACTTCTCCGCCTCGGCCGAATAATTGCGGCGCAGCGTGCGGTCACGCATTCCGGAGAGTTCCGCTCCGCTGAACAGCGACAACTGTCTCATGCATCAATCATCCCGCTTCCGGAAATTGCCGTGTCAGTGTTCGATCATTTCGAAACCATCACAGAAACTCGCGTCCATCGTCCGCACATCCGGAACGCAAAGGGCGCGAGGCGGCGCAGGCGAGAGGAATCGCGCGGGCAGGGCGGCGCGGGGCGGCGCAGGCCGGCGGGGCAGCGCAGGCCGGCAGGGCAGCGCAGGCCGGCAGGGCAGCGCAGGCCGGCAGGGCAGCGCAGGCCGGCAGGGCAGCGCGGGCCGGCGGGGCAGCGCGGGCGAGACAGCACCAGGAGGGCCGCACGGACAGGATCGCGCGGGCAGGGCGGCGCGCGGTCAGGCGTATGGCTGCTTCGGCTGGTCGATCTCCTGCCAGGACTTGATGTCGAGGTAGGCGACCTGCGCCTTGTTCACCGGATCCGAGCCCACCTCGCCGCGGTACACGCCGACCACCTCGACCCAGGCGTCCGGTGGCGCGTCGATCGGGGCGCCGGTCAGACCGACTTTGATCGGGCGGCCGTCCGCGGCGCAGCAGGTGAGGACGATGCGGGCCAGCATCGGCTTGCCGTCCGGGCCGGGAGTGATGAAGCCGGTCAGCTTAACGTCGCGGCCGGCCAGGCTCCGGCCGCCGTCGAAGACCGCGCGGGAGGCGTAGTCCAGCAGGCTCAGTTCCACCGGGTCGCCGGCCGGCAGGGGCGGATAGTCCGAGGCGGCGGCCGGGCCGACACTGCCGGCCTGGTTGGCCGCGAACGAGCCGAGCGCCGGCGGCGAGATCAACAATAGGCCCAGCACGGGGAGCAGGAGCAGCCACCCTACCCGCGGCTCGTGGTGCCCGTGGCCATGCCCGTTGTCATGGTCGTGCGCGCCGCCGCCCCCGGAGCCGTCGACGGGAGCGGCGACTTCCGGAGCGGAGCCGCCGACAGAAGTGGGGCCCTCCGGAGCAGAGCCGCCCGAAGAAGCGGCTGGTTCCGAAGCGAAGCCGCCAGGAAGAGCAGCGACTTCCGAAGCGGAGCCATCGACAGGGGCGGCGGAACCGTCAGCGGGAGCGGCGGGTTCTGGACGGCGGGCGGCGCGGAGGTCGTACCACATCGTCATTGCCGCGGCCGCGACCAACAGGATGCCCGCAAGGAGGAGGAAGGGCCGCAGGCCCTCCTTGACGTAGCGGAGGAAGACGTCCGTGACGGTCGCCTTGATGACGGCGCCGCCGAACAGCAGCATGACGACTGCCTGGGTCAGCCGGCTCACAACAGCACCAGGCCGAAGGCCGAGCCGATCAGGATGGCGGCCACGAACGTCGTGGGGGCGAAGCGGACGGCGAAGCCCCTGCCGAAGACGCCGGTCTGCATGGAGATCAGCTTGAGGTCGACCATCGGGCCGACCACCAGGAAGACCAGGCGGGACGTCAGGGAGAACTGGGACAGCGAGGCCGCGACGAAGGCGTCCGCCTCGCTGCAGATGGAGAGCAGGACGGCGAGGGTGGCCAGGGCCAGGACCGAGATGACCGGGTCGCCCGCCAGGCTCTGCAGCCACCTCGCCGGGACGACCACGTTGATGGTGGCCGCCGCGGCCGCGCCCAGCACCAGGAAGCCGCCGGCGTGCATGATGTCGTGGCGGCACGCCGCCCAGAACGCGCGCGCCCGGGACGTGTCGTCCAGGTCGGGGCGGTGCGGCAGCTTGATCCACTCCGGGCGGCCGATGCGCAGCCACAGCCAGCCCATCGCGACCGCGACGACCAGGCTGGCGACGCCCCGGGCGACAGCCATCTGCGGCTGGCCGGGGAAGGCGATCACCGTCGCGGTGAGCACGATCGGGTTGATCGCCGGGGCGGCCAGCAGGAACGCCAGCGCCGCGGCCGGGGTGACGCCACGTCTGATCAGCGAGCCGGCGATGGGCACGCTTCCGCACTCGCAGCCGGGCAGGATCACGCCGGCGACACCGGCGGCGGGCACGGCCAGCGCGGGATGGCGGGGCAGCGCGCGGGCCCAGAATCCGCGGGGCACGAACACCGCGATGACCGCGGAGAGCACCACCCCGAAGACCAGGAACGGCACCGCCTGGACCAGCACGGAGACGAACACCGTCGCCCAGGTCTGCAGGGCGGCCCCGGAGAGCAGCCCGGCGATCCGGCCGCGGGCCAGCACCAGCAGCACCAGCACGACGGCCAGCACCTCGAGCGAGCCGATCGTCGTGTTCTTCTCCGAGTCCGGGCTCGTCGACGTCGTCACCACAGGCACGCCCCTTTCCGCTCCGGGCCCGTCAGAACTTACCCGGCGCCACCGGCGGGCCCGTGCCACGCACCACCCGAACGACGTCACTATCAAATACCGAGAAAACCTGATTTGTTGGTACGGCCCCATCGCCGCGGCCCAGCTCAGCGGCCCACGAACCGCTTCACCGATGGCGTAAAGTTCCGCAATCCCCATCATCAGCCGCACGACGGGCGTACGGTTCCGGCGCCTGGGGACGCCCCGCCACGCCGCCGTCACCGGACGGTCGAGGTCGCCTCGGGGGATGCCTGGTGGTGCCGTGGTGGGCGTGCGCGGCATCGCAACCACCGCATCTGACGGTCGGCACCCGCCGCGCCCTAGGTTCCGGCCACATGGATGAGGATGTCGGTCTCCTTGACCAGTGCCGGATCGGGCGCGGTCGGCGCGGTTCCCGGTGTTTTGAGCAGTTCCGGCAGGGCGGCCGCCAGTGCGGCGGCCGTGCCCACCTGGTGCGGGTGCATACGCGTCGCGGTGGCCGGCAGATCGGGGTAGGCGGCGTCCGCGGGGTCCTGGACGGCGAGCACGCCACCGTGCATGCCGAGCGCCGCCAGCCCTGCGACGCCGTCGTCGAACACTCCGGACAGCAGGATGCCGACCGTGCGCGGACCGCCCCAGCGCGCGGCGCTGAGCAGCAGCGGGTCCACCGCCGGGCGGAGCCGGTTGTAGTGCGGCGCGGAGCTGAGCCGGACGCGGTCGTCGGGGCCCAGCAGCAGATGCCGATCCGGCCCGGCGACATGGATCTGTCCCGGTCGCAGTACGTCGCCGTCGACCGCCACCACGGCCGGCAACGGCCCGGCACTGTCGAACATCGCGAAGTCACGTGCCCGTGCCGGGGTGACGACGATCAGCAGCGCGGCGGACAGGTCCGCGGGCAACTTCCCGAGCAGGGTGGCAGCCGCCTGCAGGGCGCCCAGCGAGCCGCCGATCACCACTACGTCGCGGTCCGTCATGAATCGCCCGCCCTTCACTGCGGCGCGGAACGACCGGTACCGGCGGCGCTTTCCCGGCAAAGCGGAGAACAAACGTGGGCATCGAGGGGCGTCAGGGAGTGTTCCGCACATCCGGCAGTGGCGACCGTCGATCAAATCGTTACGTTGGGAGCGCTCCCGTTGTAGAACAGTGTCCCCATGAGATCGCTTCGTCCCGTGGCCACCGCGGTCGGGCTGTACCTGCTGCTGCGCTCGTTCAGCCTCGAGGTCATGGCCATGCTGGAGGCCCAGGCGCACGTCCGCGCCCCGGGACGGCCGGTCTACCCGGACGGCTCGATCAACAATCAGTGGCGCAGCTTCACCTCGGTCCTGGATGCGCTGGTCTCCTGGGACGGACGGTGGTACGCGAAGATCGCCGGCAGCGGTCTGGGCGGCCCGGTCGGCGCGATCGACGCCGACGGTGTGCCCTACCAGTTGCGGCTGGCGTTCTTCCCGCTCTACCCGTGGCTGGCCCGCCCGCTCACCTTCCTGCCCTTCGTCTCACCCGTCGCGGCGTGCCTGGTCGTCTCGTTCGTCGCGGCCGTCGCCGCCGCCTGGGGGATCTACCTCGTCGGCCGGCACGTGCGGGATCACCGCACCGGCCTGATCCTGGTCGCGCTGTGGGCGGTGGCGCCCGCCGCGATGACGCAGAACGGCGCGTACACCGAATCGCTGTTCACCGCTCTGGCCGCGTGGGCGCTGTACGCCGTACTCGAGCAGCGTTGGATTCTCGCCGGACTGCTGGCCGGCGTCAGCGGCCTGAGCCGGCCCACCGCCGTCGCCCTGATCGGCACCGTCGGCCTCGCCGCGCTGATCGCCGCCATCTCCCGCAAGGGCGGCTGGCGGCCCTACGCCGCGATGCTGCTGGCCCCGGCCGGCCTGCTGGCGTACTTCGCCTTCGCCGCCGCCCGCCTGGGCGGCTTCTCCCGGTACACCGAACTGCACCAGAACACGTTCGGGGCACGCTGGGACAGCGGCCGCAACACCTGGGGAATGGTCTCGGACATCCTGTTCGGCGTCGACGACGACAACGCCGCCCAGCCGATCCGGGTCCTGTCCGTGCTGATCCTGGCCGGGTTCATCGTGCTGCTCGGGCTCCTGGCGTTCCACGCGCCCTGGCAGCTGACAGTCTTCGCGGCCGCGATGCTGATCCTGTCGGCCGGCACGAGCACACACATCTCGATGATCGGGCGGCATCTGCTGCCGGCGTTCCCGGTCCTGCTCGTCCCGGCCGTCGTGCTGGCCCGCGCCCGGGACCGGGACCTGATGATCGTGCTGGGCGCGCTCGCGCTCCTCTCCGGCTGGTACGCGGGCTGGCTCCCGTTCATCTCCGGGCAGGCGATCTGACGCAGCCGGATGGCCGGCCCGGAGATGAACGCAGCGGCTGGTCCCCGGGAGCGCCCTCCCGGGGACCGGCGCTCAGATGCTCTTCACGTCCCGGGTGGGCAGGCCGAACCGCTCGGCGACCGGGTTCCAGTCGGCCAGGAAGCCGGTCTTGCGGGACCGTGCCTCGGCGTTGGCCCTCTCGACCGCGGGAAAGCCGGCCCCACCGGTGGACGGGCAGCCGTCCGCGGACCGCACCCAGCGCAGGTACGCCTGGTCCGCGGTGTACGAGGCGCGCAGGAAGCCGATCAGGCCGGACTTGAGATCGTCGCCGCCGGGCAGCGCGGCCAGGTCGGTGTCGCCGGCCTTGGCGATGAGGTCCGTGCGGGCCTGGGACGCCGCCCTCATCCCCCTGGACGCCGCCGAGGTGTCGCAGGCCAGCGCCTGGTCGATGGCCTCCAGCAGGTATCTGCGACCGGCGATGCTCTCGGTGAGCAACGCGTCCATCCGCCGCGCGGCGGCCGCGTCGGCCTGCTCGGACTCGTCCCGCCGGTCCGGTCCGCCGCCCTGCGCCGACCCGGCTCCGACGCTCCGGGCGGCGCCGGGATCCGGACCGTCCTGCTCCCGATTGGTGACCACCAGCACGACCGCCACCAGGATGCCGACGATCACGACGGCGGTCGTGAGGAGGAGCCGCAGCCGGTGCGACGGCGGCCGGCTGGAGACGTGATAGGTCCGCGCAGCGGACGCCCCGGGGCCGGCCGCCGGGGCGGTCCACGACGGCGGGGCCTGCGCAGCGGATGACGGCGGGGCCGGCGACGCGGGCGCGGATGACGGCGGCGCCCAGGAAGCCCCGGCCGGCGGCCAGGCGGGCGCCGACAGCGGCCCGGACGGCTCCGCACGCCGGCGGCTCCCTCCGCAGGCCGCGCAGGGCTTCCGCGGATCGCCGTTGACGGTCAGGCAGTCGTCGCACCGCCAGCCGGACGTCACGCCGGCTCCCGGTCGCTGAGCAGTTCGCCCCGCGACAACGACCCGGGCGGCCACCACGAGCCCGGCGACCAGGCCGCGAGGCGAACCTCGTCACGCTGGGCGGCGCTGCCGGCCGGCGGCGTCTCGGTGGCTTGCAGGAACATCGATCTCACCCCTTCGGCGGTACGCGTGTGGGTACTGACGGACCGCGCGGGCGTCAGTGTCGGCGGGCGCCGCGGACCTCCCGGATCAGCACCCGGACCACTCGGAACGGCGCGCGCAGCAGCCAGATCAGGACATCGCAGTAGGCGCGCCAGAGGTGCTCGCCGAGGTACGGCACGAATCGCCGGACCAGCAGCATGAACACGGTCGGGCCGAGCAGGACGAGGACGACGCTGGTGAGCAGGTTGCCGGCGGCTCCGGCGACGGTGTCCATGGTTCTCCTCTCAGTAGTGGTGCTCGGTCTTGCCGCCGTCGAGGATGCGGTCCCCCTTGTCCCCGAACACGACGTCGCCGGTGGCGTCGATGTGTTCGATGTGCACCGCGTAACTCACCTCCGGGTCGTCGATCGCGGCGACCACCTGGTCCATCAGGGTGTGGATCTGCTCCCGGTCCCAGCTGGCCACGACCTCGTGCAGGCCACCGGCGCTGGCGATGCTCAGCACGTGCAGAGTGGACATGGTGAGCCGGTCGATCAGCCGGATCGTGACGGCGATCAGGGCGCCCAGGACGGCCAGCTCGTAGACGGTGACGGCGGCGGTGGGCACCGTGTTGCCGGCGCACGCCAGCACCATCAGCCCGAGCAGCCCGAGCGCGGCCCAGGAGCCCGCCTGCCGGCCGTACCTGACCACGATGCGCCCACGCCGCGGGACGATCTCCAGCGGCTCCACCCGGGTGACGTGCTTGAGCGGGTAGACCTTCGCGCCCACCCACATCGTCCGGCGGCTGATCCGCACCTCGACGCCGACATGCTTGATTGCCATGGATGCCCCTGACGGACGGTCCGTCAGAGACCGTCATGGGCGACATCGTTTTCGGGCGCAAGGGCGACACGGTCTACGGCGGCAAGACGGTGAACTACGGCTCCGCGCCGCCGCCCGCCGCCCGGCCGGTCCCGGCACGCGGCACCATCCTGCTGCTCAGCGCGAACGCCGACGATCAGCGGCAACTGGCCCTGGACCAGGAACGCCGGGCGATCGACCAGGAGGTCGCCCACTCCCGCGCGGCCGGCCGGCTGGACGTCCGCACCGCCGACGCCCTGCGGCTCGACGACCTGCAGCGCGTGCTGCTGCGCCACCGCCCGGTCCTGGCCCACTTCAGCGGCCACGGGCACCCGCGGGACGGCATCCAGGTCGTCGGCCGGGACGGCTGGCCGCGCTCGGTGCCGCCGCGCGCCCTGCGCGACCTGTTCGCCATTCTCGGCGAGGGCCTGCGCTGCGTCGTGCTCAACGCCTGCCACACCGACGAGCAGGCGGAGGCGATCGCGGCGCACGTCCCGTGCGTGGTGGGCATGCGGCGGCAGGTGTTCGACGACACCGCGATCCTGTTCGCTACCGGCTTCTACCGTGGCCTCGCCGACGGGCGCAGCTTCCGTACCTCGTTCGAGCTGGCCCGCAACGGCCTGGACCTGCACGACGCGCCGGACCCGGACGTGCCCCGGCTGATCGCCCGGGCGGGCGCGGCCGACCGGCCGCTCGTGGATCTGCGGTGACCGGCGGGCGGCCCAGACCATCGGCTGTCCCGGACGCAGCAGCACCGCGACGCGGGACTCCGGCGCCGCGGGTCGTGGGCGGGCCTCGGCACGCCGCCCGGCCGCCGGCCATGTCACAGTTGCCGCCGTGGCAGGTTTGACCCGCGACGACGCGGTCACCCACAGCAGGGACAGCGGTATTCGCGAGAACGCGACAACGGGGGTCACGCAGTGCTTTCCGACAAGTCCCGGCCCGTCGTCGAGGCCACCCTGCCCGTCGTGGGGCAACACATCGAAGAGATCGCCAACCGCTTCTACGCGCACATGTTCGCCGCCCACCCGGAGTTCCAGGACGGGCTGTTCAACCGCGGCAACCAGGCGGAGGGGTCCCAGCCCAAAGCCCTCGCCGGATCGGTCGCCGTGTTCGCCTCCACCCTGCTGGCTCAGCCAGGGCGGGTGCCGGACCGGCTGCTGACCCGGATCGCGCACAAGCACGCCTCGCTCGGCCTGAAACCCGAGCTGTATCCGATCGTGCGCGACCACCTGATGTGGGCCATCGGTGACGTCCTCGGCGATGCGGTCACCCCCGAGGTGGCAGCGGCGTGGGACGAGGTGTACTGGCTGATGGCGTACGCGCTCATCCACCAGGAGCGTGGCCTGTACAGCGCGCGCGGGGTGACGGCGGACCGGGTGTGGCGGCAGTGGCGGGTCGCCGGGAAGATCCCGGAGACCCCGGACGTGGTCGGTTTCGTCATGCGGCGCATCGACGACCGGCCGGTCAAGACGTCGCTGCCCGGCCAGTACGTCAGCGTGAACCTGCTGATGCCCGACGGCGTGCACCAGCCACGGCAGTACAGCCTGACCCGGGCCGACGACGGCGAGCACCGTTTCTTCGCGGTCAAACGGGTGCGTGGCGGCGGGAAACCCGACGGCGAGGTGTCGAACCTGCTGCACGACAAGGTCGGGGTCGGCGATGAACTGACCATCAGCGTGCCGTACGGCGACGTCGTGCTCGACGACTCCGGTCGGCCGGTGGTCTTCGTCAGCGCCGGCATCGGGATCACGCCGATGGCCGGGATGCTGTCGCACCTGGTCGCGGCTGGCTCCTCACTGCGGGTCACGATGCTGCACGCCGACGCCGACGAGCAGTCGTTCCCGCTGCGCCGCCAGATCGCCGACGACCTGGCCCGGATGCCCGGCTCGGAGCTGCACCTCTGGTACGAGAACGGTGAGCGGTCACAACTGCCGGCCACGTCCGTCTCCAGCGGGATGCTGGACGTGTCGCAGATCGGCCTGCCCGACCGCGCCGTGTACTACCTGTGCGGGCCGTTGCCGTTCCTGCAGGCGGTCCGCAGCCGACTCATCGACCGGGGCGTGGCCGCCCGTGACATCCAGTACGAGGTGTTCGGGCCCGACCTGTGGCAGGCCGACACCGACTGATCCGATCGCGGGAAAGGCGCCTGCCGGAGATCGGCATCCGGCGGGCGCTCATCGACGCCGCGACACCTGTATTTTTCGTCCATGACGGACGGACGGGTCAAGCTGGCCGACGTGGCTCGGGTGGCCGGGGTGTCGCGGGCGGCCGCGTCCCGGGCGATCAACGGTGGTTACGGGGTCTGGGACGACGTGCGGCGGCGGGTGCGCGAGGTGGCGGACCGGCTCGGGTTCGAGCCGCACGGTGTGGCGCGGGCGCTGGCCACCGGCCGGGCCAGTGTCGGCTCCCGGGAGCGCATCGAGATCCTCGTCATCGACCCGGATCCGCAGGCGCTGAGCGCCAAGCCCGGACTCGACGCGATGTTCGCCGCCTGCGACGTCTCGGCGACGGGCGTGCTGCAGGCGTTGCGCGAGGCGGGCCGGCGCGTGCCGGACGACGTGGCAGTGGTCGGCTTCGACGGCAGCGCGCTGGCCGAGGCCGCCGATTTGTCCTCGGTCTACATGCCGGTCGAGCAGGAGGCGGCCTCGGCGATCCGGCGGCTGCTCGATCCCACGCTGCCGCCGCCCGCCCGGCTGCCCACCGCCCTGACGGTCCGCGGCTCTTCCCGGTGCTGACCGGCCGCCGCCGCACCGGCGCCCGGTGGGTGGCCGTCGCACGACTGGGCTGAACGCCGGGCCTCCGTCGCGCGTGGCGGAGGCCTGGTCCGTCAGCGGTGGGACCTGAGCCACCCCCGGATGTCGGTGACGACCTGCTGGTCGGGGTCGCCGAACTGCGGGGTGAACTTCGGGGTGATGTTCATGGTGTGCGCCATGCCCGGGTAGATGATGATCCGGTGGTCCCGGTTGCCGGCCGCGGCGACGGCGGCATCGGCGGTGAGCGCGACGCGGGCCGGGGTCTGCAGATCGTTCTCGCCGTTGAGCAGCAGCGTCGGGCCGGCGAACTTCGGCAGGGCCTGGGTCACCGTCGGGAAGCGGGCGATGTCGGCGACGTAGTCCCGCAGCGTCTCCAGGCCCGGCACGTCGGGCCAGGCGTCGATGCCGGTGGCCGTACGCAGCACCGGGCCGGCCTCGGCGTCGATCGCGATCCGCCCGTCGCCGTCGGTGTCGGTGCCGGGCCGGACATGGTCACCGTCGAGCAGGACGGCGCGGAACTGGTCGGCCGCCTCCTTCGGCACTCCGATCAGGCCGTCGATCGCCTCGGCAGCGGTCAGCCGGCCGTCGGCGTCCACGTCGAACTCGTCGTGCATCTGGAGCAGCAACCGGCCGTACAGCTGAAGGGTCAGCAGTTGTCTGATGTCCTGGCCGACGACGCCCATGGCGATCACGCCGGCGGGAACGGGGATGCCGTACGCCTTCGGGTCGGCGGCCAGGTTGGCGGCCACGTTCGTACCCTCGCTGTGTCCCAGCAGGAAGATCCTGGACGGATCCACCCGGCGGGACGCGGCGGCGAAGCGGATCGCCGCGGCGGCGTCCTGCTGGATCCGGGCGTACGGGTGCTCCGGGTCGAGCTGCGCCGGATCGGTGCTCTCCACCGGCCCGACGCCGGTCACGCCCCGCTTGTTGAACCGCAGGGCCGCGTACCCCTCCCGGCCGGCGGCCTGCGCGAGCGGCACGAACGTGGCGCCCTTGCCCTCGGGCAGGGTCTGGTTCATGTCGTTGTGCCCGCTGCCGTGCAGCATGACGACCACCGGCAGCCGCCCCTGGGCCTTGCTCGGGTAGGTCAGCTCCCCCTCGGTGACCCAGCCCTCGCCGAAGTCGATCCTGACCCGTTCCCGGGTGATGCCGGCCCAGCCGGTCGCCGCCGTCCGGGCGACGTCGTGCCCGCCCCCGGTCTCCGCGTGGGCGACACCCGCGCCCGCGGCCAGTACGGCGACGGCGGTCAGGGCCACCGTCCGGCTCCGGTACCTCTTCGTCGTTGTCATGCGGAAAACGCTATGGCCGGCGGACACCGACATCGATCCCGGTAACCACCCGAAACGGGTACAGCAGGCTGTACCCGGCTTCCCGGCGCTTCACAAAACCGAAACGAAACTGTTCAATGTCTGGGAGCGCTCCCACTCCTGAAGGACACCACCATGCGCCGTCTCCTGTCAGCCGTCCTGACCCTGGCCCTCGCCGTCGCCGGGCTCCCCCTGCTGGACAGCCCGGCCACCGCCGCGGGCGCCTTCGACTACGGCGAGGCCCTGCAGAAGTCCATGTTCTTCTACCAGGCGCAGATCGCCGGCCGGAAGCCGTCGTGGAGCCAGGTGTCGTGGCGCGGCGACGCCGCGGTCAACGACGGCGCCGACGTCGGGCGCGACCTCAGCGGCGGCTGGTTCGACGCCGGCGACCACGTGAAGTTCGGCTTCCCGATGGCCTTCACCACCACCATGCTCGCCTGGGGCGCCGTCGAGTACCGCGACGCGTACGCGTCCTCCGGCCAGCTGACCGCGTTGCTCAACAATCTGCGGGTGCCCAACGACTACTTCGTCAAGGCGCACCCGTCGGCCAACCTGCTCTACGGGCAGATCGGCAAGGGCGACGACGACCACAAGTGGTGGGGCCCGGCCGAGGTGATGCCGATGGCCCGGCCGTCGTACCGGATCGACGCCACCTGCGGTGGCTCGGACCTGGCCGGGGAGACCGCGGCGGCGATGGCGGCCAGTTCCATCGTGTTCCGGCCGACCGATCCGGCGTACGCCGACAAGCTGCTCACCCACGCGCGGCAGCTCTACACGTTCGCGGACACCGTGCGCAAGGCGTACAGCGACTGCATCACCGACGCGGCCGCGTACTACAAGTCTTGGAGCGGCTACCAGGACGAGCTGGTCTGGGGGGCGATCTGGCTGTACCGGGCGACCGGCGAGACCACGTACCTGAGCAAGGCGGAGAGTGAGTACGACGCGCTCGGCACCGAACCGCAGAGCTCGACCCACTCCTACAAATGGACCATCGCGTGGGACAACAAGCAGTTCGGGGCGTACGTGCTGCTGGCCGGTCTGACCGGCAAGCAGAAGTACATCGACGACGCGAACCGCTGGCTGGACTGGTGGACCGTCGGCGTCAACGGTGAAAAGGTGCGCTACTCCCCGGGCGGCGAAGCGGTGCTGGACAGCTGGGGGTCACTGCGTTACGCGGCGAACACCGCGTTCGTGGCGCTGGTCTACAGCGACCGGACCGCCGACGCCACCCGCAAGACCCGCTACCACGACTTCGCGGTCCGGCAGATCGACTACGCGCTCGGCGACAACCCGCGGCACTCGAGCTACGTCGTCGGGTTCGGCGCCGGCGCGCCGCGGAACCCCCACCACCGTACGGCGCACGGCTCCTGGTGGGACAACATGACAGTGCCCACCGAGACCCGGCACGTGCTGTACGGGGCGCTGGTGGGCGGCCCGTCCGCACCGGACGACGCCTACACCGACCAGCGCAGCGACTACGTGCGCAACGAGGTCGCCACCGACTACAACGCCGGCTTCACCTCGGCGGTGGCCCGGCTCTACCAGGAGTACGGCGGCAGCCCGCAGACCGGCTTCCCGCAAGCCGAGAAGCCGGACCTGGACGAGATCACGGTGGAATCGACGGTGATGCAGGACGAGCCTCGCGGCACCGCGCTCAAAGTCATGATCTACAACAAGTCGGCGTACCCGGCCAGGGCGCTGACCGGCGCGTCCTACCGGTACTACTTCCGCCGCGAGGGCACCGCGGCGATCCAGGTGACCCCCGGCTACACCCAGGGCTGTCCGGCCCCGGCGGCGGCCCGGCAGGCCTCCGGCGACCTCTGGTACGTCGAGGTCGACTGCACCGGGTACACGATCGCGCCGGCCGGCCAGTCGGCACACCGGATGGAGGTCCAGTTCAAGGTGGGCGTGGCCGAGGGCGGCGCCTGGAACCCGGCGAACGACCCGTCGTACCTGGCCGGGACCACGATCAACCGCAACATCCCGCTGTACGAGGCGGGCACGCTGATCTGGGGCCGGGAGCCCGACAGCACGTCGCCGTCGCCGTCGCCCTCGACCTCCCCGTCGACCTCGCCGTCCCCGTCCACCTCGCCCTCCACGTCGCCGTCCCCGTCGACCAGCCCGGCCCCGGGAGCCGGCTGCCGGGTGACCTACACGACCAGCGACTGGGGCAGCGGATTCACCGGGACGGTCACCGTCGCCAACACCGGCACCGCGCCGTGGACCTCGTGGAACCTGGGCTTCACGTTCCCCGGCAACCAGAAGGTCGGGCAGGGCTGGTCGGCGACCTGGACGCAGACCGGCGCGCAGGTCACCGCGGCCAGCCTGTCCTACAACGGCGCCGTGCCGGCCGGCGGCTCCACGAGCGCGGGCTTCAACGGCACCTACAGCGGCGCCAACCCGCCGCCGACTGCCTTCACCGTCAACGGCATGGCCTGCGCCAAGGGATGACCGGCACCGGCGGCCGGGTGCCGGCGCCGGTCAGCCCTCGACGGGCTCCAGTTCGAGGACGAACACCGATCCGCCCGCGGGGTTCGGTTCGTGGTGGATGTCCGCGTGGTTCGCGTGGGCGAGGCCACGGACGATGTAGAGCCCGAGGCCGGTGCCTCGCACGCTGCCGGCGTCGCGCTCGGCGCGGGCCAGTCGTTCGAACAGCTGTGGCCGGAACTCGTCCGGAACGCCGCGACCGTTGTCCTCGACCCGCACCCGGATGCCCCGGCGATCCGCGTCGTCACCGGTGACGATGCGGATCGCGGTGGCTCCGCCGCCGTACTTGCCGGCGTTGGACAGCAGGTTGACCAGGATCTGCTGCAGGTGCCCCCGGTTGAACAGCACGTCTTCCTCGGGGCCCAGCACGGGCACGTCGCCGGCCTCGGCGGCGGCCAGCGCCCGGACGATCTCGGAGCGCAGGGACAGCCGTTCGCGCTTGACGGTGATGGCGCCGGCGTCGATCGTGACCATGGCCAGCACTTCGCGGACGATGTCGTCGAGGCGGCCGGCTTGCCGGGCGATGGCGTCGACGGCCCGGGTACGCACCGCGTCGGTCAGGGCCGGCCAGTCCTCGGTGAGCAGTTCGGCGTAGCCGCGGATCGAGGTCAGCGGGTTGCCGATCTCGTGGCCGAGCATCCCGATGATATCCAGTTTGAGCTGGTTGGCCGCTTCCAGCTGGGTGTTGCGTTCGGTCAGCGCGGCCGCCGCGATGTCGCGGGCCTGTTCGGCGGCCCGCCGGGCGGAGATGTCCACGACGACGCCGACGAAGTGCCTGGGCCTGCCGTCGGTGTCGCGGACCAGCGACATGGTCGCCGCGACGTCGACCCAGTGGCCGTCCACGTGGCGCAGCCGGCCCTCGTGGGTGTAGGCGTCGACGTCGCCGACGACCAGAGCGGCGAGCTTCGACGTGCTCTGGTCGTGGTCCTCGGAGTGCAGCAGGTCGTCCATCCGCCGGCCGACCAGCTGCTCGGGCCGGTAGCCGAGCATCGCGGCATAGGCCGGGTTGACCTCGATCAGCCGTCCGTCGAGGCCGCGGATGATCTGACCGGCGGCCGAGTGCGCGAAGTGCGCGCGCAGGCGTTGCTCGCTGTCGGCGAGCGCCTGTTCGGCGGCGCGGGTGGCGGTGACATCGGTGTTGATCTCCAGCACCTGGGCGTCCGTGCCGGCGGCCTGCTCGCCGTTGCGGTGCAGGACCTGCTGGCTGAGCACCGTGACGGTGCGCCCGTCAGCGGCCAGATGCCGCATGTGGCCTTCCCAGCGGCCGTGCTCCAGGAGCGCGGCGCGCTGGCTGTCGGCGGTGGCGCCGGCCGGGAAGAGGGTCGCGAGCAGTTTGTGGGTGACCTTGCCGGCCGCGACGGCTGTCGGCCAGCCGTAGAGGCGGCTGGCCCCGGTGTTCCACCAGTCGACGGTGCCGTCGAGGTCGCGGACGATGACCGCGGCGGGGATCAGGTCGAGCAGCCGGGCCTGCCGGCGCAGCTGTGCGGTCGCGGCCCGCTGGGCGGTGATGTCCTCCACCTGGTTGACCACGTACTGGCCGTTGCCGTGCTCGTCGCGGACCACCGCCACGCGCACGAACACCCAGACGGTGTGGCCGTCCTTGTGCCGGTAGCGCCGCTCGACCGCGACGGTGTCCATCTCCCCGGCGAGCAGCCGGCGCATCCGGTCCAGGGAGTCGGCGGCGTCGTCGGGGTGTTGCAGATCGGTGACGGTCATCGTGGTCAGCTCGTCGACGCGGTAGCCGGTGATGGTGGCCATGGCCGGGTTGGCCTGCAGGTAACGGCCGAAGTCGTCCTCGTGCAGGCTGGAGATGATCAAGCCGAGCGGGGAGTTCTCGAACGCCAGCCGGAACCTCAGCTGGCTGATCTGCAGGTCCGCGACGGCGCGGGTCCGGTCGGCGAGCAGCGTCGCGTTGCGGGCCGCGTCGTCGGCGTGCCGCAACGCCGAGCTGAGACTGCCGGCGAGCAGGGTCAGTTGCTGCTCGTCGGCGTCGTCGAAGGCGTGCGGCGCCGCGGAGGAGATCTTCAGGACGCCGATGACGGTGTTCTCCGCTCGCAGGGGCGCGATCAGCATGGACCGGATGCCGAGACGGGCGCAGGCGGCGCGGTCGACGCGGGTGTCGGTCAGCGCGTCACCGCAGCACGCCGGCCGGCCGGTGTCGACGACCAGGCCGCTCAGCGACCCGTCGACCGGCACGCAGGCGCTCACTGCGGTGCTCAGGGCGCCGGCCGCGGCCTCGTACCTGAGCAGGTCGCCGTCGAGCAGTTCCACCACGGCGCCGTCGGCGGCGGTGAACAGATCCACGGCACGCGCCGCGACGACGCGCAGCGCGGCGTTGCGGTCCGAGGCCGCGGCCGTGACGTCGTTCTGCACCGCGACCGTCGCACGCAGGCGCTGGACCTGCCGGTCGGTAGCCGCGCGCTCGGTGGTGACGTCGAGCAGCTGCACCACTGCCGACAACGGGCCCTGCTCGTCGCTGATCAGCGAGGCACGGGCGGCCACCGTCACCTGGTCGCCCGAGACCGTCCGCAGGGACGACTCGATGGCCAGCCGGGTCGCGTCGCCGGCCGCGAGGGCCCGCAGACCGTGGACGATGTCGTCGGAGCCGGCCGAGGCGAACCTCGCGACAGGCATGCCGACCGCCTGGTCCGGCGACACGCCCAGCAGCCGGCAGAAAGCCGGGTTGGCCACGGTGACACGCCCGAAGCCGGGCTCGCGGAGGCCGACCACGATCTTGGCGACCGGGCTGGTCTCGAAGACCTCGGAGAACCGGCGTTCGCTGTCCTCGACCCGCCGCAGGGCGGCGAGGGTCGCGGTGCGTTCCTGCTCCAGGGCGGCCACCGCGCTGGTCGCCTGCCGCAACAGCTGCTCATGACGGGCCGCGGCGTCGACATGCCGGAGAGCGCTCGACAGCGCGTCGGCAAGCAGCACCAGTTGCTGTTCGTCGGCCTCGCCGAAGACGCCCGGCCGGTCACCGAAGACGGCCAGGACGCCGGAGATCCGGTCCGGGCCCGTGAGCGGCACGATGATCACCGATCGCATGCCGCATCGGCGGTGCAGGACCCCGTTCGAGCGGGGATCCGTCTTCGTGTCGTCCGACCGCACGACACCGCCCGTGCGGATCGCCACCGCGCTCAACGAGCCGGGCAGCACGACGTCGATCGCGACGCACCCGCCGGCCGGACCGGCCCACGCCACGGGGTGCAGGCGTTGCCCGTCGGCGTCGAGCATCTGCACGACGGACGCGGTACCGGCCGGCAGCACCCGCAGCACCCGGTCGGTCATCAACTTGGTGATCGCGTCGCGGTCCCCGGCGCACCCCATCAGTTCCCGCTGCACCGCGATGGTGGCGCGCAGCCGCCCGGCCTCATCCGTCGACACCGTGGCGCCGCTCTGCTGATCGACCACACTTGCCTCCACGAGCATCCTCATCGGCGGATCCGGGAGGTGAATGAGTCACCGGGGCCGCGGCGACCCCGGACGTGCCGGGTCGGAGCGGCTGTCGTGCCTCCCACCACCACGCCGGCGCGGGTCCACCGCTCACCGGCCGACGTGTCGGCTGAAGCCGGGCCAGCGCCGGCGCCGGCAGGCGTAGCGCCAGCCGGTCGGCTGACCGCCGGCGCCGGGTTCACCGAGGGCAAAAAGTGGTGATCGCCCACCGGGCCCGGCGGTGACACCGGAGACTGGAAGAGCCCTGCGACGCGACCCGCGGCGCATCGCGCCCGTCGAGTCGGCGCGGCTGGGAAGGTGGTCATCAGGCCGTTGTGGGCGCGGCCGGGCGGTGATGGTGTGGCAACGCAGGATGATCGGATCGGCAGCGAGCATGCTGAGGCGTTCTTGTCGTCGGTGGTGAAGTCGACCGCGGACGCCATCGTCGGTTGTGACGCGCAGGGGCGGATCACCGCGTGGAATCCGGCGGCCGAGCGGATCTACGGCTACCGGAGCGACGAGGTGCGGCACCGCCCGGTCCGGATGATGTATCCCGACGATGTCGCCGAACGGGACTGGCAGGTGTTCCAGGCCGCCCTGCTCGGCAACCCCACCAACCATCTGCGCACGTTCCGGCTGCGCAAGGACGGAGCCCGGATCCCGGTGCGGATGTCGTTCGCGCCGATCGAGGGCGTCGACGGGTCCGTACGTGGGGTGGTCAGCGTCGCGCACGAGCTCACCGACGAGTTGCGCGCCGAAGCGCGCATGGCGGCGCTGGCGCAGGCCACGCCGGACGCGGTGATCTGCGTGAACCGCGAGGACCGGATCACGTTCGCCAACCAGTCCTGCGAGCGCCTGCTCGGCTACCGGCCGGACGAGCTGACCGGTCGATCCGCCTCCACCCTGTTCGCCGAGGAGGTGCGCGGGCAGATGGCGGATCTGCGGCGCCGGCTGTTCGCCGATCCGCGGCTGCGGGCACGTACCCCCACGATCGCCACCCGGATGCGGCGCAAGGACGGCGTCGAACTGCCGGGCGAGACGGCACTGAGCTGGCTCGACGACGGCCCGGAAGACCAGATCCTGATCACCGCGACCCGGGACCTGTCGCCGTTGCACAGGGCGGAGTCACGGTTGCGGGCGCTGCTCGAGGCCGTCCCGGACGCGATCACCGGGATCGACCGGGAGAGCCGGATCGTCCTGGCCAATCAGGGAACCGAGCGGCTGCTGGGCCGTTCCCGCGACCTGCTGCTCGGCAAGCCGTACGCGACGCTGGTCCCGGAGGGGGAACGGGAACCGATCGCGCAGGTCGTGGCGGCGGCTTTCGAGGAGCCGCATCAGGTGTCGCGGACCGTGGTCTACGCCCCGGTCATCCGTGCTGACGGCACCCGGGTGCCGACGGAGAACACGGTGACCCGCTTCGGCGCCGGCGACGAGGACATCCTGCTCGTCGTCAGCCGGGACATCAGCGAACGCGTCGCGGCGGAACAGGAGCGTACCCGGCTGGCCGAACAGGTCGAACGGCAACGGACGGAGCAGGCGATCCTGCGGGCGCAGCGGCTGGAGGCCCTCGGGCAGCTCGCCGGCGGTGTCGCCCACGACTTCAACAACCTGCTCGCGATCGTCTCCAACTACGCCGACCTGCTCGGCGAGGAGGTAGCCGACCTCGCGGCGACCGATCCGCGGCGATGGCAGCCGTTCGCCGACGACCTGCACCGGATACAGCAGGCGGCACAGCGCGGGGCGGCGCTGACCGCGCAGTTGCTGACGTTCAGCCGCCGCGACCTCAACCAGCCGCAGGTGCTGGACCCGGCCGCGGTGATCGAGCGGCTGGTCCCGTCGCTGCGCACCACCCTCGGCGAGCAGTACGAGCTGCGGGTCGACGCCGCCGAGTCGCTGTGGCCGGTGGTGCTGGACCCGGGCCAGCTGGAGCAGATCCTGGTGAACCTGACGGTCAACGCCCGCGACGCGATGCCGGACGGGGGACTGCTGCACGTGATCGCCGGGAACGCGGTATTCCAGCAGCCGGACCCGGCCTTCCAGCCGGACCCCGAACCGGGACGGCGATACCTGCGGCTGGGTGTCACCGACACCGGCGTCGGCATGCCCGCCGAGGTCGCCGCCCGCGCCTTCGACCCGTTCTTCACCACCAAGTCCAAGACGCCGGGGGCAGGTCTGGGGCTCGCCGCGGTGTACGGCATCGTCGGGCAGGCCGGCGGCTGCCTGGCCGTGAAGTCGGAGCCGGGCGCCGGCACCACGATGACGGTGCTGCTGCCCGCCACCGACCAGCCCGCACCCACCCGCACCGGTGACGCCGGCCGGGACACCGCGGCCGTCCCGCCACCGCAACAGCGCAACATCCTGCTCGTCGACGACGAGGAAGGCGTACGGGAGTCCACCGCCCGGGTGCTGACCCGCCACGGCTACCGCGTCCTGACCGCACCTGACGGATCCGCCGCGCTCGCCGTCGCCGAGCGCCATCGCGAGAACCTCGACGTGCTGCTCACCGATGTGATCATGCCGCAGATGCACGGTGGCGAACTGGCCCAGCGCGTCACCCGCCTGATCCCCACCATCAAGGTCATTTTCATGTCCGGGTACGCGGAGCCGCTGCTGGACACCGGCCCACCCGATCCCGCCCGGGTCTACCTCACCAAGCCGTTCACCATCCCGGACCTGCTGCGAGCGGTGCAGAGCCAGGTGCCCGCTTAGCGGAGGCCGCAACCATCCGGCATGCCCGGCGCGGGCGGACCGGCCGGGCGGCGGGCGGCGGCCCGCCGAGGGGTCAGTCGGGAGGCTCGGTCGTCCCGGCCTCCGGCTCATCGGACTGCTCGGGGCCGACGCGTACGTCGTCGCCGGCCAGGACCTGTGGCGCGTCCCGCTCGTCGGCCGTGGCGTCGTCGGGAGCGGGTTCCTGCGGTTGCGCTGTCATGCCGCCCTGATACCCGGTAACCCGGGAAAGACTCCTCGCCGGGCCATGAGGGCCGGACCCCACCGTCGGCCGGACCGGTCACCTCCCGCACAGAGCACGGCCGCGGGCAGGGCCGCGACGAGGGCGAAAGGAACGCCGGGGCGTCAGCCCTTCACACCGGAACCGACGTCGGTGGAGACGAACTGCCGCTGGCAGGCGACGAACAGCGCGACCGCCGGGGCCGCCAGCACGCACGCGCCGGCCAGGATCGCGCCGACCGGGTTGGCCGCCCGCGCGGACACGTTGCTGAGGTAGTTCGCCAGCGAGACGGCCAGCGGTTGCAGGTCCGGGTTCTTGGTCACCAGGAACGGCCACAGGAACTCGTTCCACGGGCCGATGAAGGTCAGCAGCACCGTGGTCAGCACGGCGGGGCGCACCAGCGGCAGCGCCACCGACCAGAGGATCCGCAGCTCGCCGGCGCCGTCGAGCCGGGCCGCCGAGAACAGCTCGTCGGGCAGTTGCAGGAAGAACTGCCGGAAGACGAAGACCGCTGTGGTGTTGACGGCGAACGGCAGAATCATGCCGAGGTAGGTGTCGGCCAGTCCGTAGTCACGCACGACCAGCACGTAGAGCGGGATCAGCAGCAACTGGAACGGGATCACCTGGACCAGCAGCACCAGGGCGAACAGGGTGCCGCCCCCGCGGAACCGCAGCCGGGCCAGCGCGTAGCCGGCGAGCATCCCGAACACGACGGTCCCGAGCAGCACACCGCCGGTGAAGACGCCGGAGTTGACCAGTGAGCGCAGCAGGTGGACCCGCGAGTTGATGTCCCGGTAGTTGTCGAGCGTCAGACCGGTGACCGGGAACGCGCCCCGCAGCGAGGTGTCCGGCTCGGACTGCAACGAGCCGATCAGCATGTACCAGAACGGGAATAGGAAGATCAGCGCGCCGAGGAAGAGCAGGACCTGACGTACCGCCGCGGACCAGCGTCCCATGTCAGTCCCGCCCTTCGAGGAAACGGCGATTGACGTACGCGACGACCAGCACCCCGGCCACGAGGACCACCCCGAGAGCGGCCGCGAAGTCCGGCTCGCCCTGCTGGAGGCCGCGCTGGTACATGACCAGCACCGGCGAGGCCGAGGCGCCGCTCGGGCCACCGCCGCCGGTGAGCAGATAGGGCTCGGTAAACAGGTTGGCGCCGGTGATGAGCCCCAGGATCACCACGAGCGCCGTCGCGGGGCGCACGGCCGGCACGGTCACCGACCAGAACCGGTGCCACCCGTTCGCGCCGTCGACCGACGCCGACTCGTAGAGCTCCCCCGGCACGTTCTGCAGCGCGGCGAGATAGAGCAGGATGAAGAAGCCGAGCTGCTTCCAGGTCACGAACAACGCGATGACGGGCATCGCCAGGTTGGCGTTGACCAGCCAGGACGGCTCGGGCGCCAGGGGGCCGAGGAGGGTGTTGACCAGGCCGCCGGAACTGAACAGGAACAGCCACACGCCGACCACCGCGACGCTCGCGGTCACGTACGGCAGGTAGAACGCGACCCGCAGGAAGGTCCGGGCGTGCACCACCCGGTCCAGCGCGACCGCCAGCACGAGCGCGAGCCCGGTGGTCAGCGGCACGTTGACGACCAGGAAGACCAGGATGTTCCGGAAGGCCTGCCGGACCGCCGGGTCGGACAGCACCGCCCGGTAGTTGTCCAGCCCGGCGAACGGGTGGTCGACGACGACGCCGGGCGCGGCGAAGAAGTAGTCGTGGAAGCTGATCCACACCGAGAACGCGAACGGGTAGGCGAAGACGACGGCGAGATGGACGGCGTACGGGGCGGCCAGGATCATGCCCACCGGGTGCCGGCCGAACAGGGTCTCGGACCGGTTGCGCCGTACCGGGCCGGCTGGCGGAGCGGTGGTCGTCATGATCCGCCGGCCAGCCGGTCGACCTTCTCGGCGGCGCCGGCGAAGGCGGCGGCCACCGGCCGCTTGCCGAAGATCACCGATTGGCAGTACGCGTCCCGGAACGTCTGCCAGATGGCCACCGAGTTGGGCACGTTGGGCACCTCGCCGGTGCGCGCGGCCTGATCGGCGAACTGCCGGTAGGCGGCGTGCCGCGCGAAGTAGCCGGGGAAGGTGGCCGGCAGGTTCCTGCGCAGCGGCATCTGGCCGGTCGCGTCGAGCAGCTTGCCGTCCTGGTCCCGGCTGGTCGCGAACTTCAGCACCTGCCACGCCGTGGCGCGGTTGCGGCAGGCGGTGTACATCGCCGCGTTCTTCGCGTCACTGAACGTGGTGATCTGGCCGGGCGGTTTGCCGGCGGAGGTGGGCACCGGCACCGCGCCCCAGGCCACCTTGTCCCGGTAGACCTCGACGGCCCACGGTCCGACGATCGCCATGGCGGCCTTGCCGTCGGCGAACGAGTCGCCGGTGTACTGCTCCTTGGGCGCCAGTCCCTCGTCGTACAGCGTCTTCCAGAAATCGGCGACCGCCCGGCCCTGCGGGGTGTCGAACTGCGCCTTGCCGTCCCGCACGAGCTGCGTGCCGTCGGTCTCGGCGAGGAACAGCGGGTAGAAGTCGAACCAGGACTCGAAGAACTCGCTGGACGGGGCGGGATAGATGGCGGCAGGCGCGGCGCCCGACGACCTGATGGCGCGGGCCGCGGTCAGGAACCCGTCGTAGGTGGCGAGCGCGGGCTTCTCCGGGTCCAGCCCCGCGTGGGCGAAGATCTCCTTGTTGTAGAAGATCATGACCGGGTTGGACTTCCACGGCAGCTGGTAGTACCGGCCGTCCGGCGACTTGTACTGCTCCGCGGTCTCGCCGGAGCGGTCGGCGATGTACCGCGCGCCACCCTCGAAGGAGTCGAGCGGCACCAGGCCGCCCTGCTTCTGGAACTGCGGCACGGCGGCGGGTGCGGTGTTGAAGATCAGGCAGGGCGCGTTGCCCGCCGTGATGGCGGCGGCGATGACCTCCTCCGAGCTGCGGCCGGCGGGGATCTCCCGCGCGGTGATCCTCTGGTCGGCGTGCCGGCCGTTCCAGGCCTCCGTCATGGCCCGGCCCCAGGTCTGTTCCTCCTGGTTGGTGGAGAGCCAGATGGTGATCGGGCCGGTGGCGGCGTTGGCCCGGCCGGCGTCGACCACGCCTGCGCCGCGATCGCAGCCGGCCGTGAGGGCGACAGAGAGGGTCAGAAGGGCCGCCGGGAAGGTGCGCCGCATTCTTCCTCCGTTCGGACTTGCGCGCGGGCACGGTGTCGCCATCGACCGTCCCACCTCCGACGAGGCCGGGCAGGGCTTCCGCGGCTTTCCAGCCTTTCCGGCGGAGCCGGCGGCGGGTCGCGGCGGCGTCAGAGCAGGGCGAGGATCCTCTCGGCCACCCGGCCGGCGCCGGCGCCGAGGACGATCGTGTAGTGGTTGACGTCCGGCACCCGTTCGGCGTCCACCCCGGTGAGCTGGTCGGCCCGGTAGAGGCCCGGCTCCTGGTCCATCAGGCCGCGCGGCGCCCAGAGCAGCGGGAACGGCGCCGGAGGCGGGTTGCGCAGCATGTCGGCGGCGTCGCCGCGGATCGCGTCGATGTCGCAGGACGAGCCGCTGCCGGTGAAGTCGCGCAGCACGTAGGCCTCCACGTCGGGACTCCAGTACCGATCGAACGCCGGGTTCTCCCGGAAATATCTGATGTATTCGCCCGGGGACGCGAACGTCATCGACAACCGGCGCAGCGCCGGCCCGATCACCGCCTCCAACGCCACGTCCACGTCCACCGAGGCCGGCACCCCCAGCGACACCCCGCCGTCGACCAGCAACACCGGCCCGACCCGGTCCGGATGACGAAGAGCGGTCGCCGCCACCACGAAAGCACCCATCGAGTGCCCCACCAGCGGCACCCTGCCCACCCCGAAGTGCGAGGCCACCGCCAGCAGGTCAGCGGCGTGCGCCGCCATCCCGTACGGCCCCGGCAGCCCGGCGCTCGACGCCCGCCCCCGCAGGTCCGGCGCCACCAGGCGGACCCGCCCGCCCAGCGCGCGGGCGACCGGCGCCCAGCACAACGCGTTCGCGGTGATCCCGTGCGCCGCGACCACCACCGGCCCGTCCCCCGGCCAGCTCAGCGCCCGCAGCGAACCGCCGGCCACCGGAACATCGATCTCGTCCACGACAAGCGTCTCCTCAGTGCGCGGTCCAGCCGCCGTCGATGATGATCGACGAGCCGGTGATGAACGAGGCCGGGGGGCTGCACAGGTACGCCACGAGCTCGGACACCTGCTCCGGCTCGATCAGCTTCTTGATCGCCGCCCGGTCCAGCATGATCTTCTCGACGACGTCGGACTCGGCGATGCCCGTCGCCCGCGACTGGTCGGCGATCTGCTTGTCGACCAGCGGCGTCCGTACGAAGGCCGGGTTGACGCAGTTGGAAGTGACCCCGTGTGCGGCCCCTTCCAGCGCGGTGACCTTCGACAGCCCCTCCAGGCCGTGCTTCGCGGTGACGTACGCGGCCTTGTACGGCGACGCGATCAGCCCGTGCACCGAGGAGATGTTGACGATCCGGCCCCAACCGCGCGCGTACATGTGCGGAAGCACCAGTCTCACCAACCGGAACGGCGCCTCCACCATCACCCGCTGGATCAGCGCGAACTTGTCCGGCGGGAAGTCCGGCAGCGGCGCCACCACCTGCAGCCCGGCGTTGTTGACCAGCACGTCCACCCGGGCCGGCAGCGCGTCGACAGCGGTCAGGTCGGACAGGTCGGCGGCCAGCGACCGCCCGCCGATCGCCGCGGCCACCTCCTTCGCCGCGCGCTCGTCGATGTCCACCGCGAGCACCCGGGCGCCCGCCGCGGCCAGGCGCTCGGCGCAGGCGCGCCCGATGCCGCTGCCCGCGCCGGTCACCAGCGCGGTACGTCCTGTCAGGTCGAGATCGACCACCCGTGCCGTCGTCATGCCGGTGACCGTACGGACCGCCGACCACCACGAATATGTGGCCGGACCACACTTCGGGCGGGCGGCCCGTGTGAACGCCGTGGATGGCCTTCGTCACATCGACGCTCCTAGCGTGTCTGCCACACGAGGCAGATTCTTGACGGAAGGCGTTCGATGAGTTCTTTGTCGACATCCCGGCGGGCATGGCTCGGCGCCGTGCTGACCGCCGCCGTGGTCACCGTGAGCGGATGCGGCAGCCCGAAGCAGGCCGCCGATGACGGCTCGTCGATACCCGTCGGCGTGGTGTACTCCCAGTCCGGGCCGCTGGCCAGCTACGGCGCACAGTACGCGGAGGGCTTCAAGGCCGGCCTGGCGTACGCGACGAACAACACGAACAAGATCGGCGGCCGTACGATCGACGTCAGCTGGACCGACGACGCCGGCGACCCGGTCAAGGCGGTGTCCGCGGCCAAAGATCTGATCGGCGAAGGTTGCCGGGTGCTCGCCGGCTCCACCAGCTCCGGCGTGGCGCTGCAGGTGGCGCCGCTGGCCGCGGAGAACAAAGTGCTCTTCGTGTCCGGGCCGGCCGCGACCGACGCGATCACCGGGGCTAACAGGTACACGTTCCGCTCGGGTCGCCAGTCTTACCAGGACGTTCTCACCGCGAAGGCGTTCCTCGGCGACGGGCGCAAGGTCGTCGTCTTCGCGCCGGACTCCGCGTTCGGCAAGTCCAACGTCGATGCCGTGCGGGCGGTGATCAAAACCGGCGTCACCAGCGTCGCCGTCCCGGCCAGCGCCACCGACTTCACCCCGTTCGCCAGCCAGATCAAGGCCGCCGATCCGGACCTGGTCTTCGTCGCCTGGGCCGGCGCCACCGCCGGGGCCATGTGGCAGGCGCTCGACCAGCAGGGCGTCCTGGCCGGCAGCAAGGTCGTCACCGGCCTGGACATCCACGCCAGCTGGGCCGGCTTCGGCGCCGGCGCGGACAAGCTGAACCTGCTCGCGCACTACTTCGACGGCGCTGCCGACAACCCGGCCTACCAGGCGCTCAAGGCGGCCGTGCCGGGCGGGCGGACCGACCTGTTCCACCCGGACGGGTTCGCCGCGGCCCAGATGATCGTGCACGCGCTGACCGCGAGCCCGGACGACGCGGACACGATGGTGACCGCGCTGGAGGGCTACAGCTTCGACTCGGTCAAGGGCACTCTCACCGTCCGGCCCGAGGACCACGCGCTGCTGCAGCCGATGTTCCAGGCGAGGCTGACCGGCGGAGCCGCCACGCTGACCGGCACGGTCAGCCCGGACGACACCGCTCCCCCGGCCGCCGCGATGAAGGGCTGACCATGACGGTCCTCGCCGTCGAGGGCGTGTCCTGGCGCATCGGCGCGGTGCCGATCGTCGACGATGTGACCCTGCACCTGGCGCCGGACGAGTTCGTCGCGCTGATCGGCCCGAACGGCGCCGGCAAGACGTCGCTGTTCAACCTGATCAGCGGGCTGCGCCGGCCCACCTCCGGACGCATCCTGCTGGGCGGGCGGGACGTGACCGGGCTGGCGCCGTACCGCCGGGCCCGCAGCGGGCTGGGCCGGACCTTCCAGACCTCCGCGGTCTTCGGCTCGCTGACCGTCACGGAGAACGTCGCGCTGGCCGTGCAGGCACGCCGGGGCGGCGCGCTGCGGGCCTGGCGTCGCGGTTCCGACCGCGACGTCACGGTCCGCTCCGCGCAGATCCTCGCGGAGGTACGACTGGAGCACCGCGCCGGCCGCACCGCCGGCTCCCTGGCCCACGGGGAGAAGCGCAAGCTCGAGATCGCGCTGCTGCTCGCCGGCGACCCGCGGGTGCTGCTGCTCGACGAGCCGATGGCCGGCGTGAGCGCCGAGGACGTGCCCGCCCTGGTCGAGGTGATCCGTGGCCTGACCGCGGGCACCGGCCGCACCGTGCTGATGGTCGAGCACCACATGGACGTGGTGCTCGACCTGGCCGACCGGGTCGCCGTGCTGCACCACGGGGCGCTGCTGGCGTGCGACACCCCGGCCGCGGTGATGGCCGACGCGTTCGTCCAGCACGCGTACCTCGGGGAGGGGTTGTGAGCCGGGAACCGGTCCTGCGGGTGGCCGGCCTGTCGGTGCGTCTCGGTGGGTCGCACATCCTGCAGGGCGTCACCTTCGACGTGGCGCCGGCCGGGGTGACAGCGCTGCTCGGGCGCAACGGCGCCGGCAAGACCACCACGCTGCGCGCGATCCTGGGGGAGCTGCCGGCCACCGGCAGCGTCGCCTACGACGGCCGGGAGATCCTGGGGCGTCCCACGCATCGCCTGGTCCGGGACGGGCTGGCGTACGTACCGGAGGATCGCGGTGTCTTCGCGGGTCTGACCGTCGCGGAGAACCTCCGCCTCGCCGAGCGGGTCCCCGATCCCGACTACGCCCTGGTCCACGAGCTGTTCCCGGAACTCGCGACCCGCGCCGGGCAGCGCGCCGGCACGCTGTCCGGCGGCCAGCAGCAGATGGTCGCCATCGCCCGGGTGCTGCTCAACCCGAACCGGCTGCTGCTCGTCGACGAGCCTACGAAGGGCCTGGCCCCGGCCGTGGTGACAGCGGTCGCCACGGTGCTCGCCCGGGTCGCCGGGCGGGTGCCGGTGCTGCTGGTCGAGCAGAACCTCGCGGTGGTCCGCCGTCTGGCCACCGACGCCGTGGTGGTCGAGGCCGGCCGGGTCGCCTGGCGCGGCGCGGCCGGCGAACTGCTCGACGACGGCGAGGCGACGCGTTCCCTACTCGGCGTCGGGAGGCACTGAGCATGTCCACCGTGGTTCTGCTGACGCTGACCGGGCTCGGCCTGGCGGCGCTGTACTTCCTGATCGCCTCCGGTCTGTCGCTGGTGTTCGGCCTGGCCGGGGTGCTCAACTTCGCGCACGGCCTGTTCCTGTCGGTGGGCGCGTACGTCACCTGGTGGGCCGCCCCGCACCTCGGGCTGCCGCTCGCGGTGGTGTCCGGCGTCGCCGCGGCCGCCGCCACCGGAGCGCTGACCGAGCTGGTGCTGATCCGCCCGCTCTACACCCGGCACACCGAGCAGGTGCTGGTCACCGTCGGGCTGTCGCTGGCCGGGGTGGCCCTGCTGCAGTCGGTGTGGGGCGCCGACGCCCGGGTCTTCCCCCGGCCGGAATGGGCGTCGCACGTCACCGGGGTGCTCGGCGCGCAGGTGCCCGACGACCGGTTCCTGCTGATCGGCGCGGCCGTGCTGGTGCTGGTGGCGCTGCTGGCGTTCCTCCGGTTCACCCGGTACGGCCTGGTGATCCGGGCCGGCGTGGAGAACCGGGCCATGGTCCGCGCGCTCGGTATCGACGTCCGCACCGCGTTCACCCTGGTCTTCGCGATCGGCGGGGCGCTGGCCGGGCTGGCCGGGATCCTCGGCGGCATGTACTTCACCTCGGTCTCCCCCGGTCAGGGCGTCTCGCTGCTGATCTTCGCGTTCATCGTGGTGGTGATCGGCGGGCTCGGCTCGGTCACCGGCTCCGCGGTCGCCGCGGCCGGGGTGGGCCTGCTCCAGCAGTTCGTGAACTACTACGGCGCGGCCGGCGCCGGGGACGTCAGCGTGGTGGCCCTGCTCGCCGTCGTGCTGCTGCTGCGCCCCGCCGGCATCGCGGGAAAGGCGGTCGCGGCGTGACCCGCTTCGTGCCCTTGGCCCTGCTGGTGGCGGCCGCGGCGCTGCCCTGGTCCACGCTCGACGTGCCGGGCCTCTTCGACGGGCCGCTGAACTCCCCCGGCACGCTGCAACTGCTCGCGGTCTGCCTGGTGTTCGGAGCGCTGGCGCTCGGCTACGACCTGCTGTTCGGGCGGGCCGGGCTGCTCTCCTTCGGTCACGCGCTCTACATCGCGGCCGGCGCGTACGGCGTGGACATCCTGATCAGCCACTACGGCTGGGCGTTGTGGCCGGCCGCCGCGGTCACCGTGCTCGCCGCGGCGGGCCTCGCGGCGCTGCTCGGCTCGGTGGCGCTGCGCACCTCCGGCATCGCGTTCTCCATGGTGACGCTGGCCTTCGCGGAGGTCGGGCACATCCTGGTGAACCGGGACCCGGGCGGGCTGACCGGCGGCGAGGAGGGCCTGCCGATGCGGACCGCTGGGCTGCCGGACGCGCTGGTCGGGGTGACGAACACGGTGAACCTGTACTGGCTGGCGCTGGCCACGCTGGTGGTCGTGACGCTGGTGGTGCACGCCGTCGACCGGGCGCCGCTGGGGCGCACACTGACCGGGCTGCGCGACGACGAGCGCCGGGTGGCGGTGGTGGGCCTGTCGCCGTACAAGATAAAGCTCCTGGCCGTTGTTCTGGCCGCCGCTCTGGCGGCCCTCGGCGGCGTGGTCCACGCCCTGGTCGTCGGCGGCGCCTCGCCGCACGTCGCGTCCTCGGACCTCACGCTCGCGCTGATCGTGATGGCGGTCCTGGGCGGCGCCGGCACACGCTGGGGCGCGCTCGCCGGCGGCATCCTCTACGCCTACCTCGACCAGCGGCTGGCCCGGCTCGGCGGGCGACTGCCCGGGCCGCTCGGCGAACCGCTGTTCGTGCTCGGCACGCTGTTCGTCCTGGCGGTGTACTTCGTCCCGGGCGGCCTGGCCGGGCTGCGCGCCCGCCTCCGGCCGGCGCGCGACGCGACGGCCCGCGAACCCCACCCGGAGGCCGCGTAGCTTTCCGGAAGATTCGCCGGACGGGGCTTACCGGGGACCATCTCCAGCATCGGTCATCCGAGACCTTTCGGCACCATGAGCCGCAGCCGGACCCGCAAACGCTTCGCACCTGGCCGGATGTGCCATCACGTCGTGGCCGGGCCGCCGGGCGGCGTTCACAGCCGTAGTCGAGACGCTCTTACTGGCTGCCGCATCCGTGACGGCTCGCCCCGTCCCGGCCGTAGTTCCGGCGAGCGTTCGGACGCTGCCGCTGGTGGCAGTCCGGGCCTTCCTTGCGACCGGGGGACGGTCGCCCTCAGCCCGCCTAGGGGTGTCGCAGACAGCGAGCAACGGCGGGCTGAAGCTGACCCGGCTCGGCAGGCACCACGGGGATAATCCCCGCCGAGACGGGCGGTGAAGGGCGCCGGCTCTGTTCCCTGGACCCGTCCGCCGGCAAGCGGACGGCCGAAGGCCGACGCCAGGACTTGATCGCGTGGTCGGTTAGATCTCCAGGCTGCGGCGGTGCGCAGCCCAGCTTGCAGACGCATTGACCAGGCGGAGGGTCCATGCGTCCTGAGTCCGTTCGCCTTCGCTCGCCCAGAAACGGGCGTTGGCCGACGCGAACCGGGTAACTGACTCTGGTGATCCGCTCGACCAGGTCGCGACTTTCCCTGCCCACTGTTCCGCTGCCGATGGACTGTGCCCGGAAGCGATCAACCAGATCACCCATAGCGCAGGATCTAGCCAGGGCGCGCCACGCGTGGCCCATCCCCAGTCGACGAGTCGGGCGCGGTCGCTGATCAGAACGTTGGTGTCGTTCCAGTCGGTGTGAAGTAGTGATGATCCGGCGAGTTCCTCTGCCGCTGCTGGCTGGTCAACGTAATCAGCCCAACGGACCTCCGCGCGGCGGAGATCGACGGGCGGACACTTCATGGCCGCGATGTCATGCAGAAGACCCACGACAAGGGGAAGATCGGCGGAGCCGGGGCGGTAGGATGACGCACTTCTCGGCGCAGCCGTTCTTGCGCACGCCGCGTTCATTCCCGGCTGGGCGCAGCGCCGCGACGAAGCCGCCGAGCGACTTCGCGCCGCGCGCACCTACGCTCGCCGAGGCAACGCCACCCCGAACTTCTTCGCCTGGATCGATGCTGTCGAAGCCGAGTGCGAGTCCATTTGTGGACACCACGCCGATGCGCTACGCGTCATTGCTCACGCCGAGGAGACCCTTGGGGAAAACGTCGACCGCAGCTCACCGGAGTGGTTCACCTGGTTCTCTCCAGCCCGGCTCGCCGCGTTCAAAGGGAACACTCAGCTGAAGGCCGGTCGATACGCGCAGGCGCGCGAAACGCTCACCGCAGCCCTGTCCGGCCTGCTCCCCGATGAAGGCAAGCAACGGACCGTCATCCTTGCTGATCTCGCGGCGGTTGACGTCGCCCAGGAGAAGCCGGAGGTCGCCTGCGTGCGCATCCACGAGGCCCTCGATCAGTTGGCGAACACCTGGTACGCGACCGGAATGGAACGCGTTCGCGAGGTGCGTCATGCTCTGCACCCGTGGGCGGACACCGACTTCGTCCGTAAGGTCGATGACCGCCTCTACAGCTGGCAGACCACGCTCAGCGCGTTGCAGCGTTGAGCGCCGCGATTCGATCGGGGAGTTCTGTCAGCGAGTAGATCCGCATGGTCGGTAGCTGGGCCGAGTCCGGATCGTGCTGCTGGATGGTTGCCCACGGACCTCGTTTGATCAACGCAGTCTTGAAACCTGCCGCTGCGGCCGGCCGGATGTCATTGTCCAGCCGGTCGCCGACGTAGAGCGTCTCTCCCGGGCTGCATGGCGTTTCCTTCGCCAGGGCCTCGAAGAACCCTACGTCCGGCTTCGAGACCCCCCAATCGTCCGAAGTTGCGATCATGTCGGTAGGCAGATCAAGCGACCGCAAGATCCGCCCCGCGCGGGTCGTCTGGTTTCCAGCGATGCCGACCCAGTAGCCAGCGGCCCGGAGGGCGCTCAGTGCTGGGCGCACGTCCGAGTAGAGATCGTGCTCGTCGAATGACTCGGGCTGGCCAGCCTCGACGCGCCGCTCCCGCTCTTCCGTCAAGTCGAAGCCCGGCCGGAAGGCCTGGAACGTCTCTCGGTAGTCACGGCCTTGTGCGATCACCGCACCGAACATCGCGGAGAAAGTGTGTCGAGGTACGCCAAGCCAATCGGCCCAAGTTCCGTACTCGCGAGTCTCGTCGACTAGGCATTCGCCCACATCAAATACCACCGCACCGATCATGCCGTTGAGCGTAACGCCGAGACCGAATGACGCCCAGATGTGCCGAAGCGCTCTGCGAGCCCGTTTCGCGCTGCTCAGATCGGTGGACAGTCGCGGCTTGGCTGGCGCATATCGCCCGGGATCGGTACACACGTCGAGCGGTGCGATCCCAGCCTTGCTAAGGCGGACGTTGAGGGATGCACGCATCCGGTGTTGACACTTCCGAGATCGATGAGGTGCCTGAAAGACTATTCGCGTTTCGGGCCCGGCGAGCCGGACGGAACCCAGCCGGATGCTCAGTCGCCGAGAAGGTCCCAGCGGTTGCCGGCGATGTCCAGGAAGACGGCGACCCGGCCGTACGGCTCGCGGCGCGGTTCGCGGACGAACACCACGCCGGCGTCCAGCATCCGCCGGTGAGCCGCATCGAAGTCGTCGACCCGCAGGAAGAAACCGACCCGGCCGGCCAGCTGCTCGCCGACCGCGGCGCGCTGGCGGTCGCCGTCGGCCCGGGCCAGCAGCAGGCCCGTCTGGGCGCCGGGCGGGCGCACGACGACCCAGCGCTTCGGCCGGCCGTCGTTGGTCAGCGAGGGCGAGTCCTCGGCCAGCTCGAACCCGAGGACCTCGGTGAAGAACGCGATCGCCGGGTCGTACTCGTCGACGATCAGCGTCACCAGGTCCAGGCGCATCACCAGGCGCGCCGGCTGGACGCGACCGTCCGCGTGGCCAGGGCGACCAGCAGCGCGGCCGGGGCGAAGACCGCCCTATACGGCACCCGGACCGCGAGGATCGAGGCGGCCGGGGCGGAGCAGGGGAAACCCGGCGCGAGATGGCGTCGCATGCCGTCCAGAATACCGATCCTCAGTGGATGATCGCTCGCTACGCTGCCGGCATGCGACTTGGTGTCACCCTTCCCCAGACCAGCCGGTACGACCTGGCGCACGACGTCACCGAGTTCGCGCGAGTGGCCGAGGAGATCGGTTTCGACAGCCTCTGGGCGTACGAGCGGATCCTCGCGCCGGAGGACACCAGCGGCGCGCACGGTCTCTACGGGATCCCGGACCTGGCCTGGCCGCAGAGCTATTCGCACACCACTGACGCGCTGGTCACGCTGACCCTGGCGGCGGCCGTGACCAGCCGCGCCGAGCTCGGCACCGGGGTGCTCGTGCCTGGCCTGCACCTGCCGTTCCGGCTGGCCCGCACGCTGGCCGCGCTGGACGCGGCGGCCGGGGGCCGGGTGATCGCCGGGCTGGGCAGCGGGTGGTCGATCGACGAGTTCGAGGCGACCGCGCCGCGCCCGATCGGTGAGCGCGGCAAGGCGCTCGACGAGTTCCTGGACATCGCGGCGGCCGTCTGGGGACCGGACCCGGTCTCGTACACCACCGACCGGTACCACCTGGCCCCCAGCAGGGTGAATCCGAAGCCGGCCCGGCGCGTGCCGGTCTTCCTGGCCGGGTCGAACCGGACGGCGCTGGGTCGCATCGCCCGCCGCGCCGACGGGTGGCTGCCCACCGGCGTGCCACCGCGGCGGGTCGGCGAGATCCTGGCCGGCATCCGGGCACAGGCCGCCGAGGCGGGACGCGACCCCGCCGGCATCGGCTGCGCCTTCCAGCTCGGGATGCGCAGCCTGGCCGAGGTGCCGACGGCGGGCCGCCAGCCCTACACGGGCAGCGTCCAGCAGGTCGTCGAGGACATCCTCGCCCTGGAGGCGGCGGGTGTGGATCACGTCTATGTGACGCTCTCGTCGGCCGCCCAGAACCTCAAGGAGCTCGTCGGGGCCGCGGAGAACCTGCACACCGAGGCGCGCGCCGCCGGCCTCTAGGCGGGCCTGCCGGCGCGACGTGCGGCGGAAGAGGGTCAGGATCGGCGCGGCGAATCGCCCGCAGGTTGTGACGCACCACGGACCGGCCGGGGTGCCGGCTGGTCCGGCCGGTCCACCAGCGGCACCGGCAGACGTACGCTGAGCTCCTCGAACGAGATGCCGAAAGTGTCCCGCACCACCACCCCCCGGTCGGTGATCACGAACGTCGCCAGGTCGGTGTAGATCCGGTCGACGCAGCCCACGCCGGTCAGCGGGTACGTGCACTCCGGCACCAGCTTCGGCACGCCGTCCCGGGTGAACAGCGTCATCATCACGTAGACCCGCTTCGCGCCGGCGGCGAGGTCCATCGCGCCGCCGACCGCCGGGATCGCGTCCGGCTCGCCGGTATGCCAGTTGGCCAGGTCGCCCCGCGCGGAGACCTGGAACGCGCCGAGCACGCAGACGTCCAGGTGGCCGCCGCGCATCATCGCGAACGAGTCGGCGTGGTGGAAGTACGCCGAACCGGGCAGCTCGGTCACCGGCACCTTGCCCGCGTTGATCAAATCTGGGTCGGCCTGGTCGCCGGTGGCCGCCGGCCCCATGTTGAGCATGCCGTTCTCGGTGTGCAGCACGATGCCCGCGCCGGCCGGCAGGTGGTCGGCGACCAGCGTCGGCCGGCCGATGCCGAGGTTGACGAACGACCCCGGCTCGATGTCGCGGGCGATCAGCGCCGCCATCTCGTGCTCGGACAGGCTCACACCGCCACCACCCGGTCGACGTAGATGCTCGGGGTCACTATCACTTCAGGATCCAGCTGACCGGTTTCGACCACCTCGCTGACCTGCGCGACGACAAGCTCTCCGGCGGTCGCCATCACCGGGCCGAAGTTACGGGCGGTCTTGCGGTACACCAGGTTGCCCATCCGGTCCGACCGGTGGGCGCCGATCAGCGCGACGTCGCCCCGGATCGGATACTCCAGGACGTAGGTCCGCCCGTCGATGTCCCGGGTCTCCTTGCCCTCGGCCAGCGGCGTGCCCACCCCGGTCGGGCAGTAGAACGCCCCGATGCCGGCGCCGGCGGCACGTATCCGCTCGGCGAGGTTGCCCTGCGGCACCACCTCGAGCTCGATCTTGCCGGCCCGGTAGAGGCCGTCGAACACCCAGGAGTCCGGCTGCCGGGGAAAAGAGCAGATCATCTTGCGTACGCGACCCTTGGCCAGCAGGGCGGCAAGTCCGGTGTCACCGTTGCCGGCGTTGTTGGAGACCACCGTGAGGTCTGTCGCGCCCTGGTCGATCAGCGCGTCGATCAGCCGCACCGGCATGCCGGCCAGACCGAACCCGCCGATCAGGATGGTCGAGCCGTCCTCGATCCCGGCCACCGCCTCCGCTGGGGAGTCGCAGATCCGGGCAGCCGTCATGCCACGTTCTCCAGGACCACGGCGAGAGCCTGGCCCACCCCGATGCAGATGGCGGCCACGCCGTAGCGGCCGCCCGACTCCTGGAGCCGGGCCGCGAGCGTACCCAGGATGCGGCCGCCGGAGGCGCCGAGGGGATGTCCGATGGCGATCGCGCCGCCCTTGGCGTTCACGATGTCCGGGTCGATGTCCCAGGCGTCCACGCACGCGATCGACTGCACCGCGAAGGCCTCGTTGAGCTCGACCGCGGAGACGTCCGCCCAGGTGATCCCGGCGCGGGCGAGCGCCCGGCCGGCCGCCTCGACAGGCGCGAAGCCGAACATCGTCGGCTCGATCGCGGAGACGCCGCGGCCGGCGACCCGGGCGAGCGGCGCTGATCCGATCCGGTCAGCGGCACGTTCGGAGCCGAGCAGGACCGCGGCCGCCCCGTCGTTGAGCGGCGAGGCGTTGCCCGCGGTGATCGTCCCGTCCGGGCGGAACGACGGCTTGAGCCCGGCCAGTTTGCCGGGATCGCTGCCCGGCCGGATGCCCTCGTCGCGGGTGAGCTCCCCGACCGGGACGGTCAGGCCGGCGTAGAACCCGTCCTCCCACGCCGCGTGCGCCAGCACGTGCGAGCGGGCGGCGAACGCGTCCTGCCGCTCCCGGGAGATCCCGAACTTCTCGCCGAGCAGCTCGTTGCACTCGCCGAGCGAGACGGTCCACTCCGGCGGCATCCTCTCGTTGACGAACCGCCAGCCGAGAGTCGTCGACACCGCTGTCACGTCGCCGGCCGGGAACACCTTTGACGGCTTCGGCAGCACCCACGGCGCCCGGGTCATCGACTCCACGCCGCCGGCCACCACCACGTCCGCGTCGCCGGACTCGATCGCCCGCGACCCGATGATCGCCGCGTCCAGCGACGACCCGCAGAGCCGGTTGACGGTGCTGGCCGGCACCGTGACGGGCAGGCCGGCGAGCAGCACGGCCATCCGGCCGACGTTGCGGTTGTCCTCGCCCGCCTGGTTGGCGCACCCCCACACGACGTCGCCGATCGCCGCCGGGTCCAGGTCCGGAACCTTGTCCAGCACGCCCCGCAGGGCCACCGCGGCCAGGTCGTCGGGACGGGCCTCGGCGAGAGCGCCGCCGAACCGGCCGAACGGGGTGCGGGCCGCGGCGTAGAGGTACGCGGAAGTCATGCCCCCCAACGTAGGCCGACCGCACCGATCGAGGCCAATACTGAATCACGCGCGATTGATAATGTGGATGCATGGAACTGCGGCACCTGCGCGCATTCGCCGCCCTCGCCGAGGAACGACACTTCGGCCGGGCCGCGGACCGCCTGCACATCGCCCAGCCGGCGCTGTCCCAGCAGGTCAAACAGCTGGAGCGGGAATTCGGCGTGGAGCTGGTGAGCCGCACCACCCGGCGGGTCGAGCTGACCGGGGCGGGCCGCCGGTTCGCCGAGCACGCCCGCGCGGTGCTCGGCTCGGCCGAGCGTGCCACCGCCGACATGGCGCTGGTCGCCGCCGGCCGGGCCGGGCGGGTGTCGGTCGGATTCATCGGCACCGCGACGTACGACCTGCTCCCGCTGGCCACCCGGGAGGTCCGCCGGCAGTTGCCGGACGTGCGCCTGGAGCCGCACGGCGAGCTGCTCAGCCCGGCACTGGTCGACGGTCTCGCCGACGGCACGTACGACCTGGTCGTGCTCCGGCCCGACGGTGAGCGGCGGCCCTTCGACCTGCGGGTGCTGCGCGCCGAGCCGCTGGTGGCGGTCCTGCCCGAGCGGCACCCGCTGGCCGACCGGTCCCGCATCGACCTGGCCGAACTGGCCGCCGAGCCGTTCGTCACGCACTTCTCCGGCCATCGGTCGTCGATGCACGAGCACGTGCTCGCCGCCTGCGCGGCGGCCGGGTTCCAACCGGCCTCGACGATGGAGGTGGGCGAGACCGCGACCCTGGTGGTGTTCGTCGCGGCCGGTCTCGGGGTGGCGCTGGTGCCGGAGCCGGTGCGCAGGCTCGCGCTGGACGGTGTCGCCTATGTCCCGCTGGTGGATCCGCCCGCGGTGGAACTGGCGATCGCGACCCGCGCGCAGGAGAGCTCCCCCGCCGTCCACCGGGTCGCCGACATCATCGTGCGCTGCTCGGAGGGGCAGTTCGAAACCCGGGAAGCCGATTCCCGCGGTACGCCCTGAGCCCCGCCCCGACACATCCCGCCTGTGCCGGCCGCGAGCGGACGGCTGGCACAGGCAGGTGCGTCCGGACCGTCGAGTCCCCCTGACCGCCGGCCGCCGGGTGCGGGCCGGCAGCGAAGGGGGCGGTGCGCGACCTGCGGGGCCGGCCGGGGGTTGAGGCGCGACGGGCGAGGTGTGACGCGAGTGTCCAGGGGTGGTGGCGCGGTAGTATCGGGACGGTTCGAGAAACGGAGCTCCTGGTGTCAGTGGACGACGACATTTCGGGGTGAATCCCCCGATGCGGCCACCGACGTGCGCGATTCACCGCGCCGTCCGCGTGGCCCATTTCGTCGTTCCCTGACAACCGGCGGTTTCTCGTACACCTAAGGCCTTCGCATGTCTATCGTCTGCACCAGTCTGTCCTTTTCCTGGCCGGATGACACCCCGGTCTTCGACGATCTGAACGTCTCCGTGCCCGGCGGCCGCACCGGCCTGGTCGCCGCCAACGGCTCCGGGAAGAGCACCCTGCTCCGCCTGATCGCCGGCGAGCTCACGCCCGGTGGCGGCAGCGTCGTCGTCGACGGTGTGCTCGGCTACCTGCCGCAACATCTGCCGTTCCAGGCCGGGCAGAGCGTCGCCGAGGTGCTCGGCGTGGACCGGGCGCTGGCCGCGCTGCACGCCATCGAGTCCGGCGACGCGGCCGAGGAACATTTCGCCGCGATCGGCAACGACTGGGACGTCGAGGAGCGCACCCGCGCCGAGCTGGACCGGCTCGGCCTCGGCGGGATCGCGCTGGACCGGCGGCTCGGCACACTCAGCGGCGGCCAGGTGGTGTCCCTCGGGCTCGTCGCCCAGCTGCTGAAACGGCCGGACGTGCTGCTGCTCGACGAGCCGACGAACAACCTCGACGGGCCGGCGCGGGACCGGCTGACCGAGGTGCTGCGCGGGTGGACCGGCTGTCTGCTGGTGGTCAGCCACGACCGGGCGCTGCTGGACGAGATGGACCGGATCGCGGCGCTCGACCACGGCGAGATCCGGTGGTACGGCGGGAACTTCACCGCCTACGCGGAGACCGTCCGGGCCGGACGCGAGGTCGCGGAGCGGCAGGTGCGCAACGCCGAGCAGAACCTCAAACGGCAGAGACGCGAGATGCAGCAGGCGCGGGAACGGGCCGCGCGGCGGGCGTCGACCGCGTCGCGCAATCTCGCCGACGCCGGGCTGGCCCGGATCGTGGCCGGCGGACTCGAACGGGAGGCGCAGGTTTCCGCGGCGAAGACCAACGAGACGCACGCGAACCGGGTCGGCGACGCCAAGGCGCGCCTGGACCAGGCGTCGCGCGCGGCGCGGCAGGACGACAAGATCGTCCTGGAGCTCCCGGAGACCATGGTTCCGGCCGGGCGCACGGTGTTCCACGGGGAGCGGTTGCTGGTTTCGTACGACGGGAAGCCGGTCTTCTCCGGCGGCGGCGCGGATCTGGACATCCGTGGACCGGAACGGATCGCGCTCGTGGGCCCGAACGGGGCCGGCAAGTCGACGTTGCTGCGGCTGATCAACGGTGACCAGGCGCCGGACTCGGGTTTCCTGGCCCGCGCGGAGGGGCGGGTGGCCTACCTGTCGCAGCGGCTGGACCTGCTCGATCCGTCGCTCACCGTCGCGGAGAGTCTGGCGGCGTGGGCGTCCTCGCTGCCGGACGCGGAGCGGATGAACCTGCTGGCCCGGTTCCTGTTCCGGGGTACCCGGGCGCATCTGCCGGTGCGGGTGCTCAGCGGCGGGGAGCGGTTGCGGGCGACGCTGGCGTGTGTGCTGTTCGGTGCTCCGGCGCCGCAGTTGTTGCTGCTGGACGAGCCGACCAACAACCTCGATCTGGACAGTGTGGGCCGGCTCGAGGCGGCGTTGAGCGCCTATCGGGGGGCTTTCGTCGTGGTCAGCCACGACGAGCGGTTCCTGGCGGAGATCGGGGTGACGCGCTGGCTGCGGCTGGCCGGCGGCCGCCTCGCGGAGACCGCCGCGCCGGTCTCCACCCGCCGGCGGTAGCCGGACCCGCCCGGCGTGGCGGTGCGGACGCGGGCCGCGCTATTGCGGCGCGGCCCGGGGCCGGCGGTGTCGACGGTCCGGGGCGGGAGCATCTCTCGCCCCGGACCGCGTGCTTCAGGGCTGGGCGGGCACGGGCGCCACGGAGCCCTCGACGATCTCGGGGCGGTCGGCCGCGGTGACCTCACGCTTGTCGCCCGTGGTGATCGAGATGCGGCGGGGCTTGGCGGCCTCGGCGACCGGGATGGTGAGGGTGAGGACGCCGTCCTGCCAGGTGGCGGCGATGCGGTCCAGGTCGAGGCCGTCGCCGAGGGAGATGCGGCGCTCGAACGTGCCGGTGGGGCGCTCCCGGCGCAGCCACTGGACGTCGTCGTCGGTGCGGGCGGAACGCTCGGCACGGATCGTCAGAACCCGCCGGTCGACGTCGATCTCGACGGAACCCGGGTCGATGCCGGCCAGATCGCAGTGCAGGACGAAGTGGTCACCCGATCGGTACAGGTCCATCGGCATCCCCAGGCCGGCGGCGCCGTTGACAGCGGAACCGGTGCCGAACATCTGCCCGGCGAGGCGGTCGAACTCCCGGAAGGGATCGAAAGTCAGCACCACGAACACCTCCTCTTGACTGCCCACCGGCGTCTCCGGCGGGCACGTGGCGCTCGGCTAAAGATCAAATATGCCGAGGTCACCGCGGGCGGTCTCGCGGGTTCATCACCGCGATCCACCAGCAGCGACAGTTAATTTTCTAGCACTCCCACGCGAGGAGTGCCAAGTCCTTCCATCACATTTTTTCTCGCGTCGGAGGGCGGCGAAGGGCGGCGGTACAGCGGGCAGGGCGCGGCCACAGCCGCCCCGGCGCGGCGGGCCCGGGGCATCGGCAAGGATGGGGACGGTGGCCGCGGAGGCCGGCCGCCGCGCGACCCCGGGAGGCCGTCTTGCTCGCCGATCTGCCCACCCCCTGCGTGACCGTGGACGCCGGCGTCCTCGACCGCAACCTGCGGACCATGGCCGCCTCCGCCGCCGCACGCGGGCTGGCCCTCCGGCCGCACGCCAAGACCCACAAGTGCGTGGAGATCGCCCGGCGCCAGATCGAGCTGGGCGCGGCCGGGCTCACCGTCGCCACGATCAGCGAGGCCGAGGTCTTCGCCGACGCCGGGATCCGGGACCTGTTCATCGCGTACCCCGTCTGGCCCTCGCCGCAGCGCGCCGCCCGGCTCCGCGCGCTGGCCGCCCGGGTGGCGCTGCGGGTCGGCGTCGACTCCGCCGAGAGCGCCGAGGCCCTGGCCCGAGCCGTGCCCGGCCTGGAGATCCTGGTCGAGGTGGACAGCGGGCATCATCGCAGCGGCGTGGCGCCGGCCGAGGCCGGCGGCATCGCCGCCGAGGCGCAGAAAGCCGGACTGGAGGTACGCGGCGTCTTCACGTTCCCCGGGCACGCCTACGGCCCGGGACGGTCCGGCCGGGTGACGGAGGAGGAGGCGGCCGCGCTGACCGGGGCCGCCGGCACGGTGACCGCGCTCGGCCTGGACGCGGGTGTCCGCAGTGGTGGCTCCACCCCGACCGCGGCGCTCACCGATTCCGCGTCGCTCACCGAGATGCGTCCCGGCGTCTACGTCTTCGGCGACGCCCAGCAGGTCGAGCTCGGCACCTGCGGTTGGGACGAAGTGGCCCTGACCGTGACGTCCACGGTGGTGAGCCGCTCCCGCCGGAAGGTGATCGTGGACGCCGGCAGCAAGGTCCTCGGCGCCGACCGGCAGACCTGGGCCACCGGCTTCGGCCGCCTGCTGGACCACCCCGACGCCCGGATCACGGCTCTCTCCGAGCACCACGCCACAGTGATGTTCCCGGAGGGCGCGCCGCTCCCCCGGCTCGGCGAGATCCTGCGGGTGGTGCCCAACCACGTCTGCGCCACCGTCAACCTGGCCGACGAGCTGGTCGTCGTCTCCGCCGGCGAGCCGGTCGGCCGTTGGGCCGTCGCCGCCCGCAACGCCAACACGTGACGGGACGCGGGAGAACCGGTCCCGCGCGCGCAAGCTCCGGGCAGGAGACGACAGCGAGGTTCCGCCCCGCGCCGGGGTGACGGCGTCAGGGTGCGCCCCGGGAGCGGGCTCATCGCGTGCCAGCGCCGTCGGATCGTGACCGGGAAGGCCGCGGACGGATCACCGCCGGTGGTAGGTGGGCGCGGCCGGGTCGTGCATCTTTCCGCGGTAGATGCCGTGGCGCAGCTCGGAGATGTAGCCGTCGAGCTCCGGCATGCCGAGCCGGGCCGCCACGGCGATCTCGGCCTCCTGATCGCAGGGCACCCGGACGAACTGCACCGAGAACGGCGCCGGGTCCGGGGAGTCCGGAACGCCCTCGACGATCGCGTACACCGGGGTCGGATCGTCCATCGAGTTGCCGACGCTGCCGGTGTTGAACAGCGTCCGGCCGCCCGGGCCCACCTCGTAGAACGGGTCGTGCGTGTCGCCGTACCCGACGACCGCCGGCGTGACCTGCGAGCCGGTCGCCGGGGTGTTGGCGAACATCTCCAGGAACTGCTGTTCGTCGTGGTCGAAGCGGACCCGGTGGTGCACGCTGGTCGCCGAGGCGTGGAAGAGCCGCACCCAACGGCCGCTGATCCGGAAGTCGTGGCAGAACGGCAGGCCACGTAGCCACTCCGCCTGGCCCGGGCCGAGCTGCGCCAGCCACCAGGCCATCGCCTCGTTGTCGTAGGCGCGCGCCGGGTCGGGCAGGAAGTCGTCCCAGTTGCCCAGGAGGTTCACCGCGCAGCGTTGCCGGCACAGCTCCACCACCTCGCGGCCGCGCGGGCCCTTGCCCACGTAGTCGCCCAGGTTGTAGATCAGCTCGATGCCGCGGGCGTCGATGTCGGCCAGCACGGCCTCCAGCGCGGTCAGGTTGCCGTGGACGTCGGAGATCAGGGCGATGCGTTCGAGCGACCGGTGCACGAACGCCAATCGTAGGGGCACCGGACGCACTCCTGTTCGCAACCACTCTGAACTCCGGATGATCCGCTCCCTACCGAAACGGACACTGCCACCTCGACGACGTGAAGGGACGCCGTACACGATGAGCAGTGCCCGGTTCCGTACGCTCGCCCTGTCCTTTCTGCTGACCGCGTGCGCCCTGGCGCCGTCGGTGCCCGCCCTCGCCGGACCCGGTGCCCAGGCCGCCGCCCCCACCCCGACCATGCGCAGCCGGCTGGAGGCGGTCCGCACCTCGCGGACCATCAACTACTACCCGTCGGACGCCGGCTGGTCGGCGATGTGGACCCAGTTCGACGCGAAGCAGGTGGACAAGGACCTGGCCAAGGCGGCCGGGCTCGGCGCGGACAGCGTACGGATCGTGGTCTTCCCCCAGGTCTTCGGCTTCCCGAAGCCGAAACCGGAGTACCTGGACCGGCTCGGCGACATGATCCACACCGCCGCGCGGCACGGCTTGGCCGTGAAGCTGACCCTGTTCGACTGGTGGGCGGACTACGACAACGTCCAGGGCAGCGCCGCCTGGGCCGAGGCCGTGGTCGGGCCGTACGCCGACGACCCGCGGGTGATCGCGGTCGAGGTGAAGAACGAGATCTCGCCGGCGGACCGGGCGGCCATGACGTGGGTGCGCCGGGTGATTCCGGCGATCCGCAGGTTCGCGCCGCGCATGCCGCTCACCCTCTCGGTCGACGGGCACGCCGGCCCGCCCGGTCTGGCCCGGCTCAAGCGCACGCTCGGCACCGTGGCGCTGGACTACTACGACTTCCACTTCTACGGCGCCTCGGAGCAGGCACTGGCCGACATCCGCAAGGCCAAGGCCGCGGTCGCGCCGAAGCCCATGGTGATCGGCGAGACCGGACTGAGCACGACCGCGAGCAGCGCCGGCGAGCAGGCGGCGTACCTGGCCCGGGTGTTCCGCGCGGCCGCGGTGGCCGGGGTGGACTCGGTGGCGCCGTGGACGCTCACCGACTTCGCCGACGGCGCGATCCCGTCCAACTCGGTGGTCTCCACGCTGCCCGCGCAGTACCAGTTCGGCCTCTACCGCACCGACGGCACGGCCAAGCCGGCCGCGGCGGTGGTCCGGACCGCGTGGAGCGGCAGGGAACCCGGCAACGAGGTGCTCAACCTGGGCTTCGAGCAGAAGGCCAGCGACTCGCCGTGGCAGGAGAACCTGCCGGAGGCCGGCCTGGCGCAGCAGACGGGCGAGGTCGCGCACTCCGGCCGGCGGTCGGTGCGGTTCGCCCGCACCGGGCGCGCCGACAGGGGGTTGCCGTCGCTGCGGATCTCCCCCGTCACCCCGGTGCAGGCTGGCCAGCGCTGGTCGGCGTCGGCCTGGGCGCGCGGGTCGCGCGCCACCGGGCTGACGGAGATCTCGCTGAGCTGGTTCGGCGCCGAGGGCCAGTGGATCTCCGAAACCCCGTCGCGGCGGCTGCCGCCGGGCACGACCGGCTGGACGAAGCTGTCCATCGACACGGTCGCGCCGCGAGGAGCCGCCGGGGTGCAGTTGCACCTGAAGTCCGGCGACAACACCGGCGTGGTCTGGTTCGACGACGTCAGCCTGTCATGACCGCCGGAGATCCGCCCGCGCCGTCGAAGATCACCTCGAACGGGCGGGTGAAGCCGGTGGGCAGGTGCGGCGGCGCGGCCAGCCGTCTCGTGGCCGGGATGGCCGGCGCCTCACCACCGCGGATCCTCCACGGACAGCGCCCGGCCGAGCTGTTCCAGGTCCGTCTCGGCACGGCTCTGTCGCAGGTAGACGGTCAGGTCGGTGACCCGCTGCGCGTGCCCGGGGTCCTGGCAGAGCGGGCCGGCGCCGAGCGCCCGGCCGACCCGGTCGATCACCTCGGTGGCGGCCGCCTCGACTGTCGAGCGCACGCGCAGGGCGAGCCGGCGCGCGTCGGCCTCCGGGTCGGCGTCGATCCGGGCCGCCGCGTCGGCCAACACCGCGCCGGCCGCGCCCAGGGCGACGTCGACCGCGCCCAGATGGGCCAGGGCGTGCGGGTTCAGTCCCTTGCGGCGGGCCGCGGCGAGCAGCGTGTCCGCGACCCCCAGGGCGCCACCGAACCAGCAGGCGGCGACCCCGATCCCGGCGTGCCAGAAGCCGGGGCGGCCGGCGTACTCGCCGGGACCGCCGACCGGACGGGCCGGGGCGCCGGTGAACCGGACCGTGCGGCTGTCGCTGCCGGCCATGCCGATCGCCGGCCAGGTGCCGTCCAGCGGCTGCACGAACGGCCCCTCGTTGCGCACCGCGAAGAGCCGGATGCCGTCCTCGGCGACGGCGGTCACCAGCGCGTCGGTGCACCAGGCCGCTCCCGGGCACCACGGGCGGTCGCCGGAGAGCCGCCACCCCTCGGGGCCGCGCTCGGCCCGTACCGACGAGGGAACCTCGGCCCAGACACCCCAGCGGCCCCCGCTCTGCCCGGCGTCGCCCAGCTCGGCCCGGATCGCGACCGCGTCGGCATGCCCCTCAGCGATTCGGCAGGCGACCAGATCGGCCCGGCCCAACGCGGTCAGGCTGCGGAAACGTTCAGCGGTGGCGCCGTGCCCGGGCAGGGGCAGGTCGGGCGGTTCGATCAGCACGGCCGAGCTTGTACCCGGAAGATCACCCACCAATCAGGCCGCTCCGCCGAGATCCGAAAAAGACTGGGACCACCACTCGCCCGCGGCGGGCAGCGGCACGGCGCCGAAGGTGTACCGGGCCGAATTCCAGACCACTCAGGACAGCGCCTTCCTTTGACTGACGTGTCAACCAGGCCAAGACGTAGTTGACATGTCAATCGACGACGGTGTGGTGCGGCTCTCCTAGAGTGGGGGCTCCGCGCAGGAGGTGTCGTGAACGATCGCAGGCGGTGGACGCGATACCTGGACGCCCGGGCGGAGATGCTGGCCGCACGCGACGAGTTCCACAGGCATCCGGCGGCGCGCCGGGAGATCCTGGCCGGGGCGCTGGACCAGGCGCGCGACGCGGACCCTTCCGAGGTCGGCGCGGCTCTCGAGTTCCTGCGGGAGCATCCCGAGGACGTTCCGGACCTGCTCCCGCTGCTCGTCGACCGGGCCATGTCGCTGCGCTTCGCCGGCCGCGCGCGCAAGGCGGTCGCGGCGGGCCGGCGCGACCAGGTCACCGTGCGGCTCCGGCGGATCGTGGCGGATCGCCTGGCGGACCCGGCGTGCGGCGCGTCCGAGTGCCGCCGCCTCGCCGAACTGCTCGACCACCTCGGGGACCACAGCTCGCGGGCCATGCTGGCACGGCTGACCAGCTGGGCCGGGGACAGCGGCGACCCGGACCTCCGCCGGGTCGCCGCGGACTACGCCACCTGACCGCAGGCGTCGTCACGACCATCGCCGGCGGTCGCTGGACCGGCATACCGGAACAGTCGTCGCCCGAAGGCACGGCACCCTGCCTGATCATGCGACGAGCATTGTCGGCAAGGCCCCCATGACGGCGCCCGCCCGGCAGATCGTGGGTGGCGTGACCCCGCCGGTACAGTTCCGATCCGTGCGCCCCACACCCGGAACCGACAGATGACGGCGGTCGCGCTCGCCGCTCCGCATCCGGCCGCCGCCGAGGCCGCGCGGGCCGTGGTGGCCGCCGGCGGCAACGCGCTGGACGCGGCGCTGGCGGCCGCGGCGGCGCTCACCGTGGTCTATCCGCACCAGTGCTCGGTCGGCGGCGACCTGGTCGCCGTCGTCCGGCCGGCCGGGCAGGCGCCACGGGCGGTGCTGTCCATCGGGGCGGCCGCCGCGGCGGCCGACATCGAGGCGCTGCGCGCCGCCGGCCCGCGCATGCCGTCCGGCGGGCCGCAGACGGTGACCGTGCCGGGCGTGGTCGCCGGGTGGGCCGCGATCGCCGGGCTCGGCGCCCGGCTGCCGCTGGCCGGCCTGTTCGCCCCGGCCCGGGAGGCCGCGGCGGGTGGGGCGCCGGTCAGCCGCGGCCTGCGGCGGGCCGTTCTCCGCCGGCTCGACGACATCCGCGCCGATCCGGGCCTGTCCGCCCTGCTGCTCGGCCGCGACGGCGAACCGGTCGGCACGCTGGTGCAGCCGGCGCTGGCGGCGACCTTCGACGCGCTGGCCGCCGACTGGCGGTCGTTCTACTCCGGACAGCTGGCGGACCGCCTGGTCGCCGGTCTCGCCGCGCTGGGCAGCCCGCTGTCCGCCGCGGACTTCGCGGCGCACCGGGCCGAGGTGGCCGAACCGCTGAGCCGGGTGGCCGGCGGGGTGACCTGGTACGCCGCACCGCCGCCGGTGCAGGGCGCGACGTTCCTGGCGATCGCCGGCTCGCCGGCCCTGCTGGCCGACGCGCACCGCGCCCGGCTGGTCCGGGACCGGCTGCTCGGCGACCCGCGAACCGGGCCGGTCGACCTGGACGGCCTGCTGCTGCGCGGCCCGGCCACCGGCCGGCCCGCCGGCGACGTCGCGACCGGGCCACGGCCGGCCGGTGACACCGTGGCGGTCGCCGCCGTGGACTCCGACGGCACCGCGGTCACGCTGATCCAGAGCGTCTTCCAGAGCTTCGGGTCCGGGCTGCTGGAGCCGCAAACCGGCATCGTCCTGCACAACCGGGGGTCCTCGTTCCGCCTCGACCCGGCGCACCCGGCCCGGCTGGCGCCGGGCGCGCGGCCCCCGCACACGCTCTGCCCCACTCTCGCGGTGGACGGCGGCACCGTGGTGGCGCTGGGCTGTCAGGGCGGGCGGTCGCAGCCGTGGATCCTCGCCCAGGTCGCCACCGACGTGCTCGCCGCGACGGATCTGGACGGGCTGCTGGCCAGGCCCCGGTGGGTGATCGGGGCCGAGGAGATCGACCGGGCGGCCCCGACGCTGCTGCTGGAGCCGGGCACGCCGGGCGCGGCCGGGTTGCGGTCCGTGGCGGGCGAGCTGGGCCTGGTCGTGGAGACGACCGCGGAGCGGCACGACGACGCCGGTCACGTGCAGGTGGCCCGCCTCCGCGACGGCATGCTGGCCGCGGCTAGCGACCCCCGCGCGGACGGCCACCCGGTCGTGCTGTGAAGCCCCGCCGGGTGCGCCGCCGTCACCCGGGTGCGTCCTCCCGGTCGCGCGCTCCGTGGCGGTGGCCGCGGGCGGCGATCACGTTGCCGACGAGCCGCTCCACATCACCGGGAAAGCGGCGGCGCCGGGAAAGGTCATGCCGGACGCATACCGGCACGGCCAGGTTTACCCGATCGCGCGCCGGGAACCCGACGCGCATGGCTGACGACATTCACGGCAAACGCATCGCCTTCCTCGCCACCGACGGCGTAGAGGAGGTCGAGTACACCGAACCCCGCAAGGCGGTCGAGAACGCCGGCGGGACCGCCGAACTGATCTCGATCAAGGACGGTGAGATCCAGGCCCTCAATCACCTCGACAAGGCCGGGACGTACGCGGTGGACAAGCTGGTCAAGGACGCGCACGTCGCCTCGTACGACGCCCTGGTCCTGCCCGGCGGCGTCGCGAACCCGGACTTCCTGCGCACCGACCCGACAGCGGTCCGGTTCGTCCGGGACTTCGTGGCCAGCGGCAAGCCGGTCGCCGCGATCTGCCACGGCCCGTGGACGCTGGTCGAGGCGGGCGCCGTCAAGGGCCGGACGCTGACCAGCTGGCCCAGCCTGCGCACCGACGTGACGAACGCCGGCGGCACCTGGGTCGACGAGCAGGTGCACGTCGACGGGACGCTGGTCACCAGCCGCAAGCCCGACGACCTGCCGGCCTTCTGCGAGCAGCTGCTGGCCCAGGTGGCCGGGCGGGCGTGACCGGTCCGGGTGCCGGCCGGCCCCGCCGGCCGGCACCTGTCACACCGCCAGGTCGTCGAGGCGGCGGATCGCCGCCGACACCTGCCCGGTCAGCGCACCGAGCGTGTTCGCCTGTTCGGCGGTCATGCTCTGCGCCCGCGCCGTCGTGACGTCGATGTCGGTGATCGCGTCGCTCATCTTCGTCATGATCTCGACGACCGCTGTGACGTGCTCGTTCAGCTCGTCCAGCGTGGTGCTGATGGTCTGGGTGGACTCCGCGGTGGTCAGCGCGAGGGTCTTCACCTCGTCGGCGACCACGCCGAAGCCCCTGCCGGCCTCCCCCGCCCGGGCCGCCTCGATGGTGGCGTTGAGGGCGAGCAGGTTCGTCTGCTTGGCGATGCCGCCGATGAACCGGGCCACCTCGTCGACCCGGCGCAGGCTGGCGTGCAGGGTACCGACCGCCTCGGTGGCGGCGGCGTTGCCGGTGAGCAGGCGACCGGCGACCGCCCGTACGTCCGCGACCTGCCCCTCGATCCTGGCGGCGACCGCGGAGACCGTCCCGGCCCGCTCGGAGACGTCCGCGAGTTGGCCGCTGACCACCGTCGACGTGCCGGTGACCAGTTCCCGGGCGGCCCGCTGGGCCTCCCGCTGGGCGGCGGTCTGCTCCTCGTGGGCCGCCTGCAGCTCGTGCTGCCGCTGCTCCTGCTCGGTGCGCAGTTGCTCCTCGTTCGCCGAGATCTTGTCGAGCATCCCGTCGACCGCCCGACCCAGCGCCGCGAGGTCGTCCGTGCCGGTCGCGTTGATCCGCAGGGTGTGGTCGCCGGAGGCGATGATCCGCTCGGTGGTCTCGCGCAGCGGCCGCACCCGGGTCCGCAGCGCGCGGCGGGTGGACCAGCGCATCAGCACGACCAGCAGCACCGTGGCGACCGCCATCAGGCCGAACAGCCGCCACGCCGTGCTGGTCGCGGCCGCGTAGATCGGCCGGGGCTGCACCGCCTCCAGGGTCAGGCCGCCGTCGTCGACGGTGGCGACTGTCGCGTCCACCGCCATCCGGTCCGCGCCGAGGACCGCGGTGTGCACCTCGACCGGGCCGATCGTGCTGCTCAGCGTGGGCTGCGCGATCGCCTTCGCCCGCACGCCGCCGACCAGGCCGATGCTCAGGTTGAGATCCTTGCCGAGCGCGCCGAGCCGGTCCCCGTTCAACTGCTTGAGCAGGATGAAGCCCCCGGACGGGGTGCCCTCGCCGCTGCTGGGAAACGCGCCGAGACCACAGAACAGGTAGCCGCCGCCCGCCGACAGCACCCCACAGGTCGGGGTCCCGGCCGGGGCGGACGGGTCGTAGAGCTTCTTGAGCAGGGCCGGGTCGTCGAGTCCGGCCGGGATCGGGCCGAAATTGTCGTCATCGGTGGTCAGGCCGCCGACGCGGACGCCGCCGTCGGGCCCGATGCCGAGGATGCCGTCGAGACCGTTCGTGCCATGCTGGGTGTCCGGGGGGAAGTCGGCCAGGAACATCTCGTCGTCGTCCCGGCCGATGGCGTAGTAGACGTCGTCCCAGATGCTGTTGGTCACACCGAACGCGGTCAGCAGCCGGGCCTGGCCGTCGAGTCCGATCCGGATCCGATCGGCGTCCTGCGCCACCTGGCGGGCCTCGAGGCCGTTGAAAGCGCTGGTGGCGACCTGCCGGAGCAGCAGGAAGCCGAGGACGCACGCGGTCAACGCGCCGAGGACCGGCCACAGCCGTCGTACCTGCGATTTCACGATGTTGTTATCGACATATCGCCGAAAAGTCTGAGCGTTGCCGTCCGGTTGCGGAGTGCCGCTGCTCACACGCTGACCGCCTGTCCCGCCACACGCGGCTACAGCGCGCACCAGACGTAGAGAGACTCGCCGTGCGCACGGGCCTCGGCGGCCAGCGCCACCACCCGGGCCAGGACCTCCCGCAGGTCCTCGGCGTCGACGCCGCCGTAGAACTCCTCGATCCGCGCCCAGCGACCGGCCAGTTCCGGCGCCTGCTCCGCCGGGATCGCGGCGAGCGCGTCGCGGGCCGCGTCGTCGAGCCGGGTGACCCACGGCCCTTCGTGGTCCAGGTTGTGCTGGGCGCCCGCCGGCCAGATCAATTGCTCGCCGACCAGGCCGGGAGCCCACTCCCGGCCGGTCGCGAAGCCGACCAGCTTGCCCAGCGCGATCGTGGGATCGATACCCTTGAGATCGGCTCCGGGGAATCCGCGGGGCACCGGGGAGCCGCCGTCCCGCTCGTCGAGGCGCCGGCGCACCGCGTCGTCACCGGCCGCCCGGAAGTAGTCGTACAGCACACCCATCCGGGCGACGGTAGCCGACCCCGGGGCGTCCCCCTAGGGTGAGTTCCGTGGGATCGGTGGAGGCGCTGGCGGCCGCGGCCCGGCTGGGGCCGTACTTCGCCTGGGAGCCGTGGGACGGGGACGCGGGCTGGCGGCCGTTGAGCGAGCTGCTCGACGAGCGGGTGGTCGGCGAGCGGGTGCGGGCGGCGCACGACACCCTGGTGCGGATGTCCGGGCTGGACCGGCGGGCCGTCGGCGAGCGGGCGGTCGCGTCGATCACGTTCCTCGGGCTGGCCTCCCGGCTGCTGTCCCCGCTGCTGGCGGCGGCCGCGGTCGGTGGGGCGCTGCCGCTGCCCGCGTTCGACCGGCTGTGGTGGCGGCCCGCGCCGGGCGGTCCGATGCCGATGGCGTACCGGGAGCTGGCGGCCGTGCCGTGCGCGGCGGAGCCGCCCGGCGTGGTCGCCGCGAGCCTGGCCGAGACCGCGACGGCGCGGCTGGTCGAGCCGGTGCTCGAGGTCTTCCGCAGGCGGTTCGGGCTGTCGCCGCTGGTGCTGCGGGGCAACGTGGCGTCCGCTCTGGGCGGGGCGTGCGGGATGATCGCCGACCAGGTGCCGGAGCACGCGGCGCGCGCCGCCGGGATCGTCGGGCAGGCGCTGCTCCAGGAGCCGCTGCTGGGCACCGCGGAGCTGGTCCGGCCCGATCCGGGGCGGGACCGGTGGTTCCTGGTGCGCCGCAACTGTTGTCTCTACTACCGCATCCCGGGCGGCGGCACCTGCGGCGACTGCGTGCTGACCGGGCCGCAGGAGCGGCGGCGTCACTGGGATGCGGTCCTCGCCCGCTGATCAACGGATGCCGGCGGGGATGGCTGCTCGGGGTGGACCGGGCGTGGCTGCCGCACCTCGAGCGCCAGGGGTGGCGGCGGGACGGTCCCCTGTGGAGTCGTGACCGATCGAGATCACTCGGCGAGTGGCCCGCCGCAGCCGAGCCGGCGGCGCATACCGTTACCGGATCGATAGGGTACGGTGCCTGATCGAAGCTCATCGGGAGGGCGGCGCATGGTCGACATCGGTTGGGTACGGCGGATGGACGCGATCACCGGCGGAGCCGTCGTGCTGACCGTCGACGCGGTCGTCTTCCTGATGACCGCGCTGTTCGGGGCGCCGTTCCTGCTGTTCTTCCTGGCCGACGGGGACGACCCGGGCGCGCCGATCTGGCCGATCGCGACGGTCTGGGTGGTGTCCGCGATCCTCGGTTCGGCGTCGGCGGCCGCGGCGTACCTGATCGGTGACCGCGGCACCCGGCGGATCCGGCAGGCCGGCGGCGTGACCGCGCTGACCACCGCCGCGGCCACGGCGGTGCTGGTGGCCACGTCGGTCAGCGCGTCGCCGGTGCTGGCCGCGGTCAGCGCGCTGTTCGCCGCCGCCAACCTCGGCGCGGTGAAGCTGCTGCTCACGCCGGAGCCGGAGCCGGCGCCGGCCGCGCTGCCGGAGGCGTTCCTGCTGGCGGCGCCGCTCGCGGAGGCCGAGGTGCGGACCCGCGAGACGATCGAGATCCAGGTCCGCCGGGAGCTGCCGGAGACCGGCGACGCGGAAGAGCCGGTGGAGGCGCAGGAGAAGCCCGCCGCCGAGTACGCCCGCCCGCGGCGCCCGCGCGGCCCGGCGGCCCTGCACACGCTGGGCGGGGTGCGCCTCCCACCACGCGCCCGGCGCCACACCCGCCGCTGACCCCGCCGGCCGGGGGCCGGACCCACTCACCGAGGACCGCGACGGCGCGCGCCGGCTGATGCGCCGCCCGCGCATCGACGACGCTTGGTACCTCGGCGACCCGAAGGCCGTCTTCGGCTGAAGCCGAGAGACGGCGGGCCGAAAGCCGGCGACCATGAGCCGGGGCCGCGAGCCTGCGGCCGAAAGCCGGCGGCCGAGAGCCGGGGCCGGGTGAGACGCCGGGGCCACGCGCTCAGTACTGGAAGCGAGCCACCAGTTCGCGGAAGTCCGCGGAGATCCGGGCCAGGCTCGCCGCCGCCTGGCGGTTGTGGGCCACCTCCTCCGCGGTCTGCTCGGCGGCCGTCGCGGCCTGCGCGATGTTCGTGGCGATGTCGCTGCTGCCGCCGGCCGCCTCGGAGACGCTGCGGTTCATCTCGCTGGTGGTGGCGGTCTGCTCGTCGACGGCCGCCGCGATCGAGCTCTGGTACTCGTTGATCTTCTGGATGATCTCGGTGATCTCGCCGATCGCCTCCACCGCGCCCTGCGTGTCGCTCTGGATGGCGCGGACCCGCTCGGAGATCTCCTCGGTGGCCCGCGCGGTCTCCTGCGCCAGGTCCTTCACCTCGCCCGCCACCACGGCGAACCCCTTGCCGGCCTCGCCCGCCCGGGCCGCCTCGATCGTGGCGTTCAGGGCGAGCAGGTTGGTCTGCTCCGCGATCGAGGTGATCGTCTTGATCACCTCGCCGATCTCGGCGGACGATTCGCCCAGCTTGCTGATCACCCGGTTGGTGGCGATCGCCCGTTCGGTGGCCTGGCCGGCGACCGTGGCGCCGTCGCTGGCGTTGCGGGCGATCTCCTCGATCGCGCCGCTCATCTGCTGGGAGGCCGCGGCGACCGCGCCGACGTTCGAGGAGACCAGGTCCGCGGTGGCCGCGGCGCCGCGGGCCTGGTCGCTGGTGTGCTGGGCCCGGTCCATGATCTGGTGGCTGCTGGCGGAGAGCTGGGCGGCCTGGTCGGCCAGGGTGTCCGCGCTCGCCGCCATCGCGGCGACCGCCTCGCGGACGCCGGCGACCGCCTGGTTCAGGTCTCCGGACATGACGCCGAGCTCGTCGCGGGAGGTGACCGCTACCGTACGCGTGAGGTTGCCCCCTGCCATGGCCCGCAGCGCGTCGCCGACGGCCCGGACCGACCGCCGGATCGCGCGGGCCACCACCTCGGCGATCGCCGTGCCGCACAGCAGACCCACCAGCAACATCACGCCGATCTGCAGCATCCCGGTGCGGTACGCCGACCGCCCGGCCGCCGTGGCGGCCGCCGCCTCGGCGTCGGCGTTCGCGGCGAGTTGCGTGATCTGATCGCGCATGTTCGCCACCAACGTGATCATGCTGTCGGTCGAGACGGCGGTGACGCCGGCGAGGGGCTCCAGGCCGAACTGGCTGGACCGGGCGCTGCTGTCGTAGGTCTGCCAGTTGGTCTTCAGCGCGTCGTAGAGCTTCCGGTCGGCGTCGGTGGTGACATAGCGGCCGAGCAGCGTCATCGCGGCCCTCATGTCCGACTCGCCGGCCTGGAAGGTGGCCTTGGCGCTGCTGGCGAGCGTGGACGACTTCTGCAGCCGCGAGGCGAGCATCTGCGCCGCGGCGTCGTTCATCGCGGCCTGCGCGCCGCGCACGTCGGCGACGGCCTTCAGCCGGGGCACGGTCACCCCGGTGATCGCGTTCATCCGGTCGTTGGCGTCGCTGAGCCGCAGCAGCGCCTGCAGGCCGACCGCGCAGGCGACCAGCGCCACGACCGCCACGGCGAGATGCACCTTCGTCCGGACGCCGCGGTCGGCGAACCAGCGTTGAACCGCCACCCCGTGATTCTTGCGCACCTCCGCGGCAGTTCCGGACGGATCGGGGATTGTCCGACCGGGTCCGGGCCGGCCGATCAGCCGGTGAACTCGCTCAGGCGACCGGAGATCTCATCGGCGACCTCCACTCGCCGGCGCTCGGCCAGCTCGATCAGCTCGGCGATCTCGTCCAGCGCGGCCACCCGCTGGGCCTCGATGCCGGCGAGCGCCTCGGCGTGGGCGTGCCGGGCGTCGGCGACGATCGTCGAGGCGCGTAGCTGCGCGTCGCTGATCAGGTGGGCGGCCTTCGCGGTGGCCTGCTCGATCAGGGCCTCGGCCTCCCGGCGCGCCTGCGCGACGTGTTCGTCGGCGTTGCGCCGGGCCAGCTCCAGCATGTGCGGGTCGTCGAGCCGGACCGGGACGTGCCGCGCCCGGTCCAGTTCGGCCCGTAAGGCCCGGGCGTGCTCCTGGGCGCGCAGGCAGTCCAGCTCGGCGCGCCGCACCCGCTCCGCGAGATCGTCCGGGGCGAGCCGCTCGCTCAACGCCCGGTTCTCCGCCTCCAGCCGGCGCATCTCCCCGGCCACGTCCAGCAGGAACGCGTCGACCTGGTCCTCGTGGTAGCCGATCGCGCCCGGGCGCGGCCGCGGGAACGCCATGCTGCCGATCTCGGCCGGAGTCAGCCCCACGGCGATACCTGCCTTCCTGAGCATGTGCACGTTCCCACGTGGAGCGCGGAACGCCGGTCATCGGATTCAGCCAGGTCAACGTCGTCAGGCAGTACACCCGCCGCCACATGCCAATGTCAACGTCAGGTGGCCGTCAAGTCCCCTTCGCGTGAGCCGCCGACAGCGCCTCGCCCACCGCCGCGAGCAGCTCGACGGCCGTGAACGGTTTCCGCACGATCGGTGTCTCCGGAGCGATGCCGTACTCGCGGCGCACCTCGGCGTCGTTGTAGCCGGACATGTACAGCACCCGCAGGTCCGGCCGCCGGGCGCGGAGCCAGCCGGCGAGCGCCGGGCCGGAGCGGCCGTGCATCACGATGTCGGTGACCACCAGTGCGACGTCGTGCAGGTCCAGGGCGTCCAGGGAATCCGGGTCCCGGTGGGTGGCCCGGTAGCCGTTGTCGCGCAGGATGCGGATCACCAGGTCCCGGACGAAGTCGTCGTCCTCCACCACCATGATCAGCTCCCCGTGGCCGTGCGCCAGCTCGCCGGCGGACCGGCCGGCCCGTCCGCCGGCGGGCGCCACGGCCGAGGGCAGCAGGATGCGGAACGTGGTGCCGGCCCCGGGCGCCGACTCCACGCCGATCGTGCCGCCCGCGTCGCCCACGATGCCGTAGACGGTGGCCAGGCCCAGCCCCGTACCGCGATCGGCGGGTTTGGTGGTGAAGAACGGCTCGAAGAGCCGGTCGCGGACCTCAGGCGTCATGCCGCAGCCGGTGTCGCTCACCGTCAGCTGCGCGTAGCGGCCGGCCGGGAGCCCCGCGGCCGCGCCCTCGGCCAGCTCCACGTAGTCGGTCTCGACCACCACCACGCCGCCCTCGGACATCGCGTCACGCGCGTTGATCACCAGGTTGAACAGGATCTGATCGAGGCGCCCGCGGTTGGCGCGCACCGGCAGGCCATCGGGGCCGGGGCGGCAGACCAGCCGGATGTTCTCCCCGATGGTGCGGCTCAGCAGCTCACCGGCCTCGGTGACCACCTGGTTCAGGTCGATGATCTCCACCCGGGTGGGCTCCCGCTTGGCGAACAGCAGCAGCTGCGTGGTCAGCGACTTGGCGCGCTCGGCGGCGTTGCGGATCCGCGACAGGTCGGCGGCGGCGTCGCCGGAGACCTCGTCGGCGATGAAGTCCGCGTAGTTCAGGATGATCGCGAGCAGATTGTTGAAGTCGTGGGCGACCCCGCCGGCGAGCTGGCCCAGGCTCTCCAGCCGGTCGGCCCGGGCGGAGCGTTCCCGCGCCAGCTTCTCGTCGGTGATGTCGCGTTCGGTGGCGGCCGCCGCCACCACGATGCCGTCGTCGTCGCGGACCGGCCAGACGTCGACACTGACCACGAACGGCGTGCCGTCCTTGCCGGCCCGGTGCGACTCGTCCAGATGGATCCGCCGGCCGGCGGACAGCTCGGCGAGCGCCTCGTCCAGGTCGACGTCGCCGTCCTCGGCCAGGACCTCGCCGAACGAACGGCCGATCATCTCCGACGCCGGCCGCCCGTAGAGCCGCTCGGCGGCGCCGTTCCAGACCATCACGACGCCGTTCAGGTCGCTCGCGATGATCGCGTCGGCGGACTGCTCGGCGACCGCGGCCAGCATCTCCCGCTCCCGGGCCGTGCCGGCCGAGGAGCGCGTCAGGTTGCGGTGGTGGCGCGCGACGCCCCAGCCGACAACGGTCATGCCGGTCAGCACCGCCAGCCGGGTGAGCTGCTCGGCGCTGCCGAGGAACCCCTGCCAGGTGGAGACGGCGAAGGCGGCGGCGAACGCGTAGCCGCCGACCGCGAGCACCGCCGGCGGGTTCGCCGAGGCCGCGGCGAGCGCCGGGCCGACCGCGACCAGGCCGAACAGCAGCATCCGGGCCGGGGCGGCGGCGGAGATCGCGGCGAGAGCGGTCACGATCGCGATCGACACCAGGACGTACGACGACCGACTGCCCACAGACCCCAAGCGTAGACCGCCGGGCGGCGAGCACCCGCGGATCCGGTCAGTCCGGCGAAAGCCGGGCCCGGCCGGGAAAGCGGGACGCGAGAATGCGATCCGGACCCGTTACCAGGAGTGGCTCGAGCGCTGAGCCCTGATCCGGTGGACGGCCCGCCACCTGGGCGGCCAGCCGTCCACGAACCGCCCGAACGCCGAGCCGCCGGACGGCTCCGGCGGCATCACCGGCTGCGGCGGGTTCAGGGCCAAACCGTACTCCGATCAGTCCGAGCCGGCCGAACACCGTGGACAGCCGCGCCTCGGCGGCGAGCAAGCGCACGTCGGACAGGAGGGCGAGCACCAGGCGGGGTGCAGCAGATCTGCGACGGCGAGCCGGCCGCCGTGGGGCTGGCCGCGGGCGGCTGATCGCCGAGCCCACGGGACCAGAGCCGTTGCGGCGCCGGGTTCAAGGACGACTCAAGAATCCCAGAGGTTGCCCGGGCGCGGCGCTGGGGTCGCACGCGCCCGGACATTCCTACCAACGGATCTCCGCCGGAAAAGTTCAATCCATTCCACAGGCCAGCACCACCCCGGACATCTCCCTGCTCCTCCCCGGCCGGCCCCCGAGGTCTCCCACACCCGCCGACACACCTCCCGATGCCGTCGGGCCCCCGCCGCTGGTAGTCAGCGGTCTCTCGGGTTGCGGCTCCGGCTTACCGGCCACCGGGGCTTCCGCCGGGCCGATATGTGGTCAGACCGCGACAGTGGCCGGACAGCCGGGCCGCCGGACAGTCGCCGGGACCGGACAGCGGAGTGGTCGGGCCGGGGAAGGGTCGGACTGGCCCGGCGGGCGCCCGCCCCGGCCGGACAGCGGCTGGGACGACCACTGCCAACGGGATCCCGCCAGATGGTTGATCCGCGCGGACACGGGTAAGGGCCCGGCATGCGTCTCACCGTCAACGGTGCCCAGCACCATCTCGTCGGGCTGGACCCGCGGACCACGCTGCTCGACGCGCTGCGCGAGCACCTGCACCTGACCGGCGCCAAGAAGGGCTGCGACCACGGCCAGTGCGGCGCCTGCACGGTGCTGCTCGACGGCCGCCGGGTGAACAGCTGCCTGATCCTGGCGATCACCCAGCAGGACGCCGAGGTCACCACGGTCGAGGGCCTGGGTCGCCGGGGCGAGCCGCACCCGGTGCAGCAGGGGTTCCTGGATCACGACGGCTTCCAGTGTGGGTACTGCACGCCCGGCCAGATCTGCTCGGCGATCGGCATGCTGGACGAGGCCGGCAAGGGCTGGCCGAGCGCCGTGACCGAGGACGACGACCTGCTCAGTGACCGGGAGATCCGCGAGCGGATGAGCGGCAACCTGTGCCGCTGCGGCGCCTACCCGGCCATGGTCCCGGCGATCCGGCAGGCGGCGGGCCGATGAAGACGTTCGAGTACCGCACGGCAGCCGGCCTCGCCGCCGGTCTGGAGCCGGGGGCGGTGTTCCTGGCCGGCGGCACGAACCTGGTCGACCTGATGAAGCTCGGCGTCGCCACCCCGGACGTGCTCGTCGACGTGAACCGGCTGCCCCTGCACGAGGTGTCCGGCCTGCCGGACGGCGGGATCCGGATCGGCTCCGCCGTACGCAACAGTGATCTTGCCGCGGACCACCGGGTCCGGACCGCCTACCCGGTGCTCAGCCAGGCCCTTCTCGCCGGCGCCTCCGGGCAGCTGCGGAACATGGCGACCACCGGCGGCAACCTGCTGCAGCGCACCCGCTGCCGGTACTTCATGGACGCCACCATGCCGTGCAACAAGCACCGGCCCGGCTCGGGCTGCCCGGCTCGCGACGGCGACCACCGCAACCTGGCGATCCTCGGCGGCTCGCCGGCGTGCGTCGCGACCCATCCGTCCGACATGGCGGTCGCCCTGGCGGCCGTGGACGCGGTGGTCCAGGTCGATGGGCCGGCCGGTCAGCGGTCGATCCCGGTGACCGGTCTGTACCGGCTGCCGGAGGACACCCCGGAACGCGACACGGTCCTGGAGCACGGCGAGCTGATCACCGCGGTGGACCTGCCGGCGCTGCCGGTCGCGGCCCGCTCCACCTACCGGAAGGCACGCGACCGCGCCTCCTACGCGTTCGCGGCCGGGTCGGTGGCGGCCGCGCTGCGGGTGGCGGACGGGCTGGTCGCCGACGTGCGACTGGCGTTCGGCGCGGTGGCCCCGAAACCCTGGCGGGCATACGTCGCCGAGGAGGCGCTGCGCGGGCAGCCGGCGACCGAGGAGCGGTTCCGGGCCGCGGCGGACGCCGAACTCGCGGCCGCGCGACCGCTGCGCGACAACGCGTACAAGATCGCTCTGATCCGCAATCTGACCGCGGCGGTCCTGACCGCCCTCGCGGAGGATGTCCGATGACGAGCATGCTGACCCGGGCCGTCGGCGCGCCGCTGCCGCGCCTGGAGGGTCCGGCCAAGGTCTCCGGCGCGGCCCGCTACGCCGCGGAATACCCGCAGGACCGGATGGCGTACGGATGGATCGTCCAGTCTCCGGTTGCCCGGGGCCGCCTCGACGCCGTCCTGACCGATCCGGCCGAGGAGGACGTCCTGGTCGTCCTCTGGCACGGCAACGCACCGCACCTGGAGCAGACGGACGACCCGGAGCTGGCGGTGTTCCAGTCCGACCGGATCGGTTACCGCGGCCAGCCGGTCGCCCTGGTCGTCGCCACCTCGCTGGAGGCCGCCCGCCGCGCCGCGCAGGTGATCCACCTGGACATCGCTGCCGAGGAGCACGACGTCGAGCTGCGCGCCGACCACCCGGACCGCTACACCCCGGAGTCGGTCGTCCCGGACGTGCCGGCGGTGTCCGGGACCGGCGATGCCGAGACGGCTCTGGCCAGCGCCGCGGTCACGGTAGACGTCACCTATGTGACGCCGCCGCTGCACAACAACCCGATGGAGCCGCACGCCACGATCGCCCGCTGGGATGGTCAGGACCTGATCCTGTACGACTCCAACCAGCACCCGTCCGGCATCGCCGAGACCCTGGGCACCGTCTTCGGGCTCCCGGCCGAGCGGGTGCACGTGGTGACCGAGCACGTCGGCGGCGGTTTCGGGTCGAAGGGCTCGGCCCGCCCGAACGCCGTCCTGGCCGCCCTCGGCTCATGGGTCACCGGCCGCCCGGTCCAGATGGCGCTCCCCCGCCAGGCGATGTTCAGCATGGTCGGGCACCGCGCCCCGACCGTCCAGCACATCCGCATCGGCGCCTCGCAGGACGGCGTCCTGACCGCGATCGATCACCAGACGCACACCCAGTCGAGCCGCCTGTTCGAGTTCGTCGAGTCCGCCTCGGTGGTCACCCGCGACGTCTACCCGGTGCCCCACCTCCGGACCGGCCACCAGGTCGTACGCCTGGACATGCCGACGCCGCGCTGGATGCGCGCCCCCGGCGAGGCGCCCGGGATGATCGCGCTGGAGTGCGCGATGGACGAGCTCGCCGAGCGGCTCGGCGCCGACCCGCTCGATCTGCGGCTGCGCAACGCGCCGCGTCATGAGCGGGTGCTGCGCGCCGGCGCGGAACGTTTCGGCTGGTCCGGTCGGGACCCGCGGCCTCGGCGGCGCCGCAGCGGGGAATGGTGGACCGGCACCGGGATGGCCCTGGCGACGTATCCCGCCACCGCGATGCCGTCCACGGCGCGGGTCCGGGCGCTCGCCGACGACGAGTACGAGGTGGCGATCGCGGCGACCGACCTCGGCACCGGCGCCCGCACGATCCTGGCCCAGATCGCCGCCGACGAGTTGGACGTCCCGGTCGGCCGGATCCACATCCGGATCGGTGACAGCACCCTGCCGCGGGCGTCGGTGGCCGGCGGCTCGTCGGGCAGCGCGTCGTGGGGCTGGGCGGTCACCGGCGCCTGCCGTGAGCTGCGCTCCCGCGGCGGGCGGGAGGCGGTCTTCGACACCACCGAGCTGGTGCGGGAGCAGAAGGAAGGACAGCACGCCTGCGGCGCGCACTTCGCGGAGGTACGGGTGAGCGCCGTCACCGGCGAGATCCGGGTGTCCCGCCTGTTCGGCATGTACGACGCCGGCCGCATCCTGAACCCGCGCACCGCCCGCGCCCAGTTCCTCGGTGGCATGATCATGGGAATGGGGATGGCCCTGCACGAGGAGTCGGTGCTCGATCCGGCGCAGGGCACCTGGGTCAACCACGACCTGGCCGAGTACCACATCCCCACGCACGCCGACGTCGAGTGGATCGACGCGGCCTGGCTGGACGAGCCGGAGACCGGCCTCAACCCGATGGGTAGCAAGGGAATCGGCGAGATCGGCATCGTCGGCTCCCCCGCCGCGATCCTCAACGCGGTGCACCACGCCACCGGCGTCCGGATCCGGGATCTACCGGCCCGCCTCGACAAGCTGCTCTGAGCGACCCGTCATCATGGGAGGTGACGAGGAGGAGCAGCACGGTTGGACCTGACAGAAGCAGAGCGGCTCGCCACGGCCCTGATGGCCCGGCACGAGCTCACCGGATGGCGGCTGACCTTCGACGACGCCAAGACCAGAGCCGGCGTCTGCCGCCCGGACCGCAGGGAGATCGGCCTCTCCCGCCCGCTGATCGCGCTGTACTCCCCGGCGCAGGTCACCGAGACGGTCCTGCACGAGATCGCGCACGCGCTGGCCGGCGCGGCTCACGGCCACGACGCGGTGTGGCGGGCCACGGCGATCCGGATCGGCTGCTCCGGCCGGCGGTGTGTCCCGGAGGAGGCGCCCAAGGTGGAGGGCGCCTGGGTCGGCGTCTGCCGGGCCGGGCACCGCACGTCGGCCCATCGCCGGCCGATCCGGGTGAAGTCCTGCCGCCGGTGCTCGCCGCGTTTCGCCAGGTTCGCGGTCTTCGCCTGGACCTACCGCGGCCAGCCGGCTGCGCTGCACCCGGCTTTCGCCGCCGAGCTGGTCCGTCTGCAGGGCTCCGACGGCGCGCCGGCGCGGGCCCGGCCGCGGGTCGGCGACCGGGTCCGGCTCAAGGGCACCGGGAAGTACGCCGGCCTCACCGGCACCATCGTCAAGCAGGGCCGCACCCGCTACCAGGTGGAGACCGGGCTGGGCACGCTCGGCGCTCCGTTCACCCTGGTCGAACCGCTGTGACGCCGCCCGGAATTCCTGGACGAAGCGAAGCGGGTGCCCCCGGAGATCCGGGGGCACCCGCGTTCAGCTGATGTCGCTTACTTGGTGAGCGCCGACAGCTTCGGGTCGTTGGCGTAGGCCTCGGCGGCGGTCGCCTTGGTGACGATGACCGGCGGGAGCAGGTACGCCGGGACGACCTTGCTGCCGTTGTTGTACGACTTGGTGTCGTTGACCTGCGGCTCGGTGCCGGCCTGCAGGGACTTCACCATGGTGATGGTCTCGGCCACCAGCTTGCGGGTGTCCTTGTTGATCGTCGAGTACTGCTCGCCGGCCATGATCGACTTGACCGACTCGACCTCGGAGTCCTGGCCGGTGACGACCGGGATCGGCTTGCCGGCGCCCTTGACCGAGGTGATGATGGCCCGGGCCAGGGTGTCGTTCGGGGACAGCACGCCGTCCAGGGTCTTGCCACCGTTGTAGGTGGAGTTCAGCAGCGAGTCCATGCGGCTCTGCGCGCCCTCGGCCTTCCAGCCCTGGATCGCGGTCTGCTTGACGTCCTTCTGGCCGGAGCCGACGACGACGTCACCCTTGTCGATGGCGGGCTTGAGCACGTCCATCGCGCCGTTGAAGAACACACCGGCGTTGTTGTCGTCCGGCGAGCCGGAGAACAGCTCGACGGTCCACGGGCCGGTCGGCTTCTTCGCCTTCATGCCGTCCAGCAGGGCCTGGCCCTGCATCTGGCCGACCTTGAAGTTGTCGAACGCGATGTAGTAGTCCACGTCCGGGGTGTTGGTGATCAGGCGGTCGTACGCGATGACCTTCGCGCCGGCCTGGTGGGCCGCGGCGACCTGGGTCGACAGCTGCGCGGCGTCGGTCGCGCCGATGACGATCACCTTGGCGCCCTTGGTCACCATCGCGGTGATCTGGGCCTGCTGGTCGGCCACCGTGGTGGACGCGCCGGCGTACTGCACGTCGGACTTGAAGCCGGCCTCCTTGAGGCCGTTGGTGAACAGGTCACCCGCGAGCACCCAGTTCTCCGAGGTCTTCGACGGCAGGGCGACCCCGATCAGGCCGTCCTTGGCGAAGCCCTTGGCGTCGCCGGAACCGGAGTCGCCGGAGGAGGTGCCCTCACGGTCGTTCGAGCAGCCGGTAAGCGCGAGCGCAACGGCCGCACCGACGGCCACGCTCTTGATCAGAAAACTACGTCGCATGGAGGTTCAAACCCTTCTCAGGAGCGGGCCGCAGGCTGCTTCACGACGTTCGCCTCGACTGACTCGCCGGCCGCCGCCTCATGCCTGGAGCGGTTGGAGCGCGTCAGAGAACCGATGATCGAGAAACGACCCTGCTTCTTGTTGTACACATCGAGGGCGACGGCGCCGAGCAGGAACAGACCCTTGATGATCTGGACCATGTCGGAGCCGGTGCCGGTGAGTTGCAGACCGTTGTTGAGCACGGCCATGACGAGACCGCCGACGATGGAGCCGCCGATCGTTCCCAGACCGCCGGAGACCGCCGCGCCGCCGATGAAGACCGCGGCGATCGCATCGAGTTCCCAGCTGAGTCCGTCCTGCGGACCGGAGGCCGCGGAGCGGGCCACGAAGATCATGCCGGCCAGCGCAGCCAGGATCGACATGTTCATCATGACGAAGAAGTTCACCCGGCGCAGTTTCACGCCGGACAGCTCGGCGGCCCGGGCGTTGCCGCCGACCGCGTAGATGTGCCGGCCGCCGGCGGTGTTCCGGGTGTAGAACGAGTACGCCAGGACCAGCACGGCGAGGATGATGCCGGAGATCGGGAAGCTGGTGCCGACCCGGCCGCCGGCGAAGCGCAGCGTGACGAAGACGATCACCGCGATCATCACGACCATGCGCAGGACCGCGATCCACAGTGGCGCGGGCTCGGCGCCCTCCATCTGGGTACGCACCTGTCGGGCGCGCAGCTCCCGCCAGACCACGGCGGCGCAGGCCAGCAGGCCGAGCAGCAGCGTCAGGTTGTTGTACCCGGTGCTCGGCCCGACCTCGGGCAGGTACCCGGCGCCGATGTCACGGAAGCCCTCCGGCACCGGCACCGTGTCGGCGTTGCCGATGTACTGGTTGCCGCCACGGAACAGCAGCATGCCGGCGAGCGTGACGATGAAGGCCGGGATCCCGACGTACGCCACCCAGAAGCCCTGCCACGCGCCGATCAGCGCGCCGACGACCAGGCCGAGCAGGATGCCGAGCGGCCACGGCAGGTCGTGCTCGGTGACCGCCTTGGCCACCACGATGCCGACGAACGCGGCGACCGAGCCGACCGACAGGTCGATGTGGCCGGCCACGATCACCATCAGCATGCCGATGGACAGGACCGAGATGTACGCGTACTGCTGGGTCAGGGCGATCAGGTTGCCCGACTGCAGGGTGAGCCCGCCGGTCTGGATCTGGAAGAACACGATGATCGCCACCAGCGTGAAGATCATCCCGAACTGGCGGGCGTTCGAGGTCGTACCCCCGAACAGGTTTTTCTGTAGTTCTTTCATCCGACTCATGACGTGGCCAGCTTCTTCGTGGAGGTCATCTGCTTCATGAGGGTTTCCGGGTTGGCGTCACGCCGCGAGATCTCGCCGGTGATCGCGCCTTCGAAGACCGTGTAGATCCGGTCGCAGAGCCCGATCAGCTCGGGCAGCTCGGAGGAGATCACCACGACCCCGCGGCCCTCGGACGCGAGCTCCTGGATGATCCCGTAGATCTCGTACTTCGCACCGACGTCGATACCGCGCGTCGGCTCGTCCAGAATCAGCAGGTCCGGGTCGGTGAACATCCACTTCGCCAGGACGACCTTCTGCTGATTGCCGCCGGAGAGCTTGGTGACGCCCTCGTCGACGGTGGGCGTCTTGATCCGCAGGCTCTTGCGGTACGCCTCGGCCTGGCGGTACTCGGCCGCCTCGTCGAGCACGCCGTGCCGGGTGATCTTCGAGAGCTTCGCCGCGACGACAGAGGTCTTGATGTCGTCGAGCAGGTTCAGGCCGACCGCCTTGCGGTCCTCGCTCACGTACGCCAGGCCGTTCGCGATCGCGTCGGTGACGGACTTGAGCTGGATCTCCTTGCCGTCCTTGAAGATCTGCCCGCTCTCGTAGACGCCGTAGGAGCGGCCGAACAGGCTCATCGCCAGCTCGGTGCGCCCGGCGCCCATCAGGCCGGCGAACCCGACGATCTCCCCGCGCCGCACGGTGAAGCTCGAGTTCTTGCAGACCAGACGCTCGGCGGAGATCGGGTGCCGGATCGTCCAGTTCCGCACCTCGAAGAACACCTCACCGATGTCCGGCACGTGGTCCGGGAACCGGCTGCCCAGGTCACGGCCGACCATCCCGCGCACGATCCGGTCCTCGTCGGCGCCCTCACCCTTGACGTCGATCGTCTCGATCGTCCGGCCGTCGCGCAGGATGGTGATCGAGTCCGCGATCGCCTCGATCTCGTTCAGCTTGTGCGAGATCATGATCGAGGTGATGCCGCGCTCCTTGAAGCCACGCAGCAGGTCCAGCAGGTGCTGCGAGTCGTTCTCGTTGAGCGCCGCGGTCGGCTCGTCGAGGATCAGCAGCCGCACGTCCTTCGCGAACGCCTTGGCGATCTCGACGAGCTGCTGCTTGCCCACCCCGATGTCCTTGATCAGGGTGTCCGGGTCCTCCTTGAGCCCGACCATGGCCATCAGTTCCAGGGCCTTGCTGTTCGCGGCCTTCCAGTCGATGCGACCGAACCGCCGCGGCTCGTTGCCCAGGAAGATGTTCTCCGTGATCGACATCCCGGGAACCAGTGCCAGTTCCTGGTGAATGATCACGATTCCGGCGTTCTCACTGGCCCGGATGTCGGCGAACTTCGCCTCGGCGCCCCGATAGATGATCGAGCCGTCGTACGACCCGTACGGGTAGACGCCGCTGAGCACCTTCATCAAGGTCGACTTCCCAGCGCCGTTCTCCCCGCAGATCGCGTGGATCTCTCCGTCGCGTACCGTCAGCTGCACTTCGGAGAGGGCCTTGACGCCGGGGAAGGTCTTGGTGATCGACCGCATCTCCAGCAGTGGCGGAGCAGTGCTCATACCGCCTCCCAACAGGTCTTTTACAGAGATCTTCATGCATGACGCCAGCGTTTCCAGACTGTAAATCTTATTTATTTACTAAGTCAACCGGGGGTGGCATCATGGTCGGCATCGATCAGGTAACGACCGGGAGGGCACTTCTCCGGTGCGGCGAACAGGAACAAACCTGCCCAAAGTTGGCCAATACAACCGAGCTGTCGTGCTCGACCAGATACAGCTGGCCAACGGCATCAGCCGGGTGGAGATCGCGGAGCTGACGGGTCTCACCCCGCAGACCGTGTCCAGCATCGTGCGCCGGTTGATCACCGAGGGCATCGTCCGGGAGGACGGCGCCACGGTGTCGAACGGTGGAAAGCCGCGCACCCTGCTACGGGTCAACGCCCAGGCCGGCCTGGCCGTCGGCGTGCACTTCGACCCGGTCCAGCTCTCCTGCGTGGTGGCCGACCTGCTGGGGCACCCGCTGGCCAGGCTGCAGCAGCCGGTCCGGCCGGGCGCCTCCCCGGCCGCCATCGCCACGGCGGTCGCCGGGCTGGTCGACGAGGTGCTGGCCATCGCCGGGGTGAGCCGGAAACGGGTGCTCGGTCTGGGCCTGGCCACCCCCGGCCCGATAGATCAGACGCTCGGCACGCTGGTCGGCCCGCCACAGCTGATGGGCTGGACCCGGGTGCCGCTCAAGGACATGCTGGCCGAGGCCACCGGCCTGCCGGTGACCCTGGACAACGACGCCACGGCGGCGGCGATCGGCGAGTGCTGGGCCGGCGCCGGCCGCGGCGTGGCCGACTTCGCCTACTTCTTCTTCGGCGCCGGCGTCGGTGGCGGCCTGTTCCTCAACCAGCAGGTCTATCGCGGTGGCTCGATGAACGCCGCCGAGTTCGGCCACCAGTCGGTGCAGTTCGACGGCCCGGAGTGCTATTGCGGCAACCGCGGCTGCCTGGAGAGCCTGATCAGCCCGAAGGCGCTGGTCACGGCCACCGGGCTGGAGAGCTACGACGCCGTGCGGCAGGCCGCGGTCGCCGGCGACCCCGAGGTGGTCGAGGTGATCGAGACGGCCGCCGGCCACCTGGCCACCGCGGTGGTCAACGTCGCCAACATCCTCGACATCGACCTGGTCGTGCTCGGCGGCCACGGCCTGCGCCACTTCGAGGAGCGGTTCCGCGACGCCGCCGCGCACGCGCTGGAGAGCCGACCGCTGGCCCGCAACATCCGGACCGTCCGGGTCGAGGTCTCCCCGCTGGGCGCGGACGCCGCGGTGGTCGGCGCGGCGGCGCTGGTGCTGCACACGACGTACGCCCCGCAGGTCTCCGAACTGCTGTCGCTGTGACCCGTCGGCCGAAGACGCGCCGCGCACCACTGTGGACGGGCGATCAGCGGCGGGCGTCCGCCCGCTTCTGCCGCTGGTCGCGCCCCCGGGAGCACCGCCTGCCCGCGCCGGCCGGGGCCTGACGATCAGCCGGGCCGTCGTCGAGCGCCACCACGGGACGATCCGTTTCGAGCCTGCCCAGCGCCGGGGACGACGGTGCCCGTACGCCTGCCGGCGCGGCCGTTGCCGACCCTATCCGTGCCGCGCCAGAACCTCCCGCACGCACTCCACCAGCCGCTGCGGGGTGAACGGCTTGGTGACGACCGCCGTCGCGCCGGCGCGGGCCGGGCGCTCGTCCCCCGGGGTGAGGCTGCCGCTCACGAAGATCACCGGGAGCTGGCTGGTCGCCGGGTCGGAGCGGATCGCCAGGCACAGGTCGACGCCCGAGATCACCGGCATGTCGATGTCGCTGACCACCGCGGCGGGCGCGTGCTCCCGGACCGCCGCCAGGGCCGCCGCCCCGTCCCCGGCCTCGACCACCGTGTACCCGGCGCGGCTCAGCACCCGTGCCATGACCATCCGAATGTCGTCGTGATCCTCGGCCACCACCAGCAGTGTCATGAAGCCCCCGAGCGTTGCCCGCCGACCGCCATCAGCGTAGGCCGCGGCCCGCACCCGCGCCGGCCACTCGGCGAACCGGCACCAGGTCGTCAGGCCCTGGCGCTCCCCTCCCGCCGGCCTCACCGGCCGGAGCCGGCCCGGCCCGTGACCGCGCCGCACAGCGCCCCTTCGACCAGGGCGTCGGCCGCGCGCTGCTGGCGGAGCGGATCGTCGCCGGCCACCCCGCTGGCCGACACCACCACGCCGCGCCGGCCGTCGGCCGTGACGCCGTTGTCGGTGAGGTAGCCGCCCCAGCCGCCGGGGTGGCTGTAGTACATGCCGCCGCAGGGCAGCGGGCGCTGGAAGATGCCCAGGCCGTACCGGGCGCCCGGCAGGAGCGCGTCCAGCTCCGGCGCGACCGGGACGGTGCGGGTCATCTCGGCGAGCTGCGCCGGGCGCAGCAGCCGGCCGCCGAACAGCGCCCGGAAGAACGTGGTGACGTCCCGGGTGGTGGAGACGATCGCCGAGCCGGTGTCGGCGACCACCTGCTCGGTGACGTCGACCGGCGCGCCGCCCTCGAACGGCTGGTAGGCGCGGGCGTGCGGCTCCGGAAGCGCCGGCGAGTACCCCGACCAGGAGGTCGCGGTCAGGCCCAGCGGCCGGACGATCCGGCGCTCGACCTCGTCGTACCAGGCCCGGCCGGTGACCCGCTCGACGATCAGGTCGAGCAGGAGATAGCCGGTGTTGGCGTAGTGCCACCCCGCGACCGGCGGGTGGGCCATCGCGCGGGCGACCAGTTGCCGGGGCGTCCAGACGTCGTACCGGTGCAGCTCGAAGCCGGCGGCGGTCGTCTGGTCCGGGATGTCGTCCTGGATGCCGCTGGTGTGCTGCAGCAGCTGGCGTACGGTGATCCGGCGTCCGTCGTTGCCGTTGCCGCGCACGACGCCGGGCAGCCAGCGCTCCACCGGGTCGCCCAGGCCCAGCCGACCCTCGCCGGCCAGCTGCAGCACGACGACAGCGGTGAACGCCTTGCCGGTGCTGGCGATGCGGAACCGGCCGTCCGGCGGCACCGGCCGTCCGGTGCGCAGGTCGGCCACGCCGCTGGTGACGACCCGGTCCGGGCCGGCGCCGGTGACGAGACGGGCCTGCACCCCGGGGACGCCGAGGGCGTGCAGGGCGTCGGCATCGCGCTGCAGCTCATCGGAGGGCGCCGAGGCTCCGGTGGCCAGGGCGATCAACAAGGCGCCCAGAGATCGAAGGATTCGCATGTCGAGACGTTAGGCCGGACCGGACGCCGGATCCGATACCGCGAACCCCCGGAACGGGGGTGGGGCTGGCCGCAGCACGCAGCTCGAACGCGGCCCGCAGATCGGGGGCCACCGGCCGCGCCGCCAGCGCCCGCAACGCCGCGAGGATCTCGTCCACGCCACCGTCGACCGCCAGCTCCACCCCGTCCAGCAGGTGCTCGTCGACCCAGGCGCGCAGCCGGGCGGCGAATCCGGCCCCGGCGCCGTTGCGGGCCACCCTGACCCGGCCCAGCAGCGCCACCTCGCCGCGCGCCCGGCCGGCCAGCCGCAGCGCCTGGGTCAGCACCGCGTCGGCGCCGGCGGCGTGGGTCAGGTCGACCACCACCACGTCGGCCACCGGGGCCAGCGCGCTCACCCCGAGCGGGCCGAGGTCGGCGACCAGGACCGGGCCGTCCGGGCGGCCGTCGCCCGGGAACGCCGCCCACAGGCCGCTCAACACCCGGGCGTACTCGATCCAGCGCGTCTCCGGGTCGGCGCCGCCCTGGTCCGCGGGCCGTAACACCGCCCCGGACCGCCCGCCGGTCGCGGTGTCCAACGACAACAGCCGCCGGGCGGCGGTGAACGGCGGATTCCCGCGGGTCGGCAGCACCGGCAGGTACCCGACGCCGGAGGTGCGCCCGGCCAGGTAGGCGGCCACCACGGCCGGGTCGAGCGCGGTCCCGTGCGGGGACCTGTCGGCGAGCCGGATCGCGGCGACACCGGCCCGCTCGGCGGCTTCGGCGACCACCCCCGCCTCGGCGAGAGAGATCAGCCCGGGGCCGCCGACGGCGAGAGCGAGCTGGACGGGAACACTGCGCATCGGGACCACCTTCGGACGACCACGGTCCGCAAATCCTATCGGAAAGATAGGATTAAAGCCAGATCACAGCAGAAAGCTTCATCCCGCTACGCGGTCGGCCGACTGAGGGGGTCATGCGTATCAGTGACGTAAGTGTCGGCAAGCGCCTCGGCACCTCATACCTGGTTCTGACCGCGCTGATCGTCACGTCGGCCGGCGTCGGCTGGTGGGGACTGCGGCAGCAGGCCTCCGCCGAGTCGGAGCTGGCCGCCCTGGAGCAGATGCGTGACGACATCCAAGCGGTCAGGTACGACGCCGCTGACGTGTCCGGCTGGCAGGGTCTGGTGGTCGCGGACGCGGGCGCGTTCGGGTACGACTACGCCATCGGCCCGAAAGGCTTCAACCGTGACGGCGAGCTGAAGGCCAAGGACACCGTCTACGCCAACCTGGCGGCGGCACACACCGAAACCCTGAACGACGCCGAGCGGGCCATGTTCGACCAGCTCGAACCGGCCTGGAACGACTTCTTCCGCTGGGACGCGAAGGTCATGGAGTGGCTGTCAGCGGACACCACGGCGGGCCGCGCCACGGCGATGACCAGCATCAACGGCGGCGAGGCGGGCGAGGCCTATGGCAAGATCCTGGACATCGCGGCCAGCCTGGACCAGTCGGTCAACACCCGGGCCGCGGCGCTGCGTGCCGAGGTGGAGCACACCCGCACCGAGGCCGTACGGATGCTCGCCGTCGCCCTCGGTCTCGCCGTGACCCTGGCGGTGCTGATGAGCGTCTGGGTCACCCGCTCGGTGACCGGCCCGCTGGCGCAGGTGGTGGCCGCCCTGAAGCGCCTCGCCGGCCAGGACCTGACCGTCCGCGTCGGCCTGGACCGCCGCGACGAGCTGGGCACCCTCGCCGCCGCGGTGGACCAGACCACCGAGTCGCTGCGCGACACCCTGACCGCGATCGCCGGGCACGCCGGCACGGTCTCCGCCGCGTCCGACGAGCTGTCCGAGGTGTCCGCGCGGATCGCCTCGGCGAGCGCCGAGGTCGACACCCAGGCCGGCGCCGTCGCGAAGGCCGCCGGCCAGGTCTCCGGCAACGTGCGCACGCTGCAGGCCGGCAGCACCGAGATGACCCTGGCGATCGACGAGATCGCCCGCAACGCCGGCGAGGCGGCCCAGGTGGCCGGCGAGGCGGTGGGCGCGGTGCAGCACACCAACGAGACGGTCGGCAAGCTGGGCGCGTCGTCCGAGGAGATCGGCAAGGTGGTCGCCATGATCACGTCGATCGCGGAGCAGACCAACCTGCTCGCGCTGAACGCCACCATCGAGGCGGCCCGGGCCGGCGAGCTCGGCAAGGGCTTCGCGGTGGTGGCCGGCGAGGTGAAGGAGCTGTCGCTGGAGACCGCGAAGGCGACCGAGGAGATCGGCCGGCTGGTGCAGGCCATCCAGACCGACTCGTCGGACGCCGCCGGCGCGATCGACCGGATCGGTGACGTGGTGTCCCGGATCAGCGACTTCCAGACGCTGATCGCGGCGGCCGTCGAGGAGCAGACCGCCACCACCGGCGAGATGGGCCGCAACGTGGCCGAGGTGGCGGAGAGCAGCACGGCGATCGCCGGCAACATCGCCGGGGTGGCCCAGGCGGTCGGCACCACCACGGCGGTGGCCGGCCAGGCCCGGGAGAACGCCGCGAACCTCGCCCGGACCAGCGGCCAGCTGCGCGAACTGGTAGCCGGCTTCAAGCTCTGAGCAACGGGAGCAACCGCTCGCCCTGCCTCTCGATCTCGGAGAGGTAGGGCGTGTCGGAGAGCACGAAGTGGGTGATCCCCAGCTCCTGGTACTTCCGCAGCGAGCGGGCCACGTCCTGCGCCGAGCCGACCAGCCAGGTCGTCCCGGCGCCGCCTCCGCCGTACCGGCCCGGCGCGGTGTAGAGGTTGTCGTCCAGCACGTCGCCGCGCTCGGCGAGCGCGAGCAGCCGCCGCTGCCCGGCCGCCGCGGCCCACAGCGGGTCCAGCCGGGTGCCGCCGGCCATCGCCGCGACCTTGGCCTCCGCGTCCGCCCAGGCCTGCTCGGTGGTGTCGCGGACCAGCGTGGTCACCCGCAGGCCGAATTCCAGTGGCCGATGTTCGCGGCCCAGCTCGGCGCCGAGCGCCCGCAGGCGTTCGATCCGTTCCCGTACGCCGCTCAGCGGCTCCCCCCAGAACAGTTGCACGTCCGCCTCGGTGGCGGCGACCCGCTCGGCGGCCTCCGAGGCGCCCCCGAAGTACAGCCGTGGCGGCTCGGCCAGCCGCGGCACCACAGTCGCGTCGTCCACCCGGAAATGCCGGCCCTGGTGGGTGACGTGCTCCTCGGCCCACAGCTTGCGGACGATCCGGAGGAACTCGGCGGTCCGCGCGTACCGCTGGCTCTGATCCCCCTCGCTGTCGCCGTAGGCGGCGAGGTTGTCTTTTCCGGACACGATGTTGATCAGAACCCGGCCCCCGCTGAGGTGCTGCAGGGTCGCCGCCGCCGAGGCGAACTGGGCCGGCCGCCAGTACCCGGGCCGCGCCGCGATCAGCGGCCGGAACGTCGTGGTCCGGGCCGTCAGCGCGGTCGCCACGGTGAACGTGTCCGGGCGGCCCCAGCCGGTGCCGATCAGCGCGCCGCTCCAGCCGTGCTCCTCGCAGGCCCGCGCCTGCGCGGTCAGCGCGTCCAGGCTGTTGTGACCCGCCACCACGGTGTCGCCGCGGTGGCCGGGACGATCCTCGTTGGGGATGTACCAGAGGAACTCCGTAGTATCTCCTATCACGCCTATAGATATTAGACACATTGGGGAGAGCGCATGACCGACCCGCTGGCCGCCCGGTACGGCGACCCGGACGCCCGCCTCGGCGTCCTCACCGACGTGCTCCAGCTGCAGCTGGCCCGCCGCTCGGTGCGCCGCTTCACCGCCCGCGACGTCACCGAGGACGAACTGGCCGCTCTGGTCGCCGCCGCCCAGTCCGCCCCCACCTCGTCGAACCTGCAGGCGTGGAGCGTGATCGCGGTCCGCGACCCGCGGCGCCGCGCCCGGCTCGCCGCGCTCGCCGGCGACCAGGCGTTCGTCGCCCAGGCGCCGTTGTTCCTGGTCTGGGTCGCCGACCTGTCCCGGGCCCGCCGCCTGGCCCGCCGCGCCGGCTCCCCGCTGGACGCCACCGACTATCTGGAGACCTCGGTGATCGGCTTCGTGGACACCGCGCTCGCCGCGCAGAACGCGGTGGTCGCGGCGGCGTCGCTGGGGCTGGGCTCGGTCTTCGTCGGCGCGGTCCGCAACCACCCGGAGGAGATCGCGGCCGAGCTCGGGCTGCCGCCGCACGCCGTCGCGGCGTTCGGCCTCGCCGTCGGCGAACCCGACCCGGCCGAGCGGGCCGGGATCAAACCGCGGCTGCCGCAGCGGGCGGTACTGCACCGGGAGGTGTACGACGCGGAGGCCGCGGACGCGCACATTCCGGTGTACGACGAGCGGCTCGCGGCGTACAACCGGCAGTTCGGGCTGGCCGGAGGGTGGAGCGATCGGGTGCTCGCCCGGTTGCGTGGTCCGGAGTCGATGGCCGGGCGGCACCGGCTGCGGGAGGTCCTCGATCGGCTCGGGCTGCCCTCCCGTTGAGCGCTCGCTGATCCCTTTCGGTCGGATCCTCTGCGGTGCGGCGTCCGAAGTCGGCTGTGCACCCCGGACGCCGCTGCGCGGCACCCGGACCCGGCTGCCGCGCAGCGTCCTGATCAGTCCAGGCAGAACTCGTTGCCCTCGGGATCGGCCATGATGACGTGCCCGGCGTTCGGCGGGACCGCCTCGTGCCGCTCCAGCCGGGTCGCCCCGTGCGCGACCAGCCGCGCCGCCTCGGCCTCCAGGGCGGCCATCCGCTCCTCGCCGACCAGGCCCACCGCCACCCGGATGTCCAGGTGCACCCGGTTCTTGCCGGTCTTGCCCTCGGGCACCTGCTGGAAGAACAACCGTGGCCCGACACCCCTCGGATCGACCACGGCCGAGGCGCTGTTGCGCTTCTCCGGCGGCACGCCGTACGCCTCGAGCGCCTGCTCCCAGGACTCGAACCCGGCCGGAGGCGGCTGCACCTGGTAGCCGAGGGCTTCGGCCCAGAACAGGGCGAGAGCGCCCGGGTCGGCGCTGTCGAAGGTGAACTGGACCTCGCGAGCGATCTCCGGAGTCATGCGTCCAGCCTGCCGCGGATTGCGGTCAGATACTGTCCTGATTCGATGCGGCCCCTGATTCGGGTGGCCCTGCTTGGGCCTCGCCTGCCGTTCTCGGGGCTGCCTCGCCACACACCGGCCCCGTCTCGCCGGGCGCGGGCCCTGCCTGTTCTCGGGTGGGCGTGCCGTCTGAGCACTGGCGCGGCTGGCGTCGTCTTGGCCTTCGCCCGGTCTCGTCTCGGTGGTCCCTAGTCTCGCGCGGGTGGCCCGACGTGATCGTCGAGCCAGTGCCGCAGCGGCCGGCTCCTGCGAAGGAACTCGACCACCCGGCCCTTCGCCGAAGCGGTGCCCAGCCACGCCGCCGGCGCCCACTCCCGCCAGGTGATCAGCCCTTTGTGGCGCAACAGCCCGATCCGCGGGTGGTCCTTGGGGTACCCACGCGGCGCGGTCTTCAGCGTGTCCCGGCCGGCCACCTCGATCCCGGCCTTCTCGATCTCCGCGATCACGCCGGTCAGCAGCGTCCCGCTGACATCGTTGGCGACCGCTCGCCGATACCGGTCCAGCTGACCCGAATCCATCTGATAGAAACCGGACCCGGCGGCCAGCCCGTCCGCGGAGAGCTGGATGTACCCGCCGCTCTCCAGCCACGCTCCGAGATGCGTCTTGTACGGCGTCTTGTCCTTGCTGAACCGCACGTCCCGGTACGGCCGGAAGATCTTCCCCGGCCCGAACTCCGGCTCGAGCGCGGCCAGAAGCTCCTGCATGGGCGCGCGGACCTCGCTCTCGTAGAAGGCGAGATGTTTGATCCAATAGGTCTTCGAGTTGTCGGCGGCGAGTCCTTCGTAGAACTCGAGCGCCTCCACCGGCCAGCCACGGAACGTCACCTGTTGATTCTGCCCCGCGGGTCCGCGGCTGCGAGGCGGGGTCGGGTCAGGTCGGGGCTGTCACACGGGCGTCCCCTTCACCGCTGCCCCGGCGGCGTCGGCCCACGCTCTATGCCCACCACCGTCGCGCCATCGCCCCGGGCCAGCCGGCCGCGCCCACCACCGTCGCGCTGTCGCCCCGGGCCAGCCGCGCCCACCACTCACCGCCCCGGCCGTCCACGCCCACCACCCACCGCCCGGTCAACCGCGCCGACCGCACCGCCGCGCCCACTGCCACCGCGGCCGCGTCTATGCGCGAAGCGCCGCCGCCGAGCCTGCCCCGGCCGCCGCACTCACCGCCCGCACCGGATCGCCCCTCGCTTCTCCGTCCTTCGGACGTAATTGATCAGGAATATCCAGGAGCATTGATGGGGTGGTGGTCACCACATTTTCTCGCATGATCGAATGCTTACACGGCGAGATGGGGGCGCGGGAGAATTTCTGCATGGGTCAGATGTCGTTGTTCGGCAGAGCCGAAATTGCCGCGATGCGGGACCGGACAGCGGCGCGCGATTATTCGGCCGAGCGCGAGGAGTTCCGCCGGGAGCACAAGCGCCACCGCGATTGGGGATTGGAGCGCAGGCATGCCGAAAAGCTGCGGCGCCTGCGGGAGCGCGGGACAGCATCGCCGTCCCGGCCCGCCATCCGGAGCGATCAGACAGGCCCAGCGCGGTCAGCCTCGCAGCCCGCGGCACTACGCCCGGCAATTCCGCCTGCCGCTTCAACCGCGCGGACTGCCACGTCAGCCCCGGAAGCCGCCGCTGCCGGCCGAAAGGCCGCGCCCGAAGCTCGGCAGCACACCGCCCCGCCGCCGCCAGCCTTGCCCCCACCTCGGCAACCCACGGTCCCGCCGCCGACAGCCGCGCCCCCACCTCGGCAACCCACCGCCTCGCCGCCGCCAGCCGCCGTGGTCCCGCAACGAGCCACCCCAGCTCCGCGAGTCGTCGCCACAGCGCCGAGGCTTACCACTCGATCGGGCGGTCCGCTTCGGGTCGGGTCGGGTCGGCGTGGATCTTCAATGGAAAAGGGGCGTTTCTGTTTCCGAGTGGGGAAGGTGGAACTCGGCCATATCATGCGCCGTCGGCTTTGTTGGCGGTCACCATTCTGTGGTTCAGGACGTCAAAAGCAGGTAAAACGCGGCAGCAAGGGGGTGAGAGGGTTTCCGTGCCCTTATATGGGCTCGAAAGATTCTTCGCTTCGGGTCTTCGCGAACTGTTGGCGGGTTTGTTTCTGCCCTTGTGAAGGGCGGCACTCCGCGGGGTGGCCACCCTGTGGGGCAGCCACCTGGACCGGTCGCCCAGCTCAGCACCTCGGCCGTCGCCATCTGCGCGGCGGGCGCCGCGACCACCCTGTGCGCCTTGCTGGTCGCCCGGCTCCGGGCCGCCGGTCGAGCGGACACCGGCGCGCACATCGACGCCCTCGAGCCTTGAGCCGCTGCCCCGTCGTGGGTCGGTCATCGCTCCCGGTGGCGGCTGACCCCGGGACCGCTGCTCGGCAAGCGGTCATGCACACCCCGGGCGGCGACCCGGCCAGCGCCCGACCGGCAGCTCGGACCGGAGCGGCGCACACCATTTTCGCGGCGCCGGTGTGGTGACGCCGGTAAGATCGTTGCGCCGCCTACGCTGGGCCCTGCTATGACGACGCAGGACCACCCCGCCGCCGAGGCGGCCGAGACCCGACCCTGCGCCCACTGCGGGCGCCCGGTGCCGCAGCGCAACTCCGCCGGCCGCCCGTTCCGCTACTGCCGGGACAACGACGGCGAGTGCCAGCGCGCTTCCCGCAACGTGCGGATGCGGCACCGTTCCTCTCCCGGCCTGGCCGGTTCGGTGGCCCGCACCTGGGAGGTGGTGGACCGCCTCGACCAGATGGTGGGCACGCTCACCGAGGCGCTGCACTCGGAGATGTCCCCGGCCGGCGTCGAGCGCCAGGTCGCCGAGGTGCGCGCGGAGACCTCGCGTGCGGTCGCGGCCGCGCACGCCGAGCGTGACGACGCCCGCCGCGACGCGGAGCAGGCGGCGACGGCCACCGCGGCGGCGCAGCAGATCGCGGCGGCGGCGACGGCCGAGCGGGACGAGGCGCGGCAGCGGGCGACCGAGGCCGAGCGGGCCGCGGAGGAGGCCGGCCGCCGCGAGCAGGAGGCGGCGCGGGCCCGCGACGAGGCGGTCAAGGCCGCGACGGCCGCCGCGGCGCTGCGCGAACGCGCCGAGGCGGAACGCGACGCCGCGGCCGGCGAGCTGTCCGCCGCGCGCCGCGAGATTCAGGATGTCAAGGCCGAGCGCGATGCCGCCGAACGCGACCTGGCCGCTGCGCTCAAGGACCACAACGATTTCCGCCGTACGGCAGAGGAAACGGCCGTACGAGCGGAAGCCGCGCTCACGGCCGTCCGAGCCGACGCGGACGCCCTGCGGGACGCGGCAGACCAGGCGGCCACCCGGGCGGAGGCCGCGGAGCGGGCGGCCGCGGAAGCCCTCGCCCGCGCCGAGCGGGCGGCCGCCGAGGCCGGCTCGCGCGCCGAGCGCGCCGAGACCGAGGTGGCCGAGGTCCGGCAGGAGCTGGCCACGGTGGCGGCCGACCGTGACGAGGCGCGCCGGACGGTGGCGGAGCTGGACCGCGTCCGCAAGGAGCTGGAGCGGGCCGCCGACGAGCGCACGGATCTGGAACGCCGCCTGGCCGCCGCCCGGGCGGACGCGGACGCCGCGCACCAGCGGGTGGCGCAGCTGACCGGCCAGGTCAGCGACCTCGCGTCGGCACTGGCCGCCCTCGGCACGGGCCGCCCCTCCGCGGCCGGTTTCTCGGCAGCCGGCCCCTCCCCCGCACCCGCTCACTCCCCGCCAGCCGGTCCCTCCCCGGCAGCCCCTCGCTCCGCGACCGGCCCTTCGGACGGCGCGGCCTCCGCTCCCGCACAGTCCGGCCCCGCCGAGCACTGACCTCGATCAACTTTGCGCCACCGCATGATCACTAGGGGAAGTTCCGGCCGGCACATCACTGGTTGGTGATCAGCCGAGTGACAGACATCGCACCACCCATAGATGCATCAAACCGCCCCAAACTGGACCAAGGTCCACTTCACGACCGTTCAAATTACGGGGTACGGTGGCAGGCCGGTTACGCTCATAGCGTTACAACGCCTTTACCAGGCGGGTAAGAGACCGATAGATACTAGGCGGGCGCAGGAATCCGGCGGCCGCCCCTTTCGTTACACCAACGAGAGCAGCACCACGAGCGAGGGGAAGCCGATCATGGGCGAACGCATGCTGCGCGGCAGCCGTCTTGGCGCAGTCAGCTACGAGTCCGACCGTAACACCGAGCTGGCGCCCCGACAGACCCGTGAGTACCTGTGCGTCAAGGGTCACCAGTTCGAGGTTCCGTTCGCCGTCGACGCCGAGGTGCCCACCACCTGGGAGTGCAAGTTCGACGGCAGCGTGGCCCGGCTGGTCGACGGCAGCGAGCCGGAGCAGAAGAAGGCGAAGCCGCCGCGCACGCACTGGGACATGCTCCTCGAGCGGCGCTCGATCGCCGAGCTCGAGGACATCCTCAACGAACGCCTCCAGGAAGTCCGCACCCGCCGCGGTCGCTGACCACCCGAACAACGCGAAAAGGGCCGTCTCCCTCGGGACGGCCCTTTCCGCATGCCCGGCCGCCGCTCCCCAGCGGGCCCCTGTACGAAGCCCGCAAAACAACAACCACTCCCCGCCGAACCCACCCGGCTGGGCCACACGATCCTCACCGCGCCTGTAGGGCAACCACCACGACCAGCCGGGGGCACGCGGCTGGGTCACCTGGTTCCAATCGCGGCCGTATGCCGACGACGACCACCAGCCGAGCGCGCTCGGCTGGTGGTCGTGGTGGTTCGGCGGCTGGGCTAGCGGACGATCTCGCCCTCGATGGCGGCGGCCGGCTGGCGCGCGGCCGCCGGGGCGTCCCCGTTGACCACAGTCGCGTCGACCACCGTCGGGTCGTCGACGCGGACCCGGACCTTACGCGGCCCGAACAGGTTCCCGGTGGCGGCGGAGCCCAGCCGGCGGGAGGCGAAACGCTCCACGCCACGGCGCGCCAGCGTCCGGCCCGGCGGCACGAGCAGCAGCACCCCGATCACGCCGGTGACCAGGCCGGGCAGTGCCAGCAGCAGAGCGCCGCCGAGCCCCACCAGCGAGTTGGTCACCTCGGCGCCCGGCGGGCGACCGGCCGCGGCGGCCTGCTGGAAGGCCCGCCAGCCCCGGATGCCCTCTCGGCGCAGCAGCGAGAACCCCGCCAGGCTCACCACGGCGAGCAGCAGGAACGCCCAGCCGCCACCGATCAGGTGGGCCACCGTCAGGAAGGCCGAGATCTCGGCGATCGCGAGCAGCGGGAAGACGAAGGGAAGGTATGCCATCCGGCTACGGCGCATTGGAGTCCTCCGGGTTCATGCGTGCCACTCCAGCATGACACCGGAACCTGCGACCTGCCTGAGTGCCCGCCGAGGGGGCCGTCACGGCCAGGTCTGCTCCTGCCGCGGTTTGCGCCCGAGCAGGTTGAGCAGCGACTCCTTGCGCGCCTGCGCCCCCCACAGCGTCACCCGCAGCAGCTGCTCCTTGAAGATGTTGCCGCTCATCTTGCTGACGCCGTGTTCCCGCTCGGTGAACGTGATCGGCACCTCGACCAGGGTAAAGCCGCCCCGGTACGCCCGCCAGGCCAGCTCGACCTGGAAGGAGTACCCGGTGGAGGCGACGGTCGGCACGTCGATGGCGTCGAGCACTGTCATCTTGTAGGCCCGGTAGCCGCCGGTGGCGTCCCGGAACGGCATGCCGAGCGCCATCCGGATGTAGATGTTGCCGCCGCGCGAGAGCAGCAGCCGGTGCATCGGCCAGTTGTGCACGCTGCCGCCCGGGATGTACCGGGTGCCGAGCACCGCGTCCGCGCCGGCCAGCGCGTCGAGCAGCTTGGGCAGCTCCTCGGGGGCGTGCGAGCCGTCCGCGTCCATCTCGACGACCGCGTCGTACCCCTTGTCCTTGGCCCAGGCGAAGCCGGCCTTGTAGGCGGCGCCGAGGCCCTCCTTGCCGGTGCGGTGCAGCACGAAGATGTGGTCGTCGGCGAGCGCCAGCTCGTCGGCGATGTCGCCGGTGCCGTCCGGCGAGTTGTCGTCGGCGACCAGGATGTCGACCTCGGGGACCGCGCGGCGGACCCGGCCGGTGATCAGGCGGACGTTGTCGGCCTCGTTGTACGTGGGGATGATCACGAGGACCCGCCCCACTCCCGGGTAGCCTTCCGCCTCGCTCAACGTTCCTCCACGCTCGTGTCGTCGCCGCTCTTGCCGTCCATCGCACGCCGACGACGCAGGGGCACGGCGCCGGCCAGGGCCACCACGGCCAGCCCGGCCGCGATCGCCTCGGGCCAGAGGCCCGAACGAGTCGCCAGCGTACGCGTTCCCCCGAGCGCCATTTTATGCACCACCACCTCAGCGGTGTTGAACGACGTCGCGCCGTGTACGCCCCCCTCGGTATCGACGAAGGCCGAGACACCCACCGTCGACACCATCAGCGAGTCGAGACCGTGCTCGACCGCGCGCAACCGCACCATGGCCAGCTGCTGACGGGCCTCGGCCTCGTCGAACGTGGCGTTGTTGGTCTGCACGGCGAGGATCTGCGCGCCACTGGTGACGGTGTCGCGCACGATCCCGTCGTAGGCCACCTCGAAGCAGATCACGTCACCCAGGGTGAGCGCGCCGGTGTCGATGACGCCGGCGTGGTCACCCGGGAGCATGTTCCTCACCAGGTCGACCTTGTCGCTGACCACCCGGGCGACCGATCGCAGCGGCATGTACTCGGCGAACGGGACGGGGTGCTGCTTCACGTACGTCTGGTCCAGGTCCGGCCCGGTGACCGGCATCCACAGCAGCCCGGCGTTCTTGATGTCGCCCGGGTTGTCGGTGCGCAGCACCGTGCCGACCAGGATCGGCACCCCGATCGCCTGGGCCGCCGCGGCGATCTCCCGCGCCGCGTCGTCGTTGCGCAGCGGGTCGATGTCGCTGGAGTTCTCCGGCCAGACCACCAGGTCGGGCCGGGGCTGCCGGCCGGCGGCCACGTCGGCTGCCAGCTGCCGGGTGGCGGTCACGTGGTTGTCCAGCACCGCCCGGCGCTGGGCGTTGAAGTCCAGGCCGAGCCGGGGCACGTTGCCCTGCACGATGGCGACCGTGCGGGCCGGACCGGCCGGCGCGGCGAGCGGCACCGCGGCCGGCGCGCCGATCAGCACGGCGGCCACGGCGGCGTACCCGGCGATCGGCGGCGCCGCGGGCCGGCGCCAGCGCCGCCAGGCGATCGCCAGCACCGCGCCGCCGGCGGCCGCCACCGCGAAGGTGACCAGCGGGGCGCCGCCCCAGGCGGCCAGGCGCAGCGAGGGGGCGTCGCCCTGGCTGAACGCGAGCCGCCCCCACGGGAACCCGCCGAACGGGGCCCGGTCGCGCAGCGCCTCGTCGGCGACCCAGAGCAGGCCGGTCAGCAGCGGCCACAGCGCCCGCCACCTGTCGATCAGCGGGGACAGCCAGGCCAGGGCGAGCCCGGTGAGCCCGAGCACGGCCGCCTCGGCGGTGGACAGCAGCGCCCAGGGCAGCCAGCCGGCCGCGATCCGGGTCCACTCCAGCAGCGGGTAGAACAACACGAGGCCGGTGACGAAGCCGAGGCCGAAGCCGGCCCGCGGCCGCCGCCGGTGCACGGCCGCGGCCAGCAGCGCGACACCGGCCGGGGCGAGCCACCACAGGTCGTACGGCGGCAGGGCGAGCAGCAGCGCCACGCCGGCGGCCACGGCCAGCGCGGCGGCCACCGGCAGCCGCAACGGCGCGGCGCGGCGCGGGCCGCCGGGACCGGGCTCGGCGAGATCCGGCGGCGGCATCGTCATTTCCACGCCAGGCAGGCTACCTGCCGGTCCGGGGCACTTCGGCCGGCTAGTCGGATGCGATCTCGTACCGGCCGGACGGGAACCGGCTGGGTGAACCGGCCGGGAGAACTGGCGGAGGGGCGCGGCGTCCAGCGGCCGCGCCCCTCGGGGTGCTTCTTTCCGTCCCACGGTCGGTGCGCCCGGCGAGCCTCGCGCTGACCTTCGGACCGACGCGTCACGGGCTGGCTGCCCGCGCCGTGCCGTTGTCTACTGGCCAGGCTCGGCTCGTCTCGGCTCCCGTGTGGCGACCCGGTCCGCGCCGCCCGCGCACCCGAACCCCCTGGACCTGGCTGAACGCACGACCCCGGCGCGGGGACGGCACTGCGGCCAGTGGGTAAGGGAACGAAGCGGATCACAGTCGCTTGCCGTGAGACAGGACCTGAAGACGGTACGTCCGGACGGGGGCGGTCTGTCAACCGCGGGGAACCCGTTCCGGCGTGTCGCGTCTTCCGGCGTGTCCGAAAATGTACTCCATCAGCCCAGCAGGGCGTCCAACAGCCCGCCTGCCGCACTCGGGTGGTCGGCGGCCAGCAGTCCGGCGGCGGCCAGGACGTATCGACCGTCGACGACGGTCCGGGCCCGGTCCGGCAGGGCCCACCCGCCGGCCGTGTCGCCCAGCACGGCGGCCAGGACGTGCTCGCCGCCACCGTGCCGCAGCACTCCCCCGGAGCCGACGACGAGGCGTACGTCACGCAGATGCCGGCCTCCCGTGCGGGGCAGTCCGGGCCCGGCCGAGTGACCCCGGGCGTGCCGCCGCAGCGCGATCATGGCCGCGGCCGCCGCCAGCTCACGGTCGGTGCCGGGCGCGGGCAGCTTCTCCGAGACCGCGGCGGCCCGGGTGGACGGGGCGCCCACCGCGACACCCAGGTCGCCCTCGACAGTGCGGGACCGCCACAGCGTCCCGGCCACGTCCCGGCGCGGCCCGGTGGACAGCTCCGCGTCGGGCAGCAGCGCCGAGTACACGTCCGTGGTCGCCCCGCCCACGTCCACCACCAGCACCCCGGCCGCCGCCCGGTCGGCGAGCAGCTCCACGCCGGCCAGCACCGCGTCCGGGGTGGCCGCCCGCACCAGCGACGCGAACCGGGGGCCCTTCGACAGCCGTTTGCCGCCGATCACGTGCCGCAGGAACACCTCCCGGATCGCGGCGCGGGCCGGCAGCGGGTCGAGCACCCCGATGCGCGGCAGGACGTTCCCGGTCGCGGTCACCGGGACGCCGCGCTCCACGAGCAGGGCGGCGGCCTCGTCCCGTACCTCCGCGTTGCCGGCCAGGACCACCGGCGACCGCAACCGGTTGGCGGCCAGCCTCCGCGCGTTGTGCAGCAGCACCTCGCCGTCGCCGCCGTCCGTGCCACCGACCAGCAGGACCACGTCCGGCCGCGACGCGCGCAGCGCGGAGACGGCCGCGCCGTCCAGCGGCCCGGCCGCGACGTGCACCACCTGGGCGCCGGCCGACAGGCCGACCCGGTGCCCGGCCTCCGCGGTGACCAGGCTCTCGTAGCCGGCGACGGCCAGCCGTAGCCCGCCACCGGCCGACGAGCAGACGTAGAGCTCGCCGTCCCGGGCGCCGCCGACAGCCGCGACGGCGGCGTGCAGACCCCGCAGGACGTCCGTTCCGGACGTGGTCGGCACCTCGGCCCGGCTGATCAGTTCAGCGCCGCCGAGGTCGATCTTGGCTGCTTTGGTGTACGTCGACCCGACGTCCACACAGACCGCGACCGTCACCCCCGGGCCGGCACGACGACCGTGCCCACCGCGGTGACCGCGACGATCGGCTCGTCGAGCACGGCCGCCGCCGATCCCCCGGTCCCCCGGCACACCACTGTGGAGGTGAACTCGATCCGGCGGCTGCGCGTGCCCATGTGCACCACCGTGGCGGTGACCTCCAGCACGTCCCCGGCCTGCACGGGCGCCGTGAACTGCACGTCGTCGTAGGACGCGAACAGCCCCTCGTCGCCGTCGAGCCGGATGCACACCTCGGTGGCGACGTCGCCGAACAACCCGAGCGAATAGGCCCCGTCGACCAGGTTCCCGGCGTAGTGGGCGTGCGAGTACGGAACATAGCGACGATGCGTGACAGTGATCATGATTTGCTCTTGCTCTCGATCAGCGCGTGGACCAGGTAGGAAGCGACCTCGCGGGGTGTGGTGCCGCGGCCGAAGATCCGGTCGACGCCCAGCTCACCGGTCATCAGCTCGTCGAAGCGGGGGCCGCCGACGATCAGCAGCGGCCGCCGCCCGGCCGGCAGCGCCTCGCGGAACGCCGCGGACATGGCGCGGGTGTTGTGCAGATGTGCGTCACGCTGGGTAACCACCTGGGAGACCAGGACCGCGTCGGCCTTCTTCTCCCGGGCGGTCTCCACCAGATCGGGCACGGAGACCTGGGCGCCCAGGTTGGTCACCGACAGCTCGGAGTAATACTCCAGGCCCTTCTCGCCGGCGATGCCCTTGAGGTTGAGGATCGCGTCGATGCCCACGGTGTGCGCGTCGGTGCCGATGCAGGCGCCCACCACGTTGAGCCGGCGCCGCAGCCTCCGCTTGATCACCGCGTTCACCTCCTTGGCGCTCAGCAGCGGGTAGTCACGCTCGACGACCTGCACCCGCTCGGTGTCGACGAGATGGCCGACCTTTCCGTAGACGACGAAGAAGGTGAAGCCGTCGCCCATCGGTTTGGCGTGCACCAGCATCGCCGGGTCCATGCCCATCTTGCCGGCGAGCTGCAGGGCGGCGCCCTCGGCGCGCTTGTCGTGCGGGATCGGCAGGGTGAAGGAGAGCTGCACCATGCCGTCGCCCGTGGTATCTCCGTAGGGGCGGACGATCACAGCAGCTCTCCCACCGGGTTGTAGTAGTCGTCTTCCTGCCTGGCCACCCCGTCGAGGCCCTTGCCGCGGTCCGCGGGCCGTTTCATCAGCCCGAAGGTGCCGTCCGCGATGGCCTCCATCAGCGTGTCGTCGACGATGCGTTCCAGCAGCTCGACGGCCTCGCCGAGCACCTGGCCGGCCCGGCCGCGGATGAACGCGCCAGGCACGAAGTCCTCGTGCAGGTTGCCGGCGCCGTTGAGCACGTACCGCACGTTCTGCAGGGCGATGTCGCGGTCGGACAGCCACGGGGTGACCACCGCCTCGGTCATCATCCCGACCAGCAGGATGCCCTGGCCGGTCAGCGCCCCGGCCAGGTTGAAGAACCCGTCGAGCAGGTTGCCGCGGAAGACGTCGCCGGTCATGTGCCTGGTCGGCGGCATCCACTTGAGCGGCGCGTCCGGGAACAGCTCCCGCGCCAGCAGCGCGTGCGCCAGCTCCAGCCGGAACGACTCCGGCAGGTCCGGGTTGATCTCGAAGGCGTGGCCCAGCCCGAGCTGCCAGTCCGCCAGGCCGGCCTCGTGCGCGAAGAACTCGTTGAGCAGCTGGGACACCGTCACCGTGTGCGCGGCCTCGACGGCGTCCGCGGTGGTGAGGTAGTTGTCCTCGCCGGTGTTGATGATGATCCCGGCGCGGGCGTGCACCTGCCTGCTGAATCGCTGGTCGACGAAGGTGCGGATGGGATTGATGTCACGGAACAGGATGCCGTACATCGAGTCGTTCAGCATCATGTCGAGCCGCTCCAGCCCGGCCAGCGCCGCGATCTCGGGCATGCACAGCCCGGACGCGTAGTTCGTCAGGCGGATGTATCGGCCCAGCTCACGGGAGGTCTCGTCGAGCGCCGCCCGCATCAGCCGGAAATTCTCCTGGGTGGCGTAGGTGCCCGCGAACCCCTCCCGGGTGGCCCCCTCGGGCACGTAGTCCAGCAGCGACTGTCCGGTGGACCGGATCACCGCGATGACGTCCGCGCCGGCCCGGGCCGCCGCCTGCGCCTGGGGGATGTCCTCGTGGATGTCCCCGGTGGCGACGATCAGGTAGATCCACGGGCGTTGCGCCGGATCGCCGTACCGCCTGATCAGTCTGTCCCGCTCGGCCCGGCGCCGATCGATGATCTTGAGGCCGCCGGCGGCGGCCTTCCGGGCCCGCCGCCGGGCCGCGGCGATCTCGGATTTCTTCTCCGGTACGGCGAACCGCACCGCCCCCGCCGCCGCCTTCTGCGCCAGCACGGTGAGGTCCTCCACGCCCGTGGTCAGCGCCGCGTGCAGCACCGGCACCGCCACCCCGTGCCCGAGTCCGACATCCGCGCGCACGGCGTCGACCAGGCGGTTCACCCAGGGGATGCCGTCCGCGTCGGCGCCGTGCACGCCGGCCAGGCGCAGCACCGCCCGCTCCACCGACACGGTGGTGTGCGACCGCGCGAGGTCGACGACGGGCTGCCCGGCCTTGGCGGCGAGCGCCCGCGCCCGCGCGACGATCCGCGGGTCCAGATCCAGCTTCCCGGCCACCTTCTCGTGTCTCCTAGCTCTCGTGAATCGTTTCGCCGTGCAGCACCGTGCGCCGGCAGACCGGCCGCGCGGGCACCGCGCCGTCGAGGTCCGGCAACAGCGCCGGCAGGCCCTCCACCACACCGCCCGGGGTCTCCCAGATCGCGAACGTCGCCGAGGCGCCGGGCGCCAGCACGCCCACCCCGTCGACGCCGGCGCCCCGCCAACCGCCGCGGCTGCCGGCCGCGAACGCCGCGCGCACCTTCATCCGGTGGACCGGGTTGCGCGGGGCCGCGGCGGCCACCACCATCGCCCAGGGATCCAGCGCGGTCACCGGGGAGTCGGAGCCGAACGCCAGCGCCACCCCGGTCGCGTGCATCGCGCCGATCGGGTTGCTGGCCAGCGCCCGCTCGACGCCGAGGCGCTGCGCGTACATCCGGTCGGCGCCACCCCACAGCGCGTCGAACACCGGCTGCACCGAGGCGACCACCCCGAACTCGACCATCCGGGCGATCATCGCCTTGTCGATCAGCTCGACGTGCTCGATGCGGTGGCTGCCCTCGCGGATCCGGTCGACGCCGACCTGCTTCGCGGCCAGCGCGAAGCCCTCCAGCACTGTCGCGATCGCGGCGTCGCCGATCGCGTGGAACCCGCCCTGGAAGCCGATCCGCACGCAGTCCAGCAGGTGCTCGGCGGCCTGCTCGGCGGTCAGGAACGCCTCGCCGCAGCCATGGTCGCCGTCCAGGTACGGCGAGCGCACCGACGCGGTCCGGGAGCCGAGCGCGCCGTCCGCGTACAGGTCGCCGGCGGCGCCGTGCGCGCCCAGTTCCCGGGCCCGCTCGGCGCCGCCCAGCTCGCCCCAGTAGCCGAAGACCTGCGGCAGGCCCTGGCCGGACAACGCCAGCACGGACTGGAAGTCGGCCTCGCTGGACGTGCCCGGGCCGCCGCACTCGTGCACCGCGGCGATGCCCATCGACGCCGCCCGACTCAGCGCGGTCCGCTGCGCCGCGGTCCGCTGCTCCGGCGTGAGCGAGCCGAGCGCCACCGCGCGGACCGCGTGGTGGGCGTGCTCGCGCACCCAGCCGGACGGGTGGTAGCCGTCCACGCCCACGGCCTCCGGCAGCAGCGCCGAGCTGGCCAGCGCGGAGTGCACGGAGGCCTGCGACAGGTACACCCTGCGGCCCTCGGCGGCCCGGTCCAGCTCCTGCGCGGTGGGCGGGGTCTGCTCGGCCCAGGTCGACTCGTCCCAGCCGTGCCCGTGCACGACGCCGCCGGCCGGACGGGTCCGCGCGAACGCGGCCACCGCGTCCAGCAGCTCACGCGCCGAGCGCACGCCGGACAGGTCCAGGCCGTCGAAGGCCAGCCCGGTGTCCGTGGCGTGCAGGTGCGCGTCGACGAAGGCCGGGGTGACCAGCGTGTTCTCCAGGTCGACGGTGTGGTCGGCGGCCGGCGCGTCGGCGGTGTCGCCGAGCCAGGCGATGACGCCGTCGCGGACCAGCATCGCGGTGGCACGCGGCTCGGCGGCGGAGTAGAAGCGACCGTTGGTGTAGCGGACCGAGGGTTGAGTCATGCGGTCAGTCTCCCGCGATCCGCGCCTCGAACAACGCGCGCACTGCGGGCGTCGTACGCAGCAGGTCGACGGCGAACTCGGCGTGCCCGGGCACGTACCCGTTGCCGACCAGCATGGTCACGTCCGCGGCGAGCCCCTCCGCGCCGAGGGCGGCCGCCGGGAAGCTGGTCGCCATCGAGAAGAAGATCACGGTGCCGCCGGGAGCGGTGGCCAGGATCGCGCCGTGCTCGCAACCCGGCACGTCCACGCAGACCACAGTGACGTCCGCCGTGCCGGCCCGGTCGGCGACCGCGACCGGGTCCCGCGCGTCGGCGATCGCGATCTCGTCCGCCACCGCCGCGGCGCGCAGCGCGTCCCGCTCCGCTGCGGAGACGACTACCGCCTTGGTACGGGCGCCGGCGCGCTTGGCGGCGGCCAGCGACAGGGAGCCGCTCTTGCCGGCCCCGCCGAGCACCAGCACGGTCGGGTCGCGGTATTTCCGGACGATCCGGTCCACCAGTGCCGGGGCACCACAGACGTCGTAGACCGCCAGCGCCAGCTCCGGCGGCAGATCGTCGGGCAGCACCCCGACGATCGAGCGGCCGAACAGGATCGCCGTCCCGTCGGCCGGCGCCTGCTCGGACAGCCCGTCCCAGCCGCGCAGTCCGTCGGTGATCCGCAGCGGGGTCAGCGTCAGGCTGACCAGTGTCGCGACCCGGTCCCCCGGCTTGACCGGCAGCGACGACTCCGGGCCGACCTGCTCGACCACGCCGATCAGCATGCCGCCGGAGCCGGTGACCGGGTTGTGCATCTTGCCGCGCGTGCCGACGATGTCCAGCACCTCGGCGCGGATCCGCGCGCCGTCCCCGGCGTGTTTCTCGGCGAGCTGCCGGTAGCTGGCGGCGTCCAGGTTGAGTCGCTGCACGCGAACGCGCACCTCGTCCGGGCCGATCTCCGGGGAGGCGTCCAGGCGCCAGGCCGCCTGGGGCAGCACGCCGGGCGGCTCGATCACCCGGTGCAGGCCCACTGATCCCGCCATCGACAGTCTCCTCACTTCACACCCACACCCCGGGCCACGGCCCGCACCCCGGGTGACACCCAGCAACCCTGGAAAGCTTCGCCCCTACGGGCCGCTCTACCGTAAATCTTTCGTAGCCTGGGTTTCTAGACCGAAGATTCTCAAGTAACTTGTTGATCCTGAACAGATCTTCAGGGAGGCTATGGTGTCCGAGGAGGCAACGGTGCCCGAGCGCGACACGGGACAGCCCTACGAGTACCAGCGACGCGAGCTGATCGAGCCGGACTGGACCCGCTTCCCCGGCTGGCGTGACGTGACCGCCGCCCAGTGGCAGTCCGCCCAGTGGCAGCGGGTCAACTGCGTGAAGAACGTGAAGCAGTTACGGGCGGTGCTCGGCGGCCTGGTGGACGAGTCGTTCTACGCCGACCTGGAAACCGACCAGCGGCGCCTGGCCACCATGTCGATGCTGATCCCGCCGCAGATGCTGAACACGATGGTGCCGCACGAGGCGCCCGACACAACCGCCTTCTACGCCGACCCGGTGCGCCGCTACATGCTGCCGGTCGCCACCGACCGGCACCTGGACTGGCCCTCGCACCCGAACGCGAGCCGCGACTCGCTGCACGAGCACGACATGTGGGTGGCCGAGGGGCTGACCCACCGCTACCCGACGAAGGTGCTGGCCGAGTTGGTCGCCACCTGCCCGCAGTACTGCGGGCACTGCACCCGGATGGACCTGGTCGGCAACAGCACGCCGGCGGTGCCGAAGCTCAAGCTGGTCCAGAAACCGGTGGACCGCTACGCGGCCCACCTGGATTACCTCAAGACCCATCCGGGGGTACGGGACGTGGTCGTCTCCGGCGGCGACGTGGCGAACGTGCCGTGGAAACAGCTCGAGGCGTACCTGATGGGCCTGCTCTCGGTGCCCACCGTGCGCGACGTCCGGCTGGCCACCAAGGCGCTGATGGGCCTGCCCCAGCACTGGCTGCAGGACGACGTGGTCGAGGGCATGCACCGGGTCGCGGTCACCGCCCGGCGCCGCGGCGTCAACCTGGCTGTGCACACCCACGTCAACCACGTGAACTCGCTGACCCCGATGGTCGCCCGGGCCGCGCGGACACTGCTCGAGCTGGGCGTGCGCGACGTGCGCAACCAGGGCGTGCTGATGCGCGGGGTCAACGCGACCTCGGCCGATCTGCTGGATCTGTGCTTCGCGCTGCAGGGCGAGGCCGGCATCCTGCCGTACTACTTCTACATGTGCGACATGATCCCGAACGCGGAGCACTGGCGGGTGCCGGTGTGGCACGCCCAGCGGCTGCAGCACGACCTGATGGGCTACCTGCCGGGGTACGCGACGCCGCGGATCGTCTGCGACGTGCCGTTCGTCGGCAAGCGCTGGGTGCACATGGTCGCCGAGTACGACCGGGAGCACGGCATCTCGTACTGGACGAAGAACTACCGCACGTCGATCGAGAAGGACGACAGCGAGGCGCTCTCCAAGCTGTACGCGTACTACGACCCGATCGACACGCTGCCGGAGTCCGGCCAGGAGTGGTGGCGCAAGCAGCAGACGCTGGCCATGGTCTGAGCGTTCACACAGCAAGGGGCCCCGCTGCGGGGCCCCTTGTCAGCTCTGTCCGGGTTCAGCTTTCCTGTTCGGCCGCACCCGTCGCTTCCCTGGTTCAGCTGAGCGCGTCGCGGACGTCGCGCCCGGCGTCCTTGACGTGCTCGCCCGCCTGCTTGGCGTGCGCGGAGGCCTCCTGGGCCTCGCCCTCGGCGTACAGGCGGGGATTGTCGGTCGCCTCGGCGATGCCCTGCTTCGCCTTGCCGGTCAGCTCCTCGGTCTTGTTCTTGACCTTGTCGGTGAAGCTCATCTGCCAACCCTCCGTGGTCTCGTCATGTCATGAGGTGCCTCGGTCCCGGGGTGCCCGATCGGCATTTTCTTGAAACGTGCCAGTGACAGCGTTCGATGTCCGCGTAAGATCGTCGAAGGGCCGCCTCGTTCGGCTCGGCCGCCGGTGCCTACGAGCGCGGCCGCCCGCCGTACCCGGGAACGTTCTTGACTTTCTCCTCCCCCCGGGCACTCGATGTGGGCTGTCCCGCACACCGGCATTTCGTCCCGGGCCGAAAGTACCGTTTCCGGAACCGGGCCGCGTAACTCGGCGGCCAGGAAGGCGAATGCGGCCGGAACCGCCGTGCTCCAATAGGCGAAATCGTGCCCGCCCGGACCGGACGTTCCGGCCGCCGGCCGCCCGGCGTCGAAACCCCGGGCCGCGCACCACGCCGGCAGCTCCTCGACCAGCATCCGCTGCGGGTCGTCCTCGTCGCCCGGCTGCCAGGCGAGCCGATCCCCGGTCGCCCCGGCCAGCACGAACGGCGGCGCGCCCCGGTTCACCGCGTCGGTCAGGAACCGTCCCAGCCCCAGCCCCGCGAAATCGGCCGGGCGCTTCGAACCGCCGTGCAGGATCAGACAGACCGGCAGGCCAGCTCCGTCGCCGTGACCGGCCGGCACCGCCGTGTAGAAGTCCACGGTGGTCCGCCCTTCGCTCGTCTCCGACAGGACAACGCGCGCCCGGCGGGGCCGACACGGCAGCCAGAGGCTCAGTCCACGGCCGCCCGGAGGGTCCACGAGGTGCGGCGTGGCCGGCCGGGGAGCGTGCCCCGGCCCGTACACCACAGCAGGGTCGGGATGGGATCTTGATCGGGATGGCCGGGGAAGAGCCGGGCCAGGACGGCCGCGCACAGTGCCGGCGGCGGGCGCCAGCCGGTGCGCAGCCCCTGGGTGACGTCGTAGGTGTGCAGAAGGATCTCGTTCACGCCGAGCGCGGCGAACCCGGACGTGTCGGTGGGCCCCCAGTGCCAGGCGCGGGCGCCGGGCCCCGCACAGCGCAACTGTGTGGCCAGCAGAGTTCCGGCCGCGGTGATGATCCGCACCAGATCGGCGGGCGTCGCGCCGGGGCGGACCTCCAGGTCGAGCGGCAGGTAGCCGTCCGGGGCCGCGGCGGCCAGCTGGGCGGCGTAGGCGAGCAGGTCGTGGGCGATGTGCGCGGCCGTCTCGTGGCAGGTCCAGTCGAGGTCGCCGGCCCGGACCGTCCAGTCGCCGCCCAGGTGCGGGGTCAGGGCTTTGCGCAGCTCGTCGAGCGCGGACTCGACATCGCTCGCGTCCATGTCACACCGTCTCACGTCGGCCTAGGAAGCTAGGTCAAAGGATCGGCGGGCGGAGCGATCCACGGCGGGCGGCTCTCGTAGGGCGTGGAGAGGACCACCGTGGTACGCGTCGTCACATTCGCCGCGGTGCGGATGTCCTGCAGCAGCCGCTCCAGGTCGGCCGGGCTCTTCACCCGGACCAGCAGCATGTAGAAGTCCTCGCCGGCCACCGAGTAGCAGGAGTCGATCTCGGAGAGATGCGCCAGCCGCTCGGGGGCGTCGTCGGGCTGCGACGGGTCGAACGGGCGGATCGCCACGAACGCGGTCAGCGGCAGGCCCAGCGCCTCGTAGGAGACCTTCGCCGTGTACCCGGAGATCACGCCGCGCTGCTCCAGCCGGCGGACCCGCTGATGCACGGCCGAGACGCTCAGGCCCACCCGCTCCGCCAGGTCGGTGTAGGACAACCGGCCGTCCACAGTGAGGGCCGTCACGATAGCCCGGTCGATCTCTTCCACGCGGTAAGACTAACGACCAGACGGGCTCGCGGCGTCAGCCGGTCAGCGAGCGGGCGATCACCATCCGCTGGATCTGATTGGTGCCCTCGACGATCTGCAGCACCTTCGCCTCGCGGAACCAGCGCTCGACCGGGTGGTCGGCGACATATCCGTAACCGCCGAGCACCTGCACGGCGTCCGTGGTCACGCGCATCGCGACATCGGTGGCGAACAATTTGGCCTTGGCCGCCTCGATCGAGAACGGCCGGCCGGCGTCCTTGAGCCGGGCCGCCGCCAGCAGCAGCGCCCGCGCCGCGGAAACCTGGGTGGCCATGTCGGCGAGCATGAAGCCGACGCCCTGGAATCGCCCGATGGGTTGGCCGAACTGGGCACGCTCCCGGGCGTACGCGACGGCGTAGTCGGTCGCGGCCTGGGCCAGGCCGACCGCGCAGGCGGCGATCCCGAGACGCCCCGCATCGAGCGCCCGCATGGCGATGGCGAAGCCCTCGCCCTCCGCCCCCACCAGGCGATCGTGCGGGATGCGCGCGTTGTCCAGCACGATCTGCGCCGGCGCGGAGGACCGCAGGCCCATCAGCCGCTCGCGCGCCTGCGGCAGCAGACCTGGCGTGTTCGCGTCCGCGATCAGACAGGAGACACCCTTCGCGCCGGGCCCGCCGGTGCGGACGAAGATGTTGTAGAAATCGGCCACGCCGCCGTGCGTGATCCACGCTTTCGTGCCGTTGACCAGCCAGTTCTCGCCGTCCGGCACCGCGCGGGTGGTCAGGTTCGCCGCGTCCGAGCCGCCCGCCGGCTCCGAGAGGCAGTAGGCGCCGAGGAGCTCGCCGCCGAGCATCTCCGGCAGCGCTTTGCGCTGCCGTTCGCTGCCGTAGGCGGCGACCGGGAAACAGGACAGGGTGTGCACGCTGACGGCCTCGGCGATCCCGAGCCAGGTTCCGGCGAGGATCTCCAAGACCTGCAGATAGATTTCGTACGGCTGTCCGGCGCCGCCGTCGCTTTCCGCATACGGCAACCCGAGCAGGCCGGCGCGCCCTACCGTACGCAGGACTTCTCGCGGGAACTCGCCGCGCGCCTCGTAGTCGTCGACCTTGCCGGCCAGCTCACGGGTGGCGAGCTCACGGGTGAGGTCGAGCAGGTCGTGTGCCTCAGGGGTGGGAAGCAGTCGATCCACGGTCACCCCCTGAGCTTAACGGTCGTTCAATCCCGGGGACACCCCGTACGCCTCACCCGCCCGGCGTGATCAGGCCGGTCTCGTAGGCCAGGACGACCGCCTGGGCGCGGTCGCGCAGCTCCAGCTTGGCGAAGATCCGGGCCACGTGCGTCTTCACGGTCGCCTCGCTCAAGGTCAGCGCCCCGGCCAGCTCGGTGTTGGACAGGCCGCGCCCGAGCAGGGTCAGGACCTCCCGCTCGCGCGGCGTCAGCGGCGCCAGATCGCGGTGGACGGTGGGCCGCTCGCCGGCGAACCGCTGCACCAGCCGCCGGGTGATCGACGGCGCGAGCAGCGCGTCGCCGGTGCCGACCAGGCGCACCGCGTTGGCCAGGTGGTCCGCGGTGACGTCCTTGAGCAGAAAGCCGCTGGCGCCCAGCGCGAGCGCGGAGTACACATACCGGTCGAGGTCGAACGTGGTGAGCATGAGGATCCGGCACTTCGGGTCGCGGGCCAGGATCCGCCGGGTCGCCTCGATGCCGTCCATGACCGGCATCCGGATGTCCATCAGCACGACGTCGGGCCGCAGCCGGCGTTCCGCGTCGACCGCCTCCGCGCCGTCGCCGGCCTCGCCGGCCACGTCGACGCCGCGGGCGGTCAGGATCAGCCGGAATCCGGCTCGGATCAGCTCCTGGTCGTCGACGATCAGGACCCGGGGCGCCGTCATGGCCCCGCCACCTGGTTGCGCCTGGGGACGCGGTGATGTCACGGCCTCTCCACTTCGGTGCGCCTCCGGACGGGCTGACGCCATGGTCGCTCCACCGGGATGCGCCCTTGGAGCCGGTGGTGTCATGGCCCCTCCACCGGGAGGCAGGGGTGAGGTCCGCGGTGTCATGGCAACTCCACCGGGAGGCACGGGTGAGGTCCGCGGTGTCATGGTCCCTCCACCGGGATGCGCGCCCGGACGCGGAAACCCCCGCCCAGCCGGCGGCGGGCGTCCAGGTCGCCGCCGTACACCGCGACGCGCTGCCGCAGGCCCAGCAGACCGCGACCGGCGCCGTCCGCGCTCTCGGCCGGCGGCTCGGAACTGCCGGCCGGACCTCTGGCCGGCGGCCCGGAACTGCCGGCCGCGCCCCCGGCCGACCGCCCAGGGGTGCCGGCCGGCGGCCCGGAACTGCCGGCCGCGCCCTCAGCCGACCGTCCGGAGCTGCTGGCCGCGGTCCCGCCCGGCGGCCCGGGACTGCCGGTCAGCACGCTCGGGCCGGTGGTCAGCACCTCGACGCGCAGCGCGCGCTCGGCATACCGGATGGTCACCTCGGCCTTGCCGCCGGCGCCGTGCCGCAGCGCGTTGGTGAGCGCTTCCTGGACGATGCGATACGCCGTCACGTCGATGCCGGACGGCAGGGGGCGGACCTCGCCGGAGACCCGCACCTCGACCGGCAACCCGGCGAACGCGACCCGGTCGACGAGCGAGCCGAGGCCGCGCAGGGTGGGCTGCGGGGTCAGCTCGGCGTCGGACCCGTGCGCGTCCGGCGCCAGCAGGCCCAGCAGGTGCCGCAGCTCGGTCATGGTGGTCCGCCCGGCCTTCTCCACCTCGGCCAGCGCGGCGTGCGCCGTCTCCGGCCGTGCGGTCAGCACCTCGCGCGCGGCCGCGGTTTGCACGATCATCACGCTCACGTTGTGGCTGACGATGTCGTGCAGCTCGCGGGCGATCCGGGCGCGCTCCTCACCGACGGCGGCCTGCGCGGCGCTCTCCCGCTCGCGCTCCAGCAGCCAGCCGCGCTCCCCCAGGGCCCGGACATGCGCGCGGCGGGCGCGGACCAGCGCGATCCACGGCACGACGGCGGCCAGGCCGGCCACCGCCAGCGCACCCGGCAGCCACATCGATCCCACGGATGACACCTTGGCAGACCGGGGCGCCCGGCACATCATCCCCGGCACGTAGCCGGCATACATCCCCAGGACTACGGCGAGAGGATGTCAGACCACGGTCCGATGCCGACGGCGGGCGGGCTCCGTAGCGTTCCGGCCATGACGAGGGAGACCATCGTGCGCCTCGGCGGCGTGCGCAAGGAGTACGGGGAGACCGTCGCGCTGGACGACGTGTCCCTGGAGATCCGCCCCGGTGAGGCGGTGGCCGTGATGGGCCCCTCCGGGTGCGGGAAGTCCACGCTGCTCAACATGATCGCCGGGCTGGACCGGCCGACCGGGGGCACCGTCGAGGTGCACGGCGAGCGCGTCGACGAGATGAGCGAGACGCGGCTGGCCTTGTTCCGCCGCCACCACCTGGGCATGATCTTCCAGTTCTTCAACCTGCTGGACGACCTGCCCGCACTGGACAACGTGGCCCTGGCCGCGCAGCTGACCGGCAGCAAGCCCGGCCCGGCCCGCAGGCGTGCGCTGGAACTGCTCGACGAGCTCGGCATCGCGGACCGGCGCAACGTCTACCCGGCCGCGCTCAGCGGCGGTGAGCGGCAGCGCGTCGCGGTGGCCCGGGCGCTGATCAACCGGCCGGCGCTGCTGCTGGCCGACGAGCCCACCGGCGCGCTCGACTCGCGGGCCGGCGAGCAGGTGATGGACCTGCTGCTGGACCTCAACCAGATCGGCCAGACGCTGCTGATCGTCACGCACGACGAGCGGCTGGCACACCGGTGCGCGAGCCGGCTGATCGAGATGAGCGACGGCCGGGTCGCCCGCGAGTCCACGCTGGAGCGGCTGTGAGAGCGGTGTGGCGCGCCGCGCGGGCCGCGGTCCGCCGGCGCAAGGTGCAGACGGCCGTGATCGCGCTGGTGGCGCTCTTCTGCACGGCCACCGGGGTGGTCTCGCTGGCGCTGCTGGACGCCGCCTCCGCGCCGTTCGACCGGGCCTTCGCGGCCCAGCAGGGGGCGCACGCGGTCGCGGCGTACGATCCGGTCCGGGTCACCGACGCGCAGCTGACCGGCGCGACCACCGGGGTGTCCGGGATGAGCGGGCCGTTCCCGCAGGTCGTGGTCGAAGCCGAGAACCCCGGCGACATCTTCCTGGCGGGCCGCCCGCTCACCGTGGTGGGACGCGCCGACCCGGGCGGCGCCGTCGACCGGCTGGACCTCTGGCGGGGGCGGTGGGCCACCGCCGCGGGCGAGGTCGTGCTCGCCTCCGAGCCGCACGTGGCCGACTTCGACTCCGGCCCGCAGAGCCGCACCACGACGCTGACCGTGAACGGCGTGACGCTGCGGGTCGTCGGATGGGCGTTCAGCATCAGCGGCTCGGCCGACGCGTGGGTGGCCCCGGCGCAGATCGCCGCGCTGCACCCGACCGCCACCCAGATGCTGTACCGGTTCACCGGCGACGTGACGACGCGGGAGGCGGTGACGGCGCGGCTGTCCGGGGTGACCACGGGGCTCCCCGGCGGCGCGCTCGTCGCCGCCCAGCAGTACCTGACGCTCAAGGAGAAGGCCGCCGCCGAACCCGGCACCTACCTGCCGTTCCTGAGCACTTTCGGCGTGCTCGGCCTGCTGGTCGCGATGATCATCGTGGGTAACGTGGTGAGCGGGGCGGTGGTCTCCGGCATCCGGCACATCGGCGTGCTCAAGGCGATCGGGTTCTCCCCCGGCCAGGTCGTGGCGGTCTACCTGACCATGGTCACCGTGCCCGCGGTGGCCGGCGCGGTGCCGGGCACGGTGCTCGGGGCGTTCGCGGCGCAGCCGATGCTCAGCGACACGTTCCGCGGGCTCGGGTTCGGGCAGGACGCCGGGGCCCGGCCGTGGGTGTGGGCGGCCGGGCTGATCGGTGTGCCGCTGATCGTCGTACTGGCGGCGCTGCTGCCCGCGCGTCGCGCCCACAGGCTCTCCGCGGCCGAGGCCATCTCCGCCGGCAGCACCCAGCGCCGGAGCCGCGGCCTGCGCGTCCAGCGTGCCCTGAGCGGCACCCGGCTGCCGCGGGCGGTCGGCCTCGGCCTCGGGCTGCCGTTCGCCCGGCCCGGCCGGACCGCGCTGACCCTGGCCACGTTGCTGCTCGGGGTCACGACGGTCACCTTCGCCGGCGGCCTGTCCGGCTCCGTCGTGCGGGTCGCCGAGATCGGTGACCGGTCCGGCGGCCAGATCGGGGTGCGGCCCCAGCCCCCCGCCCTCGGCGTGTCCAGCACCCGCACCGACACGGAGGTCGAGGCGCTGCTGCGCGGGCTGCCCGGCACGGCCCGGATCGGGGTGTTCTACACCCACGAGGCGTCGGTAGCCGGGATGAGCGAGCCCATCATGATCAATTTCGGTCGTGGTGATGTGGCGGCGCTGGGCTACGAGGCTCAGCTCCTGGACGGGCGCTGGATGACCGGGCCGGACGAGATCGTCGCGCCCACCCAACTGATGAACAGGCGCGGTTTCCGGCTCGGCGACCGGATCACCATCGAGCTCGGCGGCGGGCGCAGCACCTTCACCCTGGTCGGTGAGACGGTGCGGGGGGTGCCCGGCCCCGAGGGCCTGTTCGCCGAGCGGGCGGCGCTGGCCCGGCTCGACCCCGACCGCAAGCTCGCGCCGGCCGACTTCTTCTACCAGGTGCAGGTGACCGACGGGACGAGCCTGGACGGCTACGCCGGCGCGGTGCGGACCGCCGACCCGGGGCTGTACGCCTGGAACAACACCGGCGGCGATGAGTTCGCGACGATCGTGACCGGCTTCTCCACGGTGCTGTCGATCCTGCTCGCCGCGGTGACCGCGCTCGGTGTGCTGAACACGGTGGCGCTCAACGCCCTCGACCGCCGCCGGGACCTCGGCATGCTGAAGTCGATCGGGATGACCCCGCGGCAGGTGCTGACCATGATGGTGACCTCGGTGGCCGCGCTCGGGTTGGCCGCCGGTCTGCTCGGCATCCCGATCGGGATGCTGGCGCACCGGTTCATCGTGCCCCTGGCCGGGGAGGCCGCCAGCATGCGCCTGCCGGCCGAGGTGATGCAGGTCTGGCATCCGGGGATGCTGGGGCTGCTGGCCCTCAGCGGCGTGGCGATCGCGGTGGCCGGCGCGCTGCTGCCGGCCCGCTCGGCGGCGCGGCTGACCATCGCGCAGGTGCTGCACAACGAGTGAGCGCCGGAGCTGCTCGGGAATGCCGGGAACCGGGTCGGCGCCAGTTCGGGGGCCGCGTGCGCCCGAACTGGCGAAGAGCCGCCAGTTCCGGCGCTGCTGCAGTCGGTGCGGGGCCCGGCCGGCTGGCGCGCGGCCGGGTCGCTGGACGCTGGGGTCGGCAGTCTGGTCGGGGACGGGCGGGGACCGGTCCCGCCGGTGGGTCCACTCAGGGGACGAGAGGGATGAAGGGTGCGCGGAGCGACAGGCCGTGATCACGTGCCGGAGTTGTCGTACCCGTGTGGCAGGGTAGGCGCGTGACTCGACCACTGCTGGCCGTCGACGCTCCCAGCCTGTACTTCCGGGCGTTCCACGGCATTCCGGAGAAGGCGGCGCAGACCGGGGCCGGGGAGCCGGTCAACGCGATCCGCGGGTTCCTCGACATGATCGCTCAGCTGGTGCGGACCCGGCGGCCCGACCGGCTGGTCTGTGCGCTGGACGCGGACTGGCGGCCGGCCTGGCGGGTGGAGCTCGTCCCGTCGTACAAGGCGCACCGCGTGGCGCACGGTGACGTCGAGGAGGTGCCGGCGTCGCTGGAGCGGCAGGTGCCGATCCTGCTCGAGGTGCTCGCGGCAGTGGGTATCCCGGCGTTCGGCGTGCCGGGTTACGAGGCGGACGACGTGCTCGGGACGCTCGCCGCGACGCAGGCCGCGCCGGTCGAGGTGGTCTCCGGGGACCGCGACCTCTTCCAGCTGGTCGACGACTCGCGCGGGACCCGGCTGCTCTACTGCGGGCGGGGCGTGGCCAAACTGGAGGACGCCGATGAGGCTCTGGTCCAGGCGAAATACGGGGTGCCGGCCCGGTGGTACGCGGACTTCGCGGCGATGCGCGGCGATCCCAGTGACGGCCTGCCCGGCGTCGCCGGGGTCGGCGAGAAGACCGCTGCGCGACTGATCGAGAGGTATGGGGGAATCGCCGAGATCCTGGCCGCCCTGGACGAACCGGGGTCGGGGTTCGCGCCGGGTGTGCGGACGAAACTCGACGCGAGCCGGGAGTACCTGGCAAAGGCCCTGCCGGTGTGCCGGGTCGCGCTCGACGTGAAGCTGCCCGACTTCGACCCGGCGCTGCCGAGGGAGCCGCGCGATCCGGAGACGTTGCTGGCTCTCGCCGAGCGCTGGAATCTGGCCGGCTCGGCCCGGCGCCTGGTCGACGCCCTGGCCGGCTGACACGGGCGCGCAGCGTGCGGCGCGACACACAGCACGCAGCGCGACATGCGGCACGCGACGCGACACACAGCACGCAGCGCGACACACAGCACGCAGCGCGACACCCAGCACGCGGCAACGACGCAACACCCACCACGCGGCACGACACCCGGCACGCGACACGCACCATCCGGCGCCACACGCAGCACGCGGCGAGGTCCGGTGGAACTTGTGCGAGGGGCGGTGCCCGAGGTTCGGGCGGCGCGGTAAGGCGCGCGGGGCCGGGCGAAGGGCGCGGGCTGGCGTTGAGGTGAGCGCCACGTTTGGTGGGTGAGAAGCCGGGCGCTGAGCGCTGCCGCGACCGCGGATCATGCCACTGACGTGGTCGAGGAGTGAATGAGTCGCCTTGATTTGTTAGAAGGCCGCGACGCTGGGCATCTCAATGGTCGGGTGACCAAAACCCTACACATCGGAGCAAAAGGTGTGAAGAGCTAGCAGAACAATCAAGTGATGGGAGACCCCCCATGATCACGCAGGAGCACATTCACACGCTGCACGGCCGCGATGTCCACGACCGGGACGGGCACAAGATCGGCTCGGCCGGTCAGGTGTGGACCGACGCCGCCGGGCTGCCCACCTGGGTGAGCGTGCGCACCGGCCTCTTCGGACTGAACGAGTCGCTGGTCCCGCTGCAGAACGCCGACCTGCAGGACGACCGCCTGATCGTGCCGTTCGACAAGGCGACCGTCAAGGACGCGCCGAATGTGGACGCCGAGCACGACGAGCCGCTGTCGCAGGCCGAGGTGGACCAGCTCTACTCCTACTACGGTCTGAGCCAGCACGACAGCTACCGGTCGTACCAGGCCGGCGCGGAGGCCGGCGGCGAGTACCGGACCGGCGCCGAGACGGGCGGCGACTACCGGACCGGCACGGAGACCGGCGGCGAGTATCGGGCCGGCGACTCCGGCTACGGCCGCAACCTCGACACCACCCGCGACGCCGACTTCGACCGCAGCGCCGGCTTCGAGACCAACGAGGCCGACTACCGGGCCGGCGACTCCGGTTACGGCCGCGGCGACGACGCGATGACCCGTTCCGAGGAGCGGCTGAACGTCGGCACCGAGCGGGAGCGGACCGGCCGGGCGCGGCTGCGCAAGTATGTCACCACCGAGCCGCAGCAGGTCAGCGTCCCGGTCACCCGCGAGGAGGTGCGCCTGGAGCGTGAGCCGGTCACCGACGCGAACCGGGACCGGGCCTTCGCCGGGCCGGACCTGACCGAGTCCGAGCACGAGGTGACCCTGCACGAGGAGCGCCCGGTGGTGCAGACCGAGACCGTACCGGTCGAACGGGTGCGCCTGGGCAAGGAGACCGTCACCGAGGAGCAGACCGTGAGCGGCGACGTCCGCAAGGAGCGGATCGAGGCCGACCTGCCCGGCGAAGAGGGCCGGCGCCGGCTCGGCTGACCCGGGCGGCCGGCACAAGCGCCACGAGCCGGCGGAGAGGCGACAGGGAACGCCGGCCGGAACGAAGCTGGAAGACAGCGGAGAGGCCCTGGTCGCGGGAACGCGACCAGGGCCTTCAGCTGAACAGCGAACGCGCGATGAGGCACACCGCCAGCAGATGCACCGCCGGCCACGACGCCTGCCGCCAGTCCGGCACCGCGGACGGCGACCACCCCTTGGCGGACACGGCGTCGGCGAATCCGTCCGCATACGCCGCCAGGTTCACCGGCGTCACCGACCCGACCGCCGCCCTGATCCGGGCAGTGTGCCGATCCAGCAGGGCGACCAGGCCGGGCTCCGGCTCGGCCGGCATGCCGAGCCGGCGCTCCCACTGGTCGAGGGCGAGGCAGGCGCCGGCGGTGACGGCCTCGTGCTCGAGTTGATCCAACTCCATGGCGCTCTACCGTACAAAGCGCCGGAAGGGGCGACAACGATGACGAACCGGCTCGGGCCGTTCGTCCAGGGGGCACGGATCGTACGGACGACCCCGGTTCAGCGGCGGGCGAGCCGCCGCTCCCCGCCGGCGCCGGGTGTGTACGGGAGGCCGTAGTGCGCGAAGACCCGGGGCTCGTCGACGGCCACCAGCTCGCCGTCGAGGTCGATGGCGGGGGCCTCGCCTGCCAGTTTCTTGTCGTAACGCACCCGCACGGCGTCCGGTTTGACCGTCGCTCCGGCGAGCGGGACGAAGATCAGCCGGTGCCGGCCGATGAAGCCGACCCGCACGGTGACGAACGACGGCTCGTCGGTGGCCGTGTCGACGTACACCGCCTCGAGGTCGCCGATCTTGTCGCCGTCCGGGTCGATCACCTTCTGGCCACGCCAGTCACGCAAATTCTCCGCGGGGAACATGTGGCTGCTGTTCCCGGCGGAGAACGCGCCAAACGCCGGCGCCTGTCTCAGCGGATCACGCGAGTGCGAGGCGAGGTTGAGGTGGTCGCGCTAGTTCCACAGCGCCGCGGGAGACTCCGCGTCCGGGACGAGCAGACGCGGCGTGCCCGACCCGTCCGCGGGAACGGCCCACACGTCGGAGTCCCGGACGCCGCGCCGCACCCCGTACATGATCGTGTCGTTGCCGTACCACGCGGCCTGGTCGTCGACGCTCCGCGTCTCGGCCAGCGGCCGGCGCCGCAGCGTCGACAGATCAAGAACGGACAGCCGCCATCCGCGCGCCGGGTCTCCCCCGATCGCCTCCTTGAACGCGATCCGGGTGCCGTCCGGCGAAGGCGACGGGCACTCCACGTTCTCCGCGAGCGTCCGCGCCGACCGCGCGCCGATCTCCCCGGCGATCAGGTACCGCTTCCCACCGGTCGACAGGGTCGCGTAGAACCGCTGGTCGTCGGCGAACGTGACGCCCCAGAGGTTGACGTCCACGGCGTGCGGCGGCGCGGCGCCCCGGACGACCGGGAACAGCTCGAGCGAGTCGACAGTCTCCCCGGTGGCGAGGTCGAGCATGCCGGCACGGGTGGAGAACCGGCCGCCGGTGTACGAGTCGCCGGTCACGAACACGGTCCACGCCAGCACGTTCCCACTCGGCGACACCCGGGCCCGGTTCGGCACCCCGGCCAGCGGATAGGTGTCCCGGACCCGGAGCGCCGGGTCGAGCACCGCCAGCTGGTAGGTGGCCAGCGGCCCGTCCGGCCGCAGGCAGATCCCGCGCCCCGCGGCCGCGTACACCCACACGCGGTCAAGAGGGGACAGCTGCCGCGGGCCCGACTCGGCGCCACGGGTCACGGTGCCGACCCGCCCGTACCCCGTGGCGGCCGTGCTGCGGAACAGGATCCGGTCGCCCGGCGAGGCGTCCACCGCCGACACCGCGGGGACGCGCCGGCCGCGGCGGTGGCCCCGGTGTAGAGGCCGTCGATCAGCCCGTAGACGGCGGGGCTGAGCCCCAGCCCGGCGACCAGGTACAGCGGCAGGATCGCCGAAACCATCTCGCTGGACACGTCGGTGATCAGGCTGACCGTGCCGAGGGCGAGGACCGTGCCGGCGAGGTGTCCGGTGCGGCCGGCGCGGCTCACGGCCGGCCGTTCCACCGAGGCCAGGTACATCTGTTACCGCCAGACGTCGGTGATCGGCGCGACGCTCGCGGCGCCGCCCAGCGCGGGCAGGCCGTACGCGGCCTCGATGGTGCGCAGCACGGTGTAGTGGGTGATCTTCTCGGAGTACGAGCCGATCGTGACGTGCTCGCCGACGAAGGCGGTCCAGATGTGGTTCAGCGAGAGCGAGTTGTCCTCGTCGAACGTCACGATCAGCAGGCTGTTGTGGGTCTTGGCCCACTGGGCGTAGCCGTCGAGCCGCTCCTGAGGCAGGTGTCGCCGGTGGCGATCGAGCAGTCGTGCATGTCGTTGCACATGTCCGGGGTCACGAACGCGACAGTCGGAAGCTTGGTGTAGTCGGTGGGAAAACCGCTGAACCGGACCTTGCTGGCGGCCGGGACGGTGCCGAAGTCGACCCAGCTGTTGTGCTTGCGCCGGTAGGTGCCGCTGGAGCAGCCGGTGTAGCCGTCCGACGGCATGGCCTCGGAGTAGCCCTTGAACGTCCGGCCCGCGGAGATCAGCTGGGCGCCGAGGTTGCCGGCGGAGAACGTCTTCGGGCAGTCGTCGTTGGTGACGCCCTGGGTGGAGCCGGAGAACAGGGCGATGTAGTTGGGCTGGCTGGGGTGGGTTATCGCGGATCATCGACGGTTTTCGACACGGTACGTGGCCGAAAGGTTAACCAATGACATATGTCTATTGATTGCCAACCGGGTGCGACCCGGCCGGCGCCCCTAAGGTCCGTTCCCGGCCCCCCGATAACGCGGACGTCGGAACCATCATCACGAACGGAGCAGATATGACGACGCGGGCCGCTCGCCTGTGCTTCAGCGCCTGGTGGCTGGTACTGGTCGTCGCGTACTACGCCATCCCGGACGCGCAGCTCTACACCTGGGCGCTGCTGGGCTACTCCAGCGCCGTCGCGGTCCTGGCCGGGGTGCGTCTCTACCGGCCCTCCCAGCCCCTGCCCTGGTACCTGACCAGCGCCGCGCTGGCCTTCTTCACCACCGGGGACAGCTGGTACAACCTGGTTCTCGCGGTCGGACGCCAGCCCCGCTTCCCCGGCCTCACCGACGCGTTCTACCTGCCGGTCTACGCGCTGCTGACGGCCGCCTTCCTGCTGTTCATCCGGGCCCGGTGGGGCCGCGGGGACAACCGGGCGGCGCTGCTCGACGCGCTGGTGCCGACCGTCGGGATGGGCCTGCTGGCCTGGGTCTACTGGATCGCGCCGTTCACCCGCGCGCAGGACCTCTCGGTGCTGGAGAAGATCGTCTCGATCGGCTACCCGCTCGGCGACGTGCTGGTCCTGGCGATGATCCTGCGGATGCTGACCGCCACCGGCCGGCGCCCGCAGGTGCTCTCCAGCCTCGGTCTGGCCATGGTCGGCCTGCTGGTCTCGGACATCTTCTACGGCCAGTCGCAGCTGCGCAGCGAGTGGCAGCTGGGCGGCCCGGTCGACCTGGGCTGGATAGTCTTCTACACCGCGATGGGCTACACCGCGCTGCGGCCGTCGATGGGCCAGCTCACCGAGCCGGCCGAGCGGTTCCGCCCGGGGATCGGCCGGCACCGGCTGCTCTGGCTGGCCGCGGCCGCGCTGATCGCCCCCGCCGTGCTCTGCCTGGAGTACGTGCAGGGCCGCCCGGCCGAGATCGCGCGCGGCGGGATCGTCGACGCGCCGGTCATCGCGGCCGCCGCCGCGGTGATGTTCGTGCTGGTCCTGACCCGGGTCGCGGACCTGGCGCTGGCCCAGCGACAGGCCGGTGTCCGGGAGCGGGCGCTGCGCGAGGCCGGCACCCTGCTGTTCGCCGCGAACACCGTGGCCGAGGTGCGCGAGGCGGTCCGCGACGCCATCGTCCACCTGATGCCCGCCGGCGCGGCCTACCACCTGGAGCTGAGCCCCCCGCTGCCGGGCGCGGGAGAGAGGGCCGTCGAGTGGCGGGCCGCCGCCGAGCTGCCCGCGGGCGCCGGCGGGTTCCCGCTGGCCCTGCTGGTCACCCAGCCGCTGCCGGACAGCGACCAGCACGGCGAGACGGTCCTGGGCGCCGCCGAGGACGTGCTGCACGCGGTGCGGCCGTCGCTGCAGACGCTGGCCGCACAGGTCGCGGTGGTGCTGGAGCGGATCTCGCTGACCGCGGAGATAAACCAGCGGGACAGCGAGGCGTACTTCCGCGCCCTGATCCAGAACGCCGCCGACGTGATCATGATCGTCAGCGACGACGACACCATCCGGTACGCCAGCCCGTCCGCGGACAAGCTGTTCGGCGCCGCGATCGGGGTCGGCACACCGCTCGCCCTGCTGATCGCCGACGAGGGCCAGGACGCGCTGCGTGACGTGCTCGCCCGGATCCGGCGCGGGCACGGCGAGTTGGACGGCATCGAGCTGACCGCGAAGGGCACCGGCCGCCGCACCATGATCGTCGAGTGCGATCTGCGCGACCTGCGCCACGAGCCGACGGTCGACGGCCTGGTCGTCACCATGCGTGACGTCACCGAGCAGCGCCGCCTCGAGGACGACCTGGCCCATCAGGCGTTCCACGACTCGCTGACCGGCCTGGCCAACCGGGTGCTGTTCCGTAACCGGCTGGAGCAGGCTTACCTGGTCGCCGAGCGCGACGGCGCGACGCTCGGCGTGCTCTTCGTCGACCTGGACGACTTCAAGGAGGTCAACGACACGCTCGGGCACGCTGTCGGGGACCAGCTGCTGGTCGCCGTGGCCCAGCGGATCTCCTCGATCATCGGGGCCGGCAGCACCGCGGCCCGGATGGGCGGCGACGAGTTCGCCATCCTGGTCGAGCAGAGCGACAGCGCGGCCGCCACCGAGGACGTGGCGGCCCGGATCGTCGCGGAGCTCTCGGCGCCCCTGGAGGTGCCCGACGGCGAGGGCGGCCTGCACCTGGTCAGCGGCAAGGTCAGCGTCGGCGTCGCGCTCAACCGCGACGCGGAGAACGCCACCGAGCTGCTGCGCCACGCCGACCTGGCGCTCTACCTGGCCAAGGGCATGGGCAAGGGCGGCTGGCAGCGCTACCAGAGCGACCTGGCCAGCTCCATGGTGCAGCGGCTGGAGCTGCGCACCCAGCTGTACGAGGCGGTCGAGGACGAGCAGTTCATCCTGCAGTTCCAGCCCATCGTCGAGCTCGCCGACCAGCGGGTCACCGGCGTCGAGGCGCTGGTCCGCTGGCAGCACCCGACCCGGGGACTGCTCAGCCCGTTCCACTTCGTGGAGGCCGCCGAGGAGAACGGGGCCATCGTCGGCATCGGCAACTGGGTGCTGCGCGAGGCGCTGCGGCAGATCGCCGCGTGGAAGGCCGGGGACCCGGGCACCACGCTGCGGTACGTCAGCGTCAACGTGTCGCCGCTGCAGTTCCGGACGTCGGACTTCGTGGCGCAGGTACGCGAGGCGCTCGAGGACGCCGGGGCGCGGCCCGAGTGGCTGCTGCTGGAGATCACCGAGAGCCTGGTGCTCAAGGACGCCGAGAAGGTGATCCGGGACCTGCGCGCCTTGCGCGCGATGGGGGTCCGGGTCGCGATCGACGATTTCGGTACGGGGTACAGCTCGCTGAGCTACTTGCGGCAGATGCCGGTGGATGTGCTGAAGCTGGACAAGTCGTTCATCGACGACATTCTGACCAGCCGGCAGCAGCACGCGCTCGTCGACGCGATCGTCACGCTGGCCGAGAACCTGGACCTCGCCGTGGTCGCCGAGGGCATCGAGGAGGCCGGGCAGTGGCACGCCCTGGACACCATGGGCTGCCGATACGGCCAGGGATACCACTTCGCGAAGCCGCTGTGGCCGGCCGACATCCCGGCGCTGACCGCCGGCCTGGCCGAACCCGCCGCACTGAGCGCCTGAAAGGGAACTGTCGGTAACCGAACACTCACTCACAAGGTGAGGCGAGCGGTTATCGGCTGGCGCGACCGGCCGGTAGAGGGCAGGGTCACAGGGGTGTTGAACAACCCCGTGTGGGCCGCCCTCTCCGGGCCACAGGCCGGCTACGCCGAGGCCGCCGGAGACGCCGCCCGATACCTGCCCGAGATCGCCCCGTTCTGCGCGCTGAGCGACCCGGCCGACCCGGCCGCCTGGCGTGACCTGACCACGCTGACCCACCACGCGGTGCTCACCGGCCCCTCGCTGACCCCGCCGCCGGGCTGGGTGGAGGAGTCCCGGATGCGCGGCGTGCAGATGGTCGGCACGGCGATGTCCGCGGCCGGCGACCCGGAGGCCGTCCCGCTGACCGAGCACGACGTGCCGGAGATGCTCGAGCTGGTCGCCCGCGCGCAACCCGGGCCGTTCCGCAAGCGCACCCTCGACCTCGGCCGGTACCTGGGCATCCGCGCGAAAGACGGCCGGCTCGTCTCGATGGCCGGCGAGCGCTTCCGGATGCCCGGGTGGACCGAGGTGTCAGCGGTCTGCACCGACCCGGAGTTCCGCGGCCAGGGCCTGGGCGCCCGGCTCACGCTCGCCGTCGCGGCCGGCATCCTGACCCGCGGTGAGCTGCCGTTCCTGCACGCCGTGCACGACAACGAGAACGCGATCCGGCTGTACGGGCGGCTCGGCTTCGAGCACAGCGCGGACGTGGTGTTCGCGTCCTTCCGCTACACCGGCTGAGCTCCCCGCGCCACCGGGCGCAACATCTCCGGCGCCGCCCCGCGTCCCCGGGAACGCCCGTGGACGCGCACTCCTCCTGCGCTGGCCTCGCGGTCGCCGCCCGGCGCGCCGTCAGAGCTGCCCGTGGTTCGGCGGCAGCACGTCAGCGAGCTCGTACGCGGCGAGGTGGGCGTACTTCCAGTCGAGCGGGTCGTACACGCTGTGCGTGCGGGCGTTGCGCCAGTGCCGGTCCAGGTCGTACTTCGCGGCGGCGGAGCTCGTGCCGCACATCTGGAACAGCTCCGAGCCGGCCTCCACCGCGATCTCGCTGCCGAAGGCCTTCGCGGCCGCGACGGCGAGCGAGCCCTCGGCCGCGGCCCGCGCGTCCGCCGGGGTCAGGGTGATCGATGCGAGGGTACGGGCGGCGGAGTCCAGCAGCGCCTCGGCGGCCCGGACCCGGGTGGCGAGCCGGCCGTACCGGTGCCGCACGTGCGGGTCGTCCGCAGCGGTCTCGGCGCCGGCCCGGACCGCTTCGGTGGACGGGCGCGCCTTCGTCCGCAGATAGGTCCGCGCGTCCCGCAGGGCCGCGCCGGCGATGCCCACCTCGATCGCGGCGTGATAGAGCTGCGCCCGCGCGCCCAGCTGCTGCGGCTGCTCGTAGGCGTGCGCGTAGTCCAGCCGCAGTCCCGGCTCGACCGGCACCTCGGTGAACGTGGCGGTGCCGCTGATCGTCGCGCGCTGGCCGACCATGTCCCAGTCGGTGTCGACGGCCACCCCGTCGGCGTCGCGGGCGACGAACGCCAGCACCAGCCGGCCCTGCTCGTCGAGCGCGCTGACCGCGATCCAGGCGCTGGTCAGCGCCCCTGTGGTGTAGTACTTCACGCCGCTGAGCCGGCCGCCGGCGATCCTCGTGCGCAGATCCTGGGCGTGTTTCCCGCCTCGCTCGGCGAGCGCGTTGCCGAGCCGGCGGCCGGCGAGCACCTCGCCGAAGAGCCGTTTGCGCGCCTCCGGGCCGCCGTGCACGGCGAGCACGTCGACCAGCAGGAAGTGCGCCTGCGGGACCTGGGCGATCGACGGGTCGGCGGCGGCGACGATCCGGGCCACCTCGGCCAGCGTGCGCGGGCCGAGACCCGGGCCGCCGTCGGCGGCCGGGACCGTGATGGCCAGCAGGCCGGAGGAGTCGAGCGCGGCGAGCGCGGCGGAGGGGATCACCGTCGCGCCGTCGCGGTCACGCTGGATGGCGCCGGGGGCGATCTCGGCGGCGAGCCGGTGGGCGGCAGCTACGGCGTCGTCGTGGGTCTGCGGAACTGGCATCCACCGATGCTAGGGAGCCGCCGGCTCCTCAAGTGGCCCGCTCCCCGTCCGATCAAAGGCTGGTCGACGCGGCGGAGGAGAGACACTTGCACACCTGGTCGAGACGTGTGCCACAGGTGCACCTGGCACTCGGTCTGCTGTACGTCGCCGTGCTGGTGCTGTCCACCGTCGGGCACGAGGCCGTCGCCGAGGGCGCCCGGGTGCTGTTCGGGGTGATCGGCATGGCCGCCGCGATCCGCGCGGCCCGGTCACCGGCGATGCTGCCCCGGCTCCGGCAGGCCTGGCGGGCGGTCACCGTCAGCCTCGCCGTGCTGATCATCTCCCCGCTGCTGTTCGCCGGGCTGCGCGCGGCCGGGATCACCGCCGCCGACGACGTCACGCACGTCGTGTTCGTACTCACCCTGCTGGTCGCGCTGCAGCGGTTCCCGCTGGCGCCGACCACCGGCCGGGAGCGCTGGAAGGCCGCGCTGGACGCCGGCACGGTGCTGGCCGGCGGCATGGTGCTGCTCTGGTACGTGTCGTTCGGCCCGTACGTCGACGCGCACGGCCTGTCCCTGGCCGTGGTGGTGGCGGCCGGGGTCTACCCGATCGCCGACCTGGCGCTGCTGTTCGTGGTGGCCCGCGCGCTGCTGCGCGGCTCGGACCCGTCCGCGCTGCGCCCGCTGCGCCTGCTCGCGGCCGGCACCCTGGTGCTGTTGGCCGGCGACGGGGTGCACGGATACCTGCACGGGCACGGGCAGATCGAGATGCACTCGCCGTGGCAGCTCGTCTGCTGGATCACCGCCGACGCGCTGCTGGCGGCGGCCGCCGCCGAGCAGTGCCGGACCAACGCGGCCGGCCCGCGCGAGATCCGCGGCACCCCCCGGCACAGTCAGTACCTGCCGTTCGCGGCGGTCGCGATGGCGCACGCGCTGATGCTGACCGCCGCGTGGCAGGAGCAGTCGCTCTACCCGTGGGGCGGCCTGGCGATCGGCGGGACGGTGCTGAGCACGCTCGTGCTGTTCCGCCAGAAGCTGGTCCAGCGGGAGAGCGACGAGCAGGCGCTGACCGACGGCCTGACCGGGCTGGCCAACCGGGCCCGGTTCCGCGCCACCTCACATCGCAACCTGGCCCGCAACGCGCGGACCGGCCTGTACTGCGCCGTGCTGGTGATCGACATGAACAGGTTCAAGGAGGTCAACGACACCCTGGGCCACAACTCCGGCGATCTGGTGCTGGTCGAGTTCGCGCAGGTGCTGCGCCGCTGCGTCCCCGCCCCGGGCCTGCCGTGCCGGATGGGCGGTGACGAGTTCTCGGTGGTGCTGACCGATCTCGAATACCCGGAGCAGGCGTACGACGTGGCCGGCCGGATCGCGGCGGCGATGGGTCCGGTGGCGGTCGACAACCAGCTGGTCCCGCTGGCCGCGAGCATCGGGGTGGCGGTGTCGGCGCCGGGCGAGCTGACCCACGACGAGATCGTCCACCGTGCCGACCTGGCCATGTACCGCGCGAAGGCGCTCGGCCCGCAGACGCGCTGGGCGGTCTGGCAGGAGAGCCTGGAAGCCCAGCCGGCCGCCTGAGGCCCGCGCCCCGGCGCGACTCACCCCTGACGCCCAGCCGCGCGCGGCTGGCCGGACGCCAGAGGTCTCTGGCCGGGCTCGGTCAGAGGTGGGTGCGGAGGGCGGCGAGAATGCGGGAGGCCTCCTGCTCGTCGGTGGTCTCGCGGGCCGCGTCCGGCGGCGCCGCCGTGCCCAGCGTCAGGTCCACCGTTTCGGTGACGGCACGCTTGGCCGAGGCGTGGATCGCCGGCACGCCGGTCCGGACCAGCGCGCCGACCAGATCCGCCCGGACCCCGCCGCCGGCCATGATCTCCAGGCGGTCCGCGGCGGCGGCGACCAGCCGTGCCAGCGCCGGCAGGGAGTCGCCGACAGTGGTTGGCCCGCCACCGGTCAGCACGCGGCGAACCCCCAGAGCGAGCAGCGTCTCGATGGCCTCCACCGGCTCGGGCAGCAGATCGAACGCCCGGTGGAACGTCACGGTCGCCGGCCCGGCGGCATCGACCACGCTCGTCACCAGGCCGGTGTCGATCCGCCCGGCCCGGACACCGCCGATCACCACACCGGCGGCGCCAGCGGCGAGGGCGTGCCGCACGTCGCGGACAGTGGTGGCCACCTCGGCGGGCTCGTAGGCGAAGTCGCCCGGCCGGGGGCGGACCAGCACGTGGACGGGCACGGCGCCGGGCATCGACACGGCGGCCTCGATCAGGCCGAGTGACGGGGTGACGCCGCCGAGGGCCAGCGCGGAGCACAACTCGATCCGGTCGACGCCGAGCCGGGTCGCCACGGTGAGGCCGTGCGCATCCTGAACCGCGAGTTCAAAGGCGATCATTAAAGTATCTTTGCAGTAACCGCCCCGCCGGCAGTAGTCGCCCCGCGCACGGAAACCGCCGCGCTCAGTGACAATCGCCGCACGCAACGGCGAAGCCGCGCCGCAGCCGGGCGTTCAGCGGCGACGTGACACCGGTGGGCACCGCGTCAGCGGAGGTACCGCTCGACGGCGTGCCGGATCTGGTCCGGGGTCATCGGGTCGGTGGAGAGCACGCTGTGCAGCACCAGCCCCTCGATCAGCGCGTCCAGCTCGCGGGCGGTCGTCGGGTCGAAGTGCCGCTCCAGCGCGTCCCGGCTGCGCTGCATCCAGCCCTGCGTGACGGCCCGCAACGCCGGCTTGCGGGCCGCCGCGACATACAACTCGACGGCCATCACCAAGTCGTTCGGCGAGCCGATCAGGTCGTCGCGGATCAGCGTGATAACCGCCTCGATCGCGCTGTCCCGGTCGGTGGCGGCGCCCAGCCGCTCGTCGAAGACCTCGGCCGCCGCCGCGGCGTGCCGGGTGAACGCCTCCGCCAGCACCTCGTCCAGCGAGCTGAAGTGATAGGTCATCGACCCGAGCGGCACGTCGGCCACCCGGGCGATCTCCCGGTGCGTGGTGCCGGCGACGCCGCGCTCCGCGATGACGTGCAGCGCCGCGTCGATCAGCCGGTCCCGGCGGCCCGGGTCGTGCCGCCGGGCCCGCCGGGCCGTCCGCGGGTCATCTGTCACACCGGCCTCCTGGGACACGATCAAGAAGGATCGATGGTACGGACCACGCGCGCCGGGTTGCCCACCGCCACGACATCGGCCGGCAGATCGCGGGTCACCACGGAGCCCGCCCCCACCACCGTGTTCTCCCCGATCGTGACGCCGGGCAGCACGATCGTTCCGGAGCCGAGCCAGACGTTGTCGCCGATGACTATCGGCTTCGCGGCCTCCCACCTGTCCCGGCGGGGGCCCGCCTCGATCGGGTGGGTGGGCGTGAGCAGCTGGACGTTCGTGCCGATCTGCACGTCCGCGCCGATGGTGATCGGAGCGACGTCGAGCGCGACCAGGCCGAAGTTGGCGAACGTGCGCGCGCCCACCCGGATGTGCCGGCCGTAGTCGACCCGCAGCGGTGGCCGGATCTCCACCCCCTCGCCCACCTCGCCGAACAGGTCGGCAAGCAGGCGGCGGCGCTCGTCGAAGTTGCGGATCGGCGTCGCGTTGAACTCGTCCATCAGGTCGAACGCGCGCAGCGCCGCCTCGGCCAGCTCCGGGTCGTCGGCGATGTACAGGTCGCCGGCGAGCATGCGCTCGCGCATGGACCGTGCGTCAGGAGAGGTCATGTGTACGAGCGTACATAGCTATGGACCGGCGCCGCGGCCGTACCCCGCAATGGTCTTTTCCGGGCGGCGGACGGTTCCGGAACCTCCCACCCCGGCCACCGCCCACGTCGCGGTTGACCTGCGGCAACGCCGGAACCGCTGCCGGAACCGGTTCCGGCCACCCATTGACACCGGTTCACCGCGGCGACACAGTGTCCGGCAAGAGCGGTTTCACAACGTGTTCCTCAGGTGGAAACAGCTTCGACACATCCTCCAGGGAGTACCCATGTCGATGTCCCCTGCCCGGAAAATCCCCCGAAGATGGTCCATGGCGGCTGTCGCCGGCCTGCTGGGCGCCCTGTGCGTCGCCCCCAGCGGCGCGCAGGCCGCGGAAACACTCGTCTCGCAGAACAAGCCGGTCACCGCATCCTCGTCGGAGTGGGCCGGCACGCCGGCGACCGCAGCGGTCGACGGCGACAACGGCACCCGCTGGTCGAGCGCGTTCGCCGCGAGCCAGTGGTTCCAGGTCGACCTGGGCGCGTCCACCTCGGTCAGCCGGATCGCGATCAACTGGGAGGGCGCCTACGCCAAGGCGTTCACGATCCAGTTCTCCACCGACGGCGCCACCTACACGCAGGCCTACGCCACCACCACGGCGACCGGCGGCCAGCAGAGCGTCACGGTCTCCGGGACCGCGCGCTACGTCCGGATCAACCTGACGCAGCGCGCCCTGGAGGCGTACGGCTACTCGTTCTGGGAATTCCAGGTCTTCTCCGGCAGCGTCGTGACAAACCCAACGAACCGCTTGCTGTCGTACGGCAAACCGGCGCGCGCCTCCTCCGAGCAGAACGACGTCAACTGCAACCCGTGCACCGCCGACAGGGCGTTCGACAACGACCCGGCCAGCCGCTGGGCCACCAGCTCCACGAACGGCTGGGTGGACCCGGGCTGGATCTACGTCGACCTCGGCGCGACCGCGCAGGTCACCCAGGTGGTGCTGCAGTGGGACCCGGCGTACGGCAAGGCCTACCAGATCCAGGTCTCGCCGGACGCCACGAACTGGACCACCATCTACTCCACCACCACCGGTGACGGCCTCAAGGACGTCATCAACGCCACCGGCAGCGGGCGCTACGTGCGGATGTACGGCACGGCGCGCGGCGGCCCGTACGGATACTCGCTCTGGGAGTTCAGCGTGTACGGCACCGGCGGCAACCCGGTCGACCCGCCCGCGAAGCCGGCCGACCCCGCCTTCCCGGCCACCCGGCTGGTCTTCTCCGACGAGTTCAACGGCGCGAACGGAGCCAAGCCGGACACCTCGAAGTGGACGTACGACCCGGGCGTCCCGCAGAACGGCGAGATCCAGTACTACACGCCGAACAGCGAGAACGCGTCGATGAACGGCGCCGGGCAGCTCGTCGTCGAGGCCCGCAAGCAGGACTACCAGGGCCGGCAGTACACCTCGGCGCGGATGAACACCAGCAACAAGTTCCACGTCCAGTACGGCCGGATCGAGGCACGGATCAAGGTGCCGAAGGGCAACGGGCTGTGGCCGGCCTTCTGGATGATGGGGTCGGACTTCCTGCAGGGACGGCCGTGGCCGTACAACGGGGAGATCGACATCATGGAGGTGCTGGGGCGCAACACCAGCGAGGCGTACTCGACGCTGCACGCGCCGGCGTACAACGGGGCCGGCGGGTACGGCCAGAAGTACTCGACGGTGGACCTCTCGCAGGACTTCCACGTCTGGGCGGTCGAGTGGGACAGCAAGGGGATGCGGTTCTTCCTCGACAACACGCTGGTCTTCACCGCGGCGAAGGACACCGTGGAGAACACCCGCGGGCCGTGGATCTACGACCACCAGTTCTACCTGATCCTGAACCTGGCCGTCGGTGGCGACTTCCCCGGTCCGATCGACGCCAGCACCCCGTTCCCCAGCCGGATGCTGGTCGACTACGTGCGCGTCTACCAGTGAGATGATCCGTGGTGGGGCCCTCCCCCAGGCCCCACCACGGTCACCGGAGTTTCGTCAGGTCCGGCGCGTAGACGGTCATGAAGTGCGGACGCAAGCGGAAGTAGACGACGTCGTTCTCCCAGTCGAAGGCGTCGTCCCCATAGAATTCCCGGACATACGCCGAGATCTCGGCCTCTTCGGTGAGATCGAGGATCTCGGTCCGGCCGTGGACGAAGACGCCCAGGTCCTCTCCGCGCAGGTGGGAGACGCTGGCGGCCGGGCGGGTGACCAGGTGCCGGGCCTTCGCGGCGGTCCGCGCGGTCCCGAAGATCCACTTGCCGTGCAGGAAGTGGCCGTCGACCGCGCTGATCCTCGGCTCACCCTTCGCCGTCACGGTGGAGACCGACAGCACGCACATGCCGGTCAGCACCCCGGCGAGCTGCTCGGCGGTGATGGTGCGCCCGGCGACTACGGACTTCAGGTGGGTGGTGGCCCCGCCGAGCGAGGCGTCCAGCAGGCGCTGCAGATCGGCCAGTTCCTCAGGTGTCTCGCGCATGTCAGCGCCGGTCCGCGGCGGCGTAGGAGATCGCCGCGGTGACCGCGGAGACCGTGAGGACCGCCGGCCAGGAGCCGATCTTCCTGGCCAGGGGATGGGACAGGCCGAAGGCTCCGAGATACGTCGCGGCCAGCGCGCCGGTGACGGCGGGACTGGTGCGGCGGGCCCATTCGCGGCCGGCCAGCAGCCCGCCGGCGGCCAGGACCGCCCCGCCGAGCGGCCGCACCCCGGTGCGGCGGGCGACCTGCCACCCGCCGATGAGCGATCCGGCAGTGATCACAGCAGTGGGAACACGCATGCGCCGACCCTACCGGCCGCGGCCCGCCCGAGCCGCCCACCCGAGACGGCCGGCCGCCACATTCCCCGCAACCCGCCCCGGACACCGGCCAGGCGAAGCCGGCTGGCAGCCAGAGGTGGCTCCGCCGGGCGCGGCCGGCGGGCGGCTGGCCGCTGGAGTCGTTCGCGCTGCTCGGGCGCGGCCGACGAGGGTCAGGTGAGGCGGGTGGTGGCGAGGACCGTGGCCACCAGGAGGCCGAGGCCGTTGGTGGCCCAGTGCAGGGCGGCGGCCGCGAGGAGGCTGCCGGAGCGGCGACGGAGTTCGCAGAGCAGCAGGCCGGCCAGGGCGGTGAAGGCGACCGCGCCCAGGATCGCCAGGATCTGGCCGGTGGCGCCGATCCCCAGGGCACCGCCGACGGCCTTGTTGACCTGGGCCAGGCGCAGCGACGGGAGGATGTGCCAGAGGCCGAAGAGGACGGAGGACGTGATGCTCGCCCAGGTGGCGCCGCGGTGCCGGTGGACCAGGCCGAGCAGGACGCCGCGGAAGGCCACCTCCTCCAGCAGGACGGTGCCGAGCGGGACCACGACGAACGCGGTGAGCAGGGCGGCGCCGGGGTGCAGGTGGTAGCGGACGTCGTGGAACGCGACCCGGGTGGCCGGGATCGCGGCGCCGAGCGTGTAGATCGCCGCGACGATGCCGACGGCGCCGAGGGCGTACCTCAGGCCGGGGACCAGGGTGCGCCGGGAGAGACCGAGGTCGTGCCAGGACAGGCCGGCGCGGCGGGCGATCAGCACCAGGGTCAGGGCGACCAGCGGGCCGGCGACCAAACCGGTGTGGCGCGGGCCGTACTTGTCGGCGACGTTCACCGCGGCGAGGATCGCGAGGACCGCCCCGAGGATCACGCCGAGCCGCCGGCCGGAGGGGTGGACCGGGACCTCCGGGGACACCACCGGACGGGCGGGCGCCGACGAGGAGACGGGGGCGCCGGTCGCGGCCGGCGCGCTGCCCGGGGCGGCGACCGTGGCCGGCCGGAATGCGGGGGCCGGCGCAGGCGCGGAAGCGGCGACCGCGGCCGCCCGGGAGACGGGGCCGGAGGCGGGGGCCGGTGGGGAGAGCCGGGCGTGGCCGCTGGAGTCTGGCATGGTGCGGCCGACGGTACCCGCCCTCACCCCGGGTAACCAAAAGGGTCGGCGCCGGTCGATGGACGTACCGGAATGACGGAATCCGCCGCCGCGAGCGGAGCGATGCGGCGAACGGCACACCACAGATCCGCCGGAACTCCACGTCCACGGATGGCTTCCGGCATGAACATTTTGCGTCGGTACGTGGACAGGCGGCCAACATGGCGACCCGGCACGGCCAGCGATGGTTAGCATTGCCCGGAAATATCCGGACATAGGAGTTGTCATGGTCGGCATTCCCCGCCGTCGGCTGCTCGCCCTGGCGATGGCCGGAGCGCTTCCCGCGGCGCCCCGGATCGACGACCCGTTCACTCTCGGTGTCGCCTCCGGGGACCCACTGCCGGACGGCGTGCTGCTCTGGACCCGGCTGGCGCCCCGCCCGCTGGAGCCCTCCGGCGGGCTGCCGCCGGTGCGATACCCGGTGCAGTGGCAGGTAGCCGAGGACAGCCGGTTCACCCGGGTGGTGCGCGACGGCACGTACACCGCGACGCCGGAGTACGGCCACTCGGTGCACGTGGACGTGCGCGGGCTGCGGCCGGACCGGGAGTACCACTACCGGTTCCGCTGCCGGGGGCACGTCAGCCCGCCGGGCCGGACCCGGACCGCGCCGGCCAGGACGGCGTCGCCAGCCGCGCTGCGCTTCGCGATCGCCTCCTGCCAGGCGTACGGCGACGGCTACTACGACGCGTGGCGGCACCTGGCGACGGAGGACCTCGACGTCGTCCTCTTCCTCGGCGACTACATCTACGAGGGCGCGATCACCAGCGTGGGCGGGGACCGGATGGACTCCTCGCTCCGGCTGCCGGACACGTTCGAGCTGGAAACCGACACGCTCGACCTGTACCGGATGCGGTACGCGCTCTACCGCACCGATCCCGATCTGCAGGCCGCCCACGCCGCCTTCCCGTGGGTGCTCACCTGGGACGACCACGAGGTGCAGGACAACTACGCGGACGGGGCGTCCCGGTCCACCGCCGTCGCGGCGCGTGACTTCCTGGTGCGGCGGGCGAACGCCTACCGCGCCTACTGGGAGAACCAGCCGCTGCGACGCCCACGGCAGCCGGCCGGGCCGGACATGTCGCTCTACCGGCGGTTCCGGTTCGGGGACCTGGCCCACGCCTTCGTGCTGGACACCCGGCAGCACCGCTCGGACCAGGCCTGCGGGGACAACCTGCGGGCCGGGTGCGACGCGCGCGACGATCCCCGGCGCACACTGCTCGGCGCGGAACAGCGTGACTGGCTGCTCGGCCGGATGCAGCGGTCGCCGGCCCGGTGGAACGTCCTGGCCCAGCAGGTCATGATGGCCGAGTGCCGGTACGGCGGGGCGGCCGGCCGGCTCGACATGGACAAGTGGGACGGTTACGCCGCCGACCGGGCGCGGATCCTGGAGCTGGCCGCGCGGATGCCCGGGACCGTGGTGGTCTCCGGGGACATCCACTACAACTACGCGGCCGACCTGCGCCCCCGGGCGGATGCCCCGGTGGTCGCCGTCGAGCTCGTCGGCACCTCGATCTCCAGCGGCGGGGACGGCAGCGACAGCACTCCGCAGCTGGACCTGCAGCTGCGGTACAACCCGCACCTGCGGCTGGCCAACGCCCAGCGCGGCTATGTGCGGTGCGAACTGGGCCGGGACTCGATGCGAGCCGACTTCCGGGTGATGTCGCACGTGACCCGGCGGGGCGGGACGATCGCGACCCGCGCCTCGTTCGTCTCCGACCGGGTGCGGCCCGGGCTGGTCACGGCGTGATCCGGCTGCTGACGGCGGCGCTGCTGACGGTTCCCCCGGTCGCTGTCGACCCGGGGACGCTGGCGATCACCACCGGGCAGTGCAACGGGGGTGACCTGACCGTGCGCCTCACGAACACGTCCGACGAGCCGGTCTACGCGGACGCCACGCTGGACGCGCCGGCCGCGCTGCACCTCCCCCGCTCGCTGATCTCCACCTGGCTGCCGCCGGGCTACACCAGCGACGTCCCGGTCGCGGTCACCGCCGCCACCGGCACCCCACCGGGGACCTATCACGTGCGCGTGCGCGGCCGGGGACGGGCCGTCGACGTACCGGTCGAGGTCACCGCCCCACCGCCCGGCGCCGGCCTGCTGGCGCTCGCTTCACGCGTCACCGCCTCGTCGGCCCGGGCCGGCAGCCCGGCGTGCGCCGCGATCGACGGCCGGCTGGACACCATGTGGAACGACACCACGGGCAGGCGCTGGCCGGACCGGTGGCAGCTGGACTGGCAGTCGCCGCACCGGATCGGCGAGGTCGAAGTCACCACCACCGCGGACCGGGGGCTGCGGGACTGGGACGTCCAGGTGGCCGCCGCGGCGGGCTGGGTGACGGTGGCCTCGGTGCGCGGGAACAGCGCGACCCGGACGGTCTCGGCGTTCACCCCCAGAACCACTGACGCGGTACGGGTCGTCACGCTCGCCGCCAACGGCGTGAACGATCAGTCCCGCCTGGTCGAGGTGGTCATCCGGTAACCGAGGTCTGCTCCAGCACCCAGCGCAGATAGTCCGGGTTGCCGCCGGTCACCGGCAGGGCGAGCACGCACGGCACCTGGTACGGATGCTCGGCCGCCGCGGCCGCCACGATCCGGTCGACCAGCGACACCCGGGTGTGCAGCGCCACCCGCGCCTCGGCCTCGTCCTGCACCGCGCCCTGCCACCGGTAGATCGACCGGACCTCCGCGGTGATCTGCCCGCACGCCGCGAGCCGCCGCTCCACCAGGCCACGGGTGAACCCGGCCAGCCACTCCGCCGAACCCGCTGTGATCACCACTTCGCAGATCTGTTCTGTCACAGGCACACACTAGTGTCGGCAGCATGGCTGACGCGGACGACGTACGCCGGCTTGCCCTGGCCTTGCCCCAGGTGGCCGAGATCGACAGTGACGGATTCGACTTCCGGGTGGCGAACAAGGGCTTCGTCTGGTCCTACCCGGAGCGCCGGCCCGGGAAGCCGCGCACGATCCGCACCGACGTCGCGGTGCTGTTCGTCGGCGACGAGGCGGAGAAACAGGCGCTGCTGCTCGGCGAGCCGGACCTGTTCTTCACCACCCCGGGGTACGACGGCCTGCCGCTGGTCATGCTGCGCCTGCCCCTGGTCACCGCCGGTCGCCTCGCCGAGCTGATCACCGACGCGTGGCGGATGCGCGCGCCCGCGGAGATCGAGAGCGAGCTCACCGGCGGCTGAGCGGGGCCGTGCGCAGCCGCAGCTCGATCTTCGGGCGTCCGGCGCCGCTCGCGCAGCACCGTGTTGGTGATCCGCTCGGAGTCGACGAGCACCCGTCCCAGTCGAACAGTCCGGCCTCGAACCAGCGGGCACCGACCGCACAGCATGCGCCGCCCCTGACGGCGCCCACGCCAGCGGCCCTAATAGTTGTTGAACTGCACCGAGTGGTTCCACGCGCCGCACGGGGTGGTGTAGCGCTTCTTGATGTAGTCCAGACCCCATTTGATCTGGGTGGCCGGATTGGTCCGCCAGTCCGCGCCGAACGACGCCATCTTGGAGCCGGGCAGCGACTGCGGAATGCCGTAGGCGCCGGAACTGCGGTTCTCGGCGCGGTAGTTCCAGCCGCTCTCCTTGTTCCACAGCTTGTTCAGGCAGGCGAACTGGTCGAGGCCGAACCCGGCGGACAGGGTGAGCGCGCAACCGATCGCCCGGCTGCCGCTGAACTCGCCGCACGAGCTGGGAATCGACCCGCCGAAGGCGACCGGCCCGCTGTTCTTCCTCTGCTGGGCCGCCTTCTTCTGCGCGACGACCTTCTTGTCCAGCTCCTTGGCGTAGCCGGAGGCGGTCCGGGCCGCCGAGGCCGCCTTCGCCGCGGCGGCGCCCTCGGCCTCGGTGTAGCGCGCGCGGGCCGCGGCGTGCTGGTTCTGCCGGTCCTTGACCAACTGCATGTCGATGGCCTCGGCCTGCACCGGGTCCATCGCCGCGCCGGTCGCGGGCGGCCGCTGCTGTCCGACGTAGACGCCGGCGGCCAGACCGGCGAGCAGCAGCGCCACAGCTGCGACGCGGATGACGATCCGGGTCACTGAGCCTCCTGAGTACGCGCGGTCTCGGCACGGTACCAGGCGATCTTCTCGCGCACACGTTCCTGTTCCCGCCGCAGCCGCGCGACCTTCTCGTCGATCTCCCGGTCGTGCTCGGCGAGCAGTTGGACGCGCTGCTCGGCAGCGTCCGGGCCGTCGTGCAGCAGCTCCGCGAAGCGGCGCAGCCGGGCGATCGGCATGCCGGAGTCGCGCAGGCACCGCAGCAGACCGATCCGGCCCAGGTCGTCGTCGGAGAACATCCGCTGCCCGGCCGTGTTCCGCTCGATGCCGTGCAGCAGTCCGATGCGCTCGTAGTAGCGCAGCGTGTCGATGCTGACCCCGAGTTTCCCGGCCACCTCGCCCGGCGAATACGGCATCGATCGTCCCCTCCCCCGTCGGAAGGCCTGACCGTACTGGATACCGTGGCAGCGTGCACTCCGGAGTCCGAGCCCTGCACGTGGGCTGCGCAATGTGGTCGCTCAAGGCCTGGCAGAGCCGGTTCGCGGCCGGGGACCGGCTGCGGGCGTACGCGCAGTGGTGCAACGCCGTCGAGGGCAACACCACGTTCTACGCCACGCCCGCCCGCGAGACCGTCGCCACCTGGGCCGCGCAGACCGCCGCGGACTTCCGGCTGATCCCCAAGCTGCCGAGACGGATCACCCACGAACTGCGTCTCTCCGGCTTCGAGGCGGAGCTGCGGACCTTCCTGGACGCCGTCGAGCCGCTCGGACCGCGCGCCCCGGCCCTGTGGATCCAGCTTCCGGGGTCCTTCGGACCTGGAGATCTCGCTGTTCTCGCACGCTTCCTGCGGTCCATGCCGAGTGCTTTCCGGTACGCCGTGGAGGTGCGCCACCCCGAGTTCTTCACCGCCCCGCGCGGTCTCGAAGAGGTCCTGGCGAACGCCGGCGCGGAGTGGATCCCGTTCGACACCACCGCGTTCTTCGCCACCCCGCCGACCAGTGACGCCGAGCGTGACGCGTGGCTCAAGAAGCCGCGCATGCCCCGCCGCGACACCGCGCTCACCGACCGCCCGATCGTGCGCTACCTGGGCCGCGACGACCCGGCCCGGACGGTCGCCGGCTGGCAGCCGTGGGTCGCGACGGTGGCCGGCTGGCTGCGGGAGGGCCGCTCGCCGACGTTCTTCGTGCACACCCCGGACAACGCCGACGCCCCGGAGCTGGCCCGCCGCTTCCACGCCGAGGTCCGCGCCCGGGTTCCCGGCCTGCCGGCGCTGCCCGAGCCCACGCCGCCGCCGGTGGCGGACGAGCCGCTCACCCTGTTCTGATTTTTCACATGCACGTGCATCATCGTGCCGTTTGTCGTATTGAGACGGATCTCGGACAGTTTCCGGCGAACGGGAATGCCGAGAATTGCCCCGGAGGTGCGAGATGACAGAGAAGACCTACGCTGCGAGTTTTGACCGGAGGGCGGCGGCCTGGCGCCGGAGCACCCGCAGCTATTCGGACAACTGCGTGGAGGTGGCCGAGCTGCCCGACGGCGGCCGGGCGGTCCGCGACTCGAAGAACCCGGAGGGACCGGTCCTGTTCTTCACCCCGTCCGAGTGGACGGCGTTCGTGGGCGGCGCCAAGGACGGCGAGTTCGACAACTGATCGGCACCGTCCGGTGTGCCGCCGGCCGCTGGGCGACCAGGGTGCTCGCCGGCCCGGACCTCGCCGGGGTCACGGTCGAGGGGTGCGCGACCCGGGTGGCGCGCGTTCCCGGGGCCACCTCGCTAGGCTCGCGGCATGGCTGACCTGCAACGGTTCGTCCACGCCCAGGGCGGCGTGCACGAGCAGGCCCGTGCCGAGCTGGCCGCCGGCCACAAGCGCTCGCACTGGATGTGGTTCGTCTTCCCGCAGCTGGCCGGGCTGGGATCGAGCCCGACGGCGCGGGCCTACGCGATCCGCGACCTGGACGAGGCGCGCGCCTACCTGGCCCACCCGGTGCTCGGGCCACGCCTGGTGGAGTGCGCGCGGACGCTGCTCGGCGTGCGGGGGCGGACGGCGTCGCAGATCCTCGGTCATCCGGACGACCTGAAGCTGCGCTCGTCGATGACGCTGTTCGCCGAGGCCGCGGACGATCCGGCGGTGTTCCGGCAGGTCCTGGAACGCTACTACGACGGGCCCGACGCGCGTACCCTCGAACTTCTCGGTGTTCCCCCAGCGGACCGCTGACGCTGCCGCCAGGGACGGCGTGACCGGGACCGGCCACGGCGATCTCTACGCCTCCACCTTCGCGCTCGCCTCCGCGGAGCGGAGGGCCGGCATCCGCCGCCCGCGCCTCCCGCAGGAGCGGCAACGCCGGACCCCCGAGCACCGGCCGGCGGCTGGCGCTCAGGGGTCTCCCGCACGCCGGGAGACAGTCCTTGAGGACCAGCCGGCGGGCCGGTGGCTGCGAGTGAGGGGTGGGTCAGATGCGGCAGCGCAGAACCACCAGGGCGTGGCGGATGACGTCGACGTTGCTGCCGGCCCGGGTGGTCCGGCGCTTACGGGCCAGCAACGGGTCGCCCGTGTGGGCGACGATCTCCCAGGTCGGGCCGTACTCGCCGGGCGGCAGCGTGAACGACACGTCCTCGTTGAGCGGGTTGAACAGCAGCAGGAACGAGTCGTCGGTGATCTCCTCGCCGAGCGCGTCACGTTCCGGGATGCCGTGCCCGTTCAGGAACACCGTCATGGTCATGCCGCTGCGCGTGTTCCAGTCCGCCTCGGTCATCACCTCGCCGTCCCGGCGCAGCCAGGCGATGTCCGGCAGCTTGTTGTCGCCGGCGATCTCGCCGGTGAAGAAGCGCCGGCGGCGGAAGATCGGGTGCTCGGCGCGCAGCCTGGTGATGGCCCGGACGAAGTGGGTGAGCGGGTCCTCCTCGCGCGCGGCCTGCCAGTCCACCCAGCTGAGCTCGTTGTCCTGGCAGTAGACGTTGTTGTTGCCCTGCTGGGTGCGGCCCAGCTCGTCGCCGTGCAGGATCATCGGCACGCCCTGGCTGAGCAGCAGCGTGGCCAGGAAGTTCCGCTTCTGCCGCTCGCGCAGCACGATGATCTCGGGATCTTCGGTGGGGCCCTCGACCCCGCAGTTCCAGGACCGGTTGTGGCTCTCGCCGTCCCGGTTTCCCTCGCCGTTCGCGTCGTTGTGCTTCTCGTTGTACGACACCAGGTCGTGCATCGTGAAGCCGTCGTGCGCGGTGACGAAGTTGATCGACGCGATCGGGCGGCGGCCGTCGATCTCGTACAGGTCGGAGCTGCCGGTGAAGCGGGACGCGAACTCGCCGAGGCTGGACGGCTCGCCGCGCCAGAAGTCGCGGACCGAGTCGCGGTACTTGCCGTTCCACTCGGTCCAGTTCGGCGGGAAGCCGCCGACCTGGTAGCCGCCGTCGCCGACGTCCCACGGCTCGGCGATCAGCTTCACCTGGGAGACCACCGGGTCCTGGTTGACCAGGTCGAAGAACGCGGCCAGCCGGTCCACCTCGTGGAACTCCCGGGCCAGCGAGGCGGCCAGGTCGAAGCGGAAGCCGTCGACGTGCATCTCGGTCACCCAGTACCGCAGCGAGTCCATGAGCAGCCGCAGCGACTCGTGGTGCCGGACATTCAGGCTGTTCCCGGTGCCGGTGGTGTCGTAGTAGTACTGCTTGTCGCTGTCGACCAGCCGGTAGTACGCCGGGTTGTCGATGCCGCGGAACGACAGCGTCGGGCCCAGATGGTTGCCCTCCGCGGTGTGGTTGTAGACGACGTCCAGGATCACCTCGATGCCGGCCTGGTGCAGCGCCTTGACCATCGACTTGAACTCCTGGACCTGGCCGCCGCGGCCGCCGAACGAGGCGTAGCCGTTGTGCGGGGCGAAGAACCCGATGGTGTTGTACCCCCAGTAGTTCGACAGTCCGCGCTCGACCAGGCCGCTGTCGTGCACGAACTGGTGCACCGGCATCAGCTCGACGGCGGTGATGCCGAGGTTCCTGAGGTACGTGATCATCGCCGGATGGGCGAGCCCGGAGTAGGTGCCGCGGACGTCCTCGGGGATGGCCGGATGGTTGACGGTCATCGCCTTGACGTGCGCCTCGTAGATCACCGTCTGGTGGAACGGCACCTTGAGCGGCCGGTCGTTGCCCCAGTCGAAGAACGGGTTGATCACCACCGACTTCGGGGCGAACGGCGCCGAGTCGGCGTCGTTGAACGACAGCGGGTCACCGAAGTTGTACGAGAACAGCGCCTGGTCCCACCGGTAGTCGCCGTCGATCGCCTTGGCGTACGGGTCGAGCAGCAGCTTGCTCGGGTTGCAGCGCAGCCCCCGGGCCGGATCGTACGGGCCGTGCACGCGGAAGCCGTACCGCTGGCCGGGGGTGACCCGCGGCAGGTAGCCGTGCCACACCAGCGCCTCACGCTCGGGCAGGTCGACCCGCGTCTCGTTGCCCTCGTCGTCGAACAGGCACAGCTCCACCCGGTCCGCGACCTCGCTGAAGATGGCGAAGTTGGTGCCGCCCCCGTCGTACGTCGCACCCAGCGGATACGGATTCCCCGGCCAGATTTGCATGCCGCCCACCATGCCCACATGGCGTCCATCCGGAAACACGCTGTCGATGTGACCAACGTCCCGTCCGCTCAGCCGGACGCCTGGACCGGCGCGGGCATGTCGCAGAGCCGGGCCAGCTGGGTGATCAGGGTGCCGGCGTCGCCGTGGCCGTCCAGGAAGCGGATCGCCGTGGGATCGAGCGGCGGCACCTGGACGTGCGAGATCAGCGGATGCCGGGGCCGCCGGTCCACCTCACCGGCGCCGAACAGCTCCTCCCGCAGCTTCTCGCCGGGCCGCAGGCCGGAGTACACGATCTCGATCGGGACCGGGGCGTGCCGGGCCAGCCGCCGGGCCAGCTCGGCGATCCGCACCGGTTCGCCCATCTGGAGCACCAGCGCCTCACCGCCGCCGCCGATCGCCGCGGCCTGGATCACCAGGTGCACCGCCTCCCGCGTGGTCATCAGGTACCGGGTCACGTCCGGGTGCGTGACCACCAGCGGGCCGCCGGCCGCGATCTGCGCCCGGAACGTGGTGAGCACGGACCCGCGGCTGCCCAGCACGTTGCCGAACCGCACGCTGAGGAACGTGCCGGCGCCGGCCGCGGCGGTGTGCGCGGTGAGCCGCTCGGTGATGCGCTTGGTGTAGCCGAGCACGCAGCACGGGTTGGCGGCCTTGTCGGTGGAGATGTTCACGAACCGCTCGACCCCGGCGGACGCCTCCAGCACGGTCAGCGTCCCGCGGATGTTGACCGCCACCGCCTCGCCGGGGAACCGTTCCAGCAGCGGCAGGTGCTTGAGCGCGGCCGCGTGGAACACCACCTGCGGCCGCCGGTCGCGGAAGACCGCCCGCACGGCGGTGGCGTCGCGCAGGTCCGCCAGCAGCACCGACGGGTCGTCGAGCAGCCCGCGGCCGTCCAGCGAGAGCTGCACGGCGTGCAGGGCGGACTCGTCGCGGTCCAGCATGATCAACTCGGCCGGGGCGGCGCGGTGGATCTGGCGGCACAGCTCCGAGCCGATCGAGCCGCCCGCGCCGGTGACCAGGACCCGTTTGCCGGTCAGGTGACCGGCGATCGCCGACAGGCCGGTGTCGATCTGCCGGCGGCCGAGCAGGTCGGTGAGCTGCACCTCCACCGGGTTGAGCTTAGGGGGCGCCCGTCCCCGATCGTACAGAACAAGCAATTTTTTCTTTTTTGCGGTTTGCTCTCGATATCGTGGCCTTATTCATGATTTGGGAGGGTCGCGTGGATCTGCGGGATTACATCCGGGTCGCCCGTAAGCGCTGGTGGCTGCTGCTCGCCGCGGTGCTGGCGTCGGCCGGCATCGCGACGCTGGTCACCCTGCGCGCCACGCCGCTGTACGCGACGTCCGTGACGTTCTTCATCACCACGCCGAACACCGGGGTGTCCGACGCCTACCAGGGCGGTCTCTTCTCCCAGCAGCGGGTCCGCTCCTACCAGAGCCTGCTCACCAGCGACCGCCTGGCCCGGCTGGTGGCGCAGGACCGGCGCCTGGGGCTGACCGCCGACCAGGTCCGCACCCGGATCTCCGCGCAGGCGATGCCGGAGACCGTGCTGCTGCGCGCCACGGTCACCGACAGCTCGCGCGAGCGGTCCCAGCTCGTCGCGTCCGCGCTCGCCCACCGCTTCAAAATCCGGGTGGAGCAGCTGGAGACGCCACCCGGCCGGGAGATCCCCTCGGTCAAGGTCGAGGTGGTGGCCGGGCCGGAGACCGCCGACGACCCGGTCTCGCCGCGCCCGGTGCGCAATCTGGGGATCGCCACCCTGCTCGGGCTGCTCGCCGGGCTGGGCGCGGCGGTCCTGCGCGACCTGCTGGACACCACCGTCAAGACCCCCGAGGGCTTGCAGGAGGTGGCCGGGGCGCCGGTCATCGCCGGGCTGCCCTACGACGCCGAGGTCAGGTCCGGGCCGCTCAACGTGGCCGGCACCGGGCACTCCGCACGCACCGAGGCGCTGCGGCAACTGCGCACCAACCTGCGGTACGTGGACGTCGACAAACCGGTCACGATGCTGGTGGTGACGAGCGCGATGCCCGGCGAGGGCAAGTCCTCCACGGCGTGCGGGCTGGCCATGCTCTGCGCCGAGAACGGCCAGCGCGTCCTGATCATGGACGCCGACCTGCGCCGGCCGCGGGTCGCCGACTACCTCGGCCTGGAGGGCTCGGTCGGGCTGACCACCGTGCTGGCCGGCCAGGCGTCCGTCGACGACGTCGTGCAGCAGTACGGCGAGCGCCTGTTCGTACTGCCCAGCGGCTTCCTCCCGCCGAACCCGAGCGAGCTGCTCGGCTCGCACCTGATGGCCGAGCTGCTGACCGACCTGCGCGGCCGGTTCGACACGATCGTGGTGGACTGTCCGCCGCTGCTGCCGGTCACCGACGCGGCGGTGGTCGCCGCCCGCGCCGACGGCGCCCTGCTACTGGCCCGGGCCGGAAAAACCACGAGCGCCCAGGTGGCCACCGCGGTCAAGGCGCTGCGGGCGGTAGACGCGCGACTGCTCGGTTGCGTGCTGAACATGCTCGCCACCAAGGGCGCCGACGCCTGTTACTACTACGACGAGTACGCCGCGAAGGACGGTGGCAGCCACCGGCCGCGCGCCGGCGACGAGCCGCCGCGCGAGGTCACGGTTCCGGCGCACTCACGGCGGCGGGTGGGCTCGCCGCGATGAGCCCGGCCAGCGTCCCGGCGACCGGCTCGATCGCGTCGCGGCACCGCCGGAACGCCGCGATCGGCTCGTGCACCGGGTCGGCCAGGTCCTCCTGCTCCCCCGGCACGACCGGCACGCCGCCGCGGACCAGCCCGAGCCGCTCGACCAGCGCGCCCAGCCGCTGCCGTGGGGTGCCGGTGGCCGGCGCGCCGGGCGGGGGCAGCGCCGCGGCGTACCTGCCGAACTGCGCGATCGTGAACACCCGGCGTACCGCGGCCGGCTCGAACGCGACGCAGGCCGCGCGCTGCCGCCGGGTCGCGGTCAGCACCAGATCCGCGCCGGCGACCAGATCCGCGGTGAGCCGCCGGGCGCGGAAGCCGGTGGTGTCGATCCCGGCCTCGGCCAGCACCCGCGCCGCGAACGGGTGGATCGAGCGACCGGCCGACGCGTGGGTGCCCGCGCTGCCCGCCCGGAGCGGGTCCGGCTCCGGGCCGAGCCGGTCGAGCAGGGCGCGGCGGATCAGATGCTCGGCCATCGGGGAGCGGCACAGGTTGGCGTGGCAGACGAGGAGGATCACGCCGGGCACCGTACCGCGCGCCTCGCTGCGAGTGATCATATGATCACACCAGGTCACCGGATCCAGGCGCCGGAGCCGATCGTCATCGTCGGGTGCGGCGGTCACGGCCGGGAGGTGTTCGGCGTCATCACGGCGGTCAACGAGGCCAGCGGCGGACCGTGGCGGGTCCTCGGATTCCTCGACGACGCGCCGGGCGCGCCGGACCTGCGCGGGGTGGCCCGGCTCGGGTCCGGCTGCCTGGGGCCGAGCGGGATGCTGGGCGACCTCGACGCGTACTACGTCATCGGGATCGGCGATCCGCGGGTCCGGGCCTCGGTGGCCGGCGGGCTGGACCGGCTGGGGCGGCCGGCGGCCCGGATCGTTCACCCGGCGGCGACTGTGGGACTGGACAACTCGCTGGCCGAGGGGCTGGTGCTGTTCGCCGGGGCACGGATCACGACGAACGTGACGGCGGGACGGCACGTGCACCTGAACCAGAACGCGACGGTCGGGCACGACGCGGTGCTCGGGGACTGCGTGCAGGTCAACCCGTCGGCGGCGGTCTCCGGCGGTTGCCGGATCGGCAGCCGGGCGCTGATCGGGACGAACGCCTCGGTCCTGCAGGGGCGGGTGGTCGGCGAGGGCGCAACCGTCGGCGCCAACGGGTGCGTGGTCCGCGACGTGCCACCGGCCGCTGTGGTGAAAGGTGTCCCGGCCCGATGAGGGCGGTCCCGCGGGCCGACCTGGCGGTCGGCGCGCTCGCCGCCCTGCCGGTGACCTCGCTGCTGCTCACCGGCGGCAACGGTGAGATCCAGCTGCTCGTGGCGGGGTACGCGGCGGTCCTCGTGCTGTCCTTCCTGCACTCCGTCGTCGGCCTGGCCTTCACTCTGCTGATGCTCTTCGCGCAGATGAGCGTGTTCGGCGAGACGCTGCGGCTGCACTGGTTCGACCCCCGGGCGCTGGTGCCGCCGGTGATCGCCGCGGTCGCGATCCGAGCGCTCCGGCGGCGGCGCCACCCGGCGGACCGGCGGACCCCGGCGCCGGCCCTCCACCTCGCCCTGCCGCTGGTCGCGCTGCTGGCCCTGGCCAGCCTCTGGTGGAGCGTCAACCCGGCCGGCACGGTCTTCCGCGCGGTCGGGCTGCTCGCCGTCGCGGCGCTCTGCACGGCGACGGCCCGCACCGTGGACATCGCCGCGCTGACCCGCGTGCTCGCCGCGTTCGGCTGGGCGCTGGTCGGCGCCTGCGTGGCGGCCCGGCTGCTCGTCCCGGCCGTCGCGATCGAGCAGCACCGCCTGCGCGGCGTGTTCGAGAACGCCAACGGGCTCGCCGCGTTCCTCGTCGTGGTGACCCCGCTGCTGCTGGTCCGCCTGCGCCGGCTGCGCTGGCCGGCCGCGGCGCTGCTGGCCGCCGTCTGCGTGGCGACCGGCTCCCGTGCCGGCTGCACCGCGCTCGGACTGGAGCTGCTGGTGCTGGCCATGGCGGCGCGGCCGGCGAAAACCCGGATCGCCGGGCTGGTGGTCACCTCGGCCGGCGGGCTCTGGCTGCTGGTGTGGGGCCTGCGGACCGGCTTCTTCCTGGACTCGCCGATCCTGTTGCTGCGCGACACCGACTCGCGCAGCGAGCAGTGGGCGTACGGCCTGAGCATCTTCCACGCGCACCCGTGGACCGGCGTGGGGATGGGGTCGCTGCCACCCGGGGACATCGCCGGGTTCGTGCCGGAGGCGCTGGCCACCGTGGGCCTCGCCGGCGCCGCCATCCTCGCCGTCCCGGTCCTGGTCCTGGCCGTTCTCGCGGCGCGCGCCCAGGCGATGTTCATGGCGCTGGTGGTGGGTGCGGTGACCGACGTCTTCTTCGAGCCGTGGCTGTTCTCCGGCGGGTCGATGGTCTGCCTGCTGTTCTGGGCGGTCGTGCTGCACCCGGACGCCACCGGCTACACCGGCCTGGTCCGCCCCCGACCGGCCAGCAGCGCCAGGACCCGGCGCCGGTTCCCGGCCGCGCACAGGTAGACCGCCGCGCCGGCGGCCGCGGCCAGCGTGACGGAGAGCAGCGGCCGGGCCGGGGCGGCTCCGGCGACGGCCAGCTCGGCGCCCCCGGCGGCCAGCGCGGCGGCCAGCGGGCGCAGGTGGCCGCGGGCCAGCGGGCCGGGACGGGCCCCGGGCAGCCGGCGGTACAGCAGGAGCCCAGCGGCCGCGCACCCGCAGGAGTACGCCACCGCGTACGTCCCGGCTACCCCGGACAGGGCCAGGCCGGCCGGCAGGACCGCGACCGAGGCGGTGAAGCCGGCCACGGCCAGCCCGCCGACCAGCAGGTTCAGCAGCGCCACCGCCCGGGTGTCCTGCAGGGCGTGCAAGCCGGCGAGCAACGCGGCGTACGCGGCGAACGGCACGACCGCCGGGCCGAACGCGCGCGCCGCCGAGCCGGCCAGCCCGACCGCCGCCGCCGTGCTGTTGCCGTGCGCGAACAGCAGCTCGCTGAGCACCGGGCCGAGCGCGAACAGCGTGACACCCGCCGGGGCGGTGACGAAGAAGATCACACGCAGGCTCCGGGACAGCTGGGCGGCCAGGCCGGCGGTGTCGCGCACGGCCGCCGCGCGGCTCATCCTGGGCAGCGCCGCGGTGTTCACCGAGACCGCGGCGACCGCGTACGGGACGTGGAAGATGGCGTAACCGGCCTGGTACGCGCTCACCCCGCCGGCCCCCAGGTGCGACGCCGACCGCACGGCCATCGTGTACGCGGCCTGGTTCGCCGCCACCGACAGCAGCACCCAGACGCCGAGCCGGGCGGTCCGGCGCAGCCCGATGCCGGTCAGGTCCCACCGCAACCGCAGCGGCACGCCCTGGCGGCGCAGCGCCCCGAGCACGACGAGGACCTGGCCGGCCACGCCCGCGGTGGTCCCGGCGCCCAGGAACAGCACATGCGCTCCGGACAGCTGGCTCAGCTCGGTGCTGCCGCCGGCCGCGATGTAGGCGAGCCCGACCGCGATCACGATGACGTTGTTGGCCGCCGGCGCCCACATCGGGGCCGGGTGCGGGCTGAACGCGTTGAGCACGGCGGCCGCTGTGGCGCCGAGCCCGTAGAGCACGATCTGCGGCAGGAAGAACCAGCTCAGCACGACCGCCAGGTGGTGCTGAGCCGGGGTCAGCCCGGGTGAGTAGATCCGCACCAGCACCGGCGCGGCCAGCACGGCGAGCACCGCGACCGCGGCCAGGCCGCCGGTGACCGCGGAGATCAGCCGCCGCGCGTAGTCGGCCGCGGCCGCCCGGCCGCGGAGCACCTCCCGGCTGACCAGGGGCACGATCAGGCTCGCCGCCACGCCGCCGAAGACCAGCTCGTAGGCGACGTTCGGCAGCGTGTTCGCCACGTTGTAGCTGTCGAACAGCTCGGTGCCCAGCCCCAGGGCGGCGGCCAGCACCACCATCCGGCCGAAGCCGGTCACCCGCGACACCACCGTGCCGATCGCCAGGCCGCGGCCGGCCCGCAGCAGGGCGGCGGACTCGTCCGAGGTGGTCGGCGTGCTCACCGGGCGAGCGTCGCCAGGAAGTTCTCGTTGCTCGTGCCGGCCCGCCAGAGAGCGTAGGCGGCGCCGGCGGCCCGCCGCGCGGCGAGGCGCTCGGCGGCCGGCCGGGCCGCCACCCGCGCGATCTCGGCGCGCAGCCGGGCCGGGCTCGGCTCCGGGATCACCGTGCCTCCCCCGGCCCGCAGCACCGGCGTCCACGACGTGCGGTCCGAGCAGATCACCGGGCACGACGCGGACAGGCTCTCCGCGATGACGTGCCCGAAGTTCTCGCCGCGGGTCGGGAACAGGAACGCGTCGTAGTGCCGGAAGGTGTCCCGGACCGTGGCCGGCGCCAGCTCGCCCCGGTAGCGGACCCGGGCGGCCAGGCCGCCGTCCTCGATCGCCTGCCGGCAGCGCCGCCAGTACCCGGCGTCCTCCACCGGCCCGAAGATGTCCAGCTCGGCGTCGCCGGGCAGGCCGGCGAGCGCCTCGATCACCAGCAGCAGGTTCTTCTCCGGCACGATCCGGCTGACGAAGACGAAGCGGGCCGGCCCCCGGCCCGGGATCGGGGCCAGCGGCTCCGGCGGCATCGGCACCTGGTTCAGGCTGACCTGCACCCGGGCCCACGGGTAGACCCGCCGGATGTCGGCCGCCTCCCGCCCGGTGGACGCGTGCCAGGTCACGTCCAGGCTGCGCAGGACGCCGCCCCACGGCCCGAGCACCGGGCGCTTCTTCCAGGCCTTGCGGGACAGCGCCCCGGCGGACAGCTCGCCGCGGGGCGCCACCACCACCCGGCGGGCGCGCAGCACCCCGAGCCGGCGGGCCAGCACCGGCAGCACGGTGAACACCGGCGACCAGACGCTGTTGACGTAGAGGACGTCGTACCGCACGCCGCGTACCCGCCGCCACAGGGCCGCCCACGCGCGCGGGTCCCGCACGGCCAGGTAGAACACCTCGGCCCGGCCCCGCCGGATCCACCGACCGGAGAGTCCCGGATACGGCGCGCCGGCCCGCACGTCCCGGTCCCGGGTCACCAGGGTCAGGTCGACGTCCACCGGCGCGGTGTCCACCAGCAGCGCCAACGAGCGCACCGGCCCACCGCCGCGGAACCCCGGCTCGAACACCCCACAGGTGGTCAGCACCCGGAACGTCATGACCGCAGGCCGGCCCAGGCGTGATGCTGCCGGACGGTGGACAGGAGGAAGGCCACCACCCGTGCCGAGGTGTCGGTGATCTCGTAGTCGGCCGGGCAGGACGCCCGCCGCGTGGTGGCCAGGTGGATCGCCTCGTGCACGGCCTCCGGGCGCAGCCCGGCCAGCAGCGTCACCCCGGTCTCCAGGGCCTCCGGCCGCTCGATCGCCTCGCGCAGGCAGACCGCCGGGAAGCCGAGGATGGCCGCCTCCTCGCTGATCGTGCCGCTGTCCGAGAGCGTGCAGCGGGCGTGCGCCTGCAGGTGGACGTAGTCGAAGAAGCCGAACGGCGGATGGAACGTGACGCCGTCCAGCGTGTCCACCCCGGAGCGGGCCAGGCGCGCCCGGGTGCGCGGGTGGGTGGACATCACCACCGGCAGCCGCCACCGGGCGCGCACCGCGCGCAGGCAGTCGAGCAGCGCGTCCAGCCGGGTGTCGACGTTCTCCTCGCGGTGCGCGCTGACCAGGAAGTAGCCGCCGGGCCGCAGGCCGAGCCGGGCCAGCACCCGGCTGGCCGCGATGCCGGGGCGGTAGTGGTCCAGGACCTCGCGCAGCGGGGAGCCGGTGTGCGTGATCCGGCGCGGATGCAGGCCCTCGGCGAGCAGGTTGCGCCGGGCGTGCTCGGTGTAGACCAGGTTGAAGTCGCTGACGTGGTCGACCAGGCGCCGGTTGGTCTCCTCCGGCACGTTCTGGTCGAAGCAGCGGTTGCCGGCCTCCATGTGGTAAACGGGGACCTTCATCCGGCGGGCGATCAGCGCGGCGATGCTGCTGTTCGTGTCGCCCAGCACGAGCAGCGCGTCCGGCCGTACCTCGGTGATCGCCTTCTCCACACCGACCAGCACGCCGGCCAGGACCGCGCCCAGCGACCCGGTGTCGACGGCCAGGTCGCGGTCCGGTTTGGGCAGTTCCAGCTCGTCGAAGAAGACGTCGCGCAGGGCCGGGTCCCAGTTCTGGCCGGTGTGCACCAGGACGTGATCGACGGTGCGGTCCAGGCGGGCGATCACCCGGGACAGCCGGATGATCTCCGGGCGGGTGCCGGCGACGGTCATCACCCGGGTCATCGGGCCGCCGCCACGAGCAGCCCGGCGAGCCGGTCCAGCCCGGCCCGCTGGGACATCAGGGAGCGGTAGCAGTCCAGCGCCCGCCGGCCCATCCCGGCGCGCTCGGCGCTGGAGAGCGCTGCCGCCCGGCGGAAGCAGCCGGCCAGCGAGCGCCAGTCCCCCGGCGGGCAGGCGAGCCCGGCGGCGTGGTCCTCGACCAGCGCGGCGCTGTCGCCGGGCGCGGCGACCAGCACCGGCGAGCCGCAGGAGAGCGCGGCCGGCAGCTTGGACGGGATGACGCCGCGGAACACCGGCAGGTCCCGGAGCGTGACCAGCTGGTAGTCGGCGGCGGCGTAGAGCTCGGCCATCTCGGACATCTGCCGGCGGCCGACGAACCGGACGTTGTCCGCGCCGATCCGGCCGCTCAGCTCGCGCGCGGCGGCCTCGCCCAGGCCGGAGCCGACCAGCACGAGGTCGACGTCGTCGCGGGCCGCGGCCGCCGCCCGGACCGCGTCCTCGATGTTCTGGAACGGTCCCATGGTGCCGGCGTACATGATCGTGCACCGGTCCCGCCGGCCGATCCGGGCGCGGGCCGACGGGGTCGCCGCGACCGGCCGGAACAGCTGCTCGTCGGCCCAGTTGAGCACCACGTGCACCCGGGACGGATCGGCGCCCCGGCTCACCACGACGTCCCGCATGGCCGGGGTGATCACGGCGATCGACGAGGCCAGGCGGTAGATCGCGCGCATCGCGGCGTGCAGGGTCCCGGAGACGATCCGGCCGGCCGGGCCGCCCGGCACCATCGCCGACCCGGTCACCGCCTCCGGCCAGATGTCCTGGACGTGCACCACCGCCGGGGTCCCGTGCAGCGCCCGCAGCAGCGCCGGAGCGGCGAAGACGGTGGCCGGGGTCAGGTAGACGTAGAGCACGTCGGCCCCGCGCAGGTGGTCGACGGCGGCCACCGCGCTGGTGGCCGCGTAGGCCAGGTAGCTGGCCGCCCGGCGCAGTCCGTTCCGGTCGTGGCTGGGATACCCGGGGACCCGCCGCACCGGGACCCCGCCGATCACCGTGGTGTCCCGCCAGCGCTGCCGGTACCCGGGGTACAACCGGCCGGTGGGATAGTTCGGGAAACCTGTCACCACCCGCACCCGATGACCGCGTTCGACCAGTCCGCGGGCGACGTTCTCCGGGATGTGCACCGGCTCCGGCGGGTACCACTGGCTGATCACGCCGACCCTCATCGGCCCACCCGCTCCGGATAGGTGTCCGGCTGCCCGGCGTCGTGCACCTCGTTCGCCCAGAAGAGCGTGAGCAGCTCGGAGTCGCCGACGTTGATGATCTCGTGGGCCCACATGGCCGGCATGTCGACGAACGCCGGGCGGTCCCCGCGGACCCGGAACGTCCGCACCCCGGCGTGCAGCAGGCGCCGTACCCGGATCTCCGCCGTGCCGCGCAGCACCAGGAACCGTTCCACCTTGGCCAGGTGGAAGTGACCGCCCCGGGTCGCGCCGGGCCGGGTCGTGGAGACGAAGACCTGCCCGCCACCGCCGTGCGCCCGCACCGCCTCGACCAGGCGGCCACGGTCGTCGGCGTGCAGGGCCAGGGCGAACGGCATCCCGGCCGGGAAGTGGTGCGACCGGTAGGTGTTGAACAGCCGCACGTCGAGGCGATCGGCCGGCGCGGGGATCTCCCCGCCCGCGTAGCGCTGGGCGATCCCGGTCAGCCGATCCCGCAGGTGCGCGACGCCGCACCGCACCGGCCCGGCGGCCGGCCGGCCGAGCAGCAGCGCCGCCGCGTCGGTGGCGTGCAGCAGCCGCAGCTCGCGGTCCTCGTGCACCCGAGGCGCGACGCCGTCGACGAGCTGCCGGCAGAACGTCGCCACCACCGAGTTGTAGTGCGGGCGGCCGTGCTCGCCGAAGACGTTGGGCAACCGGACGTCCTCGAACGCCGATCCGGACCACCGGGTGGCCTCGGCGAGCACCTCGGCCGCCGCCGCCTTGCCGGTCCCGTAGGGCGTCCCGTCCCCGGCCCGGACCGAGTTGGCGAAGACCACCGTCCTGGGCGGCGTGGCGCACCGGCGCAGCCCGGTGGCGAGCCGCTCGGCGAGCTCCCGGTTCCCGCCGTCCACGTCACCCCGGTTGATCCCGGCCAGGTGCAGGACCCGATCGGCGCCGGCCAGCGCCCGGGGGCTCGACAGGTCGTCCACCACCACCGGATCGCCCAGCCCCAGCGCGCGGGCCAGCACCCGCACGTGCCAGCCGAGGAAGCCGCCCGCCCCGGTCACCGCCAGCGACGCGCCCATCAGGCCGCGACCATGACGCCGGACAGTTCCGCCCGGATCTCCGGCAGACCCCTCAGAAGATCCTCGATCTCCGGTACGGCCAGGCGCCGCGCGTTCGCCGAGTTGAAGTCGAACAGCGGTTCGGCGCCGGGGTCGCCGGCCAGCTCGTAGGGCGCGTAGTCGAGCCCGCGGCTGTCCAGCGGCACCCGGTAGAACTCCCCCAGGTCTTCGGCGTGCCGCAACTCCTCCCGGGTGGCCAGGGTCTCGTGGCTCTTCTCGCCGTGCCGGATCCCGAGGATCTGCAGTTTCGGCGTGACCCCGAACAGGTTGCCCAGCGCGGCCGCCAGGTCCCCGATGGTGCACGCGCTGGCCTTGCGGATGAAGACGTCACCCGGGGCGGCGTCGGCGAAGGCCCGCTCGACCAGCTCCACCGACTCGGCGAGCGACATCAGGAACCGGGTCATGCGCGGATCGGTGACGGTCAGGGGCCGGTCGCGGCGCAGCTGGTCGACGAAGAGCGGGACGACCGAGCCGCGCGAGTACATCACGTTGCCGTAGCGGACGACGCAGACCGTGGTGGCCGAGTCCGGCCGGGTCCGGGCGTGCGCCTGGGCGACCTTCTCCATCAGCGCCTTGGTCATCCCCATCGCGTTGATCGGGTGGACCGCCTTGTCGGTGCTGAGCAGCACCAGCGAGCCGACCTCGTTGCGGTCGCAGGCCTCCACGGTGTTCGCGCTGCCCAGCACGTTGGTGCGCAGCGCCTCGAGGGGGAAGAACTCGCAGGAGGGCACCTGCTTGAGCGCCGCCGCGTGGAACACGTGGTCGGCGCCGCGGGTCACCCGGAGCACCGCGTCCAGGTCGCGCACGTCGCCGATGTGGTAGCGGATCCGGTCGTCGTGCAGGCGGGCGCGCATCTGGTCCTGCTTGGCCTCGTCCCGGCTGAGCACGCGGACCTCGGCGGCGCCGGACCGGAGCAGGTGATCCACCATGGCCTGCCCGAACGAGCCGGTACCGCCGGTGATGGCGAACCGTCGACCAGAGAGCACGAGATCTCCCAATCACCAGAAAGCGTTCATCAACCGCATTATGCGGACTTAAATGTGCACAGGAGGAGGTTTCTGATTTATGACCGGAAAGCGCCTGGCCTTTGCCGCTTCCACCGTCGCGCTGGTCACGCTGCTCGCCGGCGCCGGCTCGGCGGGCTCCCGGGCGTTGTCCGCCCGCGACCACCTGCGAACCGCGCAGAGCCTGGTCCAGCAGCTGCAGCGGGAGCTGCTGGCGATGGACCCGGACGCGGCGGCGGGCACGCTCGGCCGGCTGCAACGCCAGACGCGGGCGGCCCGGGCGGATCTCTCCCACCCGGGGGTACGGATCGGCGCCCACCTGCCGATGGCCGGTGACGACCTGGCCGCCGCCCGGACCGTCACCGCGGTGCTGGACGATCTGGCGCACGACGGGCTCCCACAGGTCGTGGCGGCCGCCCGGCTCGTGCGGGAGCTGGGGATCGGCCGTGACCCCGGGCCGCTGCGCCGGGCGGCGCCCGGACTGGCCCGCGCGGAGCTGGCGTTCCGGCGGGCCCGGGCGACGATCGGGGCGATTCCCCGGGCCGGGCTGGCCGGTCCCGTACGCCAAGCGGTCCTCGACCTCGAGGATCGGCTACCGGACGCGGTGCGCCTGCTCGGCGTGGCCGCCCGGACGGCCGCGCTGCTGCCGGGCCTGCTCGGCGACAGCGGGCCGCGCACCTACCTGGTGCTGTTCCAGAACCTCGCCGAGGTGCGCGCCACCGGTGGGATGCCGGGGGCGTTCGTGGTGGTACGCGCCGACCACGGGCGGATCCGGATCGCCGATCAGGGCAGCGCCACCGGGCTGCGGCCGTTCGCGCGGCCGGTGCTGCCGCTGTCCGCCTCCGACCGGCAGCTCTGGACCGACAAACCGGCTGTCTACCCGGCCGACGTCAACCTCACCCCGCACTTCCCGACCGTCGCGCGGCTGGCCCGGGAGATGTACCGGCGGCGGTCCGGGACGACTGTGGACGGGGTGTTCGCGACCGATCCGGTGGCGCTCTCCTACCTGCTCGGGGCGCTCGGGCCGGTGCCGGTGCCGGGCGGGGCGACGCTCCGGGCGGACAACGCCGTACGGCTGCTGCTGTCCGAGATCTATGCCGCCCGCAATTCCGCGCGAGGGCAGGACGCCTACTTCGCCGCGGCGGCGCGGGCGGTGTTCCAGGCGGTGCTGCGCCGGCCGCCGGAACCGCTCACGCTCAAGGACGCGCTGGTCCGGGCGGCAGCCGAGCGGCGGATGCTGGTCTGGAGCGCGCACGAGCAGGAGAACCGGCTGCTGGACGGCACCACGCTGGACGGGGTGCTGCCGGAGCGCGACGGGGACCGGCCGGCCGTGGGGGTGTTCCTCAACGACGGCAGCGGCGCCAAGCTCGGGTACTACCTGACGCACAGCGCGCGGCTCGCGGTGACCCCGGCGTGCCGCCGCGACGGGCGGCGGGAGATGACGCTGCGGGTGGTGCTCGGCTCGACAGCGCCCCGGAGCGGGCTCTCCGCGTCCGTCCTGGGGCTGGGCCTGGCCGGCGACCCCTACACCACCCGGACCAACGTCTCGGTCTACAGCCCGGCGGGCGGCGCGGTGACGGGGATGCGGGTGGACGGCGCCGCGACGTCGTTCGGCTCGGGCCGGGACCGGCGGCGGGCGGTCGGGACGGTGACCCTGGACGTGCCGGCGGGCGGGCGGCGCGTGCTGGACGTGACGCTGCTCAGCGGATCGCCGGGCGCCCGGGTGCGGCCGCGGCTCTGGTTGACCCCCGGCGTCGCCCCGTGGGCGCAGTTGATCGATTCCGGGGACATCTGCCCGGCAAGCCGCTAATTTCGGGTTTGTGAGTTTTCTTCGGTCTGTGAGTCTTCTGGTCGCCTCGTTGACGGCGATCGTCATATCAGCTCCGGTCGCCCACGCCGCCCCTTATCCGGCCGAGCCGCCGGCCGCGGCGGTGTCCAGCGGAATCGTCGAGCCCGGTGGCAGCGTGACGTTCTCCGGTGGCGGCTTCCTGCCGCGTGAGCGCATCACGATCACCGTGAGCTACGGCGCCTCGGACAACGAGGCGGCGTACCGGCCGGCGGCCGGCGCCGGCGGCGGCTTCGTCCCCGTCGCGCGGCAACTGTCGCTCCACACCAACGCCGACGACAACGGCGACTTCCGCATCTCGGTCCCGCTGGCCGAGGCCGGCACGGCGACCCTGACGGCCACCGGCCAGACCTCCGGCGTGACCGCGACCAGCACGGTCGAGGTCACTCAGGAGGCCTCGGCGCCGGCCGAGCCGCCGGGGCAGGCCCTGCCGACCACCGGCCCCGCCGGCCACTCCGCGCTGATCACCATGGCCGGCGGCCTCGGCGCGGTGGCGGTCGGGGCCCTGCTGATCTGGGTCGCCCGCGCCCGGCGCCGCGAGGTGTGACGAAGCTCCCCGGCTGACCCGGCGGTGGCGCGGCTACAACTGACGGGTGCCCCGCCGCCACCTGGTCCTGGCGATCTGCTGCATGAGCCTGCTGATCATCAGCCTGGACGTCACCGTCATGAACATCGCGCTGCCGGCCGTCCGGGAGGATCTCGGCTCCTCGGTCTCCGGCCTGCAGTGGACCATCGACGCCTACACCCTGGTCTTGGCCAGCCTGCTGGTCCTGTCCGGCTCGACGGCGGACCGGGTGGGCCGCCGCCGGATCTTCCAGACCGGCCTGGCCCTGTTCACGGCGGCGTCCCTGCTCTGCAGCATCGCGCCCAGCCTGGGCTGGCTGATCGCGTTCCGGATCCTGCAGGCGATCGGCGGCTCGATGCTCAACCCGGTCGCCATGTCGATCATCACGAACACGTTCACCGAGCCGCGGGAGCGGGCCCGGGCGATCGGGGTGTGGGGCGCGGTGAACGGTTTCGGCCTGGCCATCGGCCCGGTGGTCGGCGGCTTCCTGGTGCACGGCCTGGGCTGGCGCTCGATCTTCTGGATCAACGTGCCGGTCGGCGTCGGCGCGCTGATCCTCACCGCGCTGTTCGTGCCGGAGTCCCGGGCGCCCCGGCCGCGCCGGCTCGACCCGGCCGGCCAGCTCCTGGTCCTCCTCCTGCTCGCCGGGATCACGTTCGGGATCATCGAGGGGCCGGACGTGGGATGGTCCGCGCCGGAGATCGCCGGGTGCTTCGCCGTCGCCGCGGCCGCGCTGACCGGCCTGCTGTGGTGGGAGCCGCGCCGGGCCGAGCCGCTGATCGAGATCGGGCTGTTCCGCCGGCCGCCGTTCTCCGGGGCGGTGCTGATCGCGATCTGCGCGTTCGCGGCGCTCGGCGGGTTCCTCTTCCTGAACACTCTCTACCTGCAGGAGACCCGCGGCCTGTCCGCGCTGCGGGCCGGGCTGTACACGCTGCCGCTGGCCGCGGCGTCGGCGCTGCTGTCGCCGCTGGCCGGGCGGCTGGTCGCGGCCCGCGGGACGCGGTTGCCGCTGGCCGTGGCCGGGACCGGGATGGCCCTCGGGATGCTGCCGCTGACCTGGTCCGGGCCGCACACCCCGGCGTGGCAGCTGCTGACCGGGTACCTGATCTTCGGGATCGGCTTCGCGATGGTGAACACGCCGATCACCAACACCGCGGTCTCCGGGATGCCGCGTGAGCGGGCCGGGGTGGCGGCGGCGATCGCCTCCACCAGCCGGCAGGTGGGCAGCGCGCTCGGGGTGGCCGTGATCGGGGCGGTGGTGGCCTCCGGCAGCCCGCGCGCGGGCTGGTGGATCCTGTTCGGCCTGGGGCTGGCGGTGCTGGTGCTGGGGCAGGTCAGCACCGGCGCGTGGGCGCGTGAGCGGGCTGTCGTGGTGACGGGCGTGAGCGCGTGAGGCCCGGGGCGCACGCCCGGCCCACGGCCCTCCCCGCCGCGCAACCGATCCGCGGCGGGCGGCCCGTGCGGCGACGGCTGCGACCCGGCGTGGGCAGACGCCGGGCCACAGTTGCCCACCTCAGGCGAAGCGGGCCGCGACCCAGTCGGCCACCGGGTCCGCGGACAGGGTCACCGAGGAGTCGTGGGTCGCGCCGTCGATCACCTCGAACTGCACCGGCTGGCTGTACGCCTGCAGCTGCGGAATGAGCAGCCCGGCGGTGATGTCGTAGGGCACCGCCTCGTCCGCCGTGCCCTGCACCACCAGGATCGGGGCGGTCGGCGCGGTCTGCGCCGGGTTGTCGTACTGGGCGAGCTTGGTCAGCACCTGGTCCGGCAGGACGCCGTTGACGACGAGCTCGGACGCCGTCAGGTTCTGGAACGCCGTGAGGATCTCGTTCAGGCAGCCGGTGGACAGCACGCCGATCTTCGCCTTGGCCGGTGCCGCCAGCACGGTCAACGGCTGCACGCCCGGGTCCACCGCGTTCAGCCCGTACAGCGCCATCACCAGATATCCCTGCACCGGCGTCCCGGGGATGTACGGCGCCAGATAGTCCGCGTTGGAGAGCGGCGCGATGCTGGCCGTCCCCTTGAGAACCAGGTTCCCGTCGTACGCCGTCGCGATCTGGCTGGCGAACAGCGCGCCCTGCCCGCCCTGCGAGTGGCCGTCGATGACGTACTGCGTGCTCAGCGCCGGATCCAGGTTGCGGGCCGCCTTGACGCTGTCGATGATGGCCCGCGCCTCGCTGTTGCCGATCAGGTACGGGTGCTGACCACCCGTACCCAGTCCCGGGTAGTCGGTGGCGGCCACGGTGAAGCCCCGGTGCAGCAGCGCGGCCACCGCGGCGCGGGCCTCCGGCCAGAAGACGTCCTGGTTGGTCGAGGGCGCGCACTGGTAGGCCAGCCCGGTGGTGCCGTGCGCCCAGGCGACGACCTTGTTCTTCTTCCCGGTCTTCGGGGTGAGCACGAGCCCGGTCGCGGTGACGGCGCTCCCGGAGATCGAGGTGGACAGGTACTGGACGCGCTTCCCGGTCGACAGTGCGGACAGCTCGGCCGGCAGGGTGGCGGCCGAACTGGTCAGCACGTACCCGGACGCCAGCGCCGCGGACGCCGGTGGGGCGGCCGCGACGGTCACCCCGCACACGCTCACCAACGCGGCGAGGAGCAGGCGGACGATCTTGTTCATGGGCACCCCGTTCTCAGGCTGGGAAGGCTCCGATGTGGATGATCGGATGAACGCACAGCGTAATGCGGGTCACATTGGTATGGACTGCATTCCCGGCCAGAGACTCATGGCCCTTCAGACATCAGCGCACGTCACTAGGCCGATGGAGGGACGCCATTGCAAAGATCGATTTAATCGTCGCTTCAAACGCGATTACACACCGCTCGGATACGTCTCCGGTTCGTGCGCGTTCACCCGGAGCGTGTGCAGCGGCCGCAGGGCCCGCGTCTCGTCGAACCAGAGGAAGGCGTCGTAGCGGTCGCCGAGCACGGTGGGCACATAGTTGGCCCACCGCTCCCGCTCCGGGCGGTAGACGACGCCGATCGCCCGGTGCGGCAGGACCGTGGTGAGCAGGTCGGGCTGGCCGTCGGCAGGGAAGACGAAGAGCGCGTCCCGCGGCGCGGTCAGGTGCAGGATTTCCTCCAGGGAGCCGGGCCGGGCCGGCGGCACCCGCATCGCCTCCATCGGCTGCCCCCACTGCGGCCCGGCCACCACGCTGCCGCGGTAGCAGCCCATGCCGACCAGCAGCACCTCGTCCCAGCCGAACCGCTCCCGGGCCAGCTGCCCGAGCGTTTCCTCGCCGTGGTCCGCCTGGTCGGTGCCCCGCGCGTCGCCGACGTGCGTGTTGTGCGCCCAGACCACCGCCCTCGCCCCGGGACCGTAATGGGTGAGCAGCCGGTCCAGCGTCTCGTCCATGTGCCGGTCGCGGCCGTTCCAGGCCTCCGGCCCGCCGCGCACCATGCTCCGGTAGTAGTTCTCCGCGCCCGCCACCACCGCGGCGTTCTGCCACACCCCGAAGTCGCTGCCGCGCAGCTCGGCGAGCATCGCGACGACCTTGTCCTCGCAGGTGGCGTTCACAAACTGGGTGGCCCAGCCGTAGGCGTTCGGATCCTCGCCGAACGGCTCGAAGCAGCGGTACGCGTCCAGGGCGACCGGCACCCGGTCCGGGTCGTGCTCGCGCAGCCAGGTGAGCACCTCCCGCATCGACTGCCAGAGCGAGTAGACGTCGAGCCCGTGGAAGCCGATCCGGCCGGCCGGCGGGCGCGGCCGGTTGAACCCGTGCAGCCAGCGGGTGAAGTCGACGAGCTCCTCGTTGGCCCACATCCAGGTCGGCCACCTGTCGTAGCGGACCAGCGCGGACCGCGGGTCGGCCGGCGCGCCCGGGCCGCCGCGGACCGCCTCGTTCACCCGCTCGCAGTCCGGCCAGTCGCCCTCCACCGCCACGAACGAGAAGCCGCGCTCCGCGATCAGGCGCCGGGTCAGCGCGGCGCGCCAGGTGTAGAACTCGTGCGTTCCGTGGGTGGCCTCGCCGATCATCACGACCCGCGCCGACTCCGCCCGGTCCAGCAGGATCTCCAGATCACCCGGATCCCGCAGTTCCCGCGCGATCGACGCCACCTCGTCCCCGTACCGGATCATTCCCGAACCAGTACCCGCCGCATTCGCCGCCATACATCCGATTTTTCGGATGTTTCCGATGGTCCGTTCTTCTCATTTTTCAAAAGACGCTCGGACAGTACGGCGGATCAATCGTCCGCGGCGCCCACGAGTGCCGGAGAACCGTTCCTCGGATGCGCCTTTCCCAGCTTCAGGGCGGCGAGGTCGATCGCCTGGCCGGGGGCCGGCGGCCGGATGCCCCGGAACGTCGCCCCGAAGCTGTCGAAGACCAGGCCCGCCGCCCCGGGCGACTCCAGCAGCAGCGGGTACGGCTCGCCGCGGGCCGCCACGTACAGCACGTTGTCCCCGTCGAGCAGCGCGATCGCCGGCACCCCGCCGATCACCCGGGTCCCGCCCTTGCGCACCGGCCCCTCCGGCTTCAGCAGCTCCCGGACCGTGACCGCCGGGTGGAAGAACCCGGCCAGAGCGGCGTTCGCGCCGGTGTCCGCCTTGATCCAGCGGTCGCCCAGCACCCGCCGCGCCCGGCCGGACGGGTCCGCCCGGTGCCAGAACTCGGCGCCCGGGCGCAGATAGCAGTGCCCGCCCACGGCGAGCAGTTGCCCACTCGACCCGGGCAGCAGCACCGTGCCGACCATGTCGTTCCCGGCGATCCGCAGGTCCAGCACGGCCTCGCCGGCCGGCGGCGGCGCCGGGACCACCAGGCCTGCGGCGACGCCGCCCTTGAGGTGGAACGAGCCGGCCCGCCGCAGCGCCTCCCCGGCCCGGGCCAGGATCGCGTCGGCGCCCAGGCCGGCGAGCTCGCCGCGCGACGGCGTCGGCGCGGGCGTCGCCGGCGACCGGACCGGCGGCGGCGCCGGGTTCGAGCGGTCGGTGCCGCAGCCGCCGAGCGCGGCGACGGCCAGCGCGGCCAGGACCACCCGTAGGACGGACTTGTTCACCAGACGTGATACCCCCGTGATCGGCGCGCCGGGACCGCTGCTTGATCGCCGGGTGCGCTCGGTGCGGCCGCGACGATATCCAACGGTGTCCAACCGTCCAAGATCGAGTAGCCGGGTGACGGTGCCGCTCCGTTGCCGCCCGACCATAAAATGTCCGGGATCACGCCACACGGACGGGGAAGCTCGATGTCGTTTCCGGAGACCTTGGCGCAGCTGCTCAAGGCCCGGTTCCCGGTGCTCTACGTGGAGACCTCCGAGGAGCAGCGCGCCCTGCACCAGATCGCCGCGGTGGCCGGCGACGAGGTGCTGGTCCGCAAGCCACGGGCGATCTGGACCTGGTCGGTCACCGGCGGCCTGATCGAGCCGGACGGCAGACCGCGTTCCGGCGGCCAGCGGGCCACCGAGGCGCTGCGCGCGGTCCAGCGCGTCGAGGAGCCGGCCGTCTTCGTCTTCCGCGACCTGCACCCGATGCACGTCGACGGGCAGTACCCGCAGAACATGGAGGTCGTCCGCCTGCTGCGGGACGTGGCCCAGACGTTCCGGTCCGGCGCCCACGCGCGCACCCTGATCCTGCTCTCCCCGGTGCTCCACATCCCGGCGGAGCTGGCCAAGGATGTCACGATCGTCGACTTCCCGCTGCCCGGCGCCCCGGCCCTGCGCACCCTGTTGGACGCGATGATCCAGGCGAACACCGCGACCGGGCGGCTGCGGGTGGCGCTGGACGAGAGCGGGCGGGAGCGGTTCGTCGCCGCGGCGGCCGGGCTGACCATGCAGGAGGCGGAGAACGCGTACGCCCGGGCGATGGTCGACGACCCGGTGCTCGACGACGCCGACCTGCACCTCGTGCACGACGAGAAGCGCCAGGTGGTACGCAAGAGCGGCGTCCTGGAGTTCGTCGACGCCGGCATCGGCCTGGCCGACGTCGGGGGCCTGGAGAACTTGAAGTCCTGGCTGGTCAAGCGCAACGGCTCGTGGCTGCCCGAGGCCGCCGAGTACGGCCTGCCGGCGCCCCGCGGCGTGCTGATCACCGGCGTCCCCGGCTGCGGCAAGTCGCTCACCGCCAAGGCGATGGCCACCGCGTGGCACCTGCCGCTGCTGCGGATGGACATCGGCCGGCTCTTCGCCGGCCTGGTCGGCTCCAGCGAGCACAACATGCGCTCGGCGCTGCGGGTGGCGGAGGCGGTGGCCCCGTGCGTGCTCTGGATCGACGAGATCGAGAAGGGGTTCGCCGGCGGGACCGGCGGCGACTCCGGCACCGGCGCCCGGGTCTTCGGCACCTTCCTCACCTGGATGCAGGAGAAAAAGCGGCCGGTGTTCGTGGTGGCGACCGCCAACGACTTCGAGGGGCTGCCGCCCGAGCTGCTCCGCAAGGGCCGGTTCGACGAGGCGTTCTTCGTCGACCTGCCGAGCCGGTCGGAGCGGGTCGCGATCTGGGGCCTGCACCTGGCCCGGGCGCTGCGGCACCCGCGCGCCGCCGGCGAGCTGACCGCCGGGGACGGGCTGCTCGGCGAGCTGGCCGGGCTGACCGAGGGGTATTCGGGCGCGGAGATCGAGCAGGCGGTGACCGTCGGGCTGTTCGACGCGTTCGCCGAGCGCCGGGCACTGCGCCGGGACGACCTGGTGCGCGCCGTGATGAGTATTGTGCCGCTCAGCGTCACCCAGGCCGAGCGGATCGACGGGTTGCGCGGCTGGGCCCGCAACCGGGCCGTGTCGGCGACCTCGACCGACGACTGGGATTTCCGCAACGAGACGGGGAGTCGAAGGTGAGTGTTTCACTGCTGCTGGTGCCGCTGGCACTGGCCGGGGCGGCGGCCGTGCAGGCCCGCGCCGAGCGCCTGCACGACGGCCGGTCGGTGGTCCGGGTCGGCACCCGGATGCGTGACGTCACACTGCTGGCGGACGCGCTGCGCGACACCGGCGCCACGGTGACCGCCGGCGCGGACGCGGTCACCGCGGTCTGGGGCGGGCAGGTGCTCGCGTTCAACCGCGGCGGCGACGGCATCTGGTCGGCGCACGCCACCGGGATGACCCAGGAGCGGGCCGTCGAGCTGGTCACCGAGGTGGACGCGGCGTACGGGCGGCGGGTCCAGCAGGCGGTCCTGGAACGGATCCGGGAGCAGGCGCCGGCCGCGGGCCTGCGGCTGGAGTCCGAGTCGGTGCGCGAGGACGCCAGCGTGCGCCTGGTCTTCGAGGTGCAACGGTGACGGGCGGCCCGGGCCGGCCGCGCATCGTCGTCACGGTCAGCGGGGACGGCCAGGTCAGCGCCGAGACCCTGGACATCCTGGGCGACGAGTGCCTGGACTACATTGCCGTACTCGAGGACCTGGTCGGCGGCGCCGTGCGGGACAGCTCGTACACCGCCGACTTCACCCGGGAGGCACAGCACGTGCAGGAACAACAGGTGAACCGTGACGTGGACCCCGCCTGACGGGAGTCACCCGGGCCATCCCGGCCGGCCGGTCGCGCCGCCGCCGGCCGGCCCGGCCAAGCTGTCCTGGCGGCTCGGCCACAGCGCCTGGGTACTCTTCCCGATCGCCGGTTTCGGCTGCCTGGGCGGGCTCGGCTTCCTCTACGTCGGCATCCGCGCCCAGCGGCCCGGGTGGTGGATCCCGGGCGTGCTGTACAGCGTGCTCTGCTGGACCGGCATCATGCTCGGCGGCCAGGTGAAGCCGGACAGCGTCGCGCAGGACCTGCTCTACACGTGCTGGATCATCGCCTGGTTCGCGAGCATCGTGCACGCGTTCGTGATCAACCCGGCGTGGCTGCGCTGGCGGGCCGGTTACCGGCCGTGGTATTCGCAGCCGCCGCAGACCGCGTGGGTGGGGCCGCCGCAGCCCGCCCCGCAGCAGCTGCCGCCGTACCTGCAGGGGGCGGCTCCGCAGCCCCAGGAGTACTACAACGCCCCGCCGCAGCCCTCTTACGGTGCTCCGCCGCAGGCGCCGTACACCGCCCCGCCGCAGGTTTCCCACGACGCCCCGCCGCCGGCCTACCAGCCGCCCGCCCAGGTGGACGTCAACACCGCGGCCGAGCAGGATCTCGCCATGCTCCCCGGTTTCACCCCGGCGCGGGCCGGCCAGGTCGTCCAGGTCCGGCGGAGCCGCCGCGGCTTCGTCAGCGTGCACGACTTCGCCGCCGCGGCCGCCCTCGCCCCGCACGAGTTCGCGGCCATCCGCGACCGGTTGACCTGCAGCCCACCGGTCCCGCCGGACGACACCCCGCCCGGCCCGTACGGCCGCATCGTCGATGTCTGAGCCGCCTGAGGTGCGGCTGGCCCGGTTCCTCGACCGCACCCGGGCGGAGGGACCCGGCGAGCGCACCGCGATCTGGGTGCAGGGCTGCTCGATCCGCTGCCCGGGCTGTTTCAACCCGCACCTGTTCACTGCCCGCGGCGGCGTACCCACCCGGCCCGCCGAACTGGTCGAGCGCATCCTCGCCACCGGCACCGGGGGCGTCACCCTGCTCGGCGGCGAGCCCTTCGACCAGGCCGAGGGTCTGGCCGCGGTGGCTGCCGGGGTGCGGTCCGCCGGCCGCTCGGTGATGACCTTCACCGGATTCGAGTACGACGACCTGCGGCGCCGCGACGACCACGGGGTGGCCGCCCTGCTGGCCGAGACGGACCTGCTGGTCGCCGGCCCGTTCCGCCGCGAGCTGCTGGACCACGACCGGCCCTGGGTCGGCTCCACGAACCAGCGGTTCCTGCACCTCACCGGCCGGCTGCGGGAGGACGCCGGACCGGACCGCCTGGAGGTGACCGTCTCGGCCGCCGGCGAGATCGCGGTCAACGGCTGGGCCGACACCGACACGCTCGACGCCCTGCTGGCCGACATCCCCCGCCGCCGGATCAAGCCCTGACGGCACCGGCGCCGCACGGAGCCGGAGCAACGCCGCCGCGGACCAAGCCCTGACAGCACCGGCGCCGCACGTTTCCGTGGCGTCCGAGCCGGCCGGCACACCTGATCGGCCCGGGTCGCGCACCCCCGCGAGCGGCGCCGGCTCCACCTCCGCCGGCGACGGCCGCTACCGCGGCGGCAGCAGGGCGAGTGTCGCGGCGAGCTGGGAGTGCCGGGGAGCCGGCAGGTCGTCCGGGGTGCACCAGGTGAGCTCGTCGAACTTGTGCGGCTCGCCGACGCGTACCCGCGAGGGGTCGACCCGGACCGCGAAGACGATCGCGACCCAGTGGTCCTCACGCACCACGTTCCGCACCCCGAGCTGGGTGATCTCCAGCGGGGGCGCCACGTACTCCTCGGTCACCTCACGGGTGACCGCCTCCTCGAACGTCTCGCCGAACTCCAGCGCGCCGGCACCGCAGTCCCAGGTGCCGGGCTCGTCGCGGGCCTGGGCGGAGCGCCTGGCCAGCAGGATCCGGCCGGCGCCGTCGTGGCAGACGAAGACACAGGAGACCGAGGGCCGCACCGCGACATCCTGTCATAGGCCGCGGAATCTCTGGGATCATGGGTCGGTGGACGAGATCGAGATCCACCCGGTGCAGCCGGCCGACACCGGGGAGATCCTCACCCTGCAGCTCGCGGCCTACGTCGCCGAGGCGCAGCTGTACGACGACCCGCACCTGCCGGCCCTGGTCCAGTCGTTCGACGAGCTGGCCGCGGAGCTGCGCGACAGCCTGGCCCTGAAGGCGGTCCTCGGGCACCGCATCGTCGGCGCGGTCCGCGGGCATCTGGACGGCTCGGTGCTGCGCATCGCCCGCCTGATCGTGGCCCCGGATCTGCGCGGCCGGGGCATCGGCACCCGCCTGCTCGCGGCGATCGAGGCGGCCGGGGATGGGCAGGCGGAGTGGTTCGCGCTGTTCACCGGGCATCTGAGCAGTGCGAACATCCGGCTCTACGAGCGGCACGGCTACGAGGAGACGCACCGGGAGCAGATCCGCCCCGACCTCACCCTCGTCCACCTCACCAAGGAATCCTGACCCACCCGGTCCGCGGCGGCAGCCGCGAAGCCGGCCGGTCCGCGGAGGTCCCTCGACCCCGCCGGACACCGCCCAGCGCCAGCCGCGGGACGGCGGCCGGGCGCCAGGCGTCAGTTGCGGCCGATCAGGCGCCGCAGGTCGCGCGTGCCGCCGGTGGACGGGCGCGCGGCCAGGATGCAGGTGTCGTCGTCCGGATTGGCCCGCCGCAGCCGACCGACCAGCTCGGGCAGCGGCCGGTACGGCGCGGCGCGGACCGCGTCGTCCACCGCGGCGATCACCGCGTCCAGCCCGGTGTCCAGACTCTGCCCGCGGTGCTCGACCAGCCCGTCGGTGTAGAGCAGCAGCACGTCGCCGGGGCGGAACTCGGCCACCGCGGCGGTGTACCGGGCGTCCTCCACGACGCCGAGCATCGGGCCGCCCGGGCGGGCCAACGGCGTGGTCCGGCCGTCCCGGCAGAGCAGCGGCGGCGGGTGGCCGGCCTGCGCCCAGACCAGCTGCTGCCGGCGCGGGTCGAAGCGGGCGAGCACCGCGGTCGCGGCCAGTTCCGGCGACTCGCGCTCCAGCTCGCAGGTGAGCCGGTTGAGGTGTCCGAGCAGGATACCCGGGTCACTGTCCACCACGGTCAGCGCGCGCAGGGCGTGCCGCAGCTGGGCCATGTTGCTGGCGGCCTGGGTGCCGTGGCCGGCCACGTCGCCGACGGCGAGCAGCACGGTCCCGTCGCGCAGCGCGGCCGCGTGGAACCAGTCGCCGCCGACCATGGTCTCCTGCCCGGCCGGCAGGTACCGGACCGCGGCCTTGAGACCGGGCAGCTCGATCGGCTCGTCCGGGATCGGCAGGATGATCTGCTGCAGGCGCAGCGTCAGGTCGTGCTCGGCGCTGGTGGCCCGGCGCTGCTCGTCGAGCTTGCGCTCCACCTCGGCCAGTCGCTGCGCGCTGACCGGCTGCTCGGTGACGTCCTGGACGATGCCGAAGAGGCGTACCGGGCGGCCGTCGGCGTCCCGGACGGTGTCCGCGACCGTACGCAGTCTCCGGATCCGGCCCTTGATCCGGACCCGCTGGACCAGCTCGACCCGGTCCCGGCCCTGTGCCGCCGCGAGCGCCGCCTCGCGCAGCGAGAGGCCGTCGCCGGCCGCGGCGTGCCGCCCCTCGGCGCGGGTGAGCGGCCCGAGCGCCGGGTCGCGCTGGTAGATCCGGTAGAGCTGGGGCGACCAGTAGACCTCGCCGGTGACCAGGTCCCACTCGCCCCAGCCGAGGCCGGCCAGCTCCTCCACCGCGGCGAGCCGGTCGACGAGGAGGTCGCCGGCGGGGTGCGGCGCAGGGCCGTCCGCGGCGTCGAGCAGCCGGATCACCCGGCCGGCCACGTCGGCCGGGTCGCGGCGCTGCTCGGCGGCGATCCGCAACAGGTGGTGGTACGCGTCGGCGATCCGGCAGCGGGCCCGGCCAGCCAGCAGCCCGACCGCCCGCTCGATCGCGGCGCGGTCGCCGGCCCGCCGATCACCGATCGTCTCCACGAACGCCCGACCACCCACCCGACGACCTCCCCGCGCCACCTTCCGGTTCCTGCTTACGCCAGCGCGCGGCGCGGTCGCATCCCCCGATCATCCGGGCCCGGCCGCTGCCTGCGGCCCTGATGGGACAGTCACCCGGTCGGGCGTAAGGCTTTCGGGGATCCTCCCGGGCAGAGCGGGACTCAGATCTCGAACAGGTCCCGCATGGCCTCGGTCAGGCGGGCCATGCTGGCGCCGGTGACCATGCCGATCCGCTCGGCGCCGACCGAGGCGGGCAGCCGGCGCATCCGGTTGACCACCACGACGCCGGTGATCGGGTCCTGTTCGGTGAGGGCGACCGCGAACGGGGGGAGCTCGGTGACGCCGCGCTGGCGCACTATCGGCGCGCAGTACGGTGACGCGTTGTCCCGCTCGTTGTAGCTGTCGGCGGAGAGCACGAGAACGCGGTAACGCAGGTCGGAGCGGTCGCCGATGGTCCAGATCTCGCCCCGGCGCATGTCAGCACCGAGCGGATGACGGCACGGCCCGCAACGACATGGCAGGAAGCGTACCGCCGCGCGGATCTCTGCCGCGTTCACCCCGCCCCGGCATGTTCATTACTTGGACGTGATCGAACCGCGGCCCGCCCGATCCCGTAGAAAGGACTGCGGGGCCCGTGACGGGCCGGCTACGAGAGGACGCAGGAATGTCGCAGAAGGCGCAGATCGGAGTCACCGGCCTTGCGGTGATGGGCCGCAACCTGGCCCGCAACTTCGCCCGGCACGGGCACACCGTGGCGGTGCACAACCGGTCCTACGGGCGCACCAAGGAACTGGTCGACCAGTTCGGCCACGAGGGCACCTTCATTCCGGCGGAGAGCGCCGAGGACTTCGTGGCGGCCCTGGAGCGCCCCCGCCGCGTGGTGATCATGGTGAAGGCCGGCCCGGCCACCGACGCCGTGATCGAGGAGTTCGCCCCCCTGCTGGAGGAGGGCGACATGCTGATCGACGCGGGCAACGCGCACTACGCGGACACCCGGCGCCGGGAGGCCGCGCTCAAGGCCAAGGGCCTGCACTTCGTGGGCATGGGCGTGTCCGGCGGCGAGGAGGGCGCGCTGCACGGGCCGAGCATCATGCCGGGCGGCCCGCGGGAGTCGTACGACGCGCTCGGCCCGCTGCTCGAGGACATCGCGGCCAAGGTGGACGGCGAGCCGTGCTGCACGCACGTCGGACCGGACGGCGCCGGGCACTTCGTGAAGATGGTCCACAACGGCATCGAGTACGCCGACATGCAGCTCATCGCCGAGGCGTACGACCTGCTGCGCCAGGTGGGCGGGCTGTCCCCGCAGGAGATCGCCACCACGTTCGGCGAGTGGAACTCCGGCCGGCTCGGGTCGTACCTCATCGAGATCACCGCCGAGGTGCTCAAGCAGACCGACGCGTCCACCGGCCGGCCGTTCGTGGACATCGTGCTGGACCAGGCGGAGCAGAAGGGCACCGGCCGCTGGACCGTACAGGCCGCCCTGGACCTGGGCGTGCCGGTCAGCGGCATCGCCGAGTCGGTCTTCGCCCGCGCGCTGTCCGGCGGCGCGGACGTGCGCAAGGCGGCCGCCGACGCCGGCCTGCCGGGTCCGTCGGCCGGGGCCGAGCACGCCGGTGGGGACCTGCGGGCGGACGTCGAGCAGGCGCTGTTCGCTTCCAAGATCGTGGCGTACGCCCAGGGCTTCCAGCAGATCCAGGCCGCCAGCAAGGAGTACGGCTGGGAGATCGACCCGGGCGCGATGGCCAAGATCTGGCGGGCCGGCTGCATCATCCGGGCCAAGTTCCTGGACTTCATCAAGCAGGCGTACGACAAGCAGCCGTCGTTGACCACGCTGCTGGTCGACGACTACTTCCTGGACGCGGTCAGCGGCGCCCAGGACGCCTGGCGGCGCGTCGTGGTGACCGCGGCCCAGCAGGGCATCCCGGCGCCGGGCTTCGCCTCCGCGCTGGCGTACTACGACGGCCTGCGCGCCAAGCGCCTGCCGGCCGCCCTGATCCAGGGCCAGCGTGACTTCTTCGGCGCGCACACCTACCACCGGGTGGACAAGGAGGGCTCCTTCCACACCCTGTGGGCCACCGACGACCGCACCGAGGTCGACGCCTGATCCCGCGCAGTCCGGTGACGCCCCGGCCGCCCGGCCGGGGCGTCACCCTTTTCGCCGCCGCACCGATCCGCGCCCGCCCGGCGTCCGTAGTCATGACCGAGGCGATGGGAGCGCGATCACCGATGAGCGACGACGATCCGGGGCTGGATTCCCGGCGGATCCTGATGCAGCCGATCCCGGCCGGGCCGCAGGAGGACCGGCTGGATCCGACCGCCGAGTGGCCGGCGCCGCGGGAGTTCCCGGAGGAGGACACCGATCCCCACGGGTTCACCCCGATCGACCCCGCCGCCCGTCCGCCAGCCGGCGACCCGTTCGACGACCCGGCCCTCACCTCGGCCTGTCCCCTGCCCGGCTGGACCGCGCCACCGGACCTCGCGCCCCTGTCCGGCAGGGGCAGCCGCCGGAGACCGCTGCTGATCGTCGCCGCGGCGGCGCTGCTGGCCGCCCTGGCCACCGCGTTCGTCCTGGTCCCCCGCTCAGCGCCGGACACCCGGCCATTCGCGGGCGGCGCCCGGCCGGCCACCGGCGACCAGGCTCTGACCGGTCCCCGCAACGGCCTGACGGCCGCCTCCTTCGCCGTGCTGGACAGCGCCACCCGGATCGAGCTGACCGCCGCCGATCTCGGCGGTGACCTGTTCCGGATCACCTCCCCGGAGAGCGGCGGCCTCACCCCGTCGGTGGAGCAGGACGGCGACGCCCTGCGGCTGCGCCTGCGCCCCGGCGGCAGCAGCAGCGGCGGCGGCGCCACCGTGGCCATCCAGCTCAGCTCGCGGGTCCGCTGGACCCTACGGCTGGACGGCGGCACCGCCCGGAGCACTCTGGACCTGACCGGCGCGGACCTCGCCGCGCTGGACCTCAACGGCGGCGCCGGCCGGATCGACCTCACCCTGCCGGAGCCGCACGGCATCGTCGGGGTCCGGATGACCGGCGGCGTCGACCAGTTCCGGGTGCGTCTGGCGAAAGCCACCCCGATCCGGGTACGCGTCGACTCCGGCGCCGGTCAGGTCACTCTGGACGGTGCCACCCACCAGGGTGTCGCCCCGGGCCGGTCGTTCACCGCCAACGGCTGGGGCCGCGACGGGACCGGCATCGACCTGCGCGCCGCCGCCGGCCTCGCCGCCCTCACCGTGACGAGCTGAGCTCTGCCCCGGACACCCCGGCCCGGACCGGCGCGGCGGCCAGCAGCCCAGCGAACTCCTCCGCGGGCAGCGGCCTGGCCAGGTGGAAACCCTGCCCGTACCGGTAGCCCATCTCCCGCAGCCGGGCCTGCTGCTCGGCGTTCTCGATGCCCTCGGCCACCGCTTTGAGCTGCAGATGCTCGGCGAGCTGGGCGACCGCCGCGGCCACCGCGAGGCGGCCCCGGTCGGCGCCGTCGGCGATCCCGTCGACGAACGACTTGTCCAGCTTGAGGACGTCCACCGGGAACGCCCGCAGCAGGCTGAGCGACGACTGCCCGGTGCCGAAGTCGTCCAGCGCCAGCCGGACGCCCAGGTCGTGCAGCGCCTGCAGCGTCTCCCGCACCTGCCACCCGTCCACCACCGACGACTCGGTGACCTCCAGGATCAGGTGCCGCGGGGTCAGCCCGGTCTCGCTGAGCACCGCGGCCACCTCGTCGACGAAGCAGGCCCCGCGCAGCTGGCGCACCGCCACGTTGACGTTGATCGCCTCGACCGCCGCGTCGCCGAACTCGGCACGCCACCGGGCCAGCTGCTCGCACGCCTCGCGCAGCACCCAGGAGCCGAGCGGGACGATCAGGCCGGACCGCTCGGCGACCGGGATGAAATCGCCGGGCGAGACGAAGCCGCGCTCCGGGTGCTGCCAGCGGACCAGCGCCTCGGCCCCGGCCAGCAGGCCGGTGCTCAGGTCGAACACGGGTTGGTAGACCAGCCGCAGCTCGCCGCGGAGGATCCCGTTGTGCAGCTCGCTGGCCAGGCGTGCGTGGTGCACCATGTCCTGGCGCATCCGCGGCTCGAACCGTACCCAGGAGGCCTTGCCCGCCTCCTTGGCGGCGTACATCGCGATGTCGGCGTTGCGCTGCACCTCGTCGGCGGTCTCACCGGCGGCCGCGATCGCGATGCCGGCGCTGGCGTGCAGCAGCAGCTGCTGGTCGTTGATCCGGAACGGCCGGCCGATGCCGGCCAGCAGGCGCGCCGCGGCCGTCTCGGCCTCGGCCGGCTCGTCGACCGGCAGCAGCACGGCGAACTCGTCGCCGCCCAGCCGGGCCGGCAGCTCGCCGGGCCGGCAGTGCTCGCGCAGCCGCTGCGCGACCTGGACGAGGAGCTGGTCGCCGGCCGCCGGGCCGAGCGTGTCGTTGATCATCTTGAAGTCGTCGACGTCGATCAGCAGCGCGGTGGCCGGCTCGTGCGCCTCGATCCGCTCGTCCAGGTCCACCGCGAAGCGGGTGCGGTTGGGCAGGCCGGTCAGCTTGTCGCTGAGCGCAAGCCGTTCCAGCTCGGCCTGCTGCCGGCGGATGCCGCGCAGGGCGACGTTGTTCTCCCGCAGGCTGAGCAGCTGGCGGGCGACGACGAACCCGGCGATCAGCACCGCGCCGATGATCACGGTGCGCTGCCGGGAGCTCATGTCCTGGGCGCTGACGCTGATCACCAGGATCGCGGTGGCGGTGACAGCGACGAACGGCAGCAGGTTGAACATCGAGTGCCCGGCGAACGCGACGGCCCGCCGCGGCGGGGTGGCGGGCGCCCGCCGCTGCAGGTACGC
>NZ_BOMW01000013.1 GCF_016862395.1 Actinoplanes siamensis | reverse complement strand
GGCGGGGTGGCGGGCGCCCGCCGCTGCAGGTACGCGGCGACCGTCACGGAGACGCCGACCAGCGGCAGCGCCAGCACGGAGAGGGCGAGGCGGCCCCAGTCGGCGCCGGCGATCAGCAGGGTGGTGCCGGCCACGTCGACCAGCGGCGCGACGGTGAGCACCCGCAGCGAGGCGGGGTGCACCACGCTCGCCGGGGCGGCGGCCGCCTTGCCGATCACCACGAGCAGCAGCACGCCGCTGACCCCGACGACGGCCGCGGCCACCCGGGCGACCAGGGAGGTGCCGGGCGGGGCCAGGTCGAGCACGACGTACCAGAAGATCAGGGTGCTGGCCACGGCCACCGTGGCGCCGTCGAGCAGCGCGCGGATCCAGCCGATCGTGGTGCGCTCGCCGAACGGCAGGCGGATGAACGCGGTCATCAGCGTCAGCACGCCGGCCAGCATGGGGACGCCGACCCACGGCGACAGCCCGGTGTCGTTGTTGGCCCGCAGCAGCGAGACGATCGAGGAGATCAGCAGCAGCACGCCGGCCTGCCGCAGCAGCCGCCAGAAGGAGCGGACCGGCCGGGACAGCCGGTCCTCGCGGCCGACCCGGTGGCACGCGACGACCGCGGCGGCCATCGACACCGGCGCCCCGAGGAACCCGAGATGCAGCGGGCCGGGGGCGCCGAGCAGGAGCCAGAGCAGCACCCCCGCGGTCGCGGCGAGCGCGACCACGGCGGGTGCCGCCCCGCCGGGTCGTGGCCGGGTGCCGGCGGTCTCGGATGCGCTCATGATGGCTTACCAGTCGGTCGGCCCCGGCCGGATCTGAGCGGTCGGTCAGCGCCGCAGGGCCGCGGACACCACGCCGCGGGCCTCCTCCTGGATGCGCGCCAGGTGGTCGGCGCCCTGGAACGACTCGGCGTAGATCTTGTAGACGTCCTCGGTGCCGGAGGGCCGGGCCGCGAACCAGCCGGACCCGGTCACCACCTTGAGGCCGCCGATCGCCGCGCCGTTGCCGGGCGCGCTGGTCAGCACCGCGGTGATCGGGTCGCCGGCGAGCTCCTTCGCGGTCACCTGCTCCGGGGACAGCCTGCCCAGGACCGCCTTCTCCTCGCGGGTGGCCGGCGCGTCGATCCGGGCGTAGGCCGGCGCCCCGAAGCGCTCGGTGAGCTCCTGGTAGTGCTCGCTCGGCGTCCGGCCGGTGACCGCGATGATCTCCGAGGCCAGCAGGTCCAGGATGATGCCGTCCTTGTCGGTGCTCCACGCCGAGCCGTCGCGGCGCAGGAACGACGCGCCGGCGCTCTCCTCGCCGCCGAAGCCGATCGAGCCGTCGATCAGGCCCGGCACGAACCACTTGAAGCCGACCGGCACCTCCACCAGCGTGCGGCCGAGGTCGGCGGCGACCCGGTCGATCATCGAGGAGGAGACCAGGGTCTTGCCGATCCCGGCGCCGCCCGGCCAGCCGGAGCGGTTGCGGTACAGGTAGCCGATGGCGACCGCGAGGTAGTGGTTCGGGTTCATCAGGCCGCCGTCCGGCGTGACGATCCCGTGCCGGTCGGCGTCGGCGTCGTTGCCGGTGGCGATCTGGAAGCGGTCCTTCTGGGCGATCAGGGAGGCCATCGCGTACGGCGAGGAGCAGTCCATCCGGATCCTGCCGTCCCAGTCCAGCGTCATGAAGCCGAAACGCGGGTCCACGATGGGGTTCACCACGGTCAGGTCGAGCCGGTGCCGTTCGGCGATCTCGCCCCAGTACGCGACGCTGGCCCCGCCGAGCGGATCCGCGCCGATGCGCACCCCGGCGTTCCGGATCGCCTCGATGTCGATCACCGAGGGCAGGTCGTCGACGTACGAGCCGAGGAAGTCGTACGTCGCCGGCTCGCCCCGGGCGACCCGGCGCACGTCCTTGAGGCCGCCGGCGATCAGCTCGTTCGCCCGGTCCTGGATCCACGTGGTGGCGTCGGTGTCGGCCGGCCCCCCGTTCGGCGGGTTGTACTTGAAGCCGCCGTCGTCCGGCGGGTTGTGCGAGGGGGTGACGACGACCCCGTCCGCCTTGACCGCGGACGAGCGGTTGTACGTGAGGATCGCGTGCGAGACCGCGGGAGTCGGCGTGTAACCGTCCCGGCTGTCGATCAGCACTGTCACGTCGTTGGCGGCGAACACCTCCAGCGCGGTGATCTGCGCCGGCTCGCTGAGCGCGTGCGTGTCCCGGCCGAGGAACAGCGGGCCGGTGGTGCCCTGCTCCCGGCGGTACTCGACGATCGCCTGGCTGGTCGCGGCGATGTGATCCTCGTTGAACGCGGTCCGGAGGCTGGACCCGCGGTGCCCGGACGTGCCGAACGCGACCCGCTGGGCCGGCTCGGACGGATCGGGGTGTTCGGTGTAGTACCGGGAGATGACCTTCGGCACGTCGATCAGATCGGACGGCTCGGCGGGCCGGCCGGCACGGGAATGGACGGACATCGCGCCTCCTGAGGGTGTGTCCGGATGGTATCCAGCTACGGGCGCCTTGAACCTTTCCGCACCCCCATCCGAACTATCCTGCGTGACCGGGAAACTTCCGCGCTTCGTGTTGCTGCTCCTGATCGCCGCGGGAGGGCTTCTCACGGCGCCGGAGCCGGCCCTCGCGCACGCCGCGACGGTCGGCTCGGACCCGGCGCCCGGCAGCGTGGTGGGCTCCTCCCCCACCGAGGTGACCGTCACGTTCAGCGAGGCGATCACCCCGGTCGGCGGGCGCGTGCAGGTGATCGCGCCGGACGGCGAGCGGATCTCCGGCCTGGCCACCGCGCGCGGAGCCGTCCTGCACATCCCGGTGCGCACCGCGAGGCACCCGCTCGGGACGTACCTGATCAGTTTCCGGGTGATCTCCGCGGACAGCCACCCGGTCGGCGGCGCGATCACCTTCTCGGTCGGCGCGCCCTCGGCGCGGCCGGAGGCCGCCGAGACCACAGGCATCCATCCCTCGGTCCGGGCCGCCGTGCCCACCTTCCGATTCCTGGGGTACGCGGGTCTGACACTGATCGTCGGCCCGGCGATGTTCCTGGCCTTCCTGTGGCCGGGTCGGCGGTCCCGGGCGGGTGTCCTGCGCACGATCCGGATCGGGTTCGGCCTGACCGCCCTCTCCGCGCTGGGCGCTCTGGGCTCGCAGGCACAGCAGGCCAGCGGCGCCGCTCTCTGGCAGATCTCCGCCGGTGAGCTGGCCGAGGTCGCCACCAGCCGGTTCGGCCTGGCGATGCTGGCCCGGCTGGCCGTGCTGGCAATCCTGTTCGTCCTGCTCCCACCCCTGCTCCGCCGCCGCGCGACGGGCAACCGCACGCGGGCCGTCGCCGTGGGCCTGCTGGGGCTCGGCGGGTTGGCGACGTGGCCGCTGACCGGTCACGCGGTCGCCGCCCCGATGCCGGCGGTCACCGTCGCCGTCGACGTCGTGCACCTGGCCACCATGGCGCTCTGGCTCGGCGGCCTGGTCACGCTGCTGGTCTTCGTGCTGCGCGGCACCGACCGCCGGGTGCTCGGCGTGCTGCTGCCGGTCTGGTCGCGGTGGGCCGCGCTGTCCGTGCTGTGGCTGGCGATCGCCGGGTCGGTGCAGGCGGTGGTCCAGGTGGGCTCGGTGGACGCGCTGGTCCGGACCGGGTACGGCCGCCTGCTGCTCACCAAGCTGGCCGTCCTGGTCGCGGTCCTCGCCGTCGCGGCCGTCGCCCGCCGGTTCGTCCGGCGCTCCCGGGCCGGCGCCGGCCTGCGCCGCACGGTCGGCATCGAGGTGCTGGCGACCGTGGTGATCCTGGGCCTGAGCGCGGTGCTGGTCCAGGTCAACCCGAGCCGCACGGCCGGCGCGGAGGCCGGGGCGGTCCGCGGCGACGGCGTGTCGCAGACGCTGACCTGCCCGCTCTACACACTCCAGTTCAACATCTACCCGGTCGAGCTGGGCGAGTACAACACCGTGCACGCGTTCCTCTACACCCCGGAGGGCAGGCCGCTCCCGCCGGCCGAGTGGGCGATCAGCACGAAGTACCTCGACCAGGACCTGGAGGCGGTCAAGGAGCCGCTGCTCGGCCTGGACCCGCCGCACCACTCGCTGGGCTCGGTGTCCTTCCCGCTGCCGGGGCGCTACGAGATCGCCTTCACCATCCGGGTCGACGACCTCAACCGCGCCACCGTGCGCACCACGGTGACCGTCCCGGCCGCCGCCGGCTGATCAGCCGGCCCGGGGCGGTACCTCGGCCGCGATCAGGCCGGGCTCTGTTGTGGTCACTGCCGGAGCGCGGTGACCGCGACCGAGGTGTACGCCATCGGGACGCTCCCGCCCAGCCGGTCGACAGCCGCGCCGGCCGCCTCCTGCACCTGCGCGATCTGCCCCGGCGCGAGCCTGGTCAGCGCCCCGGACGTGGGCAGCTGGTCCAGCCATTCGTCCCGCGTATACACCTTCTCCCAGTCCACCTGCCACTGCTCGACAGCCCCGAACCCGCCGGCCGCGCGGATCCCGTCCGCCGCCTTGTCCAGGATCGGCCGGTAATTGTCGAGCGGCGATCCGGGCGGCCGGCGGCTCATCGCGAACGGCGAGTCCGGCACCAGTCGCCGCAGCGCCTCCCCCATCGCGGCGGCCAGCTCGCCGGGCAGCGTGAACGTGTGCCAGAACGGCGCCAGCCGGCCGCCCGGGACCAGTGCCCGGGCCGCCTGGCGGGCACCCGCCACCGGATCCACCCAGTGCCACGCCGTCCCGGCCACGACCAGGTCGAATGTCCGCCCGGCCGGCTCCCAGTCCTCGAATGTGGCGACCTCCACCGGGACGCCTGTCGAGCGGGCGAAGTCGGCCATCCGCGGATCGGGCTCGACGCCTAGCACCGTGCAGCCGAGCGCCTGGAACTGCCGCGACTCGATCCCGGTGCCGCACCCGGCGTTCAGCACGTCGCGCCCCGGCGAGGCCGCCAGGATCCGGCTCAGCAGCGAGAGCGGGTACGGCGGGCGGGTGCGGTCGTAGCGCGCGGCGTCCACGCCGAACGACTCCGCGGCCTGCCGGAGCTGATGCATCTGAGGGTCAGTGGGCATGCGCCCACTCTAGTGGGCAATCGCCCACTCGGGAAGCCGGTAGATTGGGCAGGCTGGTCACGCCGCCGCGCGCACCGAGGCCGGCCCGCCGCGTGCAGAAAGGACCACCAGGTGCCGACAGGGGTCGCCCTCCGCGACGTTCGCCGTCAGCTGTTCGGCGCCGCCGACCGGATCCTGCTGCGCTCCGGGCCCAGCGGCCTGACCAGCCGGGCCGTCACCACCGAGGCCGGCTGCGCGAAGGGCGTGCTACACCGGCACTTCGAGGACTTCGACGCGTTCCTCGCCGACTACGTCCTGGACCGGGTCGAGCGGCTGGCCCCGGAGGCCGCGGCGCTGCGCGAGGCGGCCGGCACCGGAACCGTCGCCGGCAACCTGACCACCGCCGTCACCGCGGTGTTCGAGTCCGTGGCGGTCGCCGTCGTCGCGCTGATCACCTTCCGGGACGAGCTGCGGGCCCGGCTCCGGCACACCTGGCCGGCCGGAGTGCCGGTGCTCACCGAGGCGGCCCGGATGATCGGCGACTATCTGGCCGCCGAGCGGGCGCTGGGCCGCGTCCCGGCCGGCACGGACGTGGACGTGCTGGCGGCGATGATGATCGGCACCGGTCACCTACTTTTCGCCGATCGCACCGGCGGCCGCCCCACCGAGGAGGCCGTCCACCGGATGGTCAGCACGGTGCTCAGCTCCGGCGCCGCCTGAGCTCTTCCGGCAACCGCGCCGCCGGCGCCCGCCTTGCCGAATCCTTGCGCCGCCCACGCGGCCACCACGACCGCCGGAACGGTCACCAGCCGCCGCCGGGGCCCGAACGCCCTTCGCCCTGTCCGCGCGTGGCGGACCCGGCCTGATCGGGTGCCTTGCGATGACAGCGCGTAGTCTCGCCGCGTGCTGATTCTGCTGCCGCCGTCCGAGGGCAAGACCCCCGCCGCCTCCGGTGAGCCGCTCGACCTGGCCGGGTTGTGGCTGCCCGAGCTGGCCCCGGCCCGGCAGCGGGTGCTGACCAAGCTGGTCGCGATGTGCCGGCGGAGCAGCGCCCGGTCGATTGCCGACTCACTCGGCGTGCTCGGGCTCAGCGAGGGCCAGCGGGCGGAGATCGCCCGCAACGCGGAGCTTCCGGATGCCCCGGCGGCGCCGGCGGCGGAGGTCTACACCGGGGTGCTGTACGAGGCGCTGGACGTGGAAACCCTCGACGACGCGGCGCGGGCCTGGCTGTTGCCGGCGGCGGTGGTCTTCTCCGGGCTCTGGGGCGTGGTGCGGCTCGGGGACCGGATCCCGGCGTACCGCTGCTCGGTGGGCGTGACGTTCCCGGCGCCGGTCGGCGGGCTCGCGGCGTACTGGAAGAAGGGTCTGCGGAAGGCCCTCGACCAGGCCGCCGCCGACGGACCTGTGCTGGATCTCCGGTCGGGCGCCTATGCGGCGATGTGGGCGCCGCCGGCGGAAAGCGCGAGCCGGGTCGCGGCGCTGCGGGTGCTGCACGAGCGGGTGGTGGACGGTGTCCCGAAACGCTCAGTGGTGAGCCATTTCAACAAGGCGACCAAGGGACGGCTGGTCCGCGCGCTGGCGACGGAGTGCGCCACGCCGGGGACCGTGGACGACCTGATCACCGCCATGCGCGACCTCACGTTCACCGTCGAGGAGCGCCCGTCCCCGGCCGGCAGGCCGCGCCAGCTCGACATCGTCGTCACGGACCTCTGACCGCCCGTCCCGGCGCCTGGCACCCGCGAGACACCCCTGGAGGACCAGGCCCCACGCCCCAACCGGCGCCGCAAGCCCCTCCCCGGGCCGCGGCACACCCGGAAAACCAGCCACCCGGGCCGCCGCCGGGAGGCGCCTCACGAGGCCGGAGGCACCCGCCAGACCAGCGGGAACGCGTTACTGGGCGGCCAGGATGTCCACGACGAAGCGCAGATCCTGGTCCTTGTAGGCGAGCGCGGCCGGCACGTCCAGCTGGATCCGGCTGCCCACCTTCTGCCCGGGAATGCCCTGGTCCCACCCCTGGATCAGGGAGCCCACCCCGATCGGCGAGGTGAACGGCTGGTGACGGCTCCACGACGAGTCCATCACGCTGCCACCCTTGTACGGGATCAGCTTGTAGTTGAAGGTCACCGTCTGACCGGACTTGACCACCGGCCCGGCGCCCTTCACCAGCTCGGTGACCACCAGCTTGGTCAGCGGGCCGCCGGTGCCCGGCTGGACGTCCGGCTCCTTGGACAGCTCCGCCGGGAGCGAGCCGGACGCGGCCGCCGGCGCGGAGCTGCCCACCGGTGCCGGCTCGACAGGTGCGGCCGAGGACGTCGTGGCGGCGCTCGTCGCGGACGGCTGCTCGTCGCCGCCGGAGCGGACCACGAAGAACACCACCACCAGCACCGCGAAGACGAGCGCGCCGGCCACCCCGCCCGCGATGGCCTGGCTGCGGCGTTTGTCCACCACGGCGGTCCGGTCACTCATCTGCCGATTCCTCCTGGACTCTGGTGGCCGCCGCGGGGGCCGGCCGGATACCGAACGGAAACTCCGGCCACCGTACTCGCCCATGCCCGGAAAAGCCGCGCCAAACCTCCGCCGAATCGCCGATGCGGTTGATCAACCGTACGGGCGGTACCCGGGGCCGCTCTTCACCCGACCGCCGGAAGATGAGATCGTTCCACCCACTGCCGTCCGATCGTCGCCCCGCATCTTGGAGACCCGTTGCTGCGCCGTCGTCGCCCCGAGGTGCCGGATGTGCTGCTGGCGCCCGGCCGGCCCCGCTGGCGGGAACACCTCGCCCCGGCCGTGGTGATCCTGGGCGGCGTGCTGGTCGTGGTCCTGGTCGGCGTCGCCGCCCTGGTCAGCCGCTCGGGCCGGCACCCGGAGAACGATCCGGTGGCCGGCGCGGCCGCCGAGCCGACCCTGGACCAGGTGCCGATCCCGCTGCCCAGCCCGTCGCTCTCGACCAGCCCCGCGCCGATCAACGCGATCACCGTCGAGCAGGGCACGGTCCCGGACTCGGTCGATCTCAGCGACGAGGGCAAGGTCGACTGGGTGCACTGGGGCGAGGAGGGCGTGTACTCGCTGGAGCGCGACGCCGGGGGCAACTTCGCGATCCTGGAGGGCACCCCGGACGCGCCACGGCGCCGGCACACCGTGAGCCCGGAACGGTTCCGCTGGTCCGGCGGCACCCCGGCGGCCGGCAGCGGCGGCGCCACCAGCGGCATCCGGACCTGCGGGGCCGGCAACGGCTTCACCCTGTCCGCGCCGGCCACCCCGCAACCGCGCAAGCTGCGGCTCTACCTGGGGGTGCTGAACGGGCAGGGGCTGCTCAGGCTCAAGCTCACCACCGGCGGGAAGACCGTCACCTCGCGGCTGGACCAACGCGGGAGCTCGCTGCGGACCGCGAAGTACACGGTCAGCTATCGCGCCACCGGTCCTGGCAAGATCTCCATCGAGTGGATCACTGAGAAATCCTTCGACGACGACTGCGGTGGGGTCGCGCTCGAAGCGGCGACTCTTTTCTAGCTTTCGGTACGAACCGGTGCGTGCCCTGAACACCACCGGGAAAGGGGAACAGGGTGTTCGCGGGCTGGGGATCGCGGGTCGCCCGCCTCCGATGGCCGGTGCTGATCGTCACGCTGGTGGCGGTGCTCGGCGCCGGGGTCTGGGGCATGGGCGTTTTCGGGCAGCTGACCGAGGGCGGTTACGCCGACCCCGCGAGCGAGTCGGCCCGCGCGGCGGACGTGGTCGCCGAGGCGGCCGGCGGTCAGGGCGGCGACGTCGTCGCGATCTACACCCCGGCCCCGGGTGTCGCCATCGGCGACGCCGGGCTGACGGAACGGATCCGGGACCGGCTCGCGGCGCTGCCCCGGTCGTCGGTGACGGCGACCGTCTCGTACTGGGACAAGAAGAACGCGGCGTATGCCGCGAAGGACAAGTCCAGCGCGGTCGCTGTCGTCACGCTGGCCGGCGCCGACGACGCCGCCAAGACCGAGGCGTACGGCGAGATCGCGGACCGGTTCACCGTCGACGGCGCCACCGTGCAGCTGGCCGGCGGCATCCCGCTCGCGCACACCTCGAACCAGCGCTCCACGGACGACCTCGCGTTCGCCGAGATGATCTCGATGCCGGTGGTGCTGATCCTGCTGCTGTTCATCTTCGGCTCGCTGGTCGCCGCGTCGCTGCCGGTGATCGTCGGCGGCTGCGCGGTGCTCGGCTCGCTCGGGGTGCTGCGCGCGGTCGCGCTCGGGCACGACGTGAACTCGTTCGCGGTGAACGTGGCGAGCCTGCTCGGGCTGGGCATGGCGATCGACTACGGGCTGTTCATGGTGGGCCGGTTCCGCGAGGAGCAGGCCGCGGGACACGATCCGGCCGAGGCGGTACGCCGCACCGTGGGCACCGCCGGCCGTACCGTCCTGTTCTCCGCGACCCTGCTGATGACCGCGCTCGCCGGTCTGCTGCTCTTCCCGCAGGGATTCCTCAAGTCGCTGGCGTACGGCGGTCTCGCCGCCGTCTTCCTGGCGATGCTGCTCTCGCTCACCCTGCTCCCGGCGGCCCTGGCCATCCTGGGCCCGCGCGTCGACAACGCTCCGGTCCGCCTGCCCGGCCGCCGCGGCCCGGCCGGGACCGGCGCCGGGTGGCAGCGGCTGGCCGGCTTCGTCCTGCGCCGCCCCGTCGTGGTGGCGGTCCCGATCCTGATCGGCCTGCTCGTGCTGGCGGTGCCGATCAAGGACGTCCGGTTCGGCGAGAACGACGAGCGGATGCTGCCGGCCGGCGACCCGTCACGCGTGGCCATCGCGACGCTCAAGGCGTCGTACCCGCAGTTCAGCAGCGACGGCGTGCAGGTCGTGCTGCAGGGCCCGCCGGCCGGCGCCGAGGATTTCGCCGCGCGCCTCGCCAAGGTCCCCGGCGTCGCCTCGGTCAACCCGTCCGGGGCCGGCGAGAACGTCACGGTCCTCAACGCCGCCCTGCGGAGCACCGACTCGTTCAGCGCCCCGGCGCGCCGGGTCGTCGACGACATCCGCGGGATGAGCCCACCGGCCGGCACCCGGATCCTGGTGGGCGGCGTCACCGCCCGCAACGTCGACAGCCTGGACGCGATCGCCGACCGCCTGCCGCTGATGATCGGCCTGCTGGCCGGCGCCACGCTGCTGCTGATGTTCCTCGCCTTCGGCTCGTTCCTGCTGCCGGTCAAGGCGGTGGTGATGAGCGGGCTCAGCCTGAGCGCGACGTTCGGTCTGCTGGTCTGGCTCTTCCAGGAGGGCCACGGCGCCGGCCTGCTCGGCGTCACGCCGGCCCCGCTGGAAGCCGGGATCGTGGTGTTGATGGCGGCCGTGGTCTTCGGCCTGTCCACCGACTACGAGGTGTTCCTGCTCTCCCGCATGGTCGAGGCCCGGACCAGAGGCGCGACCACCGCGGACGCCGTCAGCATCGGCCTGACCCGCACCGGCCGGGTGATCAGCGCCGCGGCGATCCTGCTGATCGTGGTGACCGGCGCGTTCGCGCTGTCCACGGTCACCACCATGCGGTTCGTCGGCGTCGGCATGATCGTCGCCCTGGTCCTGGACGCGACGGTCGTCCGGATGCTGCTGGTCCCGGCGGTCCTGGCCCTGCTCGGGGACGCGGCGTGGTGGGCGCCCGGGGCGCTGCGGCGACTCCAGGAGAGGGCCGGGCTCGCGGAACACGCCGGAGAGCAGGAGCCTTCCGGTACGCCGTCGGCCGCTGACGCCAGAACTGAGATCCTGCAGTACGCCGGGGCCGGGGCGCACCGCCCGGAGGTGTCCTTCGCCGGGTCCGGCGACGCCACCGCCGTCCTGCCGGCCGTCAAGGACGACGACGCGCTGGTGACGGCTCCTGACGAGACGTCAGTCATCGTCTGGGACCCGGACCCGAAGCCGGCCGCCGAGGTGTCGTCCGTCTCCGGCGCCGCACCGAGCGCCGACGCCACCCCGGACGCCGCCGAACGCTCTGTGGACCCGGACCCGGACCCGGACCCGGAGCCGGACCGCACGCAGCTGCTCCCGGTCGTCTCCACCGGGACCGCGGCCGGGCCGGACCCGGCAGACGACGAGGTCTCCACTCCCCCGGTCGCCGCCGAACCGGCCTCCGACCTCGACTCCACCCAGGTCATCACCGTCCCGCCGCAGGTCACCGATCCGTTGGCGGCGGACGATCCGGAACCGCCGGAATTCACCCCGGACGAATCGACCCCGCTCTTCGACGAGACCGCAGCCGACCGCGCCACCCCGGCCGACCCGGACACCTCCCACGACGACACGGCGACCGAGTCCCGCGAGCCGGAGTCCGACGGCGGCGATTCCCCGGCACCCCCGGACCAGCCCGCCGCCCCCGCACCGGAGGCGGCGCAGGCCGAGGAGACGGCGCAGATCGACGAGGCCACGCCCACCGAAACCGCGGACGTCGACGAGACCGCGCCCACCGACGAGACCGCACAGGCCCTGGAGACCGCGCCCACCGACGAATCCGCGCAGGCCCAGGAGACCGCGCCCACCGACGAATCCGCGCAGGCCCAGGAGACCGCGCAGGTCGAGGACGACGCGGAAACGTCGGCCCGGCCGCTGCCGGAACCGGACGCCGCGGAAGGAGGCGCCCCCAAGGAAGCGACACCGGTCACTGCGATCCCGGCCGAGGTGGCGGACGCCTTCACGTGGATGTCGGACCCGCGCATCGCCGGAATCGTCAGGCCGGCCGACGCCGCCACCACGAGTCAGGAGTTCCCGTGGCTCGCGAACCCGGCGACGCCGGCTCCGGGCACCCGGGAAGAGCCGGACGTGATCCCCACGCGGGCCAACCGTCCGGCGACCTTGGGCGACCTTCCCAAGCCGGCCCGGCGCCGCACCCGGCCCGCTGTCAGCGCCGACGACCACCCGCCGCGGCCCACGGACGACGTATCCGCCGTCGCGGACATGTCGACGACGGAGACCACGGACGCGAACCTCACCACCGGTGAGGTTTCCGCCGAGGAGACTTCCGGCCCACGGAACCCGGCCGAGAAAGATCAAGCGACGGAGAACCCGGCCGCGGAAGAAGCCGCCCGGGAAAGTTCGCCCGACCGGGAGGCGGACGCCGCGCGGGAAGGTTCGCCCGACCGGGAGGCGGACGCCACGCCGGTCAGTGGCCCGGGGGCCGGGCAGCGTCCGCAGACGCTCGACGAGTGGCTGCACGGCAACCCGGCCCAGGCCCGCCCGCGCAGCCTCGACGACTGGCTGTCCGCCGGGACCCGCCCGGCCGATTCGGGCGCGCCCCGCCCGCGGACGCTCGGCGACCTGCCCGGTGGCAAGCCCCCGGCGTCCACCCGGCGCCCGGCCACGCTCGCCGACCACACCCCGGACGCCAACCGCCCGCGCCGATCCGGTGGTGGCCCGTCGACGGGTGACTCCCCGGGCACCGCCCCCGGCGGCAGCCGCCAGGATCACGACCCCGGCCAGGCCGGATGACGCCGTACCTCCGCGATTTCCGTGGCGAACCGTGACGGGAGACGCTTGAGGGACGCGCGCGGCGGCCGATAGAACCTCTTGGTAATACAGTGCCTGCGGCAGCACGGCAGAACAGGAGATACGACGGATGACCGGCAGTGACCCGACCCTGGGCGTGGATCCGGACCGCCTGGCGGTCTGCCTCGCCGTCCTGGCCGAGGTGGAGACCCTGCCGGTGGAGCATCCGGACGCGGTGCGGGTGCGGCGCGCGACCGCGGGGATCTTCAAGACCGCGAAGATCCAGCGGCGCAAGGACCGGCGGCAGGCCGTCCTGGACAACGATCGGGCGGTGACCGCGGCGACCGCGACCGGGGCGCCGGGGCGCATCGACGACGAGACCGCCGGGATCCCGCTGAGGAGCGCGACCGCCGGGGCGACCGCTGGTGTGCTCAAGCAGGCCCGCGGGTGCTACGTGTGCAAGCAGCGGTACACCGTCGTGGACGCCTTCTACCACCAGCTCTGCCCGGACTGCGCCAAGCTCAACCACGAGCGGCGCGACGCGCGGACCGATCTGACCGGGCGGCGGGCGCTGCTCACCGGCGGGCGGGCGAAGATCGGGATGTACATCGCGCTGCGGCTGCTGCGGGACGGCGCGGACCTGACGATCACGACGCGGTTCCCGCACGACGCGGTGCGGCGGTTCACCGCGATGCCGGACAGCGCGGACTGGATCGACCGGCTGCACGTGGTCGGGATCGACCTGCGGGACCCGGCGCAGGTGGTGGGTCTGGCCGAGTCGGTGGCGGCGCGCGGGCCGCTGGACATCCTGATCAACAACGCGGCGCAGACGGTGCGCCGGACGGCCGGGTCCTACGCCGCGATCGCGGCCGCCGAGGCCGAGCCGCTGCCTGCCGGGAAGCTGCCCGAGCTGGAGTACTTCGGGAACGCGGGCAGTTCGCCGGCGGCGGTGCTGACCGCCGGGACCTCCACGCTGACCGCGCAGCAGATCACCGAGCTGGCGCTGACCGCGCGATCGGTGGCGATCGACGCGGGCGGCCTGGTGCCGGACACCACCCCGACGAACAGCTGGAGCGACCGGGTGCACGAGGTCGACCCGCTGGAGTTGCTGGAGGTCCAGCTCTGCAATGTGACGGCGCCCTTCATCCTGGTCAGCCGGCTCCGGCCGGCGATGACACAATCACAGTTCCCGCGGCGGTACGTCGTGAACGTGTCGGCCATGGAGGGCATCTTCGCCCGTGGCTACAAGGGCGCCGGTCACCCGCACACCAACATGGCCAAGGCCGCGCTGAACATGCTGACCCGCACCAGCGCCGTCGACATGTTCGCCGACCGCATCCTGATGACCAGTGTGGACACCGGCTGGATCACCGACGAGCGGCCGCACCCGACCAAGATGCGGCTGCACGAGGAGGGGTTCCACGCCCCGCTGGACCTGGTGGACGGGGCGGCCCGGGTCTACGACCCGATCGTGCGCGGGGAGCAGGGCGAGGACGTGTACGGCTGCTTCCTCAAGGATTACGCGCCGGTCGACTGGTGAGATCGGGCCGCGCCCCTGGCGGGAGCGCGGCCCGGAAAGCCGCGGGGAAACCGCGGAACCTACGGCCGCGGCCAGTCCCGCGGCGGGACGCCCTTCGGGGGCTGAGTCTGCGGACGCCCGCGGTGACCCACCGGACGGCCCCGGTCGCCCACTGGACGGCCCCGGACACCCACCGGACCGCCGTGATCGCCCGCGGGCCGGCCCCGGTCGCCCACCGGACGGCCGCGGTCACCCTGCGGCCACATCTGCGGCCCGGGTCCGCCGCCGGCGGGGAACGGCCGGCCCGCGTGGTCCGGCCGGTACGGCCACTGCGCCGGCCACTGCCCGCGCCACTCGTCCCACTGCCAGGCGTTCCGGTCGACGGTCAGCTCGAACATCCATCCGCGCCGGCCGTCCTCGATCGGGGCGCAGTCGTAGTACGTCCAGGCGCCGTACCGCGTCCCGGTCCACCCGGCCTTCTCGCACGACCACTGGGTGCGGTAGTAGCCGATCAGGTACCCGTTGCCGAAGTCCGCGGTCCGCACGGCGTCGTCGCCGCCGGACGGGGCGGCCTGCGCCGGGCTCACGCCGATCATCGCGCCGGCGGCGAGGCTCATGCCGGTCAGCGCCAGGAAACGCTCTGCCTTCTTCATGTCACACCTTTTCGGACATATGGCCATTGCGTGCCTAGCGCATCATGGCCGTCCGGGCGGTTTGGGCGTTTCCGGCCAACTAGTCCGTTCGACCTACCCCCGGAGTGTCGGCCAACTGCCGGAAGGCCGGACGGAGCACCTCGGTCAGCGGGCGTCCGTGGTGGCCGAGCCGCGGCGGGTCGAGCTGGTCCAACAGCGCGTCGGAACGGCCGCCGGACATGCTTTGATCAGCGGATTCGCCGAGGTCCAGAGAGCGGCCCCAGAACGCGTCGGGGTCATCGGGATCGATCAGCGGCGACTCCTCGGGAGGGGAGGTTTCGGACTGATTGGCCGTTTTTGCACTATCTGCCATCTCGGCGGCGTTCACCGCCGCTTCCTCGCGCAACCGCCGCAACCGCATCAGCAGCTCGTCCCGATGCCGCCCGCGCCAGGTGAACACCTCGAACGGATCCGCCTCGAAAGCCCGTGCCAGCGCGTAGACCGTCGCCGCCAGGTGCACGCACGGCATCGGCCACCGCTCGCAGGTGCAGTCCATCGCCACCTCGTCCAGCGACAGCGGCAGCAGGGTCAGCCCGGCGCCGGCGAACACCGCCTCGATGCCCGCCGGCATCCGCCCGTCGAGCAGGCCGGCCACGAAACGGGCCTCCTGGACCAGCGCGGACTCGACCCGGGCCCAGTCGGCGGCGCCGAAGGCACGGACCGCGACGCGCGACCGGAACGCCACAGCATCGTCCGGGCCGCGGACCAGGGCGACGGCCAAGCTGCTGGAGACGGTGAGGCTGCGGACGTGCCCGGCCCGCTCGTCGCGGCGGCCCCGCGCGAACGTGGGCCCCATCCGCAGCGACTCGAACATGCCCAGGAAGGCGGGCGCGAAGTCAGTCAACGATCGCCTCCGGCGCCAGCGCGACCAGGTCGCGCAGCTCACTCGTGGACAACGCGGTCAGCCAGCCCTCGCCGGAGCCCACCACCCGCTCCGCCAGCACTCCCTTGTCGGCCAGCAGCTGATCGATGCGCTCCTCCAGGGTGCCCAGGCAGACCAGCGTGTGCACGTGCACGTCACGCCGCTGGCCGATCCGGAACGCCCGGTCGCTGGCCTGCGTCTCGGTGGCCGGGTTCCACCACCGGTCCAGGTGCACCACGTGATTGGCCGCGGTGAGGTTCAGCCCGGTCCCGCCGGCCTTCAACGACAGCACGAACACCCCCGGCTCCGCCGCCTGCTGGAAGCCGGCGACCATCGCGTCCCGGGCGCCGCGCGCCGTCCCGCCGTGCAGGAACGGCACCCGCACCCCGAACCGGGCGGCCAGGTGCGGGGCCAGCATCCCGCCGAACTTCGCGAACTGGGTGAAGACCAGCACGCTCTCGCCCGCCCCCAGAGCGCGGTCCACGATCTCCTCCAGCCGGTCCACCTTCCCGGACCGGCCGGGCAGCGGCGACGCGTCCTTGAGCAGCAGCGCCGGATGCACGCAGACCTGTTTCAGCTTGGTCATCGCGGCCAGCACCAGCCCCTTGCGCCGGGTCCCGCCCGGCTCCGCGAGCCGCTCCAGCAGGTCGTCGAGCACCGCCCGATAGAGGCTGACCTGCTCGGTGGTCATCCCGCACAGGTGCCGGACGTTGCGCTTGGCCGGCAGGTCGCCGGCGATCCCCGGGTCCGCCTTGGTGCGCCGCAGCAGGAAAGGCCGGGTGGCCTGCCGCAACCGCGCCGCGGCCTCCTCGTCCTCGTACCTCTCGATCGGCACCGCGAACCGCGCGCGGAAGGTGTGCGCCGACGCCAGCAGCCCCGGGTTGACGAAGTCCAGGATGGACCAGAGCTCGGCAAGCCGGTTCTCCACCGGGGTGCCGGTCAGCGCGATCCGGTTGCGCGCCGGGAACCGTCGGACCGCGCGGGCCGCCGCCCCCGCGCTGTTCTTGATGTGCTGCGCCTCGTCCAGCACCACCCGGTCCCACGCGATCGCGGCGAGGGCGTCCGCGTCCAGCACGGCCGTCGCATACGTGGTCAGCACCAGATCGGCGTCGCCGGTGAAGGAGAGGTCCCGGTCGGCGCCGTGCAGTACCCGCACCCGCAGCGACGGCGCGAACCGCGCGGCCTCCCGCTGCCAGTTCCCCAGCACCGACAGCGGGCAGACCAGCAGCGCCGGCCCGTCCCGCCGGTGCAGCAGCAGGGTCAGCAGCTGCACGGTCTTACCGAGGCCCATGTCGTCGGCCAGGCAGGCGCCCACACCCAGCGAGTCCAGGAAGGCAAGCCAGGAGAAACCCCTGATCTGGTACGGCCGGAGCACGGTGTTCAGCCCCGCGGGCGGATCGAGCAGCTCCAGCCGCTGGTCCAGCTCGCCGCTGAGCAGGTCCCCCAGCCAGCCCTCACCCCGGGCGTCGGTCACCGGCAGCGGCAGCTCCTCGGGCGGCAGCAGCCGGGTCACCCGCAGCGCGTCCCCGGCCGTCATGGTCCCGCCGCCACGGCGCAGGAACGCCAGCCCGGCCGCCAGCCGCTCGGGGTCCAGGAACACCCACCGCCCGCGCAGCCGGACCAGCGGCACCTTGGCCTGCGCCAGGTCGGCCAGATCGTCCTCGGTCAGGGTGCGCCCGCCGAGCGACAGCCCCCACTCGTAGTCGACGAGGTCGCGCAGCCCGGCCGTGCGGTCGCGCAGCACCCGGGCGATCGGCTCCGGGCTGCGCACCCGCAGCGCCAGCCCGAGCCCGGGACCGCGCCGCCACCAGGCCGGCAGCAGAACGCCGTAGCCCGCCTCCCGCAACAGCCCGGCGTGGCTGAGGAAGCCGTGCGCACCCTCGGTGTCCAGGATCATCTCCGCCGGGTGGGCCTCGCGCAGCGCGTCGCCGAGCGCCGGGTAGAGCCGGGCGGCCCGGCCCAGCCCGGCGAGCAGGCGTTCCTGCGGGTGCGCGGTCCACCGGCGCAGCGGGGCGGACGAGTCGCGCCACACGTCGGCGGCCGGCACCAGCACGCTCGGCTCGTCCGCCGCCTGCAGCAGGAACTCCAGCCGCCACGCGCCCTCGGGCAGCCGCACCTCGCCGGGGACGGCCGGCTCGTGCTCACGCGGGTCGCTGAGCCGGAAGCAGACCCGTACCTCGGACCCGCGGGCCGCCTGCGCGAACCACGCGTCCAGCGCGCGGATCAGCTCGTCCAGCTCGTCGTGCGGCGCGTGGAACTCCGGCTCGCCGGTCAGCGCGGCCAGCCAGCCGCTGTCGGCGAGCGTCACCCCGGTCTCCGCCAGCCGGGTCCGCACCAGGCCGTCGACCAGCCGCTCCAAGGCGGCGGAGACCAGCTCCGCCGCCCCGGCGGCGCCGGTCCCGCGGTCGTCGCGGCGGGCCGGGCGCGGCTCGGCGCCGGACGCGGTCCCGGCCCGGCAGGCGGGCGGCATGCGCTCCAGCAGGACGGCGTGGCGAGCCGCGTCGGCGCCGATCAGAACCGGTCGCCACCACGCCTTCGGGCGGGCCCCGTCGAGCCGCACGCCGGGCAGCACCCGGCCGCGCCGGACCAGGCTCGCGGCGAACCCGCACAGCTCGATCAGCCAGCGCACGCCCGGCGAGACCCGGCCGTCGAACTCGGCGGCCAGGTCGGCGTCGAGGAACGGCACGCCGACCGCGGGCACCCGCCACACCCGGGCGCGGCGCACCCCCCGCCGGGGCGGCACGCCGACCTGCGGCGACGGCAACGGACCGGCCCCGGTCGACGGCAGGGTCAACAGGGCGGGCTCGCGCCGCTCCCCGGCCGGCAACTCCGCGGCCGGCACCGCGAACGGATGCCACGGCACGCCCCGGCCACCGCCCGGCACACCTCGCCCCGGCGCCGGCACGGCACCCGGCACACCCCTGCCATCCGCCGGCGCGGCACCTGACGAACTCCGGCCCTCCGCCGCCGGCACAGCGCCCGGCGCGCCGTCCTCGGCCCACAGGTTCAGCGTGCCGTCGCGGCTCACGAACCCGTGCAGCACCCGGACGCCGGGCTCGCCGGTGGGCAGGACGGTGCTCACCCGTACACCTCGATGGTCCTCGGCCGGCGGCGGACCGCGACCGCGGCACGGACCGCCGCCATCCGGCCACCCGGCGCGGTCCCGGCGACGAAGAGCTTCAGCACGGGCCCGACTCTAGGCCGCCCCACCGACACTTTCCCCCGGGAGGCCGGCCGCGGGACGCGGACGACTGCCCGGAAACGCCGCGGGGTCATTCCAGGGACCAGGTGATCACGGGCGGGCGGACACGCGCGCAGCGCGGGCCGCCCGCCTCGTCGGTCAGGCCCAGCCGGCCGGCCAGCACGCCGCGGTCCTCGAAGGCGGCCCGCAGCAGTTCCCCGGGGATGTCGCCGAACATGAGCTTGGCCCGCCGGAACATCGCGAACTCGCCGTCCCCGTCCACCGCGCCCCAGCTCAGATAGAGGAAGCGGGCGCCGGGTGAGCCGTGCACCCAGGGGCCGCCGACGTCGAGCAGCCCGTCCACCTCCCGGGCGGTCACCTCGAGCTCCCAGACCGCGTGCCCGGCGGTCACCGGCACCCGGCCGACCACCTCGCGTTGGCGCTGCATCCCGACGTGCACCCGGTTGAGCCTCAGCTCGGGCGACTGCGGCAGGTCCTGCCCCTCGATCCGGATCCGCATCCGACGACGATAGAGCCTGTACAGTCGCCACCCGTGACCACGGAGCAGCGGGACTGGGCGGCGACGATCCATCGCCTCTGGGCCTCGGTGGCCACCATCACGTCGCGGGAGCAGCTAGCGGACCTGGTGCTGCCGCCGTTGCTGGAGATCCCCGGCGCGGTCGGCGCCTGGGGGCTGCGGCACACCACGAGCGTCTTCCGGTGGGCCGGGCTGCCCCCGGAGAGCGTGGGCCACCTGGTGGCCCGCGCTCTGGAGGCGACCGGCGAGGCCGATCCGGACTGGCTGGCCGCGCACGGCGTGCACGACGTGGTGGTCACCCGGTTCGACGCCCCCGGCGACGTCGGCGGGACCATGATGGTGCTGCTCGACGGGACCGGCGACCGGGACCACGCGCGGACCTGCCTGCACCAGGTGGCCGACGTCACCCGGGAGGCGATCCGGCGGCTCGCCGCGCACCGGGCCGAGCAGGGCCAGCAGATCCGCGACGCGCTGCTGGCCGAGGCGTCGCTGCAGATGGACGCGGTGCTGGACCGGACGCAGACGATGGGCCGGGTGGCCCGGATGGCGGTGCCCGCGATCGCCGAGGGCTGCCTGGTCTACCTCTGCGACGACAAGGGACCGGAGCTGCGCAGCGCGGTGCACATCGACATGCGCCGGCTGGCCGCGCTGCTCGCCGACGACGAGGTGGCCGCGCGGCTGGAGACACTCGCCGCCGAGGCGGTCGCCGCACCGGACCGGCGGCCGGCCCGCGCCGAGGGGATCGTGCCCGGGACCCGGTTCGTGGACGTGCAGGTGTTGCGGGCCCGCGGCCGTACCTCCGGAGTATTGATCTTCATGTTCGAGCGGAACGCCGGGGACGTGCCGCCCGCGCAGTTCCTCCACGACCTGGCGCACCGGGCCGCGCTCGCGCTGGACAACGGCGAGCTCTACGAGCAGCGCCGGCGCGAGGTGGTGGCGATGCAGCAGCACCTGTTGCCACGGCGGCTGCCGGTCGTGGACGGGCTGGAGGTCGCCGCCTCGTACACCGTCGGCGACCGGGTGATGGAGGTCGGCGGCGACTTCTACGACGTGGTGGTGCGCGCGGACGGCGTGGTCGGCGCCGTGATCGGCGACGTCTGCGGCCGCGGCGTGGACGCCGCCGCGCTGACCGGGATGGCCCGGCACACGCTGGGCGCGCTCCTGCAGGAGGGGCTGTCGCCGGCCCGCGCGCTCGGACGGCTGAACGCCTCGCTGCGCCGGGAGGGCTCGTGGCGGTTCCTCACCGCCGGGGTCGCGCTGTTGCGCACCGACCCCCGGGGCTGCACGGTGCAGTGGATGTCCTGCGGGCACCCGCCGCCGCTGGTCCTTCGCCGCGGCGCGCCCGCGGAGACCGGCCGGGGCGGCGGCACGCCGATCGGCGTGCTGCCCGAACTACGGGTGGGCCGGTCCCGGCTGCGGCTCGGGCCCGGCGACACCCTGGTGATGTACACCGACGGGCTGACCGAGAGCCGGGCCCCCGACGGCCGGATGTTCCAGGACGCGGCGCTGCCGCAGGCCCTGGAGCGGCTCCGGGACGCGCCGCCGGAGACAGTGGTCCGGCAGCTGAGCTCGGCCGCCTCCCGGTTCGGGGTGACCACCGCGGACGACATAGCCGTGCTGGCGATCGGGGTCGCACGTGACTGATCTGATCCTCGTCGTCGAGGACTCCGCCGAGGACGTGGAGGCGATCGAGCGCGCGATCGGCCGCTCCCACCCGGGGCTGCGCCGGGAGTTCCTGCGCTCCGGCGCGGAGGTGTGGCCCCGGCTCACCGCGCCCGGCGCGGCGCTGCCCGGCCTGATGCTGCTCGACCTGAACATGCCCGGCGAGGGCGGCCTCGCGGTGCTCCGGCAGGTCCGCGCCGATCCCGCGTTCGACCGGATCCGGATCGTGGTGTTCACGTCCTCGGAGGACCAGGCCGAGGCGGACGCCTGCTACGCGGCCGGCGCGGACAGCTACATCTACAAGCCGATGAACTTCGCCCTGTTCCAGACGGTCCTGAGCCAGACCCTGGACTACTGGGGGAACGTCGCGCGCATCGTGGTGCCGCCGCCCGGCGACTCGGCGGCCCAGACCTGACCGCCGTGCCGCTCGACGATGCGGCGCACGATGGCCAGCCCGGCGCCCGACCCCTCGGCGCCCGGGTGCAGCCGGCGGAACAGGTCGAACGCCTGCTCGCGCAGGTGCTCCGGCATGCCGATGCCGTTGTCCTGGACGAACAGCGTGGGCCCGGCCTGCTCCACCCCGACCAGCACCCGGCGCGGCCCCTCGTCCCGCGCGTACTTGGCCGCGTTCACCAGCAGGTTGACCAGGATCTCGTCGAGCAGGACCGGGTCCGCGACGATCGGCGGCGGGTCGCCGGCCAGTTCCACGCTCACGCCTGCCGCCTCCAGCCGCGGGCCGGCCACCTCCAGCGCCCGGGCCACCGCGTCGCGCAGCTCGACCGGCTCCCGGCGCAGGTCGGTGCGGCCCAGCCGGGAGTAGTAGAGCAGCGCGTTGAGCAGTTCGTTCATCCGGCCGGCCAGGCGCTGGATGGACTCCAGGCGGCGTACGGTCAGCTCGTCCAGCCGCCCCGCGGTGTCCTCGGCGATGAACGTCGCGTAGTTGGCGATGCCGCGCAACGGTTCCTTCAGGTCGTGCGCGGCCGCATGGGCGAACGAGTCCAGGTCCACGTTGCTGCGGGTGAGCTCGGTGTTCAGCGCGGCCAGCCGGTGCGCCTGGCCCAGGGCGATCTCGGTGAGCGAGCGGCCCAGCTCGGTAGCCATCGCCAGATCGTTCGCCGACCACGGGGTGCTGCGGCCACGCACGGTCGCCAGGAACACCGCTGTCGACCCGCGCGGGGTCAGCCGCCGCCCGCTCGGCCCGAGGACCACAGGTGTACGCGGATCCGCCGCCCACCGCCGCGCCACCGTCCGCTCGGCGCGTAGCCAGGCGACGCAGTCCCCGTCCGCGCCCACCGGCAGCACCAGCGCCCCGGCCAGGTGGTCGCCGCCCAGCCGGTCGCTGTGCCAGAGCTCCCTCGGCGGCACACCGGCCAGTAGTTGCTCGACGGCCTCGACCGGTGTCGCTCCGGACACCGTGACCGTCCCGCCGGACCGCACGGCCACCGCGTCGCACTCGACGACCTCGCCGAGCCCGGCCGGGGACAGCCCGCCGGAGAGGTCCACCGAGATCCGCTCCAGCAGGCGGGCGATGGCGATCCGGGACCGCTCCCGGGCCGTCGCCTCGTCGCGTTCCCGCAGCGAGGCCAGGTGCAGCGAGAGCGCCACGCCGAAGAACTCGCAGGCCGCCCGGACCTGCGGGCCGAGCGCCTTGGCGGCCCGCCCGTGGCAGGCGATCAGCCCCCAGAGCCGGTCGCCGGAGAGCAGCGACACCGACATCGACGAGGTGACCTCGATGTTGCGCAGGTACTCCAGGTGGAACGGGGAGACCGTGCGCAGCACCGACAGCGACAGATCGAGCGGCTCCCCGGTCTCCGGCAGCGCCTCCGGCACCAGCCGCGCGGTGGCGTCGCCGACGTCCGCGATGACCCGGATCCAGTTGCGTTCGTAGAGCTTGCGGGCTTGCGGCGGGATGTCGGTGGCCGGGAACCACAGGCCCAGCCAGGGTTCCCGGTCGCCGGCCACGTCCTCGGCGATCACCTCGCCGGGACCGTCGACCGACTCGAACCGGTAGGCGACGACCCGGTCGTACCCGGTGATGGTCTTGATCTCGCGGACCGCGGCCCGCACCGCCTCGGTCACCGTGCCGGCCCGCTGCAGCCGCATCAGCGCCTGCCGCACCGGCACCGCGAACGCCCCGAACTCGTCCCCGGTCGCGGTGCCCGGCTCGAACTCCAGCACCAGATGGCCCTCGGCGCGGTGCACCGTCACGTCGAATCGCTGACCCGTCCCGGACACCCGGACGGGCATCATCCCGGTCTGCCCGGTGTCCGCGTCGGCCAGGTGCCGGAGCCGGGTCAGCTGCTCGCCGTCGATCAGCCTGTCGATCGGCGCGCCCAGCAGCCGGTCCGCGCCGAGCAGGGCCTCCGCGTTGGCACTGAGCACCGCGATCCGGCCGTCGCGGACCGCGATCAGCGCGCCGTGCGACTGGACGCCGCCGAGGCGGTGGATCGGCTCGCGGACGCAGGCGGTGAGATCGAAGGTGGTGCCGGTCTCGCGTTCGGCGGCGGCCGCCCGTTCGGAGAGCCATCCGGGGGCATCGCTCATCCCGCGACCCTACCCACCGCCCGGCCCGGCCCGAGCACTCACCCGCCACGAGGTGGCGCGGACCGGCGCCCCCTGAACGCCCGGCCGCGCCGGCTCGGCTGGCGGTGAGAGGTCGCTCCGGAGCCCCCGGGACACCGCTGACGGCCAGCCGCGCCGGCGTGGCTGACTGGGGGGACAACCGGCGGTTGGGGGATTTTTCGGGTTTGTGGTTTTTTATACTTGATCACGAATACTGGTGGGGACTGGAGGTCGGGTGGCGGAGATCTACCGGAGCGCGAACGCCGCCGGCACCATCGCGGCCGCGGAGAACGAGCGCGGGGAGATGCTGCGCCGGGCCGGCCGGCCGGGGGAAGCGGCCGCGCACTTCGAGCGCGCGCTGGAGACGCTCGCAGGCGTGAAAGAGCCCGATCCCGGCACCCACTCGGCGATTCTCAACAATCTGGCACTGACCGCGTACGCCCAGGGGGATTTCGCCCGGGCCCGGCGCTGCCTGGTGCGATCGCTGGCGGTGGGTCCCCTGGTCGGCGATCCGGTCGGACGGGCCATCACCTACGACAACCTCGGCGTCGTCGAGGTCGAGCTGTCCCGCCGCGCGGCCCCGGGCGGAGGCGACAAGGGGACACCGCCGGGGGACGCGCCGGCCGGCCACGCGCAGGCAGGGCCGGACGGCGGCGGTGGCGGGAACGGCCACCTCGGCGAGGACGGGCGAGGGGTACGGAGAAGACCATCGGAAGCGGACACCCACCTCCGCGAGGCGGAACGCTACTTCGCCGCGGCCGAGCGGCTGTTCCGCAGCGTGCTGCCCGAGGCGGTCGACGACTACCTGCGCTCGGTGCTGAATCGTGCGGACGCCGCGGAGATGCGCTCCGACGCCGAGCGGATGGACCGGCTGACCCGGCACGCCGCCGAGGTGGCGGCCCACCACGCGATCGCCCCGGAGAACGCGCTGGAGGCGGTCACCATGCGCGGCGATTTCCTGTACCGGCGCGGCGGGCATCCCCGGGCCGCCGTGGAGCTGATGACCGCGCGGCTGCCGGCGCTGCTGCCGGAGTGCCCGCTGGACCGGCACACCGCGGCGCTGCACACGCTGCTGGCCGCCGCGACGGCCACCGGCGACCCGGCGCTGATCGAGGACGTCGCCGCGCGGATCGCCGAGATCGGCGGGACGGCCGCCGGAACCGAAGCGACAACGGTCAGAACGAAAGCGACGAACGCCGGCCCGGCGCACCGCGACATCACGGAGAGGGGCCACCCGACGAACGAGACCAGCCACGGCCGGCACGCCCGGGCGGAGAGAGGCCGGGGAACGAACGAGACAGCCGGCCCGAAACCGGAAGGAACCCCGGCCGGGCCGAAGAACCCGGCGAAAATCACGGCGCGGCGTTAACGTACGTTCATGGGAGCGGCCCGCTGGCGACGGATCCGCCTCCCGCTGCCCGCCCTGCGCTCCTCGATCACCGCCCGGGTCTGGTCCCCGGCCCAGGACACCGACCGCCTGCTGATCGCCCACGACGGCCCGGAGTACCAGCTGCGCGGCGGGCTGGCCGAGCACGCCGCCCGGTGCGGACGGTACCACCTGGTCCTGCTGCCGCCCGGGGACCGGCCGGGTGAGCGCGACCACTGGTACTCGGCCTGTCCCGCGTACGCCGAAGCGCTCGGCAACGACATCCTCCCCCGTCTGCGCTCGCGCCTGGGCGCCCGCCCCGCCGTCGGCGCCGGCGTCAGCCTCGGCGCTCTGGCCATGCTGCACGCCCAGCGCACCCGCCCGGCCGGCTTCGCCGGCCTGTTCCTGCAGTCCGGCAGCTACTTCCAACCGCGGTACGACCGCCAGGAGTCCGGATTCGTGCGCTGGTCGCGGATCATCCGGTACGTCCGCCGGGTGCTCACCGCCCACCGCGGCCCGGCCGTCCCCACGACGCTGACCTGCGGCGACGCCGAGGACAACCTGGCGAACAACAGGGACATGGCGGATGCCCTGCGTCAACAGGGGTACCCGCTGACCTTCGCCGTCGGCCCGGGCGGCCACGACTGGGCCACCTGGCGCGGCGCCCTGGATCCACACCTGACCACCCTGCTGGGCAAAGCCTGGCCGGACTAGACAAAGGAGGCGACCGTGGCCGACGTCGAGCACACCATCGGACTTCTGCTGGGCACCGAGGACGACTGGCCACGCGCCTACGAGTCCCTGCTGCGCCGGCTCGGCACGGTCGGGTCGCCGGACGGGCGCTCGCATCGGGCCCGCCCGGTGCGGGTCACCGTCGAGCCGTTCAACCTGCGTGACAAGCCACGGCACAGGCTGGTCATCGACCGCCTGGCGTACTGGTACTACCACCCCCGGGAGTGGCTCAAGAAGATCGCCCTGATGGACGGGGTGTACCTGCTGAACAGCCCGTTCACGTTCCAGTCGATGGAGAAGCACGCGGCGTACTGCGCGATGATGCGGCTCGGGCTCAAGGTGCCGGAGACGGTGCTGGTGCCGTTCAAGAACCCGCTGGACAACTCGCGGTGGGCGTACACCGCGACCCGGTACAACCGGCCGTTCGACCTGGAGGCGACGGCCGCCTCGATCGGCTATCCGCTCTACATGAAGCCGTACGACGGCGGCGCCTGGGTGGGCGTCTCGAAGATCCGCAACGCGGACGAGCTGCACGCCGCCTACGACGCGTCCGGCGAGCGGCTGATGCACCTGCAGGCGTCGGTCGAGGACTACGACGTGTTCGCCCGCTCGCTGACCATCGGCCCGGAGACGATGGTGATGCGGTTCCGGCCGGACCAGCCGATGCACGCCCGCTACGAGGTGGACCACAACTTCCTGTCGGACTCCGCGGGCCACGAGGTGGTGGCGGTGTCGCAGCTGGTCAACGCGTTCTTCCGGTGGGAGTTCAACTCGTGCGAGGCGCTGGTGCGCGGCGACGACGTGCACCCGATCGACTACGCGAACGCGTGTCCGGACGTGGCGCTGACCTCGCTGCACTACTACTTCCCGTGGGCGATGACCGCGCTGCTGCGCTGGACGGTGTTCTGCGTGGTGACCGGGCGGCGGATGCGCCTGGACACCGACACGGCCGACTACTTCGCGGTTGCCGATGATCCGGATCGGTCATACCGGGAGAAGCTCGCCGGGTACCGGGAACTCGCCGACAGGTATTTCGAGGTGGACCGCTACCGGGAGTTCTGCGACAAGCACCTGAGCAACGTGGACGAGATCGTCTACGACTGGGTGACCTCGGAGGAGTTCCGCTCGCTGCTGCGCGAGACGGTCCGGGCGATGTACCCGGTGCACGAGCACGAGAAGTTCCTCGCCCACTTCGGTGGCCTGATCGATGCCTGGATCCGTGACCAAGGCGTTGACGCGGCAACACGTCAGTAATCAGTATGTCCCCATGCATCTATGGGAGCGCTCCCGCGTCATTGCCGCGACCTCCGCCCTGCTCCTCGCCGGCGCCGCCGTCCCGGCTCTCGCCGACGAGGTGGAGCAGGTGGTCAACGGCGGATTCGACGGCACCGCCGACCCGTTCTGGTCCACCTCGGGCATGCCGATCGGCCTCTCCGGCGGCCGCGCCTGTGTGGACGTGCCCGGCGGGACCACCAACCGCTGGGACGCCGCGATCGGGCAGAACGACATCGACCTGGTCGCCGGTGAGACGTACCGGTTCAGTTTCGACGCGTCCGGGGACGCCGGGCACGTCGTCCGGGCGATCACCGGGCTCGCGGTCAGTCCCTACGACACCTATGTCGAGCAGTCACCGGTCCTCGGCGGCGGCGACCCGCAGCACTACGAGTACACGTTCACCGCCTCCACCAGCACCGCCCAGGGCCAGGTGGCCTTCCAGGTGGGCGGCAGCGCCCAGCCGTGGCGCTTCTGCGTCGACAACGTCTCGCTGGTCGGCGGCGTGCCGCCGGAGGCCTACGAGCCGGACACCGGTCCGCGCGTGCGCGTCAACCAGGTCGCCTACCTGCCCTCCGGACCGAAGGCCGCCACGGTGGTCACCGACGCGACCACCGCCCTGCCCTGGGTCCTCAACGACAGGAACCAGCGGCCGGTCGCCCGGGGTACGACCACACCGCGCGGCGTCGACGCCAGTTCCGGCCAGAACGTCCACACCATCGACTTCAGCCGGTACACCCGCGGCGGCACGGGCTTCACGCTCACCGCGGACGGCCAGACGTCCCGCCCGTTCGACATCGGCGGCGGCGCCTACGACCGGCTGCGCACCGACGCGCTGAAGTTCTACTACACCCAGCGCTCCGGCATCGAGATCCGCGACGACCTGCGGCCGGGGTACGGCCGCGCGGCCGGGCACGTCGACGTCGCCCCGAACCAGGGTGACGGGAACGTCCCGTGCCAGGCCGGCGTCTGCGACTACCGGCTGGACGTCCGCGGCGGCTGGTACGACGCCGGCGACCACGGCAAGTACGTGGTCAACGGCGGGATCTCGGTCTGGGAACTGCTCGGCGAGTTCGAGCAGTCGCGCGGCGCGCGGCAGGTGGACCTGGCGATCCCGGAGAGCGGTAACCGCACGCCGGATCTGCTCGACGAGGTCCGCTGGGAGCTGGACTTCCTGCTCCGGATGCAGGCGCCGGACGGCATGGTGCACCACAAGATCCACGACCAGGCCTGGACCGGCCTGCCGCTGCTGCCCTCGCAGGACCCGCAGCCGCGCGAGCTGCACCCCGTGTCGACGGCGGCGACGCTGAACCTGGCGGCCACCGCGGCGCAGGCGGCGCGCGTCTACCTTCGCTACGACCCGGCGTTCGCGCGGCGCGCGCTGGCCGCCGCGAAGAAGGCGTACACCGCCGCGAAGACCCACCCCATCGTCCTGGCGCCGGAGTCCGACGGGGTCGGCGGCGGCGCGTACAACGACACGAAGGTCTCCGACGACTTCTACTGGGCGGCCGCCGAGCTCTTCCTGACCACCGGCGGGAAGCAGTACGCCACAGACGTCACCACCTCGCCGGAGCACACCGCTGACGTCTTCGGGCCGGTCGCGTTCGACTGGGCGTCCACCGCGGCGGCCGCGAAGATCGACCTCGCGCTGATCCCGAACCGGCTGCCCGGACTCGACACGGTCAAGGCCCAGGTGATCGCCGGCGCGGAGAAGTACCTGGCGATCCAGCAGGCGCACCCGTACGGGGTCGCCTACGCCCCGGCGAACAACGTCTGGGACTGGGGCTCGGCCAGCATCGTCGCCAACAACCTGGTGGTGATCACAGCCGCGCACCAGCTGACCGGCCGTGACCGCTACCGCGACGGCGTGCTGACCGGGCTGGACTGGCTGCTCGGCCGCAACGCGCTGAACATCTCGTTCGTCACCGGGTACGGCGAGGTCAGCGCGCAGAACGAGCACAGCCGCTGGTACGCCCACCAGCTCGACCCGGCGCTGCCGCACCCGCCGGTGGGCAGCCTGGCCGGCGGGCCGAACTCGTCGATCCAGGACCCGCTCGCGCAGGAGAAGCTCAAGGGCTGCGTCGGCCAGTTCTGCTACATCGACGACATCCAGTCCTGGTCCACCAACGAGTTGACCATCAACTGGAACGCGGCACTCGCCCGGCTGAGCGGGTACGTGGCCGAAGTGTCCTAAATAACCATAAATGGCGTAGCGTACGGCGTATGCAGGCTCTGTCCTTCGCCGTTGCGCTATACCGTCGCCAGCTCGCCATCAACTACTGGGGCCGGGTGCGGCGGGACCCACTGTCCCGTCTGCACCTGGCCGAGGGGCGTGACGACCCGTACTCGATCTACGACGAGATCCGGGCACGCGGGCCGATGGCCCCCACCCTGCTCGGCAACTACGCCACCGCGACCCACCAGGTCTGCGACGCCGTGCTGCGGGACCGGCGGTTCGGCCCGAGCGCTGTGGAGATGAACGGGCGGGGCGCCCCGGGCGACGAGATCGACATGTCGATGCTGGACAAGGATCCACCCGAGCACACCCGGTTGCGCCGCGTGGCGCAGCCGGCGTTCAGTCCCAAGCAGATCGCCGGCTACCGCCCGCGCGTCGAGCGGGTGGTCGGCGACCTGCTCGACCAGGCCGCCGCGAAAGGCACGTTCGACCTGGTGGGCGACTTCGCCGCGCCGCTGCCGATCGCGGTGATCTCCGATCTGCTGGGCATCCCGGACGCGGACACCGATGCGTTCGCCGAGCACGGCGCGGTGATCGGCAGCGCGCTGGACGGGGTCCGCTCGCTGCGGCACGCGGCCCGGCTGATGGCCGCCAGCAACGCGCTGGACGAGGTGTTCCTCCGGCTGTTCGAGCTGCGCCGCCGGCAGCCGGCGGACGACGCGGTGAGCCGGATCCTGGCCGCCGAGGGTGATCAGATCCAGTCACACGAGGTGCTGCCGATGTGCCGGCTGCTGCTCGTGGCCGGCTTCGAGACCACCGTCAACCTGATCGGCAACGCGGTGCAAGCGTTGCTCGACCACCCGGAGCAGTGGGAGGCGCTGTGCGCCGACCCGGCCGGGCTGGCCGACGCGGCGGTCGAGGAGACGCTGCGCTGGGACTCCCCCGTGCAGCGGACCTCGCGGTGCGCCCGGGAGGACGTCGAGCTGGCCGGGCGGACGATTCGGCGTGGCGAGTTCGTGGTCTGCCTGCTGGGCGGGGCGAACCGGGATCCGGAGGTGTTCGCGGACGCCACGCGTTTCGACCTGCACCGTGTCCCGGAGGCCGATCATCTGGCCTTCTCCAGCGGCATCCACTACTGCGTGGGGGCGCCGCTGGCCCGGCTGGAGGTGGGCACCGCGCTGCGGCTGCTGGCCGAGCGGATGCCCGGACTGCGCCGGGCCGGCCAGTCGCGCCGCCGCGACGCGGGCATCATCCGCGGCCCGCGCACGCTGCCGGTCGCCGTCGAGAAGACCGGCGCGCGGTCAGCCCCGGTGAGCACCTCGTAGCCGGCGTACCCGGCGGTGGCGGCGCGTCTCGACGGACGCGCGACCCGGCAACCGCGCAACGCGCGACCCGGCAACCAGGGGCGGCCGTGCAACGGGCGGCCGTGCGCGACCGGCAGCCGTGCGCGCCGGACGGCCGCGCGCGGCGCGGTCAGCGCACGGCCGGTCTCGGCGCGCCCGGCTCGGTCCGGATGAACCTGTCGAACAGGTTCTTCGTGGCGCGCTGGATGCGGGCGTCGGTGTACGCCGACTTGGCCAGGGCCAACGGCCAGTGGAAGGTCCCGGCCGTGAACATGATCGTTCCGTCCGGCGTCTCGCAGATGCTGGTGTTCTGGATCCTGTCGCCACGGCCCAGGCTGTCCGGGTACGGACTGGCCGACAGCAACGTCTGCTCGGCCTGGTAGTCGGTCGGCAGCCCGGCGAACCAGCCGTCCGCCTCGACCGCGACCAGATCCTTGATCCGGTCACCGTCGTGCACGCCGGTGCCCTCCCACATCCAGTGTCCGGCGCCGCGCACCACGAGCGGGACCGGCGCCCGGAGGATGCCGTTGTACTGCGTGCCCATCAGCCGGGCCTCGGCCGACGACTGCCCGGTGCCCAGGTTGCGCCACAGGTCGGTGTCGCCGGTCTCGTCCGGAGCCGGATCCGGCGCGCTCTTGTAGCAGGTGACGACGCGGCCGGCGACGCCCCGGGGGTCCGCCTCGACGCGGATGTTCCAGTAGATGTTGTTGGCCGCCAGGAACGCGCAGTGGGTGTTGTTGCGGATCGCCTTCTCGACGACGTCACGCATCGCGCCGGACCAGTACTCGTCGTGGCCGGAGAAGATCAGCGCCCGGTACCTCGCCGGGTCGATCCGCCCCTGGTGCAGGTCGATGCTGGTGGCGTAGGCGACGTCGTACCCGGACTTCTCCATGAACTGCGCGGTGGCGACGTCCAGGTTGAACCAGGTGGGCCGGCCGCCGCCGTAGTAGGGGCGGTTGAACGACACCTGGTACGCCCGCTCCGGGGCGCCGCCCATCTTGCCGTTCGGCAGGTAGCCCTTGTAGAGGCTCTTGCCGGTCCGCCCGTCGGCCGGCCACACGTTGTACGCGTTGTACGTGGTGACCGGCACGATCATCAGGAAGTCCGCCCGGCGCGCGTCGTTGCGCACCACGAACGGGGTGACGGCGCGGTGCCCGTCCCGGGTCTTGAAGACCGCGAGGTAGAGCCCGGAGAGCCAGTCCGCCGGGACCTTGAACGTCCACGAGGACGGCCACCCGCAGTCGATCAGGCCGGTCACCGGGTCGGGCGCCGGCACCGGCCGTGGCCGGCCGGAGAGCTTCGGGCTGGTGTACGCGAGCCGGCCGCCCGCGCCGTGATAGCTGCCGAGCCGGTAGAGGGAGACGGTGAACGTCTGCGGAACCGCGACGGTGACGTGGAAGGAGATCGAGCCGCCGGCGTTCACCGAGGTGGCCGACGGGTAACCCTGGATCTGGCGGAGCTTGTCGCTGACGTTCTCCGAGGCGACCCACCCGGTGTCGCCCTTGCGCCGGTTCTCCCGCACGACCGGGCTCACCGGCGCCGGTGTGGTGGCGCTGAGGCCCGAGCCCCAGGCCATGGCGCCGAAAGCGGCGACTCCGAGTACCGAACGACGGCGGGCCGAGCGTGCCAAGACCCCTACCTCTCACGTACCGGCAAGCGGCCGCGGTGGCGCCCGCGCGCGGCGGGGCACCGGGATCCGTCCCGTGGGTCAACGAATGTACAGCCGTGAATCCAGTCTCACAGCCGCGGCACAGGACGGTATCACAAGAAATATTCACGATGGGGGCCCCAAGACGGGACAAATGGCACGCCGGTTCAGTCGAACCGCGAATATCTCGACTAACCGCCGAAATGACGGGAAAGGCTTACGCCTAACAATTCGGTCAGGCCGGTGACCCGCAACTGACGGTGCACGAATTCACTCGGGTTCCGCAGCTGGAAACGACTGCCGATCTCCTGGGCCGCCCGCTGGCCGGCGACCAGCGCGCGGAGCCCCACCGAATCCATGAACGTGACATACGTCAGGTCCACGATCACCACCGTGGGGCGATCCCGGTGCAGCGTTTCCAGGAGCGTCGCGCGCAATGATTCGACGGTGGCGGCGTCCAGGCTGCCCCGCACGTCGACGACCATGGCGCCGTCGACCTGCCGCCGTGTCGTGACCACGGCCCCGCCCATCGCGACCTCGCCCACCCGATATCCGAGTCGGGCGATTTGCCCGATCTCTCCACCGTACCCGCCTCCGTGTACCCCTCGCAGGCTGCCGCGCGGTTCGGCGGGAAGGGCGCACACCGCGTACGCCGAGCGGTTTTTGCAAGTTGAATGAGGGAAGTTCCCACATCGCGCCGATCGTCTCCGCGTGCGGCTTGCGCGCCACCTGATCGCGGGATGACGGTGATCTGAACCGTCGGAAGGGGGATGGCATGGCCAAACCAGGATTGTTCGCGATCCGCGACGTGGGATCACTGATCCACGAGACCGCCCAGGAGGGCAACCAGCTCAAGAAGGCGGTGGGCGTCACCCAGCTGACCGCCATGGGGGTCGGCGCCATCATCGGCACCGGCATCTTCGTGGTGATCGGGAAGGGCTCCGGCATCGCCGGGCCGGCCGTGGTCCTCTCGTTCGTGCTGGCCGCGGTGGCCTGCGCGTTCTCCGCCCTGTCGTACGCCGAGCTGGCGTCCTCGATCCCGGTCTCCGGCAGCGCGTACACCTACACGTACGCCACGCTGGGCGAGATCGTCGCCTGGGTGATCGGCTGGGACCTGATCCTGGAGTACGGGGTGTCGGTGGCCGGCATCGCGATCGGCTGGGGCGGCAACCTCAACGCGTTCCTGGACGCGGCCTTCGGCGTCAGCCTGCCGGACGCCATCGCCAAGTCCCCCGAGGACGGCGGCGTCTTCAACCTGCCGGCCGTCTTCGTCGTGCTGGCCATCACGCTGCTGCTGATCCGCGGCGTGACCGAGAGCGCCCGGGCCAACCTGGTGATGGTCGTGGTCAAGCTGGTCGTGCTGGTCTTCTTCATCGTGGTGGCGTTCGCGAACTTCGGCACCGGCAACTTCCACCCGTTCGCGCCGGCCGGGGTGGACGGGGTGACCGCGGCCGCGGCGATCATCTTCTTCGCCTACATCGGGTTCGACGCGGTCTCCACCGGCAGCGAGGAGGCGCGCAACCCGTCCCGGGACCTGCCCCGGGCGATCATCGGCTCACTCCTGATCTGCACGGTGTTCTACGTGCTCACCACGGTCGGGGCGCTGGGCATCGCCACCCCGGACCAGATGAAGGACAGCGACGCGCCGCTCGCCGCCGCGCTGGACCAGGGCGCCGGGATGAGCTGGGCGGCCGGGATCCTGGCGCTCGGCGCGGTCGTCGCGATCACCAGCGTGGTGCTCGTCATCTTCTACGGGCAAACCCGGATCTTCTTCGCGATGTGCCGGGACGGCCTGCTGCCGCGCCGGCTGGCCGTGGTCAACCAGCGGTTCGGCACCCCGGCCCGGCTCACCCTGGTGCTCGGTGTGCTGATCGCGATCCTGGCCGCCCTGGTTCCGCTCGGCACCATCGTGGAGCTTGTCAACATCGGCACGCTGTTCGCGTTCGTGCTGGTCAACATCGGGGTGATCGTGCTGCGCCGGACCCGGCCGGACATGCCCCGGCCGTACCGGGTGCCGTGGTCGCCGGTCCTGCCGCTGATCGGTGTGGTCTTCGCCGTCTACCTGATGTCCGACCTGCCGCTGGACACCTGGATCCGGTTCGCGGTCTGGCTCGCGGCCGGCCTGGTCATCTACGGGCTCTACGGCTACCGGCACTCCCGGGTGCGGCAGGCGGCCGCCGTGCCGCCCGGCCCGGCGGACGGGCCCGGACAGAGGCCCGGGTCATGACCGCCCCGGTGATCGTCGGCGCGGACCGCAGCCCGGCCAGCGCCGGCGCGCTGGCCCTGGGCCGGTGGCTGGCCCGCGTGCGCGAGGCGCCGTTGGTCGTCGCGGTGGTGCACCCGGCGCCGTCCGCGATCGGTCCCGGCCGGGTCGACGCCGAGTGGATCGCCGACCAGCACCGGGCCGCCGAGCGGGTGCTCGCCGAGGCCCGGTCCACGTTGGACGACCCGCCCGGCGCCGAGTACCGGATCGTCGCGTCCACCTCGGCCGCGCACGGCCTGCACGACCTGGCCGAGCAGACCGGCGCCGCGATGCTGGTGGTCGGCTCCGGCGCGGCCGCGCCGGCCACCCGGATCTTCGCAGGCAGCACCGCCGAGCGGCTGCTGGCCGGCAGCGCCTGCCCGGTCGCGGTGGCGCCGGCCGGCGGCGTCACGCCGGGGGCCACCCGCCGGATCGGGGTGGCCTACGTGGACACCCCGGACGGGCGTGCCGCCCTGCACGCCGCGGCCGACCTGGCCCGGCGCACCGGGGACCCGCTGCTGCTGGTCACCGTGGTGGCCGGCGGGGACGCGGCGCTGCCCTTCCTGATCGGCGACGACGCCGAGCGGGCCTTCCTGGACACCGCGCGGGAGACCTACGAGGAGGCGCTGCGCACAGCCGCGGAGAGCATCCCGGACGTCGAGGTGCGGTGCGAGGTGCGCGCCGGCGACGTGGTCGAGGAACTGGCCGCGCTGGACGAGGTGGACGTGCTGTTCTGCGGCTCGCGTGGGTACGGCCCGGCCCAGCGGGTGCTACTCGGCGGCGTGTCGGGGCGGCTTCTGCGACGGGCCGGCCGTCCGCTCGTCGTGGTGCCGCGCGCCTGAGCCGGCGCCTTTCCCGGCGTACGTCGGCTCCTCGGCTGCCCGCCTGTCCCAGGCGGGCAGCACCGGATTCACCTCCATCATCGGCACGTACACCCGGGCGTCCACCGCCTCGGCCAGCAGCAGCGCGGCGACCAGCGCGGTGGGCCGTTCCCCCGGGTCCCGCCGCAGGCAGCGGAAGCACAGGTCGAGGACCTCGGGCGGCAGCCCGGGGAGGGGCGGCAGCGGCTCCGGGTCCCAGTACCGCTGAGCGTGGATCAACTCGGTGTGCGACCTCGTGGTCCACGGCACCCGCCCGGCCAGGCAGTGGTAGAGCAGCGAGCCGAGGGCGAACATGTCTGTCGCCGGAGTGGCCGGCCCGCCGTCGAAACGCTCCGGCGCGACGTACGCCGGGGTGCCCATCACCGGGCCGTCCGGGTTCGGCTCGGGTGCGCCGACCGCCGCCGCGATGCCGAAGTCCAGCACCTTCGCGCCGCTCGGGGTGAGCATCACGTTGGCCGGCTTGATGTCGCGGTGCACCACCTGCTCGGCGTGCGCCGCGGCCAGCGCGGCCGCCACCTCGGCGCAGATCCGCACGCCGATCCGCCAGTCCAGCCGGCCCTCGGCCAGGTGCCGGCTCAGGGTCTGGCCCTCGACCAGCTCCATCACGATGTACGGCACGTCGCGCCGGCCGGGCGCCGGTGAGGTGCCGAAGTCGTGCACGTTCGCCACGTTCGGGTGCGCCAGCCGCGCCGCCGAGCGCGCCTCGGACCGGATCAGCTCGACGCCTGTCTCGCCCAGGGTGCCCTCCACCGCCGCGGCCATGATCTTCACGGCCACCGGGCGATCGAGCACCCGGTCGTGGCCGCGCCAGACCTCGGACATGCCGCCCAGTCCGATCCGGTGCACCAGCTGATACCGCCCACCCAGCGTCCGCACGGAACTCCCTTCCCCATCGGCAGACCGATACCCCGGCGGGAAAGGCACAAACGCATGAAAAATGGCGGAACCAAGCCTTGTGGGCCCGGTTCCGCCATCGTCCGTGCCGCTGCTGTGCGCGAGCACCTGACGTCGGGACAACGCTAGGTCAGGCTGTCCGGACCCCGACACAGCCCCCACCGGAGAGTGACGGTCCTCTCAGCTTGAACCCGGCCTGAGCAGGAGTTGAGGACCGCCAAGGCGTCACTCTGCGCGATCAGGCCCTTTCGGTACGCAGGTCGTGCGCCCCATCCGCGCGAGTCGCCTCGTAGTACAGCCGCCGCCCGCCGTCCGGCAGGTCCACCAGGCTCAGGTAGCGCAGCCCGTACGGCCGATGCGGGCTGCCGACCGGGTCGTGCTCCTCCGCGGTCAGCTCGCCGAACGTGCCGTCCGGCAGGCGCGTGCCGCGGGCCACCCCGGTCCGCTCCTCCCAGTTCTCCCCCGCCGTGGCCCGCCCGTCGTAGGTCACCGTGATTTCGTCCCCGGCCACCTGGACCGACGACACCCGGACCCCACGGGCGTCCCAGCGGCCGGGCCGGCCGGCCAGCGCGGTCCGCCGCCGGGTCCAGCGCACCCCGTCCGGGCTGGTCGCGTACTCGGTGGTCATCCGGTCCGCGTCGTCCCAGGACTCCAGCGGGTGCACCGACGCCCAGAGGTGCCAGCCGCGCTCGTCGTGGTGCAGCACCGGGTCCTTCCAGCCGGCCGCCTCGTCACCGGCGAGCACGGTCCGCGGCTCGGCGGTGGCCAGCCCCTCCGGGGTGTCCGCCTCGAGCAGGTCGACCCGCCAGTGCTTGGTCCCCGGGGTGGCGGCGCTGACGTAGAGCCGCCAGCGCCCCGCGGGGGTGCGCACCAGCGCGGGGCGTTCCAGCGACTCGGCGCCGAACCGGTCCTTGCCCACCTCCGCCACCACGGTGAAGTGCAGCCCGTCGGCGGACCGGGCGATCACGTTGGCGACGCCCCGGCCGGCGCCGATCGGCAGCCGTACCCGGTAGGCCAGGTAGACGAAGCCGTCGGCGGCGATCGAGCTGGGCGCGCCGGACCAGGCACCTGGCTCGGTTCCGGGCGGCTCCACCACCACTGTGGAGTCTTCCCAGCGCGGCAGGGGCAGGGCTGTGGTTCCGACGGTCACGTGGACTCCCGGGGACTCGGCTTTCGGCGTACCCGCAAATTTTGCCGCATTGCCTATGAAATTGGTGGGGTTTGCGGAGCGCGGGCGTGTCGGTCGACGCTCAGCCAGTCGTCGAACCGTTCGCCCGTGATGTCCTGCAGCAGCGCGATGTCCGCGGCGAAGTGCGGCAGCAGTTCGGCCCGCTCGGCCGGGGTGGTGACCGGCCGGGCGCCCTTCCTGCGGTGCAGCAGGGTGAGCAGCGGCCCGCGGGCGGCCAGCCGCAGCGGGACCGGGAAGTGGTGGCCGAAGCCGCCGCCGGTGCGCAGCAGGGCACGCAGCACCGCGTTGACCCGGTTGTCCTGCACCACGTGCCGGTTCACGTTCTCCCTGGGGATCGCGGTGAGCAGGCCGGTGCGCACGCCCAGGAACGAGCAGACCCGGTCCAGCGTGGCGGCCGGCGCGTCCTTGAGCTCCTTGTAGCGCAGCAGCAGCACCTGCTCGCGCGGGAAGCGCTGGTAGAGGTGCTCCAGCTGGCGGCCGTAGAGCCCGAGGCCGAGGTAGTGCCAGAACTGCGCCCAGCCGGCCGCGACGCGGGCCGGCTCGGCGCGGCAGGCGGCCAGGAAGTCGGCCTCCGGTTCCAGGCCGGCGTTCCACAGGTGGGTCCAGTTCGAGTGCGCGCGGTCCACCGGGTCGCGCAGCAGCAGGATGATCCGCACGTCCGGGGTGAGCTTGCGGATCCGGTCGTGCGCGTCCAGGTCGTGCAGGTAGAACGGGGTGGCCTCGCCGAGCAGCGCGCCGGCCGGGGCCTTGGCGAACAGCGCCTCGTAGGCGTCGCGCCGCCAGATGTGCTCCTGATAGGTCTGCACGTCGCCGGGGCCGCCGTGCCGCGGTGGCGGCCCGTCGGAGAGGAAGAACTTGGGCTCCTTGACCGGAGACAGGTACAGCTCGGGGTGTCCCACGAGAGCCGCGTGCAGGGCCGTGGTGCCGGCTTTGGGCACGCCGGCTACCAGGAAGTCGGGTAGTGCCATCTCTCCCCCTCACGTCAAAGTGAGGTAAGCCTACAGAGCTGCTAGGTTTTCGCATCTCCACCGGAGACGGCTCAGACCGCCCGGCCCGCGGCCCAGCGCCGCCACCACCGGGACCGCCGGAATCTCAAGCACCGCCCCGGCGCGCAGATCACGCACTCGGTGCCCGCCCGGTGGTGCTGATGCGCCTGGAAAGGATGGCCGCACACGCAGAGCGCACTGTCAGTCATCATCGCCCACCAGAATGCCACGAACGCCGCCGGCCGCGTTTGCCCCTGGCCAACATACGTTACGGCGAGTAATCTGCGCTTGCCCCCGGCACGCCTGCCAGCGCAAATCTCGTCACCAATCAACCACAGAGAGTGACAACTGAACTGTACGGCAATGGCACGCGTACCGGGATACGACACCGCATTCGCTTCACCCCGGGAGCGTGCCCCATGTTCCGGCTCATCCAGTTGCACACCGAGGCCGGTGTGCCACACATCGGCGTCGACACCGACGGATACGTCAGCGCCCGCGCCGCCCTGGCCCGTTACCGCACCGCTCCGGCCACCTATTTCGCTGTCGGCCGGTTCGACCACGAGGGCACCCTCACCGAAGTGATCCTCGACCCGTCGTGCGGGTTGGACGGTGCCTGCCAGCGGCCCGCCTCGGTGATCCACGCCAAGACCTACCAGCGGCTCTGCGAGGGCTGCGCGGCCGGGCTGGACGTGCTCACCGTCCCGCAGCTGGCCCATCGGCTCGGCATCGCCTGCCGGCTCGCGCCGCAGGTCACCCGGCACCGGCAGAACACGCTGGGCGGCCTGCGCTCGCCGGCCGGCAACCGGATCGCCCGCGAGTTCGCCGACCACGTGCACGACCCGGCCTGGCGCCGGGAGCTCTGCGGCGAGCTGGGGCAGACCCCGACCGCGCTGAACGGGCTGCTGATCGGGGCGGGGGCGCTCAGCCACCGGCAGGTGCTCGACCTCTATCCGGCGCTGCGCGCGCTGGGCGAGGAGCTGCCGGCCGGGGTCCGCGCCGATCTGTCCCGGGCGACGGCGCGGCCGCTCTCCCCCGCCGGCGTGGCCGGCCTGCGCCTGGGCCTGGGCTGATCCTCCGGCAGCACCGCGGCTCCCCACTCTCGCCGGGCGGCGATCCGGGCGGGTCCGTGCCGCGGGCGGGCTACGGTCGTCGGCATGGTGAGCACGTTCGCGGAACTCGTGGACCGGGCCGGCGCGCTGGTGGCCGGCGGGCGGCGGGCGGTGCTGGGCATCGCCGGGCCGCCCGGGGCCGGCAAGAGCACTCTGGCCGAGGCGCTGGCCGCGGCCCTGCCCGCGGCCCTGGTGGCGCACGTGCCGATGGACGGCTTCCACCTCGCCGACGTGGAACTGGACCGGCTCGGGCTGCGCGACCGCAAGGGCGCGCCGGAGACGTTCGACGCCTGGGGGTACGCGGCGCTGCTGCGCCGCTTCCTGGCCGGCCAGGACGAGATGGTGTACGCCCCGGGCTTCGAACGCGTGCTGGAGCAGCCCGTCGCGGGCGCCATCGGGGTGTCCCGCGACGTCCGCCTGATCCTCACCGAGGGCAACTACCTGCTGCTCGACCAGGGCCGGTGGGCCGGCTTGCGGGAGGTGTTCGCGGAGGTCTGGTACACCGACCTGGACCCGGAGGAACGGCTGCGGCGGCTGATCGCGCGGCACGTCCGGTTCGGCAAGGCTCCGGACGTGGCGGTGGCCTGGGCGACCGGGACGGACCAGCGCAACGCGGCGCTGATCGCCACCACGCGCGGGCGGGCCGACCTGGTCGTGCCGCCGGCTCTGCTCAGTTCGCTGGGAGCTGATCCCGCGGATCTCCGATCGCCCTGACCCGGTGGCATGCTTGCCTGCATGTCGGTGGAAGAGACGGCGGTCGAGGCGAAGCCGCGACGGCGCCGGGCGGCTGCCCGGTTCGGTGTCATTCTGGTCGCGGTGCTCGCGCTGCTGTTCGGCGTGCCGTGGGCGACGCTGGTCTGGTCGGGCAACGCCTGGCCGGCCCCGGTGTTCGTGCTGGGCACGCTGCTGTTCGTGCTGGCCGCCGCGGCCTTCCCGGTGCTGATGTTCCGCGGCCACGGCCGTCGTGACGACGTCAGCGCGCGGATCGCCGACACCATGCTCGGCGTGGTCTGGGTGCTGTTCACCTGGTCGGTGCTCGGCCAGGTGGCCGGCCTGGTCCTGGCGCTCGCCGGGGTGCACGATCCGGTCCGCTCCCGGGTCGCCACGGCGGTGGTCCTGGTGATCTCGCTGGTCCTGCTGCTCTGGGGGTACGCGGAGGCGATGCGCGTCTCCCGGGTCCGCGAGGTGGACGTCACCATCCCCCGGCTCGGGCGTGGCCTGGACGGGCTGCGGGTGGTGCTGATCACCGACACGCACTACGGCCCGATCGACCGGTCCCGCTGGTCCCGCGGCGTGGTGGAGGTCGTCAACTCGCTGCGGCCGGACATCGTGGCGCACACCGGTGACATCGCCGACGGCGAGGTCCCGCAGCGCATCGGCCAGGCGTCCCCGCTGGGCGACGTCCGGGCGGCCCTGGCCCGCGTCTACGTCACCGGCAACCACGAGTACATGAGCGGCGCCCAGGGGTGGGTGGAGTACATGTCGTCGCTGGGCTGGGAGGCCCTGCACAACCGCCACCTGGTCGTCTCCCGCGGCGGCGACTCGCTGGTCGTGGCCGGCGTCGACGACCGGACGGCGGCCGGCTCCGGCGTCCCGGGCCACCACACCGACCACGAGGCCGCCCTGGCCGGCGCCGACCCGGCCCTGCCGGTGCTGCTGCTCGCCCACCAGCCGCAGCAGATCGGCGGTGCGGTCGCACACGGCATCGACCTGCAGCTGTCCGGTCACACGCACGGCGGTCAGATGTGGCCCTTCCACTACCTGGTCCGCATCGACCAGCCGGTGCTGCAAGGACTGTCCCGGCACTCCGCGCGCACCCAGCTCTACACCAGCCGGGGCACCGGCTTCTGGGGCCCGCCGTTCCGGATCTTCGCCCCGAGCGAGATCACCCTGCTGACCCTGCGCGCCGGGTAGTGGAGACGGTGGTCACTCGCGGCGGCGGGTGACCACCGGTCGGGCGGCTTGCCGGGAATAAACCGGTTGAGTGCGGCTCGCGGCGCGACGCAGGATGGGGTACCGCCTTCTTCCCCATCCCAGAGGACTTCCTATGCGTCTGCTCCGCGACCTGTGGGCCACCTCCCGAAGTCGCACAGCGCTCGCCGCGTTCCTGATAGTCATCGGCGCGGCCGGGTCGTCCGTGGCGCTGGCGCTGGCCGGATCGGTGCTGGTCGACCGCTCGTTTCCGCTCTTCGTGGCGCTGGCCGCGGCGCTCGGCGCCGCGGTGCTCAGCGACGTCGTGGTCGGGCTGGTCGCCGCGCGGCTGACCGCCGACTGGGCGGCCCGGGTCCGGCGTGGACTCAACCGGGTCGCCTTCGGGCAGGATATCCCGACGTTGGAGAACACGCCGGTCGGCGAGCTGCTCGACCGGATCGACTCCGACGTGTACCAGGTCGGTTCCGAGCTGCGCGGCAGCGGCGTACGGATCGCCCAGTCGATAGCGGTGGCGACGCTCTCCATCGTCACCGCCTTCGTCGTCTGGTGGCCGGCCGGGCTCGCGATGATCGCCGTGACGGTGCTGATCTTCGTCACGATGAACAAGCCGATCCGGCGGATCTCGCCGGTGCGCATCTCCGAGGAGGAGGCCTGGTCCGACCTGGCCGCCGTGATGGAGGAGGCGATCCACGGGCAGGACGACGTCCGGACCAGCCTGGCCGCGCCGTACGTGCGGCGGCTCTTCGCCGACCGCGCGCGTGAGGTCCTGGCCCGCGGGCGCCGGGTCTGGCGCGCCTCGTCGAGAATCACCATGTGGGCCGGGGCGATCACCCGCAGCCTGATCGCCTCGCTCGTCCTGATCGGCGCCTGGGCGCTGGTCACCGGGCACATCGACGGCGCCCGCCTGACCGGCGTGTGGCTGCTCGCGCTCGGCTTCGGCGGCACCCTGGAGCAGGTCACCCGGATGGTCCCCGAGCTGCAGAACGCGCTCGGCGCCTGGGGCCGGGTGCAGATGCTCGGCGAGGTCGCGCAGGAGCCGTCCGAGGGCGTGCCTCCGGTCGACGGCGACCTCGTGGTGCGTGACCTGACGTTCCGTTACGGCGAGTCGGACAGCGGACGGCCGCCCGCGCTGCGGGGCGTGAGCCTGACGTTCGCGCGCGGCCGGTCGTACGCGCTGATCGGTCGCACCGGCTCGGGGAAATCGACCCTGGCGAAGGTGCTCACCCGGGCCGTCGACGTGCCGTCCGGCACGGTCTTCCTCGGCGGCGTCGACATCAACGACATCGCCGTCGAGGGCCTGCGCCGGTGGACCGCCATCGTCCCGCAGCGCACCGAGATCCTCTCCGGCACCCTGGCCGAGAACATCGCGCTCTTCGACGAGGAACTGCTGCCCCGGGCCGCCGCCGCGGTCGGCGAGCTGGGCCTGTCCACCTGGGTGGACGGGTTGCCCGACGGCCTCGACACCACACTGGGCGAGGGCGGTTACAAACTCTCCGCCGGGCAGGAGCAGCTGGTGGCGTTCGCGCGGATCCTGGTCCGGGACCCGCAGGTGGTGATCCTGGACGAGGCGACCGCGCGGATGGACCCGGTCACCGAGTCGTGGGTGCAGCGGGCCACCGACCGGCTGCTGCGCGGCCGGATCGGCGTGATCGTGGCGCACCGGCTCTCCTCGGTGCAGCGCTGCGACGAGGTCGTGGTGCTGGCCGACGGCGAGGTGCTGGAGTCCGGGCCGCTGCGCGAGTCGCGCCGGTTCGCCGAGCTGATGGCCAGCAGCAACCTGGCCGTCCCGGCCCCCGCGCCGCACGCCGGCGGCGGAGTGCTGGTCGAGGAGGACCGCGACTGGGACACCGCGGCGCGGGTCGAGCTAGGGCCGGACGCGCTGGGCAACCCGCTGCCCACGGTGGAGCCGCCACCGCTGCCGGCGCCCGCGCCGACCCGGACGATGCGCGAGATCGCTCGGCTGGCTACCAACGACGCGCGGTACGGCCTGGGCGCGGTCTCGCTGTTCGTGCTGCTGGTCCTGTTCGGGCTCGACGGCGCGGTGCTGCCGCTGCTCTGGACGGACGTGGTGGACGGCGCCGGCAGCCCGCTGCTGCCCGCGGCCGGGATCGCGGTGGCGCTGCTGGCGCTGATCCCGACGCTCTACTACACCGGGGCCTGGTTCCCGGAGTGGTGGGTGCGGCAGATGCTGCGGATCAGCCTGCGCCTGGTGCACGGCCAGATCGGCCCGCGCCGGGTCAGCAAGCACACGCCGGCCGAGGTGGTCGCCCAGGGCGGCGACACCGAGCGCGTGGTGATGCTCGCCGACAACCTGGTCGACAACGGCGTCGGCCTGCTCACCGTGATCGCCATGACGGTGACCTCGCAGTCGCCGGTGCCGGCCCTGTTCTTCCTCGGCACGATGCTGGTGTCCGGGCTGGCCGCGACCCTGTTCGGGCCGCGCCTGGAACGGGCCGCCCGGCGGACCGTGGCGGCCCGCGCGGCGTTCGCGACCGCGCTGGTGTCGTCGCTGTCCGCGGCGCGCACGGTGAAGCTGGCCGGTGCGACGGGGCCGGTGCTGGGCCACCTGGCCCGGCTCGACGCCAAGCGCAGCGAGCTGCAGTGGCGGGAGATCGCGATCCAGGTGTGGGCGCGGTCCACGCCGTCGGTCGCCAGCGGCCTGCTGCCGATCGCGGTGTGGGCGTTGTACCTCGGCGGGCGGCTCAGCGCGGCCGCCACGCTGATCGCGGTGGCGACGCTCGGGTCGGCGCGGTGGTTCGCGTGGACCACGGCGTCGCTGGTCTCGCACTTCCCGTCGGCGAAGGTGTGGACCGCGCGCACGGTGGCGATGGCCGGTGTCGGGGCGTACTCGTCCGACGTTCCCGGCGTGGACATCTCGGCCGGCACGGCGCCGGCTCCGCCGTCGGCGTCGCGCAGTCCGCTTCGCTCGCTGGAGCTACGCGGCTTCAGCGCGGTCCACGAGAACGGAGCCCAGGGGGTGCGCGATGTGGACCTCACCGTGCAGCGCGGGCAGCTGGTGCTGGTGGTGGGCCCGGTCGGGTCCGGCAAGTCGTCGCTGCTGCGCGCGCTGGCCGGGATCGTGCACCACACCGGCGACCTGTGCTGGAACGGTGAGCCGGTCCGCGATCCGGAGCTGTTCCTGCGGCCGAACCAGGTGGGGTACGTCGCCCAGCTGCCGCGGGTGCTCTCCGGCACGGTGGCCGACAACATCCGGCTCGGGCACGAGGTGGACGCGGCGGACGCGGTGTCGGTGGCGCAGCTGGAGCACGACCTGTCCGCGTCCGGCGGTGGCCTGCAGCTGCTGATCGGCCACAAGGGCACCCGGTTGTCCGGTGGCCAGCTGCAGCGGCTGGCGCTGGCCCGGGCGCTGGCCCCGCGGACCGAGCTGCTGATCGCGGACGACGTGTCGTCGGCTCTGGACGTGACCACCGAGCTGGAGTTGTGGCGGGCGTTGCGTGCGCACGGGGTGACCGTGGTGGGCTCGACGTCGAAGCGGGCGGCGCTGGCGCAGGCCGACCGGGTCGTGGTGCTGATCGGCGGCCGCGCCGAGGACCAGGGGACGTGGCGCGAGCTGGAGGATCGCTGGGGTCACCTGGCCGGGTGAGGTCCGCCGGCCGGGCCGCCCGCGCCCGGCCTCGGCTGTCGATCCGGGCCCGAAGCCGAACGGCCCGGCGCTGCCACCACCGCCGACCAGGACCAGGACCACGGCGCCGCCGGCGATCCGCCGCTTCCAGCGCGGGTCCGGCGGCGTGCGCACCATGACCGTCGGGATGGGGAAGACCCGCGGCGGTGAGCGGTCTGTGACCTCGCTACGCGCGGGGTCCCCCGTCCGGGTCGGTGCGGCGGACCGGCCGTACCTCCGGGGTGCTCTACGGTCTTCCGGGTGAAATCCGGTCGTATCGTCTGGTGTGCTGGCTTTGCTGTGCTGGTGATGGGATGCTCCCCGCGCTCCGGCGCCGTCTGGGGCGAGGGATGGGCCGCGCCGTCGGCCTCCGTGTCGTCGGTCTCCCCGCCACCGGTCTCCGTGCCGGCGGCGCCCACGCGCCTCGCACCCGAGTCACCGGACGGCCCCGGGACTGCCCTGCCGGACTCCTCCGGCACCTCCCCATCGCGGGTCTCGCTGGCGCCGGTGGAGGACGGGGACCCGGATCGGTTCGTGGCGGCGGTGCGGGCCCAGCTGCCGGAGCTGGCGATGGACCGGCGGGACGAGGAGATCGAGGACCTGGGGGCCGAGGCCTGCGCCTCGTCGGAGATGGACCTTTCCGGGTACGGGGTGTCCGCCGCGCAGGCACGACAACTCCGCAGGGTGGCGCAGGCCGACCTCTGCCCGTGACCGTCCCGGCGATCCCTGCTCCTGATCACCTTGCACAGGCGCGGCGCCCTCCCCGCGATCACCCGTTCTCGCACGACCACCCGCTTCGCAGGCGGCCCGCTTCTGCGCACGGCCACCGGTTTTCGTGCGCCATCCGCTCTGCCGCGCCATCCGCTCTGCCGCGCCATCCGCTCTGCCAGCGCCATCCGCTCTGCCGCGCCATCCGCTCTGCCGCGCCATCCGCTCTGCCAGCGCCATCCGCTCTGCCAGCGCCATCTGCACTGCCAGCGCCATCCTCTGCCAGCGCCATCCGCTCTGCCAGCGCCATCTGCACTGCTCGCCCGTGTCGCTTTTGCCCGGACCCATCCGGCGCGCGGGTTTTCCCCGTGGCCACCCCTGCCGAACACCTCTGCCCACAGGGCCTTCTTTTCACCGCAATTCGGGGCAGATCCGGCCCCAGAGCCCTGCACCTCCCCCTGTTCGGTCGGCCGAAAGTAGTAGCGGCGCACAGATGATCGAGACCCTCGGCAGATGTCAGCCACAGCGGAAATTCCGATGCTGGAGTGACACAGCGAATCGGGGAGGTAACGATGACCGCACGAGGTGTGCTCACCATGGTCGGCACGGCAGTGGGTGGCCTGATCGGCTGGTCGGAGACCGCGCCCACGGCAGACCCGGAGAGCCTGCGCGGCCTGTTCGCCGACTTCGGCGTCCGGGTGGGCCCGGACGAGGCGGATCTCGAGGAGGCGATCCGCGCCTTCCAGCTCCGTCTCGGCCTGCAGCCTGACGGGGAGGCGGGCCCGGAGACGGTGCACCTGCTCGCCCGCTACGCCGCCGAGGCTCGCGAACTGACCCGCTTCCGGGACGCCGCCTGATCCGGCTGGCATCCGCGCGCCGATGGCCGGCGAGCATCCGCTCCGCGCGGCCGCACCGCCTCGTCGCCACGGGCGACACCCGTTCTTTCCGCACAGCCGCACTGCTTTGTTCCGCACGGCCTTGTTCCGCGCGGCGGCACCCGTTCTTTCCGCGCGGCGGCAGTGCTTTGCTCCGCGCGGCGGCACCCGTTCTTTCCGCACGGCCGCACTGCCTTGTTCCGCGCGGCCGCCATGATCGGGCCGAGACGCCGCTGAGCGCCCCGGCCCGGCAGATCACTCCGGAATCTGGGCCAGAGCGAAGATCTGGCTCTCCTGCGGCCCGTCGGTCGGCGTGAAGAACACCGTCTCGATGCTGTCGACCGTGAATCCATGCGCCTCCAGAACCGCCCGAAGATCCGGCTCCAGATAGCCGGAAACGGTCACCGGCACACCCATGAAATCGATAGGAATGCTGTCCGCATCGAAGTTGACCATGCCGATCGCGAGGTACCCGCCCGGGTTGAGCCACCCGGCGATCTTGTCCAGGGTCCGTTCGATGTCGGCCTTGCTGAGCATGAGCAGCGAGAAGAAGGCGGTCACCGCGTCGAACTTCCCGAAGTCGTCGGGCAGCCCGGCGAAGTCGGCGTGCACGTACTCCGCCCCGGGCACCTGCTCGCGGGCGAGGCGCAGCATCCCCTCGGCGACGTCCACCCCCACCACGCGGTGCCGGGACTCGGTCAGGATCTTGGCAGTGGGGACACCGGTGCCGCAGCCCAGATCGAGCACCGAGGCGCCGGCCGGGAGCGTCTTGCTGATCCGTTCGATCAGCGCCGACTGAAATGGATTATGGCTGTGCTCGCCCTGGTATTTCTCGGCGAGTTTGTCGAAAACCTCCATGGGCGAACGCTACCGCCCGAAGACTCCACAGTAGAGGAAAGATCACACCGAAAACACCCGGGTCACGCCCTCGACCCGGACCCGCTCGTCGAGCCGTGACCGGTCCGGGTTGGCGCAGAGCACGATCGACGCCCCCACGGTCAGCGGCGCCAGTAGCCAGATCAGCGGCTGCTCGGACACCCCGGTTTCGATCAGCACCCGATCCCCCCGAACGAGCCCACGCGACCGGGCCACCTCCGCCGCGGTCGCCCCGTACTCCCCGAACGTCGTACCGTCCGGCGTCGCCGCCGCGGAAAAGCCGGCGCGATGCCGCGGCGGCTCAGCGCCGAGATGCGCGCGCACCGCGGGCACGAAATCACGGTGATCGGGCGGAACGTCCGCGGCCGGCGCCCCATCGGCGCCCAGCCCCAGCACGAACTGGTGCGAGGCGGAAGGAACCTCGTCGAGCCAGCTCCCCACCCGCCGCTGCTCCACGAACGTCACGTCCAGCGCGGGTCCGCCGTCGACCAGCCCAGCGGTGCTCCAGCCGCGGAAGGACACCTGGAGCCCCACCGACCAGGCCCCGAGCAGCACCGCGGCGGTCTGCCAGTGCGGCGGCAGCAGCACCCCGGCGCGATCGCCCGCCCGGAGCCCGCACTCGTTGGTGAGCAGCGAGGCGACCGCCGCGCTCCACCCGCCGAGCTCCGCCGAGGTGAGCCCGACCCGCTCCCCGGTCGCGTCGTCGTAGTAGGTGATCAGCTCGTCCGCACGCCGCCGCGCAACCACGTCATCCGCACGCCGCTGCTCCACCGCGTCATCCACCCGCCGACCCATCGCGTCCATGGCCGTCCAACCTACCGAGCCGGCCCGCGTATCCTCCATCGCCCGCCCCCGGCCACCGCCGAATCCCACGGCCGGCGGACATCCGGAGCGGTCACTCGTCGAAGTCGACCACCACCTTCGGCGAGGCGGCCGTGCTCTGACAGGTCAGCACGAAGCCGGCCGCCAGCTCGGCCTGCTCCAGGGCGAAGTTGCGCCGCATCGTCACATCGCCCTCAATCACCCGCGCCCGGCAGGTGCCGCAGACCCCGCCCTTGCACGCGAACGGCAGATCCGGCCGGGACCGCTGCACCCCGTCGAGCAGGGTCGTCCCCTCCTCGACGGTGACCGTCGTGGTCCTCCCGTCCAGGTGCACGGTCACCTCGCTGCTCGGCCCGTGCGACTGCGTCTCGGGCCGCACCGGCTCGGGCGGCGCCTCGTCCACCCAGAACAGCTCGCGGTGAACGCGCTCCGGGGCGACGCCCGCCTCGCCGAGCACCGCGATGGCGTCGGTCACCATGCCGAACGGCCCGCACAGCCACCAGTGATCCACCGCCGGCACGTCGATGAGCAGCGGCAGCAGCGTCCGCAGCCGCGCCGCGTCCAGCCGTCCGGAGAACAGGTCGGCCTCCCGCGGCTCCCGCGACAGCACGTGCACCAACTCCAGCCGGGCCGGGTAACGGTTCTTCAGGTCGGCGAGCTCCTCGGCGAACATCACGGTGTCCGTACGCCGGTTGCCGTAGAGCAGGACGACCTCGGAACCCGGCTCCCGCAGCAGCGACGTCGCGATGGACAGCACCGGGGTGATCCCGGAACCGGCCGCGATCAGCACGTGCCGCCCACCGGCCGCGAGGTCGGGGGTGAACGTCCCGGACGGTGGCGACACCTCCAGCTCGTCGCCGGGCCGCAGGTCACGCACGATCCAGCCGGAGATCTTGCCGCCGGGCACCTCGCGCACGCCGATCCGGGGCGCGGCACCGGCGGCCGCGCAGATCGAATACGTGCGCCGCTCGCCGGCGCGGCGCACGGTCAGCGACTGCCCGGGCCGGAACGCGAACCGCTCGGCCAGCTCGGGCGGCACGTCGAGAGTCACCGCTACCGCGTCCGCGCAGAGCCGGTCGACCGCGGCGACCCGCAGCGGGTGGAACGCCACCTCAGATCTCCTTCATGTGCTCGAACGGCTCCCGGCAGGCCAGGCACCGGCGCAGCTCACGACAGGCGGTGGCGCCGAACGCGGCGAGCGCTTCGGTCTGCCCCGAGCCGCAGCGCGGACACCGGACCGTGCTCGGCCGGGGCATCAGGGTGAGCGGGACCGGGCCGGCCTCCCGGCGCGGCGCGGCGCCGGGCGGCGCGATGCCGGCCTCGGCGAGCTTGCGGCGGCCGGTTTCGCTGATCCAGTCGGTGGTCCAGGCCGGCGCCAGCACGGTACGCACCTCGACCCGCCCGAACCCGGCCGTCCGCAACGCCCCGGCGATGTCCGCGCGGATGCTCTCCATCGCCGGGCAGCCCGAGTACGTCGGGGTGATCGTCACGGTGACACCGTCGCCGTGCTCCCGCACCTCCCGCACTATCCCCAGTTCGGCGAGGGTGACCATCGGCAGCTCCGGGTCGGTCACCGTCGCGACCACTTGCTCCGCGATCACCACGCACCTCCGGGAACGGCCCGGGCCAGTCCCTGCATCTCGGCGAGGATCCCGCCCAGCGCCTCGGTGTGCTCCCCGTCGCGCCCGCTCGCGGCAGTCTCCGGAGAGCCGGCCGCGGCTGCCGGAGAGCCGGCCGTAGCCGCCGGAGAGCCGGGCGTAGCCGCCGGAGAGCCGACCGCGGTCGCCGAGAAGCCGGGCGCCACGTCGATCGTCGCCGTGGTCAGGACCTCGGCGAGGACGGTGTCGAACTCGGCGCGCAGGGTCGCCGGGTCGACGGCGACACCGGCCGCGGCCAAACTCAGCTCGATCTGGTGCGGCTGGAACAGCTCCGCGGCCGGCGGGAGCACCTCGGCGACCGCCGCCGTCATCCGCTCGTGCGACAGCGCGGTGCCGTCGCCGAGCCGGACCGTCCACCGGGCGGCATAGTCCCGGTGGTATGTCAGCTCCTTGACCCCCTTGGCGGCGATCGCGGCCAGCATCGGGTCGCGCGAGCCGGCCAGCCGGTCGAAGAGCGCCAGCCGCCACGTGGTGAGGACGAGCAGGCGGGCGATCAGGTGGGCGAAGTCGGCGTCGGCCCGCTCGGCGAGCCGGACGTTGCGGAACTCGTGCGGGTCCCGCCGATACGCCAGGTCGTCCTCGTCGCGGCCGGCGCCCTCGGCCTCACCGGCTCGGGCCAGCAGCAGGCGGGCCTGCCCGAGCAGGTCGAGCCCGATGTTGGCCAGGGCCATCTCGTCCTCCAGCTCGGGTGCGCGGGTCACCCACTGCTGCAGCCGGTGCGACATGATCAGCGCATCGTCGCCGAGCATCAGGCAGTACGCCGCGAGCCCGGCCCGGTCGACCCCTTCCGGGAAGCCGGCAGGCACCCCGGCCAGCGGGTCGGTGAAGCCGGTCCCGTACGCCCAGCGGGCGTCGTCATCGTGGTCGGTGAGCGCACCGTACGCGTCGTCGAAGGCCATGTGTCACCTCAGATGTGCGGCACGGAGTCGGGGATCGCGTAGTACGTCGGATGCCGGTACACCTTGTCGGCGCTCGGCTCGAAATACGCCGCCTTGTCGTCGGGATCGCTGGCCACCACGTCGTCGGAGCGCACCACCCAGATGCTGACGCCCTCGTTGCGGCGGGTGTACAGATCCCGCGCGTGCTGCACGGCCATCTGGTGGTCGGCGGCCCGCAGCGAGCCGACGTGCACGTGGTTGAGTCCCCGCTTGGCTCGCACGAAGACCTCGAACAGCGGCCACTCGTGCCGTACGTCCTCGCTCATCGCCGGCTCCTCTGCTTCTCCGCGTGCGCCGCGGCGGCCTCGCGCACCCAGGCCCCGTCGGCATCGGCCTGCCGCCGCCGCTCGATCCGCTGCCGGTTGAGCGGCCCGTCGCCGGAGATCACCCGTTTCAGCTCCGACCACTCGGGCTCGCCGAAGTCGTAGCGCGAACGCTCCTCGTTCCAGCGCAGCTGCGGGTCGGGCAGCGTCACCCCGAGCGCCTCGGCCTGCGGCACGGTCATGTCGACGAAGCGCTGCCGCAGCTCGTCGTTGCTGTGGCGCTTGATCTTCCAGGCCATCGACCGGGCCGAGTTCGGCGAGTCGCCGTCGGGCGGGCCGAACATCATCAGCGACGGCCACCACCAGCGGTTCACCGCGTCCTGCACCATGTCACGCTGCTCCGGGGTGCCGCCCATCATGGTCATCAGCAGCTCGTAGCCCTGCCGCTGATGGAACGACTCCTCCTTGCAGATCCGGATCATGGCCCGCGCGTACGGCCCGTAGGAGCTGCGGCAGAGCGGGACCTGGTTGCAGATCGCCGCGCCGTCGACCAGCCAGCCGATCACGCCGACGTCGGCGAAGCTCAGCGTCGGGTAGTTGAAGATCGACGAGTACTTCTGCCGGCCCTCGATCAGCCGCCGGGTCAGGTCGCCCCGGTCGGCGCCGAGCGTCTCGGCAGCCGAGTAGAGATACAGCCCGTGACCGGCCTCGTCCTGCACCTTGGCCAGCAGGATCGCCTTGCGCCGCAGCGTCGGGGCGCGGGTGATCCACTCCCCCTCCGGCTGCATGCCGATGATCTCGGAGTGGGCGTGCTGGGCGATCTGCCGGATCAGCGTCTGCCGGTATCCGTCGGGCATCCAGTCGCGCGGTTCGACGCGATGGTCACGCGCGATGGTGTCCGCGAAGGTCTCTTCACCGTTCATCCCGGTCTCCGGTCTCACACGTGGTGGCGGGACTGCAGCGTGAAGAACCGCCCGCTCACGAAGTAGTCGTCGGTCAGCGACGCGGTGGCCGCCGGGTTCGCCCCGGTGCCGTGCAGGTCGCTGAACGCGGCCGTCTGGTTCACGAACACCCCGCCGGTCAGGTTCTCCGACAGGTGCACGCCGGCGTCCAGCGCGGCCTCCCGCGCCGCGGCCAGCACCTCGGGCGAGGTGGAGTGCACCAGCGCGGTCAGGGCCCCGTGCGCCCGCACCGTCTCGGTGAACACCCGCAGGCTGTGCTCGGTCGAGTCGGTGGTGATCAGGAACGACACCGGGCCGAACCACTCCCGGGTGTAGGTCTTCTCGTCGGCGGCGTCCAGCCGCAGCAGCACCGGGGTGCGGATGGTGGCGCCGGGGAACTGATCGTCGGTCACCTCGGCGGACGGGTGCACCACGCCGGGCGAGCCGGCGGCCTCGGTCAGCCGCGCCAGCACGGCGTCGTTGACGATCGCGCCGAGCGTGCCGGCGGCCCGTTTCGGATCGCCGAGCAGCTTGTCCAGCGCGGTGGCCAGGTCGGCGCCGAACTGCTCGGGCGTGCGGTGGCCGTCGTCGGTCTCGATGCCGGCGCGCGGGATCAGGATGTTCTGCGGGGTGGTGCACATCTGGCCGCTGTAGAGCGAGAGGGAAAACGCCAGATTGCGCAGCAGGCCGCGATAGTCGCCGGTGGAGTCGAGGACGACCGTGTTGAGACCGGCCTTCTCCGTGTAGACGACGGCCTGCCGCGCGTTCGCCTCCAGCCAGTCGCCGAACTCGCTGGACCCGGTGAAGTCGACGATGCGCACGTCGGGGTGCGTGGCCAGGGTCGCCGCGATGCCGTCGCCCGGCTCCTCGGCGGCGAGCGTCACGACGTCGGGGTTGAGCCCGGCCTCGGTCAGCACCTCGCGGCAGATCTGCACGGTGATGGCCAGCGGCAGCACCGCGCCGGGATGCGGCTTGACGATCACCGGGTTGCCGGTGACCAGGCTCGCGAACAGGCCGGGATAGCTGTTCCAGGTCGGGAACGTGGTGCAGCCGATCACGAGCGCCACGCCGCGGCCGACGACCGTGCCGGTCTTGACCATGCTCAGCGGGTCGCCGCCACGCTGCGGTTTGGACCAGGCCGACCGCGCCGGCATCCGGGTGGTGGCGGCCAGCGCGTACGCGATCGCCTCCAGCGCGCGGTCCTGCGCGTGCGCGCCACCGGCTTGGAAGGCCATCACGAAGGCCTGGCCGGAGGTGTGCTGCACGGCGTGCGCCATCTCGAAGATCCGCGCGTTGATCCGCCGCAGGATCTCCGTGGCGATCCCGGCGCGCCCCTCGGGGCCGACGGCCCGCCAGGACGGGATGGCCGCGCGGGCGGCGGCGACCAGGGCGAGCGGGTCGGCCTTGGGATAGCTGACGCCGAGCTCGATGCCATAGGGCGAGCGCTCGGTCGAGACCGTGCCGGCGGCGCCCGGCACGTCCACCGGGAACGGCTTGCCGAGCAGGGCGGCGAAGGCACGCTCACCGGCGGGCGCGGCATCCTCGCCGTAGACGGACTTGCTCGGCGACTCGGGGAACGCGGACCAGTAGTCGCGGGCGGCGGCTGCCGTGATCGCGCGCTCGAGTAGCTCACGGTGAGATGCGTACAGGTCAGCGGCTGTGGTCATTCCTCGCTCCGTTGCGATCGGCTGCCCTCTGTTTTACCAACCCATCGGTCGGTAATTCAAGCCCCCGGCTGACACCGCGCGCGACATCTGACATATTTCGCTCCATGGACACCGCGCAACCCGCTCCACGCCGCCGCGGACGCCCAGGTCACGATGTGGACGCGGTGCTGGCCGCCGCGGTCCGGCTGTTCAACACGCACGGATACGACGCGACCAGCATGTTCGACGTCGCGGAGACCCTCGGCATCACCAAGTCGACGCTGTATCACCACGTCAGCGGCAAGGAGCAGCTGCTCGCGATGGCGGTGGACCAGGCGGTCGACGGGCTCTTCGAGACGGCCCGGGTGGTGCGCTCCGTGGATACCACCGCGACCCTACGCCTGCGGATGCTGGTCCGGAACAGCGTCCTGGTCCTTGCCGAGCGCCTGGAATACGTCACGCTGCTGCTGCGGGTCCACGGGAACACCAAGGTGGAGAAGTACGCCCTGGCACGCCGCCGGGAGTTCGACGCGGTCGTCACCGAGCTGGTCGAAGAGGCTCAGGCGGAGGGCGGGATCCGTACCGACGTCGACGCGCGGACCGCGGCGCGGCTGCTCTTCGGCATGGTCAACTCGCTGGTCGAGTGGTACCGCCCGGCCCGTGGGCAGCCGGAGGTGCTGGCCGACACGGTGGTCCGGCTCGCTTTCGACGGACTCCGGACAACGGACTCGACACCCGATCAAGGCGGTCAACGAGGATATTGAGTTAACCTTGCCCCCAACGGGTGGAAAACCCCGCGGGACGAGTCCGCCCGGAGACCGGGTGTCATCGCCGCCAACGGTGTCGGCGGTGACACTCCCGCGACAGATCTCCCGCCGGCGCGAGGCCGCTTCCGGTCCTGGTCAGATCATTCGGCGGTACGGTCGTGGGACTCCCGCACGTCCCACGCCGCGGCCACGGCAGCCGGCCGGTCCGCCGGTCCGTAAAGCGCCGGGCGCTCGGCCAGGGTGACCGTGACCCGCTCGCCGGTCCGCAGCGCGCGCACCGCCGCGTCCGCGACCGCCGAGGCTGCATAACCGTCCCAGGACCCCGGGCCGGTGAGCACGCCGCCACCGGTGACCGCGTCCACCCACTCCCGCAGCTCGACGTCGTAGGCGGCGCCGAACCGGTCCCGCCAGTCCGCCGGCACGGGGGCGGCCACCTGCCCGGACCGCCGTACCGAGATCAGTCCCGGATCGCCGAGGGCGACCGTGCCGTCCTCGCCCAGGATCTCGCCGCGGATGTCGTACCCGTAGCGGACGTTGACCGAGATCTCCACGTCCACCAGCATCCCGTTGGCCAGCTCCAGGACCAGCAGCATCGGGTCCGGCAGGCGGCCGGCGTTGCGGCTGGCCCGCGGCCGGAGCACGCGCACCGCCGCGATCTCGCTGCCGAACATCCAGCGGGCCATGTCGATCTCGTGCACCGCGGTGTCGGTGATCGTGTTCTCCGGCTCGTAGCTGGCCGGCACGCCCGCGTTGCGGTGTGCGCAGTGCATCATCAGCGGCGCGCCGACCGCGCCGCTGTCCAACGTCCGCTTCAGCGCCCGGTACGCCGCGTCGTACCGCCGCATGTAGCCGACCTGGACCAGCCGGCCGCCGTGCGCCACCTCCGCCCGCACGATCCGCAGGCAGGCGTCCGGGGTGGTGGCGAGCGGCTTCTCGCAGAACACCGGCTTGCCCGCGGCGAGAGCCGCGAGCACGTACTCCTCGTGGGTCCCGCCCCAGGAGCACACCAGCACCGCGTCGACCCCGCCGGAGGCCACCAGGTCCAGGCCGTCCCGGTGCACCGCGGCGCCGACCGTGGCGGCCGCCCGGGCGGCCGCCACGGCGTCCACATCGGCCACCGCGACCACCGAGACGCCGGCGAGGACGGTGGCCATCCGGCGGAGGTGATCGCGCCCGATGAGACCCGTGCCGATCACCCCGACGCGCAGCGCGGTCATCGTGCCGGCCTCCTGCCCAGCGCCCCTCCCGGTGCCTCAAGTTTCCGCGAAATGCCTGGCCGGCGGGGTTGCGGAAACATTTGCCGGCTACCGGGACCTGGCCGGAGATGGGAGCATGGAGCCCGGCGACGAGAGCCCCCGCGAAGCTGGGGACTCTCCTGGACACGAGGGCTCCCCTGGAGAACAGGGCCCTCATGAAGGAGGTCGAGCCTCATGACGGACGTTCCAGTTCGCGCGACAGTTCGGCGAGTTCGTCACCACCGGCCATCTGCGTGGTCAGGTCCGTCAGGGTGACGCTGCCGCGCGCGGCGTCGAGGACTGTCGCCCCCCGTTTGAGGATCACGAAGTGGTCCCCCACCAGGTAGGCGTGCTGCGGGTTGTGGGTGATGAAGACGACGCCGAGCCCCGCGTCACGGGCCGCGGCGATGTACTTCAGCACCACGCCGGACTGCTTCACGCCGAGCGCTGCCGTCGGCTCGTCCAGAATGAGGACGCGGGCACCGAAATACACCGCCCGCGCGATCGCCACGCACTGCCGCTGGCCGCCCGAGAGGGTGCCGATCGGCTGGTCGATGTCGGACACCACGATGCCCATCTTGCGGAGTTCCTGATCCGCGATCCGCCTCATCTCCCGGATCCGCATGCCGGCGAGCGGGAAGCGGCCGGAGACCAGTTCCGAGCCGAGGAAGAAGTTGCGCCAGACCTCCATCAACGGCACCACGGCCAGATCCTGGTAGACCGTCGCGATCCCGAGATCCAGGGCCTCGCGGGGCGAGCCGAACCGCCGGTCGGCGCCATCCACTGCCAACCGGCCGGAGGTGTGCGGATGCAGTCCAGAAATGATCTTGATGAGGGTGGACTTTCCGGCGCCGTTGTCGCCGAGCACGCAGGTCACCTCGCCGGCGCCGACCCGCAGGTCGATGCCGTGCAAAGCACGGATCGGTCCGTAGTTCTTGCCGACGCCGACGAGCTCGACCAGCGGTTCACCGCGCCGCAGATTGCGGTCGGCGTGTTCGGCCAGGGTGTCGGTCATGTCAGTCCTCCTTCTCGGGGGGACACCGCGGTGGAGAGGCGTTTGACATAGGTGTTGACCAGGACAGCGAGGAGGAGCATCACACCCAGGAAAGCTTTGAACCAGTTGGGATCCCAGCCGGCGTAAACGATTCCCAGGCTGGTCGTGCCGAAAATGAAAGCACCGATCGCGGCGCCGAGGGCGTTGCCGAAACCACCGGTCAGGAGGGTGCCGCCGACCACGGCGGCGATGATGTAGAGAAACTCGTTGCCGACGCCGTTGCCGGCCTGGAGCGTGTTGAACCGGTACAGGGAATGCATGCCCACGAACCAGCCGAGGAACGACACGGTCATGAACAGCCCGATCTTGGTACGGACGACCGGGACACCGACGGCTCGGGCGCTCTCCGCGGAGCCGCCCACGGCGTAGATCCAGTTGCCGATACGGGTGCGCTGCAGGGTCCACGCGGCCAGCCCGACGAACAGAACCCACCACAGCACGGTGATCCAGACCGTCGCCGAGCCGGCGGCGAAGCTGGACGCGAAGACCTTCTGAAGCGAGCCGAAACCGTCGATCGCGCTGATGTCACGACTCGACACCGAGCCGGTGACCAGCTTGGTCACGCCCAGGTTCGCGCCCTGCAACACGAAGAACGTGCCCAGAGTGATCAGGAAGCTGGGGATGCCGGTGCGCATCACCAGCCAGCCGTTGAGGAATCCGACCAGCAGACAGAACACCAGCGAGAGGACCGCACCCACCCAGAGGTTGACGCCGAAATACCAGCAGAACATCGAGTTGACCAGGCCGGCGCTGACCGGGACCACGCCGGCGGACAGGTCGAACTCCCCGCCGATCATCAGCAGCCCCACGCCGACCGCGACGATCCCGATCGTGGACGACTGGTAGAGGACGGTGAGAAACGATGCCGCCGAGCGGAACGACGGTGCTACCAACAGGAAGAACAGGAAGATCACGATGGCGGCGGCCAGCGCGCCCACCTCGGGACGGCCGAGCAGCGCGCGGAGCCGCAGGCCGGGGCGGCGCCGGGCCAGCCCCGGCGCGGCCACCTGCCCGGTGGCGGGGATCACCGGGTGTTCTTCTCGGTGAACGGCAGGATCTTGTCGATGTTCGACGAGTCCACGAAGGAGGGACCGGTCAGCACGGGACCACCGCCGCCGATGTCGTTGCCGTTCTTCAGGTACAGGTACAGCGAGGTGACCGCCATGTAGCCCTGCACATAGGGCTGCTGGTCGATGGCGAACTCGACCTGGCCGTCCTTGATGCGCTTGGCCATCTCCTGGTTCAGGTCGAAGGTGACCAGCTTGGCCGAGGAGGACGCCTGCTGCTTGGCGTTGATCGCGTCGAGGGCGATCGGGGCGCCCAGCGTCACGATGTAGTCGATCGACTTGTCCTGCGCCAGCTTGGCCTGCAGCGTGGTCGTCACCGCGCTGTCGTCGGCACCGTTCACCTGCAGATTCTCGGTACCGGGCACAGCGCTCCTGACGCCTGCGCAACGGGACTCGAGAGACACCGAGCCGGTCTGGTGGATCACGCAGAGTGGGTGCTTGGCACCCTCACCGGCGATCCGCTTGCCGAGGCTGGTGCCGGCGAGGGACTCGTCGGAGCCGAAGTACATCAGGGCGCCGAGCTTCCGGTACTGGTCGAGGCCGGCGTTCAGGCCGACCACCGGGATGCCCGCGCCGCTGGCCGACTTGACCGCGCCGGCCAGGGCATCGGGGGTGACCAGGGTGGTCGCGATCCCGTTGACCTTGGCGTCGACCGCGCTCTGGATCAGCCCGGCCTGCTTGCCGGCGTCCGGGTCGTTGGAGTACTTCAGCGTGACGCCTTCGTCCTTGGCCGCCTGCTCGGCGCCGGCCCGGACCTTGTCCCAGAACGTGTCGCCCGGCGTCTCGTGGGTGACGAAGGCGATCGTGTAACCGGAACTGCCGGGCGCGTTGCCACCGCCGGAATCGTCCGCCCCGGAGTCCTCCCGGCCGCCGCTGCTGCACGCTGCGAGCGCGAGTACCGCCACCGCTCCAGCGGCGAGCAGGCGTTTCCTCATATGAAATCTCCAGTCTCTTCCAGATATCCGCGCGTACGGGGTGGCGATCGACAACGGAACATCGAAATCCACCGGGTACATATCCTGCTCTACCACGACGAACAGCTCCGCTGGGGGTTCTTGGGAGTCCCGGTGAACAGCGATGCGTGGACGGCCGGCGGCTCCGGCGACGTGATCGCCCGCGGCAGGGTGAGCCGAGGACCCCGGGACGAGATCCGCCGCAGCGCGACGAGCCGAGGACTCGGCAACGGGATCACCGGCTGCGGGTGGGCTCTCGGGGTCCGTGGTGCCGGGGATCGGGTCGAGGGCGTCGAGGGCCTCCAGGGCAGCGGGCACGTCGGGGACGCGCGCCGGACAGCCCGCACTCCACGCTCCCGGCCCTGCCGGACGGCCGCCGTTCCACATTTCTGGGCGCGCCGGACCGCCCGCACTCCACGCCTGCGACCCGGCTGGGCAGCACCTCCCGCCGCCGCAGGCCGGTCGCCGGGTGGGGGCCCGGCCCACGGCGGGCCGGAACATCACCGGTGAACCGCACGCCCGTCCAGTGCTCGATGCGGCCCATCTCGTCTGCCCCCGGGGCGTGGGTGATGCCGCTGGTCGCGCTTGCTTTCCAGGTATCCGGCGCGGGCGTGCCGAGTGCTGTGCAGCGTCGCCACCTCCGCCACCGGCACGTCCCACCACGCCTGCGACGACAGGCCCCCGGCGAGCTGGCGCACGCCGCCGCGCTCGGTGACCTGATTGGCCAGGAACCGCACGACCGCCAGCGCGACGGTGAGCCGGTGCTTCACATGCGCCTCCGCTCCCGCGTGGTGGTCAGTGGCAGCCGTGGGTCGGCCTGCTGGACCGCCCAGGCGTCGCGGATCCAGCCGTGAGCCGGGTCGTCACGGATCAGCCAACGGCGTTCGCCGGGGCCGGCCATCACGTTGAGGTAGTAGAGGTCGTAACCGGGGGACGCCATCGACGGGCCGTGCCAGCCGTACGGGATCAGCATCACGTCGCCGCTGCGGACCTCGGCGCAGACGTCGATCGGCCGGTCCGGGTGGCCGTAGACCCGCTGGTAGGCGCAGCCGGGCCGGCCGGACGGCGAGGGCGCCACCTCGAAGTAGTAGATCTCCTCCAGACGGCACTCGCCGTCGCCCTGCTCGTCGTGCTTGTGCGGTGGGTACGACGACCAGTTGCCGCCCGGCGTCAGCACCTCGACCGCGATCAGGGCGTCCGCCTCGAACGACTCGGGCGTGCAGAAGTTGTTGACCTGGCGGCTTGCCGGCCCGGCGCCGCGCAGTTCGACAGGCACGTCCTCGGCCGGGCCGTAGCGGAAGGGCAGCCGGTGCCGCGCCCGGGCGGCGGGCAGCGCGAAGCGGCCGCCGTTGGGCGCGCGGAGAGTGACCACAGCATCCCGTGGGAGGTAGGCGAAATCGGTCACCCGGGAAAAGACCGAGCGGCGGCCGGTCAGCGTCAGGCGCTCGTCGTCGCAGGCCACGTCGCAGCCTCCGATCAGCGGCAGCACCAGCATCTCGTCGCCGCCGGTGACGAACTTGACGCGGCCCCCGACCGGAAGCTGAACGACACGCAGCCCGCTGTGCGCCCAGCCGGCGTTCTCCGGGTCGACCACGACGTCGAAGGGCGGCTCGGCGGTGGAGCCACGCGGCACCAGGGGGTTGACCCGAGCCTCAGGCATGGCCACTCCCCACCGGCACCGCCGGCTCAGTCAGCCGCGCCTCACCCACGGCCGCTGCCCGGCACAGCGCCCACACCACCAGCCCAGCCACCCGCGCCTCACCACGGCCGCTGCCCGTCAGGAGCGCGCGGACCTCGGCTTCGGTCTGCATCGCGTCGGCGCAGGCCAGCCGGGAGGCGACCAGAGCGCCCGCGGCGTTGGCGAAGTCGATCGTCTCCGTGAGGCTCCAGCAGGCGAGCAGGCCGTGGCAGAGGGCTCCGCCGAAGGCGTCACCCGCGCCCAGGCCGTTGACGACGCTGATACGCCCCATCGTCAGAACTTCATACGCGGGCATGTTCGTCCCTCCGGCCATCCACCCGGGAAGGGCGGTTGCGGACGCGGTGAACCGAGCCCGTCAGCTGCCGGTGATCGTCCAGCCACACTGAGTGGACCTGTTTTCGATGTAATTACGGGAGTGCGTCCACGTCAATACCTGCGGAGGAGCGGAAGAAGCCCGGTGGGGAACGAAAGAGGGGCACGGCTTCACGCCGTACCCCTCCATCGGTGTGAAAAAATCAGGAAGCGGGCCGCCACATGCGGAAGAACGGCGTGCCGTCAGGCAGGAAGATCTCGAACGGGTCCATGTCGGTGTAGCCGTACCTCCGGTACAGCCGCACGTTGTTCTCGTTCGTGGCCTCCAGATAAGCCGGCAGGCCCTCGGCGTCCAGGATGTCGTGGACGTTCTTCATCAGCTTGCCGCCCAGGCCGTGGCCCTGCAGGTCCGGCCGGACCGCGAGGAACTGCAGGTGCCAGTGCTGGTCGGTGGGGTGGTTCTTCTCGAACAACTCGCCCAGCGCGCCGAAGCGCTCCAGGTGGTCACCGGCCAGCGTGGTCAGCCGATCCAGGTAGTTCGGGAACTCCGGCAGCGGGTTGACCCGGTCGTACCAGACCGCGGCGGCCGCGTAGCCACCCGCCGGGTCGTCGATGACCTCGACCTTGCCGGCGCTGAAGGCGTACTCCGTCTCCAGGGTGAAGAAGTCGGCCAGGATCCGCTCGCGGTCCTCGGGAACCGGCACCAGGTACGCGTCGGCGTCCAGGTGGTCGAACGAGCGCGAGATCAGCGCACCGATCGCGGGCAGCTCGTCGGCGCGGGCCGGGCGGATGGTGAAGTCGGTCATCGGTGGTAACCCCCGTCGATCGGGTCGGCGGTCTCGTTCAGCGCGGCGGCGAACCCGCCGCCGGTGCCGGCGGTCGCGCTGCTGGCGCCCAGGCCGATGCCGGAGTAGACCTGCGGGCGGGAACTCTTCAGGTACAGGCCCCAGAGGATGCCGAGGACCAGCACCACGGCGAACGCCGCCGGCACCACGATCGCCGGCTTGCTGCCCGGCTCGACGCCCAGCAGCGTGGCGATGTTGTCCAGCGCCAGGTAGGAGACGACGACCAGGAGCACGGCGCCGGCCACCGGGGCGACGACGCGGTGCAGCACGTCCTCACCCTCGCGATTGCGGGCGAAGTAGCCGATCACCGCGAACGCGGTAACCGTGATCAGCAGCAGGACGCCGAGGCCACCGCCGGTGCCGCCCCAGAAGAAGAGCTGGACCAGCGGGTCCCAGCCGGCCACCGCGTAGGCGACGATCACGATCAGGCCGACCACGGACTGCGCGAGCGAGCCGTTCTTCGGCGCGCCGGTGCCCGGCACGGTCTTGCCGAACAGGCGCGGCAGCACGCCCTCGCGGCCGAGCGAGAACATGTACCGCGAGATGATGTTGTGGAACGAGATCATCGCGGCGATCAGCGAGGTCAGGAACAGGATGTGGCCGAGGTCCAGCGCGATACCGCCGAGCGGCCCCGAGGCCAGGTTGAAGAAGAGCTCCGGGCCCTCCTCACCGGCGCGGGCGACGACCTTGTCGGAGCCGGCCGCGGAGATCATCGCCCAGGAGGCGAACGCGTAGAGCACGGCGATCAGGGCGATCGCGATGTACGTGGCGCGCGGCACGGTGCGCTTCGGGTCGCGCGACTCCTCGCTGAACACCACCGACTGCTCGAAGCCGACGAAGCCGGTGATCGCCATGACGAGCAGGGCGCCCGCGCCGGCGCCGGTCAGGCTGGACACGTCGACCGGCGCGGACGAGGCCTGGAAGCCGTCCGACAGGATCTCGGCGATGCTGAAGATCACGGTCAGCGCGATCTCGGCGACCAGCAGGGTGGCGAGCACCTTGCCGTTGACGGCGACGTCCCGTACGCCCAGGACCGCCACCAGCGCCCAGGCCACCAGGCCGAGCACCCACCACGGGATGTCCACGCCGAACCAGTCCTGGAACAGCGGCTGGCCGATCGCGCCGAAGCCGCCGTAGGAGGCGACCTGGAACATGTTGTACGCCAGCAGCGCCATCCAGGACGCGCCGACACCGATTGGGCGCCCGAGCCCCCGGGACACGTACGCGTAGAACGCGCCCGCGTTGGAGATGTGCCGGGCCATCGCGACGTAGCCGACCGAGAAGATCGCCAGGACCAGGGCGACCGCGACGAACGCGATCGAGATGCCGGTCAGGCCGGTCACCGCGAGACCGGTCGGCACCACACCGGCGACAACGGTGAGCGGGGCCGCCGCGGACATCACGAAGAAGACCACGGCGGCGACGCCGAGCCGGTTCCGGGCCAGGGCGTTGGAGAGTTGACTCTCCGAGGGTTGGGTTGCGGTCGAAGACACGCGAATCTCCATTGTTGTCAGGGGTGAGGGGGTAGAGGAAAACGGTTTGCGGCTATGCGCGGCGGGCCATCACGGCGTCTCCGACAGCGGCCTCGGCGTGCGCGACGAGCTGCTGCAGCATCGCCGGGAAGAGGCGGCGGAACTGGTCGAAGAGCCGGGCCCGGTCGCGGGCGTTGAGGGTGGCCAGCACGTGCTGGTCCAGGCCGGTGGCCAGGATCAGACCGGCCAGCAGCAGGTCGGCCACGTCGAGCTGCTCGTCGCGGGCGACCTTGGTGCGGATGCGGGTGGCCGGCCAGCCTGCGGTCATCGAGTCGGCCGGCACGAAGGACGTCTTCGTCCCGAACAGGCCGCGCTTCTCCTCCCGCTTGATCAGGCCACCGCGGGCGAGACGACGCTCGACCAGGTCGGTGGCGATGCCCGCGGAGAGATACGAGATCCAGTTGCGTACGCCGTGCTGGCCGGCCTCCCGCCGGATCTGCTCCAGCAGGGCGGTGGTGGCGGCATCACCGGTCGGGCGCTCGTCGATGACGATCAGCTCGGTCTCGACCAGGTCGATGCGGCGCCACAGCATCAGCTCCCCGAGGAGCGCGGCACCGAGACCCAGCCCGAGAGTGGCCGGTGACAGCAGCGATTTGCCGCGGATCGTGTCGTGTGCGGTCAAATAAAGATCATCCGCGGGCGGTAGCTGCGGCGGTGACGCCACGGCGCAATCTCCTCTCGACGCCTTGGGAATGCCCGCGCAGTTCACCGAACGTAATCAAGGTGACGTACCACGAAGCAATGACGTTGCGCTCCCCGTAGCGCGACCGCGTGTAGCCTGCCAAACCCGGTCGCTTCTTGCAACGTCCAGATGCGACAAAAGCCGAATCCACAGTGGGCGAAGTTGATCACAGGGCCTGCCAGCTATTTCGAGCGACTGTCAATAACCCCGGGGAGAGCTGGGATATCAACCAGGACTTAACCATCCTGGAACGATGGTCGATGCCGGTACACATCGCCGGCGCGGTGGCGGAGCGTCACAAGTCAAGATCAATTACTACTGTACGTAAGTTTCCATGCGGATAGTTGAACGATCAAATATTTCGGCGTACGGTTGTGCGTAGAAAGTTGAAGCTTCAACGGAGGTCACCGTGCGGATGCCCACCCTGTTCCTCAGCCACGGCGCGCCGCCCCTGGTGGACGACCCCACCTGGGTCGCACAGCTACGCGATCTCGCCGGCTCCCTACCCCGGCCGAAAGCGATCCTGATGGCCTCCGCGCACTGGGAGTCGGCCCCCTTGATGCTCGGCGCGACCGAGACGGTGCCCCTGGTGTACGACTTCGGAGGGTTCGCCCAGCGTTACTACGAGGTGCAGTACCGTGCCCCGGGTGCCCCGGTTCTGGCGGATCAGGTGGCCGCGCTGATGCCCGACGGCGAGACCGTCGCCAGGACGAATCGTGGCCTGGATCACGGTGCCTACGTACCGCTGACGGTAATGTATCCAGAAGCGGACATTCCGGTCCTACAGATGTCGCTGCCCACCCTCGAGCCGGACCGGCTCCTGGAGCTCGGAGCCCGGCTGGCTCCGCTGCGTGACGAAGGTGTGCTCATCGTCGGGTCCGGCTTCACCACCCACGGCCTGCCGTTCCTCCGCGACTGGAGCCCCAACGCGGCCGCGCCCGGCTGGTCCCGCGAGTTCGACGCGTGGACCTGCGAGACCCTGGCCCGGGGCGCCGTCGACGAGCTGGCCGACTTCCGCTCGGTCGCGCCCGGGATGCCCTACGCGCACCCGACGATCGAGCACTTCGCCCCGATGTTCCTGACCCTGGGCGCGTCCGGGGTTCCTGAGCAGGCTCCCGACCAACCGATCGACGGGTTCTGGATGGGGCTGGCGAAGCGGTCCTTCGTGACCGCCTGAATCACCCGTTCGGGGAGTCTTTCTGGTCACGTGCCTTCACCCGGGCGTGACCAGGTGCCCCCTCGCCCCGGGATTCCCCCAGGGGGGCACATACCCCCGTACCCTCAGGGATCTTGCAGGAAGTTCGGGGGGTTCTTTGCAGGAATTCGGGGATCCTTTGAGCATGCTTGAGGTCACCGCGCTCGGCTGGACCCTGACGATCGGCGTCATCGTCGCCCTGCTCGCCCTCGATTTGACCTTGGGGGTGTTGCGTCCGCACGTCGTAGGTTTCCGCGAAGCCGCCGGATGGTCGATCTTCTACATCGCTGTCGCGATCGCCTTCGGAGTGGTCTTCGCGAGCGTCGCCGGCTGGGGTTACGGCGCGGAGTACTTCGCCGGATACATCGTCGAGAAAAGCCTGTCCGTCGACAATCTCTTCGTCTTCGTGATCATCATCAGCACGTTCGCCGTGCCCGAGCGCTACCAGCAGGAGGTGCTCACCTTCGGGATCATCATCGCGCTGGTCCTGCGGGTCGTCTTCATCGCGCTCGGCGCCACGCTGCTCAACCTGTTCTCGTTCATGTTCCTGATCTTCGGAGCGATCCTGATCTACACCGCGGTGCAGCTCTACCGGCACCGCGACGAGGACCCCAGCGTCGAGGACAACGGCCTGGTCAGAGCCGGTCGCCGCTTCCTGCCGGTCACCGACGACTACGTCGGCGGCAAGATGATCACCCGGATCGACGGGAAGCGGATGGTCACGCCGCTGTTCCTGGTCCTGCTGGCGATCGGCAGCACCGACATCCTGTTCGCGCTCGACTCCATCCCCGCGGTGTTCGGGGTTACCGAGCAGGCGTACATCGTCTTCGTGGCCAACGCCTTCGCGCTGCTCGGCCTGCGCGCCCTGTTCTTCCTGGTGAAGGACCTGCTCGACCGCCTGGTGTACCTGTCCACCGGGCTGGCGGTGATTCTCGCCTTCATCGGGGTGAAACTGGTGCTGCACTGGGCGCACAAGTCGCTGAGCGCGTCGGTTCCGGAGGTCGGCACTCCGGTGTCCCTCGCCGTGATCATCGGCATCCTGGTCGTGACGACTGTCGCCAGCCTGATCAAAGCCCGTCAGGATCCGTCGATGAAGGCGCATGCCGGGAGTCTGCGATCGCACCCGGAGCAACAGAAGTAGGGGGGTGGGACCGCCCCCGGCGCGCGTGGCGCCGGAGGCGGTTCCGGGTCGGCCCTCACGATCCGGGGACGGTCCGGATCGGGGGCGCTTGCCGGCCGACCCACGCGATCCGGGACGGTCGGGATCGGGGGGCGCTCGCCGGCGAGCTCGTGGGTTTGAGGACGTCGTGCGGTCAGCTCGCGCGGACCGGGGCGGTCACTTCGCCGTACGTTCGCGGCCTGGTCTGGCGGCGGCATCGTCGCCGGCCGCCCGGGGCACCGCCACGCCTGCACATCAGGGGTTGTGGATACCCGCCGCGGTGGTGTGGACAGCGCCGGTGTAGCGGCGCTCGGCGTCCTGCCGGTTGAGGATGGCCTCGATCTCGCGGGTCTCCTCGGCGGTGTGCCGGCCCAGGACCAGGTCCAGCTCGGTCCGCTCGGCGGCGGTGCGGAACGCGGCCAGCTCCGCGGACAGCTGACGGTGCGCGCGGCGCTCGGCGAGCCGGCGAGAGATGGTCGTACGGATTTCATGGATGAACGGCATCGGGCACTCCTTAACGGATAGTGACGGAGAAAGCCTCGTCGCTTCCGGCTACAAGATTGCCCGGCTCGTGCGTCATCCCCAAATCAACCAGGTAAAACCTGGAAGATGAAAGTGACCGTCGCCACGGTATTGCCGTAATCCAGCTCACTTTCCGTCACCAATTCGGCTGGTCAGCGAAGGTATCGTGATCTCAGACACGACGGGCGTCTCCTCCACAGTGGCGGTTTATCCACAGGCCCCAACCCCGAGATCGCCCATCCGGGTCACAATGGTCGAGGGTCAGCCCCCTGAGGAGGGCGGGGTCCAAGTACTAGCAGCTGGCCAAAAGACGAATAACCACCACCACCGCGGGCTGGGCGCGGCCCGCTGGCGGTCATGGTTGCTTCGACGCTCGAATGACGACGATGAGTCCCAGCCCTAATTAGCGGGCCGGGCTGGCCCTGATGGTTGCTTCAAGGCGCGTATAGCAACCACCAGGCCGAGCCAACACGACCCGGCTGGCCCTGTTGGTT
>NZ_BOMW01000012.1 GCF_016862395.1 Actinoplanes siamensis | reverse complement strand
CACGGACGCAGGTGTGGAATTCGCGGCGGACGAGTTGTCCGCTCCGGCGGAACAGCCGGCTGCCGCGGCGAGCACGATCGTGCCCCCCCGTGACGATCAGCCGTCGTGTCCGCATCCCGATTACCGGTTCAACGATCATGATGGCTGTCACTGCAGCGGCGGCATCTCCACCTGTGAGAAACGCCCGGACCTGATATCCACAGGTCCGGGCGTTCCGTCGGTAGCTGTGACGGGGGACTTGTTCAGCGAGCGGAGCAGGTGGCGGTGCCCGGACCGGTGCCGGTGCCCTGGAAGCCGAACTGGGTGTTGCGGCCGGCCGCGACGGAGCCGTTGAAGCTCACGTTGGTGAAGCTCACCGCCCCCGTGGTGCCGCTACCGGTGGCGTTCCACGAGTTCGTGACCGCGGAACCGGACGGCAGCGTGGTGCTGACGGTCCAGCCGTTGATCGCCGACGAGCCGGCGGTGACGGTGACGGTGGCGACGTAGCCGCCGGTCCACGAGTTCAGCGAGATCGACGCGGTGCAGCCGCCCTGGGCCGGCGGCGAGGACGGCGGCGGGGAGGACGGCGGCGGGGAGGACGGCGGGACGGTGGTCGAATCGAGGCCGAAGAAGCTGATCGCCATCTTGGCCTGGCCTGCCATCGGCAGCGAGTGGCCGACGCCGGCGAGGCTGATGGCCTGGACCGGCGGCTGCGCCGAGGTGTTGCCGTACCAGGTGCGGGTCCAGCCGGACTGCGGCGTGTCCGTCTTGACCGGCGTCTGGCTGACGCCGAGCACGTTGGTCCACTGCTTGATCTCTTCGCCGAAGTTGTTGTAGTGCAGGGTGGTGTCGTTGGTGCCGTGCCACAGCTGCATCCGCGGGCGCGGGCCGGAGTAGCCCGGGTACGAGTTGCGCACCGCGTCGCCCCACTGCTGGGCGGTCTTGCTGACCTGGCCGTTCGCGCAGGCGCTGTTCCAGCCGGCCTGCTGGCCCGGGTCGGCCGGGTTGCCCGCGGTCGCCTGGAAGCAGGTGTCCGGCACACCCATGAACGCGGCGCCGGCGGCGAACACGTCCGGGTAGTCGGCGAGCAGGACGTTCGTCATCATGGCGCCGGACGAGGCGCCGGTGACGAACGTGCGTGCCGTGTCGGTGTTGTACCTCTGCTGCACGTATCTGACCATCGAGGTGATGCCGACCGGGTCGCTGTTGCCGTTGTGGGTGAGCGCGCCCGCGGAGGAGACGTCCCAGCAGTTGCCGGAGCGCACCGTCGACGGGTAGATGACGATGAAGCCGTACTGGTCGGCCAGCGACTTGAACTCGGTGCCGGAGTAGAAGGCCGGGCCGGAGCCGGTGCAGTAGTGCACGGCCACCAGCACCGCCGGCTTGGTGGGCAGCCGGTCGGGCACGTAGAGGTACATGCGGATGCCGGTGGGGTTGGTGCCGAACCCGGTGACCTCCGTCAACGCCGCCGCGGAGGCCGGTGACGCCGGGACGAGCGTGGTGGTGGCCACCAGGCCGGCGAGGACCGCGGCCACCGAGGCCAGCAGTGTGCGCCAGTGTTTTCTCATGGACAGTTCCTTTCGGGATGCGGTGCGGGGACGATCCGCGACCACATCCAGGTGGGGAGGTACTACCCAGTGGACGGGACGGTTGGCGGGGATGTGGGAGTGACCGGGGAAGCCGGCCTGATCCGGATCGAGCGAAACATTACAAGCGGGTTTCGGCAATTACAACGGTGAATATTTGCGGGTCCTGACAGGTGCGGTTGCCGTGGCTGCATTTACCTGCGGCAATGTAAGAGGGCCCGGAAGGTCGACGTCCGGAAGTTTCGGAGACGGTCACCGAAAAATGCGGCCATGGTTTCGGCGCCGCGAGGGGGATCGGTGCCCGCGGCGCGGTTGCCGACCTGCTTCCGGGCGGCTGTCGTGTGGCTTCGCCAGATTCGGCGGTACGCCGTACGGGCCGGGTTCAGCCCTCGTCCGCGACCGGGTCGTCGGCCTCGTCGCGGGCCCAGTCGCGCAACTCCACGAAGCGGTCGACGGATCCCCATGGCGCGCTGCGCACCCAGTCGTCGCCGATCAGGTCGTAAACGGCGCAGGCTTCCCGGAAGAATCGGCCGATCGTCAGGCCGTAGGCGAAGTGGTTCCACACCAGCGGGGTCAGCAGCGACCTCCGGTAGCCCTCGTGCCAGAACGAGTCGTGGGCCGCCGCGTAGATCTCGCCGGCCACGTCGTTGCGCCGCAGGTGCTTGTTGCCGCCCTCGGACCGCCGATGTTCCAGGTGTGCCTGCACGACAAGGATCGGGATGTTGGTGCCGGGGCAGGCGGCGGCCCTGGTCCGGGCGAAGTCGAACATCGCCTCGGTGCTGCCGCTCCACTTGGGCATCAGGTTCTGGAGCATCTGTTCATGGCCGAACAGATGGGTCGGGTCGATCTCGATCAGTCTGGTGAAGCGGCGCCAGCGCTCCTCGACGGGCAACTGCCGGGCTCGCCCCAGGATGACCAGGTAGTGCCAGGCCTCGGCACATCCGGGATCGCGGTCGGTCACCTCGTCCAGACAGTTCTCGGCCAGCTTGAGGCGCTGGAACCAGACGTCCCACTGCTCGCGGCTGACCGTGTCGGAGGTGCCGCTGCCGCGCGCCTCCCAGGCCCAGTGGACGGCGCGGGCGCCGCGGGCCAGCAGCGGCAGGGTGGAGTGCGGCTCGGCGCGGATCACGTCGGGAATCCACTCCTCCAGGCCCTTCGCGGACGCCACGAAGTCCATGTAGTACATGAGCTGCTCGGGTGCGGCGGTGGTGAGGATGTCCCGGATCGTCGGCCAGTCCCGCTCGCCGAGCGCCTGGTCGAGCCGTTCGGCCCCCGGGTCGTACAGATAATTGTTGATCTTCAGGACGTCGTCCGGGCGCTTCTTGAAGGACCACACAGCGATCAGAGATTCTCTTTGGCGTAGTTGCGGGATCGCAGGAAGAACTCGACGCTGCCCCAGGGCTGCCGGGTGATCCAGTCCTCACCGATCGACTCGAACAGACTCCAGGCCGGCTTGTGGAAGTCGCCCCAGGTGAACGCGTACGCGAAGAGGTTCCAGACGATCGGCGTCAGCGCCGAGGTCGAGTAGTCGTCGTGCCAGAACGAGGCCTGCGCCGCGTCCCAGACCTCGTCCATGACGGCTTCCGGCTCCCAGTAGGTGAGGGACAGCCCGCGGTCCGGATCGTCCGGCGCGGCCAGGAACTCCTGGTGCAGGTTGTGTTCGCGGTGTGCCAGCACGATCAGGGCCGGGAGGTGGGTGCCGGGGCACGCGGCCGCCCGGGTGCGCGCGAACTCGAACATCGCCTCCGAGCTGCCGCCCCACCGGGGGCTCAGGGCGAGGAGCATCTGCTCGTGACCGAACCAGTGGTCCGCCTCGATCTCGATCAGCCGCTGGAAACGCCGCAGCCGCTCCGGTCCGGGCAGGTTCAGCGCGCGGCTCAGGGCGATCGACCAGGTCCACGCGTCGGCCTGCCCGGGGTCGCGCCGGAGGGACTCCTCGACGCACTGCTCGGCCTGCCGCACCAGCCGGGACCACAGCCGCGCCCCGGTCTCGCCCAGGGTGCTGCCGAGGCCGTCCCGGCGCAGCGTCCAGGCCGAGGTCAGCAGACCGGCGCCGCGGACCAGCAGGGCCGGCGCGGTGTCCTCGGTGATCCATCGTTCGACACCGACCGTGGCCGCGGCGACGGAGAAGTAGTAGGAGCGGCGTTCCGGATTGTCCGTTCCGAGGATTTCGCGAGCCGACCGCCAGTCCTGCGCGCGCAGCGCGCGGCGCAGGCGCTCGGCGTCGTCGTCGAGGAAGCCGCAGAACTCCGGGGCGTCACCGGCGTCGCTCCTCTTCTTGATTGACCACACGGCCGGTGAGCCTATGCGCCGCCGGGCCGCATCGGAAGATCAACTTTGCTGTCGGCCGGATCGGCCGCCCGGCGGGCCGGGCGGGCCAGCCGGTCAGGTGAGACTGAGAGTGATCGGTCTCTATACGTTCAGTTGATCTCCGCAGGGCATTAGCATCCACAGGCATCGCATCGATGTTGGTCAGTGGGGGGCTGCTTTGGGAGTCAGGGGACGTGGGCTGCGGCGTGTGGCGACCGGTTTCGCCGCCGGAGTCCTGGTGGTGGGAGCGGGCGCGCAAGCGGCCGGCGCGAAGGGACCGCAGGACGCGACGGACCGGGCTTACGCCCAGATCGCGGCACTGCAACAGCTCAAGAAGTCGTTGACCGGAGCCGAGCGGAAGCTGGGCAGCCGGCTCTCCGTGGAACTGCGCAGACGTGGCGGCAAGGCGGCGCCGGCCACACTGCCGGAGCTGGACACCGGGGTGACGGTCTCCACGGCCGGCACCACCCAGGTCGAGGTGCACGCCGCGAAGGTGGACGCGGGCCTGCTCGGCCGGCTGCGGAACGCCGGCGCCGGGATCCGGTACCCGTCCGCGGCGGCCGGGACGGTGCTGGTGGAGGCGCCGCTCGGGGCGCTGACGACGATCGCCGGCTGGTCCGACGTCACAGCGGTCACCATCGCGCACGGACTGATCAGCGGGCGGGAGACCGATCCGCGGAGCAAGCCGGCCCAGGAGTCCAAGCAGGCCCGCGCGGCGCGGGTGGAGCAGGCGGCGCGGGCCGCGGCGGCGAAGGCCGCGGCGGTGGCGCCCAGCCAGGGCGAGGCGGTCTCGGAGGGGGACCGGACGCACGCCGCGGACACCGCGCGGTCGCGGTACAAGGTGACCGGGACCGGGGTGAAGGTCTGCGCGCTCTCGGACGGCGTGGACTCGCTCCAGGCGTCGCAGGCGAGCGGGGACCTGCCGGCCGGTGTCGACGTGCTGACCGGGCAGGACGGGGACGGTGACGAGGGCACCGCGATGTTGGAGATCATCCACGACCTGGTGCCGAACGCCCGGCTCGGCTTCGCCACCGCCTTCACCAGTGAGGCCAGCTTCGCGGACAACATCCGGGCGCTGCGGTTCAGCGCCGGCTGCGACATCATCGTGGACGACGTCGTGTACTACCACGAGAGCCCGTTCCAGGACGGGCTCCCGGCGCGGGCGGTGAACGACGTCGTCGCGGACGGGGCGTTCTACTTCAGCTCGGCCGGCAACGAGGGCAACGCGCTCGACGGGACGTCCGGCAACTGGGAGGGCGACTTCGTGGACTCCGGGCGCGGGGTCGGCAAGTTCTCCGGGACGGCGCACGACTTCGATCCCGGCGCCGGCGTGCAGGTCTTCAACCCGCTGTCGCCGAACAGCGCGGACTGCGTGACGACGCTGTGGTGGGCGGACCCGCTGGGCGGTTCGGCCAACGACTACGACCTCTACCTGCTCGACGCGGGCGGCAACGTCTCGGACTTCTCCCAGGACACCCAGGACGGCAACGACGACCCGTTCGAGATCCTGGCCACCGGGACCGGCAGCAACCAGAAGCTCGCCGTCGTGAAGTACTCCGGCGCCAACCGCTACCTCCAGCTCAGCGTGTTCCGCGGGCGCTTCGCCGACTCGGCGGACGGGCAGCTCAAGGGCTTCTCCACGGCCGGGGTGCTGCGCGGGCACGCCGCCGCGGCCGGCGCGTTCGCGGTGGCCGCGGCGCCGGCGAAGGACCCGCTGCCGTTCGACCTGGAGGACGGCGACCCGCCGAACCCGGCCGGGCCGTACCCGGACATCTTCACCCGGCAGACCAGGCCGGAGCGGTTCACCTCGGACGGCCCGCGCCGGATCTTCTTCGACGCCGACGGGACGGCGGTGACACCCGGCGACCTCAGCGCGACCGGCGGCACCGTGCGGAACAAACCCGAGATCACCGCGGCGGACGGCGTGGTCACCACGGTCCCGGGCTTCATCCCGTTCTTCGGCACCTCGGCGGCGGCGCCGCACGCCGCCGCGATCGCGGCGCTCGCCCTGTCCGGCAACCCCGGGATGACCAACGCGGAGGTCCGCGCCGCGCTGACCGGGACCGCGCTGGACCTGGCCCCGGCCGGGTACGACAACCGCACCGGCAGCGGCGTGGTCCGGGCCGACCTGCTGCTGCGCAACACCGGCGCCACCCCGCAGCCGCTGGTCCGGGCCGGCACCCCGGTGATCACGCCGGTCACCGGCGACGGCGACGCGTACCTGGAGCCCGGGGAGCAGGCGACGGTGGCGTTGCCGGCGGTGAACGCCGGTGACGGCACGGCGACCGGGGTCAGCCTGGTGGCCGACTCCGACGACGCGCGGGCGACGGTGACGCCGCGCGCCGCGTCGTACGGGACCATCGCCGCGGGCGCGTCCAAGTCGAAGAACTTCACGCTGAAACTGGCCGCCGGGTATCCGCTCGGCCGGCCGGTCACGTTGACCGTGAAGGCCACCTTCGCCGGGACGCTGTCGCCGACCACCAGCACCGTGGTGGTGCCGACCGGGCAGCCGTCGGCGACCGTGCGGGACTTCGCCTACACCGGCGCGCCGCTGGCGATCCCGGACAACGACCCCACCGGGGTCTCGGCCACGGTGGACGTCAGCGGCGTCGGCTACGCCTCGGCGCTGACCTTCTCGGTCGACGGTACGGCCTGCTCCACCGGCACCGCCTCGGCGACGGTGGGCCTGGACCACACCTTCGTCGGTGACCTGATCGGCACGCTGTCCTCGCCGGACGGCCGGACCGCGACGCTGTTCTCGCGCAGCGGCGGCGGCGGGAACAACCTGTGCCAGGTGGTCTTCGACGACGCGGCCGCGACGCCGTTCGCGTCGGCGCTGTCCGCGAACGCCCCGTTCACCGGCGCCTGGCGGCCGGACGGCGCGCTCTCCTCGCTGCGGGTGTCCCCGGCCGACGGCACGTGGACGTTCCGCGTCGCCGACCGGGCGGGCTCGGACCGCGGCTCGATCCGGGCGTTCTCGTTGCACCTGGCCGGCTTCGAGGCGGCCTGACTCCGACCGTCCGGGCGCGTTCCGGCGCGCCCGGACGGGCTTTCCCCGTCCGCGGGCCTTCTGCCAGATGTGCCGGGGCACTACGGTTGCACGAGGAGTCACCTCATCGGAGCGGAGGGACACGGGTGGGCGAGCTGGTCGAGGTGGAACTTCCCAGTGGGCACACGATGTGGGCCACCGTGGAGTCCGATCAGGAGGCGGCCGACGTCGGGTTCGGTGAGAGGTTCGCCGGCCTGCCCGGGCTTCCCGAGATCGTCGAGTGGGTGACCTCCAACGTGCGCGCCGGCCTGCGGGAGGCCCGGCCGGACGGCGTCACCGTCGAGGTCAACGTCGAGCTCAGCGTGGGGAACAAGGGGCTGGTCGCGGCGCTCGGCGGCGCTGGCGCGAAGACGGCCGTCAAGGTCACGCTCAGCTGGGACAAGGCAGCGGACAAGCAGGCGTGACGGCATGTCCGGCGAGCCGATCGACCACCTGATCACGCATCTGGAGGGCTGCCTGGTCCTGATCGCCGGGCACACCGAGGGAAGCGGGTTCTTCATCGCGCCGCACACCGTCGCCACCTGCGCGCACGTGGCCGGCGCGGTCGGCGCCGCGGTCACCGTGCGGTGGCAGGACCGGAGCCTGCGCGGCGTCGTCCGGTGGGCCTCCCCGCTGGGCGGCCGGATGGCGCGGTACCCGGACATGGCGGTGGTCGAGGTGGAGCCGTTCGACGGCGTGCATCCCTCGGTCTGGCTCGACGACCACCGGCCCGGGTCGAAGGCGGAGCTCGTCGCGTGGGGGCACGCCCGGGCGTACCCGTCCGAGCCGGACGCCGCCCCGGTCTCCGCCAGGTTCACCAACGGCGGGGCGTACCAGGACATGATCCGGCTGACCCACGACGAGATCGAGCCGGGGATGTCCGGCGGGCCGGTGCTCAACACCCAGACCGGCGGGGTCTGCGGCATCACCAAGGCGGCCCGGCACAAGGGCGAGCCGGCCGGCGGCGTCGCCATCCCGGTGCGGGCGCTGCGCGAGATCATGCGGGCCGAGGCGTACCGGGAGCTGCGCCGCCGGCACGACGAGCACCACCGGCGCAACAAGAGCTGGCTCAAGCTGGCCGAGCGGCTGCCGCCGGTGCCCGGGACGATCGGCGCCGTGGCCGAGCGGCAGCTGCGCGAGGTGCTGGATCTGCTGCCGGCGGCCGGCCACGAGGAGCACCTGGCGGACTTCCAGGCGGTCGCCGGCTCGCGGGCCGCCCGGGTGCGGCACCCGCTGCACGAGCACGGCGACGTGGTGACCGAGCTGTCCGGCCTGGCCCCGCCGGACGACCGGATCCCGCACGTGATCGCGTACGCGCTGCACCTCGCCCGGAACGCCGGGCCCACCGTCGCCGCGCGGCTGACCCAGTGGGCGCTGATGGCCGCGCCGGCCGACGACCGGGAGAAGGTGGAGGCCCAGATCCCGGCTGGCCCGGCCGGCTCGCCGCTGCCGTCGCTGCTGGTGTACGTCCGGCCGGACGGCGCCGACCAGCAGCGTTACCTGTGCGAGTTCTGGCAGCACGACGGCACCGGCCTGCGGCAGTTGGAGGCCGACGGCCGGGACCGGTCCGAGGATCAGCTCCGCGAGCATCTGCGGGAGCGCCTGCCTGGCCTGGTCGAGGGGGAGAACCCGCCGATGGTGGAGCTGGTGCTGCCGATGGACCTGCTCGACGAGGACGTCGAGCAGTGGCCGCGGGCCGGCCGGCACGCCTGGACGGTGATCGGGCAGAACAACCCGGTGGTGGTCCGGGAGCAGCAGCGGTTCGAGGAGGAGGACGAGGCGGTCCTCACCGACTGGCAGAAGCGCTGGGACGGGCTGCGTGACCGGCCGGTCGGCTCCGCTCTGATGCCGGTGACCTGCGCCGAGCGGCGGACCGAGCGCGCGCTGTTCTCCCAGTTCCGGGTCAAGCCGGGCATCGGCGCCGTGGTGCTGCCGGACACGCCGCGCAAGCGGGCCGCCCTGCGCGCGGTGCTCGACGTGGGCCTCTACGCCGGGATCCCGATCATGGTGTGGCGCCGGAACGGGTGCGCTGGCGAGGACGGCATCGCCCACGACGGGTGCGCGGGCGCCGAGCTCACCGGGGCGATCACCGCGGCATTGGCCGGCGCCGGCCGCGACGAGGTGCCCAGGCGGATCATGGAGCTGCGCAACCAGGCCGTCTCGGACGAGCACCCGGAGCTCGGGAACGACGTCGTGGTGCTCTGGGACGACCCGGGCCGCCGGCTGAAGGGCAGGCCGATGACGCCACCGAAGGGGGAGTGGCATGCCGGCGGGTGAGTTCCCGATCTACCGGGGCACCGGGACCGTGGACGCGACGGGCGAGCGCATCCGGCGGCGTGCCGAGCCCCCGCCCTGGCGGGTGTTCGACGGCGGTCCGGTCACCCGCCTCGACCGGGACGCGCCGGTGGGCCGCCGGCTGCCGGACCGCGCCCGGTCGGCGCCGTACCAGGCCGACGAGGCGACCGTGCGGATGGTCAACGTGGCGCTGCACCTGCGCCGCCCGCTGCTGGTCACCGGCGACCCGGGCACCGGCAAGTCGACGCTCGCCTACGCGGTCGCGCACGAGCTGCGCCTCGGCAGCGTGCTGCGCTGGGCGATCACCAGCCGCTCGACGCTGGGCTCCGGGCTCTACCACTACGACGCGGTCGGCCGGATCGAGGAGGCGAGCACCCGGCCCGGGGAGGAGGCGGACATCGGCCGGTTCATCCGGCTCGGGCCGCTGGGCACCGCGTTCGCGCCGTACGAGCTGCCCCGCGTGCTGCTGATCGACGAGATCGACAAGGGCGACCTCGACCTGCCGAACGAGCTGCTCGACGTCTTCGAGGTGGGCGAGTTCGGCATCCCCGAGCTGGAACGGATCGCGGAGGGCCGCCCGGAGGTCCGGGTGCGGCCCTCCGACCAGGGCGACCGGGTGACCGTGCGGGACGGCCGGGTGCGCTGCAAGGAGTTCCCGTTCGTGGTGATGACCAGCAACGGCGAGCGCGAGTTCCCGCCGGCCTTCCTGCGCCGTTGTGTCCAGCTGGACCTGGCCCAGCCGGACCGGGAGCGGCTGCAGGCGATAGTCGAGGCGCACCTGGGCGCCGAGGCGCTCACCGAGTCGGCCGGGCTGATCACCGACTTCCTGGGCCGCCGGGAGCGCGCGCAACTCGCCACCGACCAGCTGCTCAACGCGGTCTACCTGCTGCACCTGGCCGGCGGCGCGGGCGAGGCGGACCGCGACGAGCTGGTCGAGGTGGTGTTGCGCGAGCTGAGCGGGCCGGCGTGACGACCGCGTGGCGCGAGCCGAGTGGGCCGGGGTGACCGCCCCGCTCGACCGGCTGCTCGCGGTGCTGCGGGCCGCCGGGGTACGGCTGACCCCGGCCGAGGTGGCCGAGGCGCTCTGGCTCGCGGCGCGGGTGGACGTGGCCGGCCGTGCGCCCGCGCCGCGCCCGGTCCCCGCCGAGCCCGGCGGCGTTCCCGGCGAGCCGGCCGAGCTGCGGCTCCCGGTCCCGGACCAGCCCCGGCCACCGGAGGACCCGCCGCCCGAGCCGGCCGCCGCGGTCCCGTCCCCGACCGGCGAGCAGGTGACGTTCGAGCCGGTGCCGGGGCGGCCGTTGCGCGTCCGTACCGCCGAGGCCCTTCCGCACAGCGGCCGGACCATGCACGCCCTGCGCCCGCTGAAGCGGCGCCGGCTGTCCGGCCGGCGGGTGACGATCGACGAGGAGGCGACCGCCCGCCAGGTCGCCGAGCGGGGACTGTGGACCCCGGTGTGGCGGCCGGCGCTGGAACGCTGGCTGCATCTGACCCTGGTGCTCGACCACACTTCCGTCGGCGGGGTCTGGGACCGTCTCGGTCGGGAGCTGCGCACGCTGCTGGAACGGCTCGGCGCGTTCCGGACCGTGCGGGTGGCGCGCCTGGGCCCGGCCGCCCGCCGGTCGCCGCTGAGCCTGGCCGACCGGCCCGGTGACCACCTGCTGCTGGTGCTCAGCGACTGCGTCGGCGAGTCCTGGTGGGACGGCGAGATGTCCCGGCTGATCGCGCACTGGGCACGCCGCGCTCCGGTGGCGATCCTGCAGCCGCTGCCCGAGCGGCTGTGGTCGCGTACCGGCCTGGATCCGCTGCCCGGGCGGCTCCGGTCGCCGCGGGCCGGGGCGCCGGCCACGGCGTACACCTTCGCCTCGACTCTGCGGCGCCGCGGGCTGCCGGCCGGTGGCCTCCCGGTGCCGGTCCTCGAGATCGAACCGCGCTGGCTGGGCACCTGGGCGCGGCTGGTCGCGGGCCGCGCCCCGGGCGGCATCGACGCGGTGGTGACCCCGGCCGGCGCGGCGCCCCGCCACCGGCCGGTCCCGCGGCCGGGTCCCGAGCCGCCGGCGGAGCAGCGGGTGCGCGACTTCCGGGCCGGCGCCTCGGCCCCGGCGTACGACCTGGCCCGCTACCTGTCGGTGGCGAAGCCGCTGAACCTCGCGGTGATGCGGCTCCTGCAGTCGGTCATGGTGCCGGAGTCCCGGCCGGCGCACCTGGCCGAAGTGCTCTACGGCGGGCTGCTCCGGCCGTCGTCGCCGGACGGGGCGGCCGCCGACGACCAGCACTTCGAGTTCCTGCCCGGGGTCCGGCACGAGCTGCGCGACACCCTGGCGGCGTCCGACCCGGAGCGGGTCCGCGCCGAGGTCTCCCGCTACCTCGGGGAGCACCCGGAACGCACCGGCGCCCTGTTCACCGCGCTGGCCTCGCTGCCGGGGGAGGGCCGGCCGGTGCCCGGCGCGCCGGAGCCGTTCGCCGGCGTCAGCGCTGATCTGCTGCGCCGGCTGATCGGCGGCACTGGCAGCGGCGCGGCGCCGGCCCGCGGGGACCGTGCCCACCTCACCGTACTGCAGCTGAACACGGTCCCGGCGGCCGGCGCCCCGCTGCCCGGCGCCGCGCCCGACCTGGTCGTCGTCACCGGTGGGCTGGCCCGCCGGGCCACCCCGGCGGAGTACCGGGCGGTCCGGGCCGAGCTCGACGAGCTGCGGTCCCGGCTGCGGCTGCCGGCCGGGCGGATCGTCGTGGTGCCGGGGCTGTCCGACGTCAACGCGGGCCGCTGCCAGGCGTACTTCCTGGACCGGGAGGCGGACGGGCTGGAGCCGGTCCCGCCGTACTGGCCGAAGTGGGAGCCGTTCGCGGCGCTGGCCTCGCGGCTGCCCGGCGCCACCGGCTTCCAGGAGCATCAGCCCTGGCAGCTCTACACGATCCCGGCGCTGCGCACGGTAGTCGCCGCGCTCAACTCCACGGTCCCGGTCAGCCACCTGCCCGGCGAGCGGCGCGGCGGGCTGGGACCGGCCCAGATCGCCTGGTTCGCCGATCGGATGCGCGACTACGCGGGTCGCGGGTGGCTGCGGGTCGGCGTGGTGCACCACGACCCGGCCGGTCTGGACCGGTTCGCCGACCAGCTGGCCCCGCACCTGGACGTGGTGCTGCACGGGCAGCCCGGCGGGGTGCGGGAGGCCGGGCTCAGCGGGGTGCCGGCGGTCGGCGCGGGGGACCGGGCGCGGGTGGTCGAGCTGCGGCCGGGCGTGCTGCGGGTGTCGGACGGCGGGCGGGCCGAGTCGCACGCCTACGGCGACCACTGGTGGCTCGTCGAGGACGGCGCGCCACCACCCTCGCGGGCCGCCGACGATCCGGCCGATCCGGCCCGCGCCGACCTGCTGGCCCGGGTGGCGCGGGCGTACCGGGCGCGGCATCCGGGCGTACCCCTGGTGGAACGGCGGTGGACCGGGTCGCCGGACGGCTATCTGCTGGTGGCGCCGGACGGCGGGCGGCACTGCATAGGCGTCTTCGACGACGAGCCGTCCACCGGCGTCGTCGAGGACTTCCGGGACACGGTGGCGCGGCGGGAACAGGCCGGGCGGGACGCCACGCTGGTCTGCCGGACACCGCCGGCGCCGGCGCTGCGGCGATGGGCGCGGGCGCGCGGCGTCCGGGTGCTCGGGTTCGCCGACTTCCAGCTCGGCGACGACGTGCGCGAGTTCGCGGCGCGGCAGGTGGAACGGCTCGGGGACGATCCGGAGTACGCGCCGGGCGGCTACGTACCGCCGAATGATCTTGATGATCTGCTCCGGGAGCGCGGGCCGGCCACGGTGTGGGGCGCTCCCGGCACCGGCAAGACGTTCCTGCTGCGGGAGCTGGCCCGGCGCTGGCACGCTACCGGCGACCCGGTGGTGCCGATCCTGGTCGACCTGTGGCACGACGACTGGCACGCGCCGCTCGACCAGCTGGTCGCGGTCAAGCTGATCCGCGGCGGGGTCCGCGAGGTGAACCCGGGCCACATCCGTTACCTGCTCGGCGAGGGCCGGTACGTGCTGCTCTGCGACCGCCTCGACGAGCGGCTCGACCTCTGGCGGGCCTGGTCCCGGGACCCGTCCGGCCCGGTGCGGCTGATCGTGGCGGGCCGGGACGCCGGTCTGCTGGACGCGGCGCTGCCGCCGGAGCGGGCCCGCCGGATCCGGCTGGACGGCTTCGGCCCGCGGCGGATCCACGACTTCCTGACCCGGCGGCTCGGCGCCGAGCGGGCGCGGGCCCGGCTGGAGCTGATCGGCCGGTCCGGCGGCCTGTCCGCGATGGCCGGCAACCCGCGGATGCTGTCGCTGCTCGCCGACGTCGACGACCGGCTGCTCCGGTCCGCGACGTCCGGCGCCGCCCTCTACCCGGGGCTGATCCGCGCCTGGCTGGACCGGGCCGGCAGCTCGCAGGAGCTGTGGCGGGCGGTGGGCACGCTGGCCCGGCGGCTGTGGGAGTCCGGGGAGAGCGCGCTCGGCGCCGACGCCGACGCCGAGGTGCTGGCCCGGCTCGCCGGCCCCCTGCTGGTCCGCGATCCGCAGAACCGCTTCCGCTTCGCCGACCACGTGGTGCTGGAGTGGCTGGTGGCCCGGGAGATCGCCGGCCGGCTGGACCGGGGTCCGCTCTCCGCGAGCCTGCGCCTGCTGCTGGCGCGGCAGATGTCGCCGCTGATGGCGCAGTTCGTCGGCGACCTGGCGGGCCACGACCGGGCGCGGGCCTGGGCGGAGGCGGTGCTGTCCGATCCGGACTCGCCCGGACGGATCCGCGCCGCGGCCCGCCTGGTGCTCGCCCACCTCGCCTGACGGCGATTCACCAGAGGCGTTCGCCGGCCGGCACGGGCTTCAGATCCGGTACGTACGGGTCCAGCTCCCCGGGCTCGAACCGGCACATCCCGATCGCGTACCAGTACTCGTCGGCGACCCGCCCGCGCAGCACGTACCGCTGATCGTGGAGCAGCACCACGGAACCGTCCTCGGCGAGCGGCACCAGCACCGCGTACGGCGTCGCCCGGCTGGTGTCCCAGATCCGCACGGCGTGGTCGCCGCCCGCGGCCACCACCCGCCGCCCGTCCGGCGTGTAGACCAGCGCCCGGATCCAGCCGGACTGCCCGGTCAGCGTGTGGGTGGGCCGCCCGGTGCCGGTGTCCCAGATCCGCACGGTGCCGTCGGTGCCGCCGCTGGCCAGGCGATCGCCGCCGGGGGAGTACGCGACCGCGGTGACCGCGCCGTCGTGCCCGGTCAACACGATCGGCGGCTGGTCCGCGGTGCTGCGCAGCCGGATCACCCCGTCCTCGTCGGCGCTGGCCATCTGCCGGCCGTGCGGGGCGAACGCGATGGCCCGGACGGTGCCGGTGTGCCCGGTCAGGTTCTTCCACTCCCGGGACGGCAGGTGCCAGAGCCGCAGCGTGCCGTTGGTGCCGCCGCCGGCCACGAACTGCCCGTCCGGGGTGAAGGCGACGGCCCGGAACGCGACAGCGGTGACCGTGCTCTTCTCCCCGGCGAAGATCCGGGTGCCCTCCTTGCGGTCGACGTCCCAGAGCCGGACGGTGCCGTCGGCTCCCGCGCTGGCCAGGTACCGCCCGTCGGGGTCGAAGGCGATCGCGTGCACGACGCCCCGGTGGCCGGTGAGCGCGGGGTCGGCCACACCGGTGGCGGTGTCCCAGACCCGGATGCCGCCGTCGGCGCCGGCGGTGGCCAGGTGACGGCCGCGGCGGGCGGCGGCGATCGCGGTGACGGCCGGGTCCGCCACGCCCGGGTCGTTGAGGACCCGCAGCGGTACGCCGGCCGTCGGGTCCCACAGCCGGACGGCGCCGTCCGCCGAGCCGACCGCCAGCCACGGCTCGTCCGGCCGGGCCGAGAAGCAGAGCGCCTGCGAGTCGCCGCCACCGGGCCGCAGCGTCCGCGCCTGCCGGCGGTCGACGGCGTCCCAGATCCGGACCGTGCGGTCGCCGCCCGCGCTGGCCAGGTGCCCGCCGTCCGGATAGAACGCCAGCGCGTGCACCCGGCCGGGGTGCCCGTCCAGCGGGCGTCCCTCGACTCCGGTGTGGCTGTCCCAGATCCGGATCACGCCGTCGTCGCCGGCGCTGGCCAGCCATCGCCCGTCCGGGTGGAACGCGAGGGCGCGGATGCACTGGGTGTGCCCGGTCAGCCGGTGCCGGGCCGATCCGGCGGCCAGATCCCAGACCAGCACCCGCCGGTCGTCGCTGGCGCTGGCCACCCGGTCGCCGCCGGGCGCCCAGGCCACCGCGTGCACCGTGCCGGTGTGGCCGGTGAGCACCAGCTCGGCCCGGCCGGAGCGGGTGTCCCAGATGCGGATGGTCTCGTCGTCGGCCGCGCTGGCGACCCGCCCGCCGTCCGGGTGGTGGGCGAGCGCGCGGATCCGCCCGCTGTGGCCGGTCATGGTGTGCAGGACGGCGCCGCTGCCGGTGTCCCAGATCCGGATCGTCTCGTCGTCGCCCGCGCTGGCCAGCTCCCGGCCGTCCGGCTGGTAGGCCAGGGCGCGGATCCGCCCGGTGTGGCCGGCGAGCGTGTGCACCGTGCGGCCGGTGGCGGTGTCCCAGATCCGGATCGTCTCGTCGTCGCCGGCGCTCGCCAGGAACCGCCCGTCGGTGGTGTACGCGATCGCCCGCAGCGCACCGGTGTGCCCCGGCAGCAGCCGCAGCGGCCGCCCGGAGAGCGCGTCCCAGATCCGGATCACGCCGTCCGCGCCGCCGCCGGCCAGCAGCTTGACGCCCGGCGCGACCGCCACGGTGTGGATCACCGAGGACGACGCGATCTGGGGCTCGGGCGCCCCGCCGCCGGGCAGCGCGGCGCCGAGCGTGTCCGCCTCGCGCAGCGACTCGCCGTCCGCCCCCTCGGCCGCCACCAGCGCGGCCCGCCGCATCCGGACGCCGGTCAGCACCGCCCCGGTCAGGTCCGCGCCGAGCAGCCGGGCGCCGCTGAGCTCGGCGCCGGTGAGATCGGCGCCGCGCAGCGTGGCCCGGTCCAGCCGGGCCCCGGTGAGGTTGGCGCCGGCGACCGCGGCGTCTGTCAGGTCGGTCCCGACCAGCTGCGCGTCGGTGAGGTCGGCCTCGCTCAGGTCGGCGCCGGCCAGGAACCGGGCGGAGAGGTCCTGGCCGCGCAGGTCGAAGCCGGCCATGTTCCACTGCGTCGAGGACCGGTTCACCCCGAGGAAGCGCAGCACCTCGAACGCGTTGCGCCCGACCGCCCGGGAGGTCGGCCGGTCGGCGAGGACGCCCTCGGCCCAGTCCTGCATGGTCCGGCGCCCGGCCAGGCCGCACAGGAACTCGATCGTCAACGGCTGCCACTTGTGGCCGATCAGACCGGCCGCGATGTGCCCGGGCAGCTGCTCGGCGAGGTGGTTGGCGACCAGCCACTCGCGGACCGAGTCGTGCACGAACTTGAACCTGTCGTCCCCGGAGCGGACCAGCAGGGTGCTGGAGCCGAGCACGTGCGCGCTCTCCTGCGGCTCCAGCGCTGTGGTGTCGCCGGCGCTGGTCGTGGTCAGCCGGGACAGGCTGGCCGCCGCGTCGCCGAGGTCGTCCACGCTCAGGCTCTCGTCGGGCAGGTCCCACAGCCGCAGCGCCAGGTGGGTGACCGCGTTGAGCAGGTCGGTCTCGTCCGGCGCGTTCGGGCTCAGGCGTTCCAGCCGGCGGGCCTCGTAGCTCAGCCACTTGTGCAACACCTGGCGGTACAGGTCGGCCGCGGTGATCGGGCTGCCGGTGGTGCTGGCCAGGTTGAGCGGGTCCTCGCCCAGCTCGGTGATGAAGCCCAGCATCCGCGGGTTGCGGGACAGCGGGAGCAGGTCCTTGACCTCGCGCAGCAGCGCGAACCGGCTCCGGGCGCTCTGCGGGTCGCGTAGCTGCCGGGTGAGGAAGTCGACGATCTGCTGGTCGTCGAAGTCGGCCAGGCGGACCACCCGGCGGTCCGCGCCGAGCTGGTTGCCGAGCGCCGTGAGCACGTCGGCGTCGGTGAGGAAGTGCTGGTCACGGCTGGTGACGACGACCTTCGCCCGGTCCTCGGCGGCCTGCACGATGGTGTCCAGGTGGTTGGTCGCCCGGTCGTAGCTGACCCGGGTGGCCAGCTCGTCGAAGCCGTCGAAGAGCAGCGCCACCCGGCCCTCGCGGCGCAGGTAGCGGAACGCGTCCAGGTCGATCTGCCGCTGGCCCTGCCGGTAGAGCTGGACCGCGACCAGCTCGTCCAGGCTGTACGCCTTCTCGAAGCCGCGCAGGTCGATCAGCACCGGCACGATCGGGGAGCCGTCCCGGGCCATCAGCCGGGCCAGCTCGCGCAGCAGGAACGTCTTGCCGTGCCCGAACGTGCCGAGCACCACCACGAGCCGCCCGCGCGGGGTCTCCACCCACTCGCGCAGCCAGGCGAGCAGATCCTTGGCGGGCGACGCCTCGGACGGTCCGGGCAGGAACTCGGTGTAGCGCTGCGGGACGTACGACTCGGAGCGGTAGATCAGGTCGGCGTTCAGCTCGGTGGCCTGGTTGCGGGCGAACAGCGCGAGGTCCGGGCCGACCTGGTAGTCGGCGAACGTGACCAGTTCGACCCCGCGGCTCTGCGCCCAGGTCCGCAGCTCGGGCCCGGCCGCCGCGCCGGCGTGCACCAGTTCGGCGGTCCGGTCCGACCCGCCGGTGCGGAAGCGGGCCAGCACCTCGACGAACCAGTCGACGTCGTCGCGCTCCGGGGCGGCGGCGCACACCCCGACCGGGTACTGGTCGGCGGGCCCGCGGTCGCCGCGCGCCCGGCCCGGCGCCACCCGCAGGTAGGCGGAGCGCCCCGAGTCCGGCCGGGGCACCAGGGCCACCTCGGCGTCCGGCTGGCGCAGCCGGCACACCTCGGCCACCTGGTCGGCGAGCCGCCGCAGCTCCGGCGGCGGCTCGGGCCGACGGGGGCGGGACACCGGGCGGCGCGGGAACGGGTGCGGCAGCCGGACCGGCCGGCCGGCGGGCAGGACGCGGACCCGGTCCGGGTACGCCTCGATCAGCTGCCAGGGCCGGTCGCCGCCGATCACCGGGACGCCCCGCCCGGCGGCCCCGGGCTCGCCCGTTCCGCCGTGCAGCACCAGGTCCAGGTGCGGGCCGAGGGTGTCGGCGAACCGGTCGGCGTCGGCGATTCCGCCCGTCCCGCCCGGCGGGTGGTGCATCACCCCGATCCGCAGCCAGTCCCGGCGGCTCTCGGTGTTCAGCTGGTCGGCGAACCAGTCGAGCTGGGCGTCGCCGAGCCGGCCGCGCTCGTCCTGCGGGCGGTGGGTCAGGTCCATGGTGGAGTTCAGCCCGGCCACCACCACCCGCAGGTCCGGGTATTCGGCGAGCGACCACGGCTGGTCCTTGGCCAGTTCCGCGCCGTGGAATCGGCGGAGCATGGTGGAGAACGGCTGCCACTTCTCCCAGTACGGCGGGACCGGCTCGGCCTCGTCGGCCTCGCATTGGAGAAAGTAGGCCTGGCACTTGCGGCGGTTGACGTCACGGCTGCCGGGCACCAGAACGATGCGCCGGCTCTCGATCCGCAGCGCGTCGCGAAGCGCGCTCAGGAACTGGTGGGCGATCTCGTATTCGGCGGAGATCGCGCGTTCCGCGAGATCTCCGGTGATCATTATCAGATCCGGTGACCGATTCTCCCCGGACGTTGCGAGATCATCGAGCAGGCCGGCGACCCGATCCTGCGGCGACCTTTCCCGCGGGTCGGCGAAACCCGCTGTGGCCAGGAAATCCCGGCAATGCAGAATCATGATCGGCGATGTCGCGTAAACCGGCGTTCTCCCAACTTGCGGGAGCCCTCTCCGGATGTCTCGCGTCTCCGGAGCGATCTCGAATGGCCATGCGGGTCACGAGACTACCAAGCGTTGATGATCCATTACAGGGGCGTTCCCTAATATGGATCAATCAGAGCAATGTCCATTATGTTCGGGGTCCCCGGTGACCGTGTGAGGGGATATGCTACGCCGCAGCAGACCGGTGATTCCTGGATGCGCAGATTGCATTTGCCAGGGTAAATGAACGGTGGTTGCCGACCGATGAGACTCCAGCCGCGCCAGGAATTGCTGTCGGTGTGGAAGGCGATATGCCGGTGGTGCGGCCCGGCCAAGTCGTTCAACTGGGCGGACCGCGGGGGGAGCAACTCCATCAGCGACGCCGAGCTGCTGCTCTGCCTGCTGCTGCCGCCGCAGCGGCTGCCCGAGATCCGCTTCGACCGCCCGGACACCACCCAGTCCGACGTCTACGGCGCGCTCTCCTCGTTCGGCGGCCCGGTCGACATCCCGCAGCGGGTCGTCGAGCTCATCGGGAGCTACCTGACGACGTACACCGATCCCAAGACCCAGGCGCCCACCTTCGCCGCCGGCAACTATCTGACCACCGCGCCCGACGACGACCGGGAGCCGATCCCCGAGCAGCTGGCGCTGGAGGTGGTGGACGCGTTCGCGACAGCCGTCGTGTTCTGCACCGCGGCGATCCAGTTCCTCCGCGGCTACCGGCCGCAGGTCACCCGCAAGGCCTACCTGGAGGAGATCGTCCGGGTCGAGGAGGCCGCGCAGAAGCGGCTCACCGCCGCGATGGTCGGTCTGCTGCGCAGCTTCACCATCAGCGTGTTCCCCGCGGACGCCCCGCAGGGCCGGGTGCTGCGCGAGACGGTCTACCCCGGCTCCGGCTACTCCGGCGACCTGGTCGGCCGGATCCGGAGCGCGCTGGGCGACGTGATGGCCGGCCTGCGCGAGCTGGGCATCAGCCCGGACCTGGTGGAGGACCTGCTGGACAACCGGGAGAAGCTCTTCGAATGCGGGTGGTCCTGGGGCGTGGTGCAGGGCGCCGCCCCGGTCAAGACGCCCTCCGGCGCCGTGTTCGACCAGCCGGGCATCGCCGAGTCGTTCCCCTACCTGTACTTCACCGTGGTGGCGGTCGACGGCATCCGCGACCTGTTCTCCCGGGACACCCGCCTGGCCGGCCTGCTCAACGAGGAGCAGCAGGGCCTGGCCCGCGTCCTGAACCTGCAGTGGGATCTGGCCCAGAGCTACTGGTCGGCCCTCGCCACGCTCGGTGAGGGGCGCTGGCCGGTGGAGGAGCTGCCCTGGCGGACCACCGACGAGGAGGAGAGCGACTACTACAGCCTCCTGGTCCTCTCGCTGGTCCGGCACGCGCTGGCCGACCGCGGCGCCCCCGACTCCGACCTGGCCCGGATCACCAGCGTGCTGGAGGACCTGGCGGACCGCGGGCGCATCCGGCGCCGGCCGCTGGCCAACGACCCGGCCCTGCTGATGCACCAGCCCGGCCGCTGGGTCGTGCTGGTCGGCGCCGACCAGGTCGGCGCCGGCGGCCCACCGGTCGGCTGGCGTCTCGGCGAGCTGTCCAGCCTGCTGCTCGGCCGGGCGCTCGCCCTGGCCGCCCAGGTGAACGACCCACAGGAGGAGGCCCGGCTGGTGCGGTTGTCCGACGACATCTGGCGGCATCTGCACCGGCGGAGGCTGGGCGACGACACTCCCGGCGCCGGCCTCTGGGACGACCCCGGGAATGTGTACGCGTCCCTGCCCCGCCGCGACAAGCCCAGCTGGTACCACACCACCCGGGTCGTGCAGTGCATGAGCACCGCGGCCGAGTACATCCAACGCGAGTCACCACCGGGCACCAGGCTGTCGGCCAATGCCGCGGACCTGCTGAGCGAGGCCGAGCGGGTCTTCGACAAGGAGCAGCTGCGCGGCTCCAGCGCGGGCGGGCCCTCGCTGCGGGACAGCCTGAACCGGCAGGGCGCCGGCCTGCGGCGGGCCCGCCAGCTGATGGGCACCCGGCCCGGCACCGCCGTCTCGATCCTGCACGAGGTCTTGCGCGAGCTGGACAAGCTCGCGGCGGCCCGGGAAGAGGCTGGGGACTAGGGTGCTGGTCTTCGCGGCCTCTGACAAGGGCGGCACGGGCAGGTCGGTGACGAGTTGCAACGTCGTCTACCGCAGCGCCCTGACCGGCTCCGACGTCTGCTATCTCGACTTCGACTTCGGCTCGCCGACCGCCGGGTCGATCTTCCAGATCACCGACGCGCAACGTGGCGTCCGGCAGGGCGGTCTGCACTCGTACCTGCTGGAGCCGGACATCCAGACCACCGGCGAGCCGCAGCGCATCGACGTCTGGACCCAGTCCTCGCGAGCCAGCCTGCGGCAGCGCCCGCCCGGCTCGGGCAAGCTGATGCTCTTCCCGGGTGACCAGGACGGCGGCGAGTTCGGGCCGGACAAGGAGGCGCTGCGGCGCTGCGTGCAACTGCTCCAGGCGCTGGACGAGGAGTTCGACATGTGCCTGATCGACCTGAGCGCCGGCCGGTCGTACGCCACGCAGCTGGTCCTGGAGGCGACCGCCGACCCCGCCCTGCGCGGGGTGGCCGCCCGCTGGCTGGTCTTCCACCGCTGGACCCGCCAGCACATCCCGGCGGCGGCCGGCCTGGTCTACGGCAAGGACGGCATCCTCGACGCCGGGGTGCGCGCCGGCCACGACAAGGACCGGCTGCAGTCGGCGATCAAGTTCGTCCGCACCGCGGTGGTCGACCCGGACTCGATCGAGCTGAGCGGTCTGCGCCCGGCACAGGTCGCCTGGCTGCGTGACTGCGACGAGGACCTGCGCCGGATCGCCGCGCTGCACCAGGTGGGCCGGCGCGCGATGCTCGGCACTGTCCCGCTTGACCCGGTGCTGCAGTGGCGTGAGCAGCTCATCTCGGACAACGACGTGGTGGCCCGGGACATCGCCAACAACGCGACGGTGGACGCGTTCGACGAGCTGGCCCGCAAGATCCAGGACGACGAGGGATGGGCCGAGCCATGAGGGCCGACGCCGAGTTCTTCGAGACCACCGCGGACGCCCGGGTCGAGTCGGTCCCGCTCGCCCATCTCTCCGTCGAGCTGGGCCACTTCTACTCCCCGGACCTGCGGCAGGACGAGGAGTTCTTCATCGACCACTTCCGGCGGATCGGGATCTGGTATTCGGCCGCCCGGTCCGCGTGCGAGGCCATGGTCCCGCGCGGCAACCCCCGGATCAGCACCTGTGTGCTGATCGACGACTACTTCGGCCAGCCGGCTTCGCCGTCGGCGCTGATCCGGAAACTGCGCGACGCCGCCGGCAAGGCCGGCCTGGAGATCGATTATCTGGTACGGGAATCCGGCTGCGCGCACACCGTGGCCAAGGTCGACCCCGATCCGGCGGAGCCGGTCGAGACCGCGCCGCCCGGGCTCTCCCTGGCCCACCTGGTCGAGGCCCGGCTGGTCGAGGACCCGCCGCCGAACAGCACCGGCGCGCGCCCGCCGGTCGGGCAGACCGGCTGGCTGTGCAACGGGCAGCGGTCGCCGGCCACCGAGACGCACGAGGCGATGAAGCGGCCCACGGTGTGGCGCCCGCCCGCCGAGAACGCCGCGGTCAACCACTCCATCTTCGAGGACATCGAGCTGTGGCGGGACGGCCCGGACGGACGGCTCTGGTCCTGCGCGATGCTCGCCGCGGTGTGGCAGCTGCTGCGGCTCGGCCTGCTGCGGGACAACGGCCGTCGGGTCGCGGCGCCGCACCCGCTGCCCGGCGACCTGCCCGACAACTGGCGTGCCCTGCCCATGGTCCTGCAGCTCAACGAGCGTGCGCTGCCGTTCAACGCGTACCGGGCGATGACCATCTGCGCTCCGCTGTTCCTGCCGGTGGAGAACGCCGTGCGCACGATCCTGCAGCAGGTGGCGGTCGATCCGGCGGTGCTCGCCCAGGTCGGCGGCCGGGCCCGGGACGAGGGCGTCGCGCTGCCGCTGGAGGTCGTCGACCGGATGGAATACCTGTTCGTGGACACCGGGCCGGTGCGTGGTGCTGGTCCTGGGTGAGGTCATGACCGCCGCGCTGCGCCACTCCGGCGGCATGCCCCGGGAACGCGTCGAGGACGCCTTGGGGCTACTGGCCGGCGAGCGGGTCCGGATCTCCGAGCGGCCGATCGGCTACGCGGTCAGCCCCAAGACGTTCACCGGCGTGGACTGCCGGATCCTGGCCCGGTCCGGCGCGAAGGTGCGCGGCGTCGGCACGCTGATGGGGCGGGCCTGCCTGACCGGGGGCCGGGTGCTGCAGAGCTCCGCGGTGGCCCGGATCGACCCGGTCGGCGGCGGTTACCGGCGGGCCTGGTCGCACTACCTGGCGAGGCTCGGGGTGGTGGAGGCGCTGGGCCGCACCGACCTGCCCGGGACGGCGGCCGCGCACCTCGCCGCGGACCGGTCGTCGTCGACGATGGGGATGGGGGCGTTCTGTGTACGCCTGCTCTCCGAGATCCAGGGGTCGCCGGTGCTGGACAAGAGCACCCCGGTGCGGGCCCGCCGGACGGTGTTGCGGTGGGCCGCGCTGATCGACGAGCGCAACGAGGGCGTGCGGGTGCGGTTCGCGGTGCGCGAGGACGGGCTGCGGACCGTACGCCTGGTGCTCGGTCCTGCCGAGATCGACGACATCGTGGACCTCTGCGAAGATCTTGCGCTGCACGACTGGTTGCTGACAGCGCTCATGTCGGTCATCGAGCAGAGTCAGATCGGTGTGGAGCAGCCCGCGCAGAGCGTGCTCAAGCTGCGGCCGGCGGTCGATCATCTGCTGCATCTGTGGATGCCGGCGGCCCGGCTGGGCGGGGTTGCGCTGTCGGTGTGGGAGGGGCTGGAGAGCCGGCCCGGGTTGTCCAGACAGTGGGACGCCTCGGTGCGCCGGGTGCGGGATCAGATGGCGATGGCGGCGGCGCTGTCCAGCAGCCGGCCGCCGGAGAGCGCTCGTTTCTTCCGTTGAGCGTCCCTCCTGTTGCGGGCAGCCGTCTTCCGCTGGGCGGCCTCCGTGGTCCCGGCGGCATTCTTCCACTGATCGGCTTTCTTCCGGTGGGCGGCTCTTCCGCCGAGTCGTCTGGACACGATCGTGTTACATCAGGTTTCAACGTGCCTACGCCTGTTCGGGTGTTGCCCGATCATGGCGTATGTGGGTGTCTACTGGGGTTTCATCTCGACCGGCGCACCAATTCCGGCTTAAGGAGGTTTCGCGCCGTCACGGCGGGTAGGCTTGTTGGATACATCTTTCATGGGTAAGGTCCGCTTCTGTTTCGCAGGAAATGTCAAGCAGGCAGTGGATCTCGGGCCCGAAATTGCACTGGGTGCGAAATTGTTCTCGTGTCCAGCTTTTGGAAACGGCGGGTGGCGTTGTTACAGACCGGAGGCGCCGTGACAGAGCGGCCAACCGTAGTCGGCTGGGACGCCGACGTGGTCATGTTGCGCACCACGGAGCAACTCGAGTCCGCCGCCGAGCTGCTGTGGACGGTCTGGGGAGCACAGACCCCCGCCGAGCGCACCGAGGTGATCAGCACCAGTCTGTTGCGGACGCTCTTCCACTCCGGCAATTACGTGGCCGGGGCGTATGTGAAGGGCGAGCTGGCCGGTTGCACCGTGGGGTTGTTCGGCTCGCTCTCGCCGGACGGTCGTCCCGATCATCTGCACTCGTCCATCGCGGGCGTGGTGCGTTCGGGGACCAACCGCGGCGTCGGCTACGCGATGAAACGGCACCAGCGGTCCTGGGCGCTGCAGCGTGGCCTGAACACGATCCGCTGGACATTCGATCCGTTGGTCGCGCGTAACGCGTATTTCAATCTGTGCAAGCTCGGCGCGACCGTCGCGTCGTACGAGACGGACTATTACGGCCATCTCGACGACGGCGTCAACAACGATCAGGACACCGATCGTCTGCTGGTGAACTGGGAACTGTGTGACAACTGGGTCGAGCAGGCCATGGCCGGCGACCTCGGGGAGATGAGGCGGCACGCCTCGGCGCTCCCCGGGGCCGCGATCATCGACGTGCCGGAGGACATCGAGATGCTACGGAGGACGGATCCGGCGCAGGCCCAGCGCGATCGCGTCACGGTGCGTGAACAGTTCCGCTCTCTTCTGGCTCGCGGCTACCGGGTCGCCGGGATGAACAAGGAGAAGCAGTACGTGCTCCTCCCCGCCGGTGTGGAAGCGGGGTTCGACGCATGAGGATCGAACGCGTCCGGTTGCACTGGGTCCGCCTACCGCTGGTCACCCCGTTCCGCACGTCCGTCTTCACCGAGTACGACCGCGAGGCGCTGCTGGTCAGCGTGCACACCGCGGAAGGCGTCGTCGGTTGGGGCGAGTGCGTCGCGATGGCCCAGCCGATCTACTCCCCGGAACATCTCGAAGGCTGCGTCCAGATCCTCCGCGAGCAGCTGATCCCGCTGGTCCAGCGGTTGCCCGAGGTGACCGCGGAGAGGGCGCGCGAGGCGTTCACCGCGGTGGCCGGCAATCCGAACGCGAAGGCCGTGCTGGAGATGGCGATCCTCGACGCCCAGCTGCGTATCGCGGGTGTGTCCCTCGCGGCATATCTGGGCGCCACCCGCACGTCGGTGGAGGCCGGTGTCTCGCTCGGCATCATGTCCCGCGACGAGCTGCTCGACGCCGTCGACCGCTTCTGGAACAAGGAGCGGTACCGCCGGATCAAGCTGAAGATCGAGCCCGGCTGGGACGAGGAGCCGGTCCAACTGGTCCGCAAGTTCCTCGGCGACGAGGCCGCGATCCAGGTCGACGCGAACGGCGCCTACACGCTCGACGACTCGGAACGACTGGCCCGCCTCGACGACTACGGCCTGCTGATGATCGAGCAGCCACTGGAGGCCGGCGACGTGGCCGGGCACGCCGTCCTGGCCCGCCGGCTGAGGACCAGGATCTGCCTGGACGAGCCGATCGTCTCGGCGGCCACCGCGGCCCAGGCGATCGACTCCGGCGCCGCCGCGATCATCAACATCAAGCCGGGCCGGGTCGGCGGCTATCTGGAGGCCCGCGACATCCACGACGCCTGTGGCGCCCGCGGCGTCCCGGTCTGGGTCGGCGGCATGCTGGAGACCGGGATCGGGCGGGCGGCGAATGTGGCTCTCGCGGCCATGCGGCACTTCACGCTGGTCGGGGATCTCTCCGCGTCGGAGCGTTTCTACCAGCGCGACATCACCCCGCCGATCGTGGTCCGGGACGGTTGCATCCAGGTCCCGACCGGCCCGGGCATCGGCGTCGAGCCGGACGAGGTGGCGCTGGAGGAGGCTACCGAACGCACCGAGTGGATCGAATTCCCGGCCCGAGTTCCGGCCTGATCCCGCGCGGTCCAGCCGCCTAACGTTCCCGTACCTTCCGGGTTCGGCACCCCGCTTCACCTGCTGCTCTGCGCTGCCCGGTTCCGCCGCCCTGCCCCGTTTCGGTGCCCTGCCTCGGCCCGTCCCGGCTTGGTGCTCCACCCCGCTTCGGTGCAGGGTCTCCCGCCGCGCTTTCCGGGCGGGCAGGCTCAGTTGGGTGCGGCTGATTTCGGTGCGGCTCAGTCCGGTGGGACTGAGTTGGGTTGGGCGTTATTGGGTGTAGGTGGAGAGGAACGTGCGGATTCGGCTGACTGCGTCGTCGAGGACGTCGGTGGCGGCCAGGAAGACCAGGCGGAGGTGGTCCGGGGTGCCGAGGTTGAAGCCGGTGCCGTGCGAGATCAGGAGGTGCTGCTGCTCCAGCAGGTCGATGACCAGGCGTTCGTCGTCGTGAATCTTGTGGACTTCGGGGTTCAGCCGGGCGAACAGGTAGAGGGCGCCGGCCGGCTTGACGCAGTCGACGCCGGGGATGTCGGTCAGGGCTCGCCAGGCATGGTCGCGCTGCTCCAGCAGACGGCCGCCGGGGCGGGTCAGTTCCTCGATGCTCTGGTAGCCGCCGAGCGCCGTCTGGATCGCGTGCTGGGCTGGCACGTTCGGGCAGACGCGCATGTTCGCCAGCAGCTGCAGACCGTCCAGGTAATCCGTGTCGTCGCCGTGGAAACCACTGGTGGCCAGCCAGCCGGAGCGGAAGCCGGCGGCGCGGTAGACCTTGGACAGGCCGCCCATGCTGACGACCGGGACGTCCGGGGCGAGAGCCGCCAGCGTGTGGTGAGTGGCTCCGTCGTACACGATCTTGTCGTAGATCTCGTCGGCGAAGATCAGCAGGCCGTGCTTGCGGGCCAGCTCGATCATGCCGAGCAGGGTCTGCTCCGAGTAGACGGCACCTGTCGGGTTGTTCGGGTTGATCACCACGAGGGCTCGGGTGCGGTCCGTGATCCGCGAGGCGATGTGGTCCAGGTCGGGTGCCCAGTCCTGGCTCTCGTCGCAGCGGTAGTGCACCGCGCGACCGCTGCACAGGTTCACCGCGCCGGTCCAGAGCGGGTAGTCCGGGCTCGGCACCAGAACCTCGTCGCCGGTGTCCAGCAGCGCCTGCAACACCATCACGATCAGCTCGGAGACGCCGTTGCCGAGCAGCACGTCGTCCGGCTGGATGCCGGCCACGCCCAGAGTCTGATAGTGCTGCGCGACCGCGACACGGGCCGAATAGATGCCCCGGGCGTCGCTGTACCCCTGCGCGGCCACGATATTCTGCACCACGTCGGCGACGATCGGCTCGGGCGTGGCCAGGCCCCACGGGGCGGGATTGCCCAGGTTCAACTTGAGGATCCGGTGGCCGGCCGCCTCCAGCTCCTGTGCCCGGCGCAGCACCGGGCCGCGGATGTCGTACCGGACACTCTTCAGCCGCTGCGCCTGCCGCATCGGACCCCCTCGCCTCGCAATCATGCCAGTCTAGATAGCGGCCCGGCCGACGCGACCAGGACGAAAGCGGCGGTCCAGATAGCGGGCCGGTCGACGCGGGCGACGGGGGCGGGGAGAGCGATCAGGCCCGGCGGCTCGCCATCGTCTCGACCCCGGACATCAGCAGGTCGACGCTGAAGGCGAAGTACCGCTCGACGTCCGGCGCCTGCTGATAGGTCGTCGCGAACTCCACCATCATCGGGAACTTGTCGGCGGGCAGGCACTCCAGCTGGACCCGCTTCTGCCGGCGCCACTCGGCGGCCTGCTCCGGCGGCACCCCGGGCGGACAGCCGGGCTGGCCGGCGACCGCCCCGATCGCGCCGTTGAGCAGGTAAGTCGCGATCCAATACGCCTCGTCGAGCCCGAACCCGGCGTCGGCCAGCAGCGCCAGGGTGTCGTTGGTGGCCCGGATGAAGCTGGGCGTCTGCATCTTGTCGGCGGAGTGCATCAGATCGGGCAGGCACGGGTGCGCCCGCATGACGCCGATCACGGTCTCCAGGATCGCGCGCAGCTGTTTCTGCCACGGATCGCCGGCGGAGCGGTCGGCCCGGACGTCGCTCAGCACGTGGTCGACGACCCCGAGCAGCAGCTCTTCCTTGTTCTTGAAGTGCCAGTACAGCGCCATCGGCGTGACGCCCAGCTCCTTCGCGAGCCGGCGGATGGTGATCGCGTCCAGGCCCTCCTCGTCGGCGAGGCGCAGGGCGCGCTCGGCGACTGTCGCCTTGCTGAGTCGTTCGGCTGGGCTCACTTGACAACCATACAACGTACAGGTCTCATGTACGAGGTACATGTACGTCGTACAAGTACTCCGTATAGGGGGCACGATGGAGAACAACCGCCGGTGGTGGGCGCTGGTCGCGGTGGCGCTCGGCACCTTCATGACGTATCTCGACAACAACGTGGTGAACGTCGCGTTGCCGAGCGTCCAGCGGGAGCTGCACCTGAGCATTTCCGGACTGGAATGGATCACGAGCGCGTACATCCTGGTCTTCGCCGGCGTGCTGCTGGCCGGCGGCCGGATCGGCGACGTCTTCGGCCACCGCATGGTCTTCCTGTCCGGCCTGGGGATCTTCACCGTGGCGTCGGTCGCGGCAGGCCTGGCCGGCGGTCAGGAACTGCTGATCGGAGCGCGCGCCGTGCAGGGGGTCGGCGCGGCGCTGCTCTCGCCCGCCGCTCTCGCGCTGATCCAGGAGCTGTTCCCGAGCCCGAGGGAGCGCGGCACCGCGATCGGCATCTGGGGCGCGGTCGGCGCGCTCGCCCTCGCCGTCGGCCCGCTCACCGGCGGCGTGCTCAGCCAGCACGTCTCGTGGGGCTGGATCTTCCTGATCAACCTGCCGATCGGCATCGCCACGCTGGCTCTCGCGCTGGCCACCATGCCGCGCGGCCGGGCCGCCGCGTCCCGGGCCGCCGGCGCCTGGCGGCGCCTCGACCCGATCGGGCTGGTCACGTCCTCCCTCGCGCTCTTCTTCCTGACGTACGCCCTGATCGAAGGCGACGCCAAGGGCTGGACCAGCGGGCTCATCCTGGGATCGTTCGCCGTCGCCGCCCTGGTCGCCGTCGCGTTCGTGGCGCAGCAGGCCCGCACCGCCGACTCGATGGTCGACCTGGCCTTCTTCCGCCTGCGGATGTTCACCGGCGGCCTGCTCGCCATGGGCCTGTGGGCGTTCGGCGTCTTCGGCATCTACTTCTACATGGCCATCTACCTGCAGAACGTGCTCGGCTTCTCGCCGACCGAGGCGGGCGCGGCCTTCGTGCCGCTGGCTCTGATCACCGCGGTCGGCGCGGTCCTGGCGCCGCGCATCGAAGCCCGTTTCGGGGTTGCTCGCGTGACCGCTTTCGGTCTGCTGGTGATGGGCGTCTCGATCGCCGGCATCGCCCGGTACGGCGAGGGCACCGGGTACCTCGACCTGCTGCCCTGGTTCGCGCTCTACGGCGTGGGCGGCGGCCTGCTGATCCCGCTCAGCAATGTGGTGATCGGCGCGCTGCCCGGCGACCGGGCCGGCGTCGCCTCCGGCATGCTCAACGTCTCCCGCGAGGTGTTCGGGCTGCTCGGGGTGACAGCGCTCGGCGCGATCCTGAGCAACCGGGCCGGCGCCGCGACCGGCACCGAGCTGCACCGCTACCTGGTGGGCTACCAGTTCTCCCTGGTGGTGGCCGCGATCCTGGTCCTGGTCGGGGCCCCGGTCAGCCTGTGGATGCTGCGCAAGGAGCGGCAGCCCGTCGTGGAGACGGCGGCGGCGCCGGTCCTCGGGACGGTCTGACGCCGGGGGCGCCGGCCACGAGTTGGGCCGGCTCCCCGGCCCGGTCAACCGCCCGTGGGTGCGTACACCTGGTCCGCGATCAGCGGCCGGGACCGGCGGGAGATGCGCAACCAGACGACGAAGCCCCAGATCACGAAGCCGGCGTAGACCGCGTAGAGCACCGCTGAGGGGTAATACCGGAAGTGCAGCAACTCGGGCACGCCGACCAGGTCCACGGCGATCCAGCAGAGCCAGAACTCCACCCAGCCCCGGGCCATCGCGTAGGTCGCCAGCATCGAGCCCACGAAGATCCACGAGTCGGCCAGGTAGTACCACCAGGGGACGGGGAAGCCCGCGCCGATCCGGCGGAACACGAAGAAGCAGGCCACCACGGCGAGCAGCGCGGCCGGGACGAACACCAGCCGCTGCCGGTGACCGGCCCAGTGCGGCACCACCGCGACGCCGTGGCCGGTGCGGCGGTTGCGGCGCCAGAGCCACCACCCGTAAACGCTGGTGATCAGGAAGAACACCTGGCGGGCGGCCTGGCCGTACAGGGGAGTCCCTTGATCGTTGCCGAGGGCCTGTCCGAGGAACACGGTGAAGAGCAGGATGTTGCCGACGATCCCGACGGGCCAGGCCCACGCGCTGCGGCGCAGGCCGAACAGGGCCGAGCCGAGCCCGAAGGCGTTGCCGACGATCTCCCGCCAGTAGATCGCCTGATCCGGGGTCACCTGCCATTTGGCGGTGTAAAATGCGTCCAGCCAAGTCACGGCTCATGGTAGACGTCACGGCTCATGGTAGACAGAACCGGGTTTCCGCCCGGTTTCCGCCCGGGCATAGTGAGGCGGTGACCGCATCGATCTCCTGTCCTGTGCAGACTCGTCTCTACGCGCAGGGCCGGGTGATCGAACAGGACTTCGGGTACGCCGAGCTGCCCGACCGCCTGCGTACCCACCCGGACGCGGTCGCCTGGCTGGACCTGCTCGAACCGTCCGCGACCGACCTGGCCGCCGTCGCCGCGGAGTACGGCCTGCACCCGCTGGCCGTCGAGGACGCGCTCGCCGAGCGCGAGCGGCCCAAGCTCGACCGCTATCCCGACCACCTGTTCGTCAACGTCTACGCGGTCTCCTTCGACCACGGCGGCGAACCGCCGGAGGTGCACAAGGTGGAGATCAGTGCGTTCGTCACCGCCCGCGTGCTGATCACCGTGCACAAGGCCGAGGGCACGGTGGACGAGCTGGTCGAGCGGTGGGACGCGGACGCCGGGCTGGCCGCCTCCGGCGGCATCGACTTCCTGCTGTACGGGCTGTTCGACGTGGTCGTGGACTCGCAGTACGCGGCCGCCCGCAAGGTCGACGAGGCGATGGACTCGATCGAGGACGCGATGCTCGGCGAGGGCGGCGCGCCCCGGCCGGTCCGGATGCGCGGGTTCGCGCTGCGCCGCACGCTGGCCCAGCTGCGGCGGGCGGTCGCGCCGATGCAGGACGTGGTCACCGAGGTGAGCCGGCCGGACGGCGGGCTGGTCGACGACGATCTGCGGCCGTACTACCGGGACGTGGAGGACCACGCGGAACGCGCCCTGGAGTCGATCGAGCACTCGCTGACCCGGATCACCGAGCTGCTCGACGCCGACCTCAACGAGCAGAGCAACATCCTCAACGACATCACCCGCAAGCTCGCCGCCTGGGCCGCCATCATCGCCGTGCCGACCGCGGTCACCGGCTACTTCGGACAGAACGTGCCGTTTCCCGGCTTCGGTCAGACGTGGGGCTTCGTGGAGAGCACGGCGCTCATCCTGATCGGCGGCGGTGCGCTCTACTTCTACCTCAAGAAACGTGGCTGGCTGTAGTGACGTCCCCTGAGGCTTTCCTTCGGTTCGCTGTGAATACCTGGGCCGCTCGTTGATCCAGATGGCGCCGGGATCCGTTGTTCGACATGTCGGGGTTGTGCATCCGCTGTCGTAGGAGGTTCGTGTGCCCGCCGTCGAACGTAAACCGCGCTGGCGTCATCTGGCCGGAGTCGGTCTAGCCGTGGTGGCGCTGGCTTTGCTCCAGCCCCGGGCGGCCTGGGCGGAGCCGGGCGTGCCCGTGCCGCCGAACCAGCTGATCACCGACACCGGTGAGGGCGAGGTGTCCGACGCGGACCGGGACTTCGCGACGAAGGTGCGCCTGGCCGGCCTGTGGGAGATGCCGGCCGGGCAGATGGCCCAGGAGAAGTCGGACGACCCGCGGATCAAGTCCATCGGCAAGGACATCGCCGCCCAGCACACCGAGCTGGACAAGCTGGTCCGGGCCGCGGCCCGGAAGCTGGACATCGAGCTGCCCGACAAGCCGAACGCCGACCAGCAGGGCTGGCTCGGCGAGATGCGGGGCGCCGAGGGCAAGGAGTTCGACCAGATCTTCGTCGACCGGCTCCGGGCCGCGCACGGCAAGATCTTCCCGGCCATCGCGACGATCCGGGCGAGCACCCGCAACGACACCATCCGCAAGCTCGCGCAGCGCACCAACCAGTTCGTCGCTACCCACCTGACCCTGCTGGAGAGCAGCGGCATCGTCGACTTCGCCGCCCTGCCGACCGCGCCGCCGCCGACCACGGCCGCCGCCGTGCTCGCCGCCAACGACCAGACCGGCGACCAAGGCGTGAACCAGGCGGCGGCCAGGACGTCGTCCCCGCTGAGCACCCCGGTGGTCGCCGCCGTGGTGGTCGCCAGCTTCGCCGCCGCCTTCCTGATCACCCGTAAGATGTGGCCGAGCCGGCAGCGCCGGCGCCGCCGCTACTACTGACCTCGGGCAGCGGTCTCCGAGCCGCCCGGGACCAGCGTGACCTCGCCGTCGACGTGCTGCACGGTGAACAGCGTCCCGGGCGGGTAGGGGCCCAGCACCTCGGGCGGCAGCTGGACGGTGCCGTCCCCGGCCACGACGGCGAAGTCCTGCCCGTCGCGCCCCTGCGCGCCGACCCGCCCGGCCAGTCCGTTCATGACGCCCGAGCCGATCGTCCGGGTCGAGTCTTGAATAGACTCGCTGCCCGTGCGTGACATCGCCGTTTTCACTGGATCTGCCCATCCCGAGCTGGCCGCGGAGATCTGCGAGCACCTCGGTGTGCCCCTCCTGCCGACCAGGATCTCCCGGTTCGCCAACGACTGCATCGAGGTGCAGCTCGAGGGGAACTGCCGGGAACGCGACGTGTTCCTGATCCAGCCGCTGGTTCCTCCGACCCAGGAGCATCTCGCCGAGTTGCTCTTCATGCTCGACGCCGCCCGTGGCGCGTCGGCCGGCCGGATCACCGTGGTCCTGCCGCACTACGCGTACGCCCGCTCCGACAAGAAGGACGCCCCGCGCATCTCGATCGGCGGGCGCCTGGTCGCCGACCTGCTCACCACGGCCGGCGCCAACCGGGTGCTGGCGATGACCCTGCACTCCCCGCAGGTGCACGGCTTCTTCAGCATCCCGGTGGACCACCTGCACGCGCTGCGCGAGCTGGCCCACCACTTCCGCGGCTACGACCTGGGCAACACCGTGGTGGTCTCCCCGGACCTGGGCAACGCCAAGGAGGCCGCGGCCTTCGCCCGGTTGCTGAACATAGAGGTGGCGGCCGGCGCCAAGCAGCGGTTCGCGGACGACAAGGTGGTGATCAACTCGATCATCGGCGAGGTGGCCGACCGGGACGTGATCGTGCTGGACGACGAGATCGCCAAGGGCAGCACGGTGTTCGAGCTGCTCGCCCGGCTGCGCGAGCGCAACGTCCGCAGCGTCCGGGTGGCCTGCACGCACGGGCTGCTCACCAACGACGCGGTGCAGCGGCTGGCCGCGGAGAAGGAGGTCCAGGAGATCGTCTGCACCAACACGGTGCCGATCCCGGACGGCAAGCGGCACGAGAAGCTGACCGTGATCTCGGTGGCCCCGGCGTTGGCCGAGGCGATGCGCCGGATTCACAACGGCGAGTCGGTCAGCGCCCTGTTCGTGTAGAACGCCGGAATCCGGCTCGGGCCCGAACAACCGGGCCGGATTCCGCCGAACACCCCTCACGCGCGTCCCTCAACACCAAAAATGTGTACATGGGTGTCATGGCTTACCCCCTCCGGTACGCGCTCGCCGACCTCGCCCTCGCGCTCAGCCGCGCCGTGGCGGACGAGGCCGAGGTCCGATCCACGGCCGCCCGCGCCGCCGCCGACATGATCGGGGACGGCGCCGGCGTGCAACTGCTGCGCGACGACGGCCGCTACGAACAGCTCACCTACCACCATCTGGAGGACGACCGCTCCGGACCGCTGGCCCGGGTGCTGGACCGTGCCGGTCAGGCGCCCGACGACGAGTACTCCACCACGCTGGCCGCCAGCCGCCGCCCGATCGTGCTGGCCGGCGACTCGGCCGCGGCGCTGGCCCCGCCCGAGCACGGCATCACGGCCGCGGTGCTCAGCCCGGTGATCGTGGACAACACGTACGCCGGCTATCTGATCCTGACCCGGCACACGGCGAACGCCTTCTATTCGACGCCCGAGGTCGAACTGGCCCGGGACATCGCGGGGGAGCTCTCCCTCGCGGTGGCGAGCGCCCGCGCGCAGGAGCGGCTGCGCGCCGCCGAGGAGCGCTACCGGCGGGTGCTGGAGACCATCCCGGAAGGGGTGCTGCAGCTCGACCCGGAGGGCGTGGCGACGTACGCGAACGAGCCGATCGGCGTGGTCCTCGGCATGCCCCGCAGCGAGCTGATCGGGGTGTCGCTGCGCGGCTTCCTGGACAACCAGGGACAGAAGGAGCTGCAGCGCCGGATCGAGGAGTGCCGTAAGGGCCACTCCACGGTCGGCGCCACCCGGCTGATGCGCGCCGACGGCTCCCGGCGCAGCGTGCGGATCAGCATGATGCCGGTGCGCGACGACCACGGCGAGTTCGCCGGCGTGCTCTGCATGATCACCGACACCACCGACCACATCGACGCCCGCGGGCTCAAGAGGCAGCTCGACCACCTGCGCCGGCTGGACAGCCTGGGTCAGCTGATCGGCGGCCTGTCGCACGACTTCAACAACCTGATGACAGTGGTGGCCGGCTCGGCCGACATGATCCTGGCGCAGACCGACGAGGACTCGCCGCAGCACCAGCTGGCCAGAGACATCATGGACGCGGTGTCCACCGGCCGGACGCTCACCCACCAGCTGCTGGCGTTCGGCCGCAGCGAGGGCAACCGGCCCGAGGTCATCCCGATCCCGGACCTGCTCACCGACGTACAGTCGCTGTTCTCCCGGACCCTGGGTGAGCACATCGGCCTGGACCTCACCTTCAACCCGGATGTCTGGCCGGTCCGCGCCGAGCGCGGGCCGCTGGAACAGGCCCTGGTCAACCTGGCCGCGAACGCCCGCGACGCGATGCTGCACGGCGGCATGGTTCGGGTCGCGGCCACCAACGAGGTGGTCGAGCCGGGGCAGCTCGCCGAGGGCGCGCCCACCGGCAAGCTGGTGCACCTGGTGGTCACCGACACCGGCGTCGGCATGGACGAGGAGATCCGCAAGCGAGCGCTGGAGCCGTTCTTCACCACCCGGCCCACCGCGGCCGGCCTGGGCCTGGCCACCACCGCCGGCATCGTGGCGAACCTCGGCGGCCACATCGAGCTGGAGTCTCGGCCGCGGATCGGCACCACCGTGCACATCTACCTGCCGGCCGCCGAGGAGCGCGCGCAGCCCTCCGGCGAGCGCCGGGACAAGAACGCGGTGATCGGCCGGGTGCTGATCGTCGAGGACCAGCCGGACGTGGCCCAGCTGGTGCAGCGACTGATCGCGCCGGCCGGCTACGAGATCGCGGTGGCCACCGACGCGCTGACGGCGGTCACCCAGGTCGCCTCGGGCGCCCGGCCGGATCTGCTGATCACCGACGTGGTGATGCCGACGATGACCGGGCCGGAGTTGGCCAGCGCGCTGCGCACGCACCAGCCGGACCTGCCGGTGCTCTACATGTCCGGCTACACCGCGGCGTCGCTCGGCCCGCAGCTGCACCTGGACGAGAACAGCATGCTGCTGGAGAAGCCGTTCACCCGGTCCACGCTGCTGGGCGCGATCCGGTCGCTCTGCGGCCCGCAGCCGGCTCCCTCGAACGAGGTCCACGGAGATTCGTGACGGTCTGGAGGGGAGTCCTCCCGAACCGTGCGAATCTGTCCCCCAGGGCTTGCTAGTTCATCCGGACAAATCGCAGTATCTCGGGGCATTGCCGTCAGGCGGAAGGACCCCCGAGGAATGCAGGATCCCACGGACAGCGAGCCACTCGCCGGACGGAGTGTCGGCAACTCCTACCGGCTCGTCAAACCGATCGGGCAGGGCGCCACCGGCACCGTCTGGGAAGGCGTGGACAGCGCGAGCGGCGAGCCGGTGGCGGTGAAACTCCTGCACGAGAGCCTGCTGCGCCAGCCCCGGCTGGTCACCCGCTTCGTGCAGGAGCGGACCATCCTGCTGATGCTCCGGCACCGCAACGTGGTCCGGGTCCGCGACCTGTTCAGCGTGGGGCAGACCCTCGGCCTGGTGATGGATCTGGTGGCCGGCGGGAGCCTGCGCGACCATCTGGAACGCGAACGGACCCTGCCACCGGCCGAGGCGGTCCGGCTCGCCGCGCAGGTCGCCGACGCGCTCGCCGAGGCCCACGAACTCGGGATCATCCACCGGGACCTGAAACCGGACAACATCCTGGTGCTGGAGCAGTCCGGCCGGCTGGAGACCCGGCTGACCGACTTCGGCATCGCCCGGATCCTCAACGTGCCGAGCATGACCACGCCGAACGCGGTCGTCGGCACGCCGCACTACATGGCCCCGGAGGCGTTCCACGGGGTCACCCCGAGCTCCGCCACGGACGTGTACGCGCTCGGCGTGCTGCTCTACGAACTCGTCTCCGGGCAGCCGCCGTACCTCAGCGACTCGGTGCCCGAGCTGATGCGCCTGCACGCCGAGGGCCGCCCGAAACGCCGTCCCGGCATCCCCGACGACCTGTGGAAACTGATCCGGCTCTGCCTCGCCGCCAAGCCCGCGCAGCGCCCGGCCGCCGCCGACGTGGTGCGCGAGCTGCGCCTGCTGGCGCGCAAACTGGCCGGGGTGCCGGCGCTGCCGCCGCCCGCCCCGCCGAGCCTGCCCGCGGTGGACCCGGACGACATGGCAGTCGACCCGCCCGAACTGCGCAAGGGCGTCCAGGCGCCGAGGGGCGGCCGGCACGCGATCCCCCCGGTCCGTCGTGCCCGCAACGCCGCCCCCCGCCATCGCTGGGCACGGTCCGGCGCGACCGTCGCGGTCCTCGCCGGCGTGCTGCTCGCCACCGGCGTGACCACGTGGGTCCGGCACCACGACCCGGACCGCCCGCTGCCGCAGCCGCATGCCGCCGTGCTCCCCACGGCTCCGGTGCGGGCCGCGGCGTCCGCCGCTCCCCGCCGCTCCCCGCCCGCCGCCAGGCCGAGATCCAAAACCACTTCGAAAACCCACAAGCCGATCGGGGTACGGACGAAGCACACAGTCAAAAAGCGGTCGCCCCAGCCCGAGGGCGACGTGCGGGGCCCCTGGCAGTGTGCCCCCGGCCTGGTGTTCGACCTGGCCACGCGCAGCCCGCTGGCCCCCCGCCCGTGCCACTCGCTCGGCCGGGACGTCCGGTTCGAGGCCTCGCTGACCGCGCCGGCTGGTGGTCGCGCGCGCATCGAGGTGACCCTGCGCGACGCCGACACCGGCCGGACCGTGGCCGGTCCGGCCACGTGCGACGGGCTCACCTTCAGCCGCGAGGAGATGACCAAGGGGTGCGGCCCGATCGGCGTGACGCCGCGGCGGGGACGCAACTACACGGTCGTCATGGCGTACCGGTACGAGCGCGACGGCCAGACCGCGACCAGCACCGCCCGCGGCCGTGTTTTCACCTGGTGAGCCGTTGTCCCGCGCGCCTGATTCCCGGGAGGTGACCGGCACCACTAAGATCCGTCGATACGCCGGGAGGGGGCACCCGTCATGAGCTTCGATCTTTACGTCTGGCACGAGCCGGAACCGATTACGCCCGCGATCGCCGAGTCCAAGCTGCGGCGCTGGCGGGACGAGGAGGAGCCCGGCGTGTTCCGGGCCCACCACGCCGTACCGGAGATGTTGTCGGCCCTGCTGGAACGTTTCCCGCAGGACTCCGACGTGTGGAGTTCCGGGCCGGCGCCGTCCGACGCGATTCTCTCGCTGTCCGTCGCCTGGCCCCGGGCCGGCGAGGTCGGCGCCGCGGTCGTCGCGCTGGCCCGCGAGCACGGACTGGTCTGCTACGAGCCGCAGACGCACCTGCTGAACCCGAACGCGGCAGGCCACATCGCCGGCTTCACGCTGACCTCCGCGGCCGGCCCGGAACTGCCCGACCCCACGCCGCACAAGATCGAGCAGCGGGTTCGCGGGCTCGGCCCGGACAACCACTTCCTCATCCTGGAACGCGCCGACGGGTGGTTCGTCCAGGTGGGTTACGGTCCGGCGGCCGGCGCCGACCCGGGGCGCTACGCCCTGGAGTACCGGGAGGGCGCGCCGGAGCGGCACTACCGGACCGAGACGCCGGACGTGACAGAGGCCGTCCGGCTGCTGACGGACTTCCTCTCCGGCGCGGACTCCTACAAGCGGCGGCACACGTGGCGGCCGCTCTTCGACTGAGCGTCAGCGGTCGCGGAGGGTCTCCGCGAGCATCCGCACGAACTCCGGGTCGTCCTCGGGTCCGATCGGCGCGGCCCCGGAGGCCGCGCCGGCGCGCCCGGTCCTGGCCCGGCCCGCGTTCCCTTGGGCCCGGCCCGCGCTCGTCGCGGCCGGGCTCGAGCCGCTTGCTCCGGTCGCTCCGGCCCGGCCCGCGCGGAACCAGGCGACCGCGCCGGCCACCGGGCAGGCGGCGATCAGCACCAGCCAGGCGTTGCGCGGGAAGTGCCGTACCCGCCCCGGTTCGGTGCCCAGGCAGTCGATCAGCGCGACCACGGTCAGCGCGACGGTGAGCAGGAGAAGCAGCGTGTTCACTCGGGCCATGTCGAGGCATCCTGCCGACCCGGGGCGGCCGGCGGGTTCCCCGCGGGTTGCACCCCTGTTGCGCTCCTGCCGGCCTCCCTACCCGGGCGGCACGCGCCGGCCGGGTAGGGAGGCCGCAGCGGGGCTCTGGCGAGCGGCCCCACTGCGGATCGCCGGTCAGGCGGCGCCGGTCAGGGCGGGCAGGTACCCGTTCGTGTACCCGTTCCCGTTCGGGTGGTAGGAGTTCTGCGGCGGGATGATGGTCAGGCCGTTCAGGTACGGCCTGGACGCGCACACCCCGTGCCCCGCGAAGTTGTCGCGCACGTCGGCGAACGTGAAACCCGCCGCCGTCGCCCTCGCCTTGATCATGTCGTCCAGGACCTGGGCGCCGCTGTTGATCGCCTTGCGTTTGGTCATGCTCATCTCGCAGAGCGCGGCCGAGGTGTCGAAGATGTTCGGGTAGGACAGGACCACCACCTTCGCGCCGGGCGCCTTCGCCCGGATCGCGTTGTAGGTGGCGTCGAGCTTGGCCGGCAGCGTGTTCGCGACGTACGCCTTGCCTTCGTTCACCTTTGCGGTGCACGAGGCGTCGCTGCTGGTCAGACACGTGATCACGGTCGGCGCGAAGCCGGCGTCGTTGCCGCCGATGGTGATGCTGACCAGGTCGGCCCCGCTTGCCATGGCCGGGACCTGGGTCTTCAGGACGTCGTCGGTGACCGCGCCGCTGCAGGCCAGGAACTGGAACGAGGTGGGGCTGTTCTTCGCCGCCCACTGCGCGGCGTAGCTGTAGTTGCTGCGCAGGCAGCTGCCGGATTGTCCGGGCGCGCCGACCCCGGACGAGTAGGAGTCGCCGAGGGCGACGTAGTCGACGCCGGCCGCCTGGGCGGGAGAGGCGGCGGCGACGGTGAGCGCGAGAACGGACGAGGAGACGAGGCAGGCGAGGACGGTAGCCCTACTCATCGATGGCCTCCGATATCCACGAGGGGATGTCTGGGGCCGAAGCGCTTCGGTTACCGCACAGTAAGTCAAGGTCGCGAGAAATGGAATCCAGTGACTTTCCTGTTACAGGGGAGTAACATGCATCGATGTAACCTGGGGTTATGTCCCTGGGTGATGTTACATGAGCGCTTTGCTACGTAGTTTCAATGGCTACCGAGCCGGTCTTCAGCGTGTCCCCAGAAAGGCGCGTTACGTTCGGTCGCATGGAAGAGAACCGGGCCCGCCGCGTCGTCGAGCGGCTGCGCGGGCGCAACGTCTTCGCACATCTGAAACTTCCGCACGCCGGCCTGACACAGTGCGGGATCCGGGTCGTCCTGCCGGACGGCCGCGAGGCGATCTGGGACAACGACGGCACCGCCGGCCTCGAGGCCCAGGTCATGCGCGACGGCATTCTGGTCGGTTTCGTCCCGTCCATCCCGGGCTCCGAGCACTTCACCGACGAGCAACTGATCGAGGCCATCGCGAGCGCCGACTACGACCGCCCGGTCGGCCGCTCGACCCCGACGGCCGGCCGCCGCCCGACGCCGCCACCCCCACCCCCGAGCCTGGCCCAGCGGCTGCGCACCACGTTCGGCGGCTGACCGATCCAGGGGTAGGGGCGGTCGGCGTCCCGATTCCTGGCGGCCGGGCCCTGACGGGGCCGGGCCCGGTCGCGAAGACCTCCGCCGGGGTCGCCGCCCGGGACGTTGCCGTCGAGCGCCGTCAGCCGCCGCCGAAACGCTCGGTGCGGACCTTGCTGGGGTCGTGGCCGAGCGCGACCAGGATGTCGGCAGCGGTCTCGACGAACGACGTGGGGCCGCAGACGAAGACGTCCGGCGCGAAGTCCGGCGGCCAGCCGTGCGAGTTCAGCGTGGCGACGTCGATCCGCTTCGGCGGCGCGGGCCAGCCGTCCGGCGTCTTGCGGGTGTAGACGAAGTGGACGTCCAGGCCCGGGTCGTCGCGGACCCGGCGCCTGAGCTCGCCGGCGAAACTGGCGTCCTCCGGGGTGCGCACCGAGTAGATCAGCCGGAACGGCTGGCGGGCCCGCAACCGGCCACGCTCGCGGATCATCGACATCAGCGGGACCACGCCGGAACCGCCGGCGACCAGCAGGACCGGCGCCGGCTGGGCGGAGCGCCAGACGAACCAGCCGCCGATCGGGCCGCGCAGCTCGATCCGGTCACCGGGCTCCACGACGTCTGTCAGGTACGGCGAGACCTCGCCGTCCTCCAGCCGCTGGACGGTGATCTCGACCGGGCCCGCGCCGGGCCAGTCCGAGGCGATCGAGTAACTGCGCTGCGCGGAGTAGCCGTCCTCGGCGGTGAGCCGCAGGTCGAGGTGTTGCCCGGGGAGGTGACCGGGCCAGTCCGGGATGTCCAGGACTATCGTGCGGGCCGACGGGGTCTCCGCGCGCACCGCGGAGACCGTGGCGGCCTGCCAGATCAGTCGCCCTGGTAGCGCTGTTCCAGCCACGGGTCTCCGTACGTGTGGTAGCCGGCGGCTTCCCAGAAGCCGGGCTCGTCCTCGTGCATCATCTCCAGGCCGTTGACCCACTTGGCCGACTTCCAGAAGTACAGATGCGGGATCAGCAGGCGGGCCGGGCCGCCGTGTTCCGGGTCGAGCGGCTCGCCGTCGAACTCGTACGCGATCCACGCCTGCCCGTCGAGCAGGTCCTGCAGCGGCACGTTGGTCGTGTAGCCGCCCTTGCTGTGCGCCATCACGTAGTCCGCGGCGGTCTCCACATCCTCGAAGAGGGTGTCCAGCGAGACGCCCTTCCACGTGGTGCCGAGCTTGGACCACTTGGTGACGCAGTGGATGTCCCTGGTGATCTCCTCGGCCGGCAGGGCGGTGAACTCCGCCCAGTCCCAGGTGTGCTTCCGGCCGGTCTCGGTGGTGATGGTGAAGCTCCACCGGTCCAGCGGGATGCGCGGCGTCGGGCCGGCGGAGAGCACCGGGAAATCCTGTGTCAGATATTGACCGGGTGGCAGGTCCGGCGCGGAGTCCCGCCGCCGCCCGCCGAAGCCCCGGGAGATGATGCCCATGGGATACGAGTAAACCGCATGATCGTTACGTCCGGTCGCCTCCCGGGGCGAGCGTCACAGTGACGTCAGCGGGCCCTCGGACGTCGCCGGCGGTGCAGGCCACGCGGGTTCCGGGAACCCGGCCGTACGTCCCGGGACCGAGCCGAGCTCCGCGGCCGGGGCGGCGCCGGCCGATGTTCCCCGGCGGACTCGGACCGACATCGCCGCGCCGGTGGCGCCGAGCATCGCGGGGCCGGACTCAGACCGACACCGCCGGGCTGGTGACGCCGAGCACCGCGGGGGTGGAGGCCAGCACCACCCGGTAACTGCCGCCGCCGGCCAGGCCGGTGATCGTGTGGCTGTTCCTGGCGGTGTAGGTCTTCGCCGTGATCCAGCGCTTGTTGAGGTAGCGCTGCACGGTCAGCCTCTGCCCGGCGGCGCCGGTCACCCTCACGGTCAGCGTCCGCTTGGCGGAGCGGCTCACCGAGACCGCCGCCCGGACGGTGTACGTGCTGGTCGCCGACACCCCGGAGGCGGTCAGGCGGGCCCGGAACGACGCCGTCGCGGTACGGGTCAGCGTGAACGTGCCGGTCGAGCTGGTGCGCACCGGGTTGCAGGCCCACGAGGCGCCGGCGATCGAGACGCAGATCGAGGCCGGCTTGCCCGCCCAGGAGGTCACCGTGAAGGTGGTGCTGGTCTTCGTCCCGTAGGTGACCGAACGGCTGGTCACACTGGCGCGGACGGTGGGCGCGGCGACCGGCGCGGCGACCGGCGCGGCGACCACCGGGGCGCCGGCGGCGGCGAGGGCCGCGGCGGCGTCGATCCGGCCGTACCCGTAGTCGTTGTCCCGGCCGGCCGGGCCGAGGTCGGCGGCGGAGGTCTCCAGAACGGACTCCACCTGGTCCGGGGTGAGCTCGGGCCGGGCGCCGAGCAGCAGCGCGGCGGCCGCCGCGACGTGCGGCGCCGCCATCGAGGTGCCGTTCATCATGGCGTAGCCGCCGGCCGCGAGCGCGGTCGGGTAGGTGCTCAGGATGCCGCTGCCGGGCGCGGCCACGTCGACGTAGCCGCCGGCGTTCGAGTACGGCGCCACGGTGTCCGCGGAGTCGGTCGCGGCCACCGCGATCACGCCCGGGTTGGCGCCCGGGTAGTTGACCGGGCTGCCCTTGGCCCGGTCGTTGCCGGCCGCCGCGACGACGACCACGCCCTTGCCGCGGGCGTAGGCGATCGCGTTGGCGATCGCGCTGGACGGCTGCGGCCCGCCCAGCGACATGTTGATCACGTTGGCGCCGTGGTCGGCGGCCCAGACGATGCCCTCGGCGGTGTCCGAGTCGTAACCCGCGCCGTTCGCGCCCAGCACCCGAACCGGCAGGATCCGCACGCCCGGCGCGACAGCGGAGACGCCGATCCCGTTGCCGGTCAGCGCGGCGATCGTGCCGGCCACGTGGGTGCCGTGACCCTGCGGGTCGGTGTTGCCGCCGGCCTTGCCGGCGATGGCGTCGTAGCCGGCGAGCACCTGGCCGGCCAGGTCCGGGTGGGACGCGTCCACCCCGGTGTCGACCACCGCGACGGTCACCCCGGCGCCTGTCGACCGCTGCCAGGCGGCGGGCACGTTCATCGTGTCCAGATCCCACTGCCGGGCGCGGTACGGGTCGGAGCCCGCCGGCACGGCGGCTTCCACGACGCGTCCGCCCGCCCGGCCGCCCAGCGCCCGCACGATCCCGTCGGTCTCGACGGCGACCGCCTCCCCGGAGGGCTGCGCCCGCAGCGCCAGGCGGGTCGCGGTGGCCCGGTCGCGCGCCTCGTGCACGGTGATCACCGGGCGGCCCTCGGCGTCCAGCGCGGTGGCGACCACGCGGGCCGGCTCCGCGGCCAGCGCGGGGTCCGGCGCGGTCACCACGCCCAGGGCGGCCAGTGCCACCGTCAGCACACCCGTGATCGCCCGCATGCCGTTCCCGCCTCTCGTCGACCGTCTTGAGGAAAGGTCCGTCCGGCGGAGTGCGGACCGGTCGATCGCCGGGTGCGGTTGAGGTGCGATCGATCCGCCGTAGACTCGGGGCTATGCCGCTGACCGGTGAATACCAACCGAGCACCTCCGACTGGGCCCGTGAGCAGGCCGAGAAGTACGAAGCGACAGACGGCGCCCAGGCCAACGACATCCAGGGCCGGCCGATCATCGTGCTGACCTCGATCGGCGCGAAGACCGGCAAGCTGCGCAAGACCGCGCTGATGCGGGTGGAGCACGAGGGGGAGTACCTCGTGGTCGGCTCCCTCGGCGGCGCCCCGAAGAACCCGGTGTGGGTCCACAATCTCCGCAAGAACCCGCACGTGGAGCTGCAGGACGGCGCGGAGCGGCACGACTACACGGCGCGGGAGCTGTCCGGCGCCGAGCGGGAGGTCTGGTGGGCGAGGGCGGTCGAGGCGTTCCCGGACTACGCGAGCTACCAGACCAGGACCGACCGGCTGATCCCGGTCTTCCTGCTGACCAGACGCTGACGGATTCGGTACGCACCGGCGCTGATGGCGCGGAAAAAGGGGATGCCACCAGGCCGGCCGGCCGCGATCATGGGGGGATGCGGACCCCCCACCAGCCCCTCGACCGTGCCAACGGTGCGGCGGTCCCGGCCGCCCGCGCGCCCGGCGTGATACCGCCCGCCCTTCCCCTCTCCGGCGCCGTCGACGACGGCGACCGGCTGGTGGACCTGGTGGATCTGATCGCCCTGGATCCGTTCGTCACCGGGCGCGAGCCGTTCGGCCGTACCACCTGGCTGGAGAACCTGCGCGCCGACGCGCCGCTCACCGTCCCGGAGGCCCGGGTGGTGCGGGACGCGCTGGAGGACGACGGCCACGGCCGGCTCAGCGTCGGCGACGGCTGGACCCTGCACGTGATGCGCTGGAAGCAGAGCCGCCGCGCCCGGGTCACGGTCACCGCGGTCAGCAGCGAGCTGGCCGAGACGATCATCGGCACGGTGACCGCCGGCGCGGTGGAGGAGCCGGCGCCGGCCGACGACAGCGTGCCTGTCGGCTTCTGGCACTACGGCCCGCACGGCCCGCGCCGCACCCAGCGGGAGATCGGCGCCGCGCCGTGGGAGACGATCAAGCGGAACTACGCCCGCCCGGTCGGCGACACGCTGGAGCGGCTGATGGCGATCGACGCGTCGACCGTCACCGGCCGGCTCCTGCTGCTGCACGGCGAGCCGGGCACCGGCAAGACCACGGCGTTGCGGGCGCTGGCCCAGCAGTGGCGCTCGTGGTGCCAGGTGGACTGCGTGCTCGACCCGGAGCGGCTGTTCGGCGACCCGGCGTACCTGATGAGCGTGGCGCTGGGCAGCGGAGACGAGGACGAGCCGAAGTGGCGGCTGCTGATGCTGGAGGACTGCGACGAGCTGATCAGCGGCGACGCCAAGGCGAGCGCCGGGCAGTCGCTGTCCCGCCTGCTCAACCTGACCGACGGGTTGCTCGGGCAGGGGCGCAACGCGCTGATCGCGATCACCACGAACGAGGACCTGTCCGCGCTGCACCCGGCGGTGATCCGGCCGGGCCGGTGCCTGGCCAGCATCGAGGTGGGCCGGTTGCCGTACCAGGAGGCGGTCGACTGGCTGGGCACGTCGGCCGGGGTGGGCCCGGACGGCGCCACGCTCGCCGAGCTCTATGCCCTGAAGACCGGCGCCCGGCCGGTCACCGTCCCGAACCAGGCCCCGCCCACCGGCATGTACCTGTAGCCACCCCGGAGAGCCGGCCGCGCAAGGCCGGCTGGTCCGGGGAGGTCTCCCGGGAGCCTCGAGGGACCTCTGCCGGCCGGCCCCGGGCGCCCGGCTGGTCCTGGGAGGTTTTTCCGCCCTCGCCGGCGTCGCCGTAGCCCAGGTCGACGACCGCCACGTGGCCGGTCATCACAGTCTCCGGATCCGCGGCGACCGGTCGGCGAACGGCAGGAGCGCCCCGGCCACCGAGCCGGTCGCGGCCGACCCGTAGGCGGCCAGGTCGTCCAGCCCCTCGTCCAGGTCGACGTGGTCCTCGCCGAGGCCGACGGTGAGCGCGATGGTCTCGCAGACCGCGTCCAGATCGTCGAGCTCCAGCACGTTCTGCCCGAGCAGGCCGCGCCAGGTGTCGAGCACCTCGCGGTCCCCGCCGTGGCCGGCGGCGCCGGGCAGGATGAAGAAGACCTCGAACTTGCGCCGCAACTCGGCCACGATCTGTTCGACGGCGATCGGCTCCAGCAGCTCGTCGCCGATGACCGTGCGGACCTCGTCCGGCTTGACCTCCCGGTACGGCAGCTCGTCGCCGATCAGGAAGACGTAGCCCTTGCGTCCGCGCTGTGCCGCCGCGTCGGTGACCACGTGCCGGGCCAGGAAGTACATCGCGAGCTCGTAGGACTCCCGCTTCTGGCCGCCCCCGCCGCCCTCCAGCACGATCCGGGACAGGTTCTCGTCCATCCGGCTGTCCGACTCGAACTGGCCCACCTGCAGCGGCACCCGGTCGCAGGTGGCGTCGCCGATCGCGCCGAACATGATCTGCGGGTCGACCGCGTACCCCTTGCGGGCCAGCAGGCCGGGCAGCTGCGGCAGCTTGGTCCGCAGCACCCGCGGCACGGTGCCCATCGAGCCGGTGACGTCGACCATCACCACGATCGGGGTGCTCGCCGGCTGCTCGTCGCTGTCCCGGCTCTCCCGCATGAACACGCCCTTCGGGTCGAGCCGCGGGTGCACCGGCCGGGCGCCGCTGTCGCTGTCGGCGAAGGCGCTCCGCCCGGTCGGCGCGTGGTAGTTCTCGGCGGCGGCGTAGACGTCTGTGGACCAGCGTCCGCTTCCCATGGTCGTCTCTCCCTACAATCCGGTATCGCTGGGGGATCAATTAGTCGAACTCGGCCAGGAGCCGCCACGCGTTCTGCGGGCGGTAGTCGGGGCGGCCGTGGGTGCGCAGCCGGCGCAGGGGCTCGATGCCCAGCCCGGTGGCGCCGCTCAGCGCGGCGGACGTGCGGGCCGCCGCGATCCGGGCGGCCGCCTCGTCGAAGGAGATCCGGTCGAGCCGGACGGAGGTCGCGTATCCCGGGTTCATCGCACTCTGTCCTCCCGGGTCGGCCGCAGCAGGGCCGGATGGAGCAGCCGCGCGTCACCGGCCCGGTAGAGCTTCGCCTTCGGGCCGCCGCGCTCGCCGCCGCGCGCCGCCGTCTCCCCGGTGCTCTCCACGAAGCCCGGCACCGAGAGCACCTTGCGGTGGAAGTTGCCGGCGTGCAGCTCCTCGCCCCAGACGGCGGCGTAGACCTGGCGCAGCTCGGAGATGGTGAAGTCGGTGCCGACGAAGGCGGTGGCCAGCGGTGTGTACTCGAGCTTGTCGCGAGCCCGCTCCAGGCCGTCGGCGAGGATCTGGTCGTGGTCGAAGGCCAGGTCCTTGGCCTCCTCGACGGGGACCCAGTAGGCGTGGGCGGCGTCGCTGCCGGCGGTCGGCTCCGGAAGGTGTGGCGCGAAGGCGAGATAGGCGACCGAGACGATCCGCATGCGGGGGTCACGACCGGGATTCCCGTACGTCCGGAGCTGCTCGAAGTGCACCCGGTCGAGCTCGCCGGCCGCCTCGCCGGAGGTCAGGCCGGTCTCCTCGGCCAGCTCCCGCAGCGCCGCCTCGTCCAGCGTCTCCTCCCGCACGAAGCCGCCGGGCAGCGCGCGGTGGCCGGCGAACGGCTGCTCACCGCGCTCGACGAGCAGGACGCAGAGCTTGCCGTCGCGGATCGTCAGCGCCACCACGTCGACGGTGACGGCGACGGACGGATAGGCCCGGGGGTCGTAGCCGGCCAGGAAGCTCGCCTCGTCCACGATCAGTCCTTCTCACTGTAAGTCTTACTCAACCTGAGTCTTAATCAAGCTAAGTCTTACTCAACCTGAGTCTTACTCAACTTGAGTCTTTCTCGTTCTGAGGTGAACCTAGCGTGCCCGATCGCCGGATGTCAACCAAAAACCCGCCGCCTCGCTTCGGCGAGGCGGCGGGCCGCGGGTCCGCAGGTGGTTACCTCTCGTATGTCAGGCAGTCGGCCCGGTCCGCCGACGCGCCGACGGTGATCGCCGGCGCCTGGCATTCCAGGTCCTTGTTGTACTTGCAGTCGGCACGCTTGCAGGCGCCCACCTGGGCGACGGCCACGCCCATCCCGCCGCTGGCGCCGGATCCGACGAACGTGTCGCACTCCGCGTTCAGGTCACCGATCGTGATCGCGAACGCGGTGCATCCGTCGTGGTTGTAGCCACAGTCCGTGACCGTGCAGGTCTGGACCCGAGGCATGTTCATCATCTGGGTCATCGCGCGTCCTCCTCCGCTTCCGGTTTCTCCCGCCTTCAATGTAACCATTCTTTTGATGTCGCAGAAGTTTCCCGCGATGAATTCCTTAAAACATCGGAATTCTTAGGTCAGCCTTTCCTGTCTCATATTAGGCAAGGCGTGCCTAAGCTGATTTCGCAGATCTGTTCGATTCCAGGTATGTCGTTTCCCGTATGTCCGGGAGGGTGATCTTGGCGGCCCGAAGCGGCCGACGTCTGATCTATACGGATGTTCCTGACTTTGTGATAACGAGCCAGCACGAATAGTTACGCTTCCGGCGAGATGGCCCGCGACGGTTCACCGAGCGCCCGGGCCCGACAAATCCAGCGACGTGGTCCGTCAGGACCCGTAGGAGGACCTCGCATGAGCAAGTCCAAGTCCAGCACCATCCGGAGGCGGCTCGGCCGCGCCGGTCTCGCGACGGGAGCGGCGACCGGACTCCTGGCCGCGATGAGTGCGGCTCCCGCCTACGCGGCGGCCGGCACGCTCGCTCTCAGCTCGCCCGGTGGCCCGACCGGCGGCAACAACACCATCGTGGCCACCCTGGCGACCCCGCCCACACCGCCGAACCCCACAGCCTTCACCGCCACGACAGCCGTCTACTTCGTCCCCGCGACCGCCACCACGGCCACCACGGTGACCTGCCCCGCCACCTATCCGACCACGCCTCCCCCGGCCAACCTCGTCGCGACCGGATCGCCGGCGGTGAAGCTGCTGGCGCCCAACAAGATCGCCGTGACGGTTCCGCAAGGGGTGGTGGTCACCGCTGGTGGCGTCTACCGGTACGGGGCGTGCGCCTACGCCGCCAACACCGCCGGTGCGAACCTGATCGCGGGTGGCCAGTACACCGTGGGTACGAGGCCGCAGATCTCGGCCGTCAACGGCATCGCGCCGCTCAGCGGCCCGGCTCTGGGCGGCACCCCGGTCACGGTGACCGGTGTCGGCTTCGTTCCCAACACGGCCACCTCGACCAACACGACGGCGACCCTCGACGGCGATCCCCTGACCGACATCGTCGTCGCGGGCAACGGCGCGAGTTTCACCGCCACCACGCCGGCGCACGCGGCCGGTGGCCCGTACCTGCTGAGCGTCACCACGCCCGGCGGCACGGTGAACACCCTGGGCCTCACCACCAGCAAGGCCACCCTGTTCAACTACACGAACGGCATCGTGGTCTCGCCGAACACCGCGCCGAACTACCGGGGCAGTGTGGACCTCGACGTCCTGGGCGTGGGCTTCGCCAACTACACCTTCGACGCGACCACCGGGTCCAGCACCAACGGCGGCACCGGTCACGTCTACCTGACCCCGTCGACCGGCTACAACCCCACCGGCACGACGACTGCCACCACCGGCAACAAGACCGCGCCGCAGCTGTCCGAGTGCCTCAACGTGCTGGTGATCAGCAACTCCGAGCTGCTCTGCTCGCTGCCGCTCAACCACACCTACACCAACGTGGCGGCCGCGACGCTGACCACCACGGCGGCTCGGACCACGGCGGCCGGCGGCGGAACCCTCAACGTCACCACGACGAACAACTCGACGATCATCACGTCGACGAACGCCGCGTTCTCGCAGAACGACGTCGGCCTTCCGGTCTCCGGCACCGGTGTCGGCGCGAACGCGCTGATCGCCTCCGTGCAGAGCCCCACCCAGGCCACCACGACCGTCCCGTCGACGGTTGACGGCACCGCCACCGACCTCTCCGTCGGCGGCCCCAAGTCCAACCTCACCGGCACGCTGGCGGCGGACAAGCGGACCCTGACCGGCATGACCGGCTTGACGCAGGCCGACGTCGGCCGCGGGGTCAGCAGCGGGACCGCCGCGTTCCCGACCAACGCCACGATCGTCTCGGTCAGCTCCGACGGGGCGACCGCGACGGTGAGCGACGCGGGCACCGGCACGGCGGGCGGGGTCTCGGACGTCAGCATCACCCCGTCCGTTCCGGTGCAGAACGGCACCTACACCATCACCGTGGTCAACAATGGTGCGGTCGGTGCCCAGGTGAACGCCAGCTACCAGCAGTCGATCGTCTCCAGCGGTTCGGCCTTCACGGTCGCCGAGTACTAATTATCCAGATTTCTCGAATGGCGGGTCCGGGATAATTTTCCCGGACCCGCCGCCGTTTGCCCGCCATTGTTCGGACGTTTTCCCGCCGCGCCGGGTGGCCTGTGCGAATGTGGACGGGCAGCCGGTGCCGGACCGTCTTGTCCCGGGCTCCGGGGTCGCCCGCATTTCTCCATTCGCGTGCCGCCCGCAGCGGCGGTCCCGATTTCCGTCGCCGGTGGCATCGTGCCACGGGCGACATACGCGGGAGTGCCCGGTCCTGGTGGACCGGGCACTCCCTCCCGTTCGTGGTGACCCGTCTACCGGCCCATCCGCGCCCACTCACGGTCCAGGGCGGCCACGGTGTCCCGGGCGGTCGGACGGCGCCGCAGGTCCACCGTGATGGCGTACACGCTCTTGTCCGGCGTGAGGCGCCAGCACATCATCAGGGTCGGCCTCTCCCTCGGCGGCGCGTCGCTCATCTGGATGTTCCGCGAGCAGCGGGCGTTCCCGTACGGCTCGCCCTCGTCCGCGATCCAGGCCAGCTCGGCGTAACCGGACAGGTCCTGCCGGCTGGAGACGACGCGGGTCAGCCGCCGGTCCTTCTGGACGCTGCCGCGCTCCACCCGGCGGACCTTCGATGGGTCCACGTCGACCGGGGCCTTCTCCCGGGGCCGGCGGACCGTCGTGCCGAGACGCCGGTTGGCGCCGCGCGCCTCCGCCAGCCGCTCGGCCGTGCTCCTGGAGGCTCCCGGGGCGGGGACGACCGGGCCCAGCTGGCGGCCGGGCGCCTGCTGCGGGGCGACGCTGGTCCCGGGCGCCGGGACGCCCTGTGCCCGGCCGGGCGCCTGCTGCGCGGCGGCGCTGGTCGCGGGCGCCGGGCCGGGCCCGGTCGTCGGGCCGGACGTCTGGCACGCGCCGGCGCCGAGGACCGACGCCAGGCCGGCGATGCCGAGGATCGCCCGCCGGGGCCGGTGTGCCGGATCAGCGTTTCGCATTCCTGCTCCCTGCTCGAAAAGACAGCTGTCAGCCCGGCTTCTTCCACTCGCTCGCGATCACCGCGACGCTGGCGGCGGCCGACGGCGTGCCCGTGGGGGTGACCGCGAGGACTGCCACGCTCCGCTTGTCCGAGGTGCGCCAGCACAGCAGCATCGTGGGCCGCTCGCCGCCCGGATCGCCCTGGCTGAAGCGGAACTTGCGAGTGCACCGGGAGTCGCCGACAGGCGTGCCGTCGTCAGCCGCGAACACCAACGGGCGCTGGCCGCTCAGGTCGTACCCCGCGGTCGTGATCCGCATGGTGCCGCCACCCGGCAGCCGCCGGGTGGTCTCGGACATCGCGCCGCCGCCGGCGACATGCCCGCGGGTCTCCAGTGGACGTTGCACCGGGAAGCCGTTCTTCTCCGCGGCCCGGCGCGCCGCCATGATCTCCTGACGGACCTTTTCCGGGTCCTTCGTGGCGGCTGTGGTGGCGGCGGCCCGCCGCCGTTCCGTATTCGCCCGCGACGACCTGGTGGCGGCGGACGGTGAGGCGGCGGAGACCGAGGTGGACGGGCTGGGCGTGGCTGTCCGGGCGGCCCCGGTGGCCGGCCTGATCACCCGGACCTGCTGGGCGGCCGGGGTGTCGTCGCCGACGATCGCCGAAGTGATGAAGTAGGCGGCGGCGCCGAGCGTCACGGCGAGCCCGGTCACCCCGGCGACCACCAGGGAGCGGTGCCCGCGGGGCCGGTCCATCCTGGCCGGCGGCACGGCGCCGTCGTCGCCGTGCCAACTGTCGTCGCTGGTCATGAAGCCCCTCGGGGGTCTCGGCTGGCGGCCCGCCGGCGGGCGGCAGGCCCGGAACCTCATGTTGTCAATCGGCCGGAGAAATCGGGCCAGATCCGGCAATCACGACCTGAGAGTTTCCGGAGAACGATTCGGCTTCCACGTTCCTCGCGAATCCGGAGCAGTCGGTCCGTAGGCTTCCTCCAGGAGGCCGAAGCCGGTCCTCACCAGCCGCGGGAGGCTACAAAATGCTCCGACGCTTCGGCAGAGCCGCTCTGGCCTCCGCCGTCACCACCGGACTCGTGCTGGCAGGCGCCGCGGCGCCGGCGAACGCCGCGTTGACCATGACGCTCAATCCGGGCGCCGGGCCCAGCGGCGGCGGCAACACCGTCATCGGCACGGTCCCGTCCACCACCGCCTCCCCGAGCCCGTTCGCCGCGGGCACCACGCCGACGGTGCAATTCCAGTACGCCGCCTGCGCCACCTCGGCCAGACCGGTCACCCAGATCGCCGCGACCGGCGCGGTCACCACCGCCGGCGTGCTCACGGTCGACCCGCGCGACGTCACCCGGATCACCGGCACCAAGATCGCCTTCAAGGTGCCGTCCGCCGAGTATCCGGTGGGCAACGGCATCAACACCACAGGCCTGACGCTGGCCGGCACGCAGACCACGGCGAAGTGGTTCGTCTGCGTCTACGACGGTGACCCGAGCGGACCGAACACCCTGCTGGCCACGGGGATCTACACGGTGGTGCCGCGCCCGGCGATCACCTCGATCGCCCCGGACACCGGCCCGTCGGCGGGCGGCCAGACCGTCACCGTGAACGGCACCGGGTTCGCCGCCACCCCGATCACCGCCGCGATCGGAGGCGTCCCGCTCACCAACATCAAGGTCTCGGCGAACGGCACCAGCTTCACCGCGGTCACCGGGCCGCGAGGCGGAGCCTCCGGGCTCGCCCTCACCGTGACGACGCCGGCCGGCACGGTGAGCAGCCTGGACCCGAACAACGACGGGAACGGCGGCGACGCGATCCCGTACACATACACCAACGGCATCGCGATCGCGCCGAACACCGCGACGCCCGGGTCCACCGTCACCGTCGACGTCACCGGCGCGGGTTTCTCCCAGCTCACGTTCGACACCGGGGCCGACGTCCCGACCAGCGGCCACGCCCACCTCTTCCTGGTCGAGGGCGCGTACCAGGCGTCCACCAACCGGGGCGTGGCCGAGTGCGGGAAGGTGGCCGTGATCGGCGACACCGAACTGGTCTGCACGCTCGACCTGTCGGCGGACAGACTGAGCCCGGCGACCAGCGCGCCGGTCAGCGGCCAACCGGTGCCCGAGGGGGCGTACATCCTCACCCTCGTCGCGGACGGCGCCCCCGGCTCGGGCGCCGCCAACCCGACGATCATCAGCAGCTCGTCGGTGTTCGTCGTGGCGGCCTACTGACGTACCGCCGCGTCGCTCGTTCCCGCACCGGCACCAGCCGCACCCGGACCGCACCCGGAGGAATCCTTCAGTCACACCCCCGGCCGAAGACCGTAGTCGAGGTCTTCGAGCTGGAGGGTTTGGTTGATGAAGGTCGTTCTGCGCCGGTACGCCGCCGGAGCCGTTGCCACTGCTGCCCTGGCCGGGGTGGCCGCGTTCGCGCTGCCGGCCGGCACGGCGGACTGGACACCGGTCACCTACGGCCTGACCGAGAGCGCGGACCAGCTGGTGCCGGCCACGGTCACGCCGGAGAAGCCGGCCCGGGTGGTCAGCACCACGATCGACAAGAGCGGCCGGCCGGTCGTCCGGGTCGAGGAGGCCACGGACCAGGCCGCCGCCGCCGAGCTGGTGAAGAAGGCGCAGCGGGCGGAGAACGCGGTGGGCGTCGAGATCGACGCCAAGGTGGTGGCGCTGGACGCGCCCAGCGGCACCGACCTCTACCGCGGCCATCAGTGGGATCTCGCCAAGATGCGGGCCATCGAGGCGTGGCACGCCTCGACCGGCGCCGGGGTGACCGTCGCGGTGATCGACACCGGGGTGGACGCGACGAACGTCGACCTCGCCGGCAAGGTGCTCACCGGCTGGGACGCGACCACCGACCAGCCCGGCGGCGACGTCGACCGCCACGGGCACGGCACGCACGTGGCCGGCACCATCGGGGCGGTCACCGGCAACACCATCGGCGTCTCCGCGGTCGCGCCGGACACCAGGATCCTGCCGGTGCGGGTGCTCGGCGACGACGGCAGCGGCTACATGTCGGACACCGCCGAGGGCATCGTCTGGGCCGCCGACCACGGCGCTCAAGTGATCAACATGTCGCTCGGCGCGACCACCCAGGTGGGCGCGGTCAGCAACGCCGTGGCGTACGCCCGGGACAAGGGGGTCACCGTGGTGGCCGCGGCCGGCAACGAGCGGGGCGCCGGCAGCCCGGTCAGCTACCCGGCCGCCGACGCGGGGGTCGTCGCGGTCGCCGCCACCGACTCGTCGGACCAGGTGGCGAGCTACTCCAACGCCGGCGGGTACGTGGACGTGGCAGCGCCCGGGTCGGGCATCGTGAGCACCTACCCGTCCGCGCTGGGACGCAGCTACGCGTCGATGAGCGGCACGTCGATGGCGGCGCCGCACGTGGCCGCCCTGGCCGCGCTGCTCGAAGCGGCCCACCCGGGCCTGGGCCCGGACCGGATCGAGCAGGCCATCGAGACGTCCGCCGTCGACCTGGGCACGCCCGGGAAGGACGAGGACTACGGGTACGGGCGGGTCGACGCCGTGGCCGCCCTGGCCGCCGTGGCCTCGAGCGCGCCGACCACCGCCCCGTCGTCGCAGGCCCCTTCGCCGTCCGCCCCTTCGCCGTCCGCTTCCACCAGCCCGGTGGCCAAGGCCGTACCGGTCGTCGTGCCGGACGTGACCGCCGCGGACGTCGCCTACCACGGCACCACTGTCACCAGCTTCACGGTGACCGCCGGCGGCCGACCCTGGGCCGGCAGGAACGCCCAGCTCTGCGTCGCGGAGACGGACGCGTCGTTCCAGTGCCTGGACGTTGTCACCTCGGCCACCGGCGTGGTCAGCGCCAGCCGGATCGCCGTCGCCGGTTACCAGCTGGAGCTGCGGATCGCGGCGAGCGAGCAGAACGAGGCGGCGACCGGGACCGCGGCGTACACCGTGCGCAGCACCGTCAGGGCGATCCGCAGCGGCAGCCGCGCCATGACCGTCAGCATCGCGTCGCCGGCCGGGCTCGACGTCGAAGTACAGCAGCTCACCGGCGGGGTGTGGACCAAGGCGCAACAGTTCACCACCGGCGGGACCACCACCAGCATCACGGTGCACGGGCTGGCCGCCGGGGAACGGTACCGGGTGGTCGTCCCGGCGACGGCCACGGTTGCCGGCGCCACCAGCGGCGTCGTGATCGGCTAGGTTCCCGCCGCGCCGCTCACCGGGGCGACCGGGTGCTCCCGGTCGCCGCGGATCCGCTCGATCCCAGCGTCGCCCACTCGCGGGCGATCAGGTCCACGCTGTCGCCCGGATCCGGGGTGCCGCGCGTGGCGACCGCCATCGTCACCACGCTGCGCCGGTCCGAGGTGCGCCAGCAGAGCAGCAGATCGGGCCGGTACGCGGCCGGTTCGTCGGTGCTGAACCGGACCTCGCTCGTGCAGCGCACGCCGTTGCCCGCGGCGTTCCCCGGGTCGGCGGCGAGCAGCAGGTCGCCGCGGCCGGTGAGGTCGGCGCGGGCGCTGGACACCCGTACCGTCCCGTTGCGGACCGGCTCGACGCGGCGCGTGACCGGTACCGGGGCCTGTTGCTCCGGTGTCGCGGAGGTCCGCGCCGTCTCCGGCGGCGTCGTCGCGGGCCGCGCCGAGGGCGCGAGCCGCGTCGGAGCCGGCTCCGCCGGGGTGGGGGTGGGGGACCGCCTGGCCGCCTGCGCCGGGCGGGTGGTCCGGGACGCCCGCAGATCTCCCGGTACGGCGGAGAGCCCCGTCCCGTCCATGCGCGGCGTGGCCACCGTGGTCAGCGGGGCGAGGACGGCCGGCTCGGGCCGGGTCTCCTGACGGTCGTCCATCAGCACGGTGGTGAGCAGGTACCCACCGGCCAGCACCAGCACCGCGCCGGCGACGCCGAGCGCGGCCCGCTTGCGGCGGAGGCCGCGGCGCCGTGGCGCGGCAGCGGCCGCGGAGGTGTAGACGTTGCCCTCGGGCGTGCGGTCGGGTTGCTCTTCGTCGCTCATCTCGCCGGTCCTCCTCACACCTCTCTCATGTTTCCAAAGAGTTGGACAAACCGGGCGTTAATTCGCTGATAGCGGCGGGATCACCTCGCCGGTCCGTTGATCTGCCGCAGCCCGTCTGTCGCCTTGACGGCGTGGGTCTGCCCGGTTTCGCCGATGCCTTCGCGGGCTTGACGGCGTGGGCCTGCCCGTTTCGCGGTTTGCGTCTGTCGGCTTTCGGTCGGTGGCGTCACCCGGAGAGGGAGGGCACGTCCCGGACGGTTGACCTCGCTTACCCGCGCGCGCATCGTGTGGTGCACGGGCACGATGGCGGTCGGTCCCGGAGCCGTCCCGCCGTGCCCGCAGCCGGAGGGGGTGGCGTGGCCGAGCCAGAGGAGCACCTTCCCGCGCGCCCGTCGTGGAACTGCCGGGTCTGCGCCCAGCAGTGGCCCTGCGAGCCGGCTCGGGGCGTGCTGGAGAGTGGGCGGTCCCGGATGGAGCTGGCCGTGCTGATGTGGGACTACCTCGAAGAAGCCGCGAAGGACATGCCGCAGGCGGCGGCTACTGAGCTGTTCAACCGGTTCCTGCGCTGGACCCAGTGATTCCGGGCTGTTTTCCCCTTTCCTGCGCGAAAAGCGAATGATCCCCGCGTCCTCTGACTAGGGTGGTGATGACCTATTCGAGGAGATGAGGATGATTTTTCGCCGTATTTCCGTGGTGGTCGGCGCTGCTGGTCTTCTGGCCCTGCCCGCCACCGCCGCTCAAGCCGCTCCCGCCGCCCAAGGCACGTCTGCCGCTCCAGGCTCACCGGCCGCTCAAGGCACGCAGGCCGCTTCGGCGGTCCGCGTCGCGCAGGTGGCGTCCGAGCAGGACGTCTCGTTCCTGCAGGCGGTGCACCAGGACAACCTCGCCGAGGTCGGCGCGGGCCGGATCGCCTGGACCTCCACCGCCGACCCGAACGTGAAGCGGGTGGCCGCCGCCCTGATGCGCGACCACATCCGCCTGGACGCCGACCTCTACTCGGTCGCGCGGCGGCTGCGGGTCAGCTTGCCGGACACGCCGACGAGGGAACAGGAGGCTCTGGCCAACCGCTACCGGCTGGCCCCGGCGAACACCTTCGACGAGTACTTCATCTCCACGCAGCTGGCCGGCCACCGCGCGGACCTGCGGCTGATCGCGGCGCAGATCGAGACCGGCACGGACCGGTCGGTCGTCCAGCTCGCCGCGAAGGCGCGGACGGTCATCGAGCACCACAGGCAGCTGCTCCGCGATGCCGCCGAGGCCAGGGGCATGGCCGGTTACCTCGGTACCGGCGGCCGCAACGGCTGACCGGCGTCACCCGTCCCGGCCGGGACGGGTGACACGGCATTGCCGCTGGCCGTGTCGCCCGGCCGGGACGTGCCCCGGCATTGCTACCGTTCCTGATGGCCCCGACCCTGGTGGTGATCCGCGGCAACTCGGGCAGCGGCAAGACCACGACGGCCCGCGAAATCCGGCGTCGTTACGGCCGTGGCTGTGCCCTCATCGAGCAGGACCGCCTGCGCCGGATCATCCTGCGCGAGCACGACAGCGGCCCGGATCCGGTCGCTCCGCGCTTCATCACGACGATGGCCCGGACCGCGCTGGAGTCCGGCTACCACGTGATCCTGGAAGGCATCCTCCGGACCGGCCGTTACGGCGACTCGGTGCGCGATCTGATCGCCGTCCACCCCGGACCGGCGGCGGTCTACTACCTGGACGTGTCGTTCGACGAGACCGTCCGCCGCCACCTGCGCCGGGCCGAGCCGATCCCGGTCACCCCGGAGCAGATGCGGGGCTGGTACCAGCCGCTGGACGTCCTCGGAGTTCCCGGCGAGCGGGTCGTTCCGGAGGAGTCGTCGTTCGAGGGGACCGTGGATCTGATCCTGCACAGGAGCGGCCTCGCCACCGCCGCGGCCCGCACCTCGTGCCCGGCCCGCTGCCCCCGCTGCGCCGCCGAGGCCAGCTCCACCGCTTCGGCCTGACGCCCGCACCCGCTGCGCGCCGCTCACCGCCCCGTCCCGCACTACCGCGCAGCGTCGGGCGCCCACCTCACGCCGCGCCTGCCGCCGAGGCCTCAGCTGACGGTCCCGGAGGCCTTCCGATCGGCGAAGCGCTCCGCGAACGCCATCAGATCCCGCCGCTCGATCGCCGCCGCCATCAGGTCCGGGAACGCGTCCGGCGTACAGGCGAAGGCCGGCACCCCGAGCGCCGCCAGCGCCGCCGCGTTCTCGTGGTCGTAGGCAGGCGCCCCGTCGTCGGACAGCGCCAGCAGCACCACCACCCGCACCCCGGCCGCGGTCATCTCGGCCACCCGGCGCAGCATCTCCTCCCGCACGCCGCCCTCGTACAGATCGCTGACCAGCACGAAGATGCTGTCCCGCGGGCGCGTGATCAGCTGCTGGCCGTAGCCGAGAGCGCGGTTGATGTCCGTCCCGCCGCCCAGCTGCGTCCCGAAGAGCACCTCCACCGGGTCGCTGAGCCGCTCGGTCAGGTCCACCACCGCGGTGTCGAAGACGACAAGCGACGTCCGCAGCCACCGCATCGACGCCAGCACCGCGGCGAACACCCCGGAGAAGACCACCGACGACGCCATCGAGCCGGACTGGTCCACGCAGAGGATCACGTCGCGCTGTACCGCGCTGGTCCGCCGGCCGTACCCGACCAGCCGCTCGGGGATCACCGTCCGGTGCTCGGGCTGGTAGTGCCTCAGGTTCGCCCGGACGGTCCGGTCCCAGTCGATGTCGGCGTGCCGGGGCCGGTTGATGCGCGCCGCCCGGTTCAGCGCCCCGGACACCGCGGCCCGGGTCTGCTGCGCGATCCGCCGTTCAAGCTGCTCGACCACCGTGCGCACGACCTGCCGGGCGGCCTCCTTGGTGGCCTCGGGCATCACCCGGTTCAGCGAGAGCAGCGTGCCGGCCAGGTGCACGTCGGGCTCCACCGCGGCGAGCATCTCCGGCTCCAGCAGCAGCCGGGTCAGGTCGAGCCGGTCGATCGCGTCGGCCTGCATCACCTGCACGACGGTGCTCGGAAAGTATTCCCGGATGTCCCCGAGCCACCGCGCCACCCTCGGTGCCGACCCGCCCAACCCGGCCGACCGCTTCGGCGTCGGCTCGTCGGCGTCACCACCCGCGTCGTAGAGCGCGGCGAGCGCGGCGTCCATCGCCTCGTCCCGCCCCTCGGCCCTGCCCAGCGACTCCTCGGCGGCCCCGCCGAGCACGAGCCGCCACCGCCGCCGCCGCTCCGGCGCCGCCGCGCCGGACTCAGTCGTCCGCTTTCCCGGCACCGCCTCGCCGGCCTCAGCCATCCGCTCTCCCGGCGCCGGGCCGCCCACCGCGCTTCCGGCGGCGACCTTCCTTGCCCTGAACAGCGTCATCCGTCCCGCCAACCCGGTCGCCCCCTCTCGTCCGAGTACCTGTCGAACCCTGCCCGCCGGCACGCCCGCTCGAACCCCGTCCGCCGGCACGCCCGCGGGCGGCGTTGCCGCCGTCACCGCCGGGCGCGCTGCCCGCGGGGTGCGAGAACAGCCCGTCCGCCGCGGCCGGAACCGGAGCCGCCTCACTGACGGGCTCCTCCGCCGGGTGCGAGAACCGCACCACCGCCGGCTGGCCCGGCACGTCACTCGACGACGGCGGTTCTGCGGAATGTGAGAAAAGTGCGGAATCGTTCATGCGTCCTCCCGGATCCGGATCTCGCGCCCCAGCAGGGCGCTCAGCACGGGCAGCACCGAAACCGCCCGCTCGTGGTCGACCGTGCCGGCGCCGCTCTGCGCCGCACCCGGCCGCGGCCCGGCCACCCGCTCGCCGATGGCCCGCCGCTCACCCGCGTCGAAGGTCCCGAACGTCCTTCGTAGCAGCGGCAGAACGTCGTCGAACGCCGCGGCCGGCACGTCCGCCAGCCACTCGTCGACCAGCGCGAGCAGCGCGTCGTCGTGCACCAGCAGCAGTCCGCCACCGGCGAGGAACCCCTCCACCCAGGCGGCCGCGTGCGCCGGCGGGGTACCCACGGTCAACGGCAACCGTAGCCGACGGCGCACCTCGGCCGCGTCCAGCCGCCCCGCGTCCAGCAGCAGACGGGTCAGCCGCCCGGCCGGCAACCCGTGCAGATCCGGTCGCCGCGCCAGCGACTCGATGGTGACCAGCCACAATTCCCGCAGCTTTGGATCGGCGAGCAGACCGGTCGCCTGGTGCACGCCGTCCACCCCGTCGCGCAGCCGCTTGGCGGCGTCGTCGGAGAGCGAGCCGGCCGCCGACGGCAGGCCGGCGCAGATCCGCTTGAGCAGGCTCGCGGTCACCGTGGCGAGACCTGCCAGGTCGGTGCGCCGGACGTCCCCGTACCGCAGGGTCCGCGCCAGCGCCGGCAGCGCCGCCATCAGGTGATGGACGTCCGCGTCCAGCGCCGCCCTGGTGTCCAGGGCGGCGAGCACCTCCGGATACGCCTCCGGCAGGTCCGCCAGCAGGCAGGTCTCCAGCAGCGTCGTGACCTCGGCCAGGACCCGCGCCGTGCGGGCCCGCCGGACCACCCGCGCGGTCGCCGCGCCGGCCACCGTGGTGCCCCACATGCTGCCCTCGACCAGCCGGACCGCGAATTCCGGCTGCCACCGCAGCGTCCACTCCTCGCGGAAGGTCCCCGTCCCGCGCCGCCCCGCCGCAGGCTCGCCCCACGGCACGTCCAGCGTCCGCAGTTGATGCAGCAGCCGGCTGCGCCGCAGGTCGTTGTCCTTGCGCAGGTCGAGATCCAGCCTCCGCCCGGTGGCCTCGGGCTTGAGCCGCACCGTGCGCTGCCGCGCGGCCAGATCCCGGGCCAGCGGAACCGCGGGCATCTCGTCCGGAACCGCGCCGAGCCGCTCGCCGACCACCAGCCGCCGGTTGATCAGCGCGGTCCGTAGCGGCTCCCCGTCGCACATCACCGCCTCGGCCGCCTCGGTCACCTCGGCGAGCCCGGCCAGTGGCCGCCCTCGCAGCGTCGCGAGCGCCTCGGCCAGCCGGGTCGCCTCGATCACGTGCGCCGACGACGTGGGCACCCCCTCGGCCCGCAGCACCCCGGCCGCGTCCACCAGCCACCGCGGCACCACCGAGTCGGTGCTGGTGAACAGGTGGTGGTACCACCCCGGGGAGCTCACCCCGGCTCCGTAACCCGACCACGAGGCCAGCCGCCCATACGTCCAGGGAACCCAGGTGAACACCACCTTGCCCTTGCGGCGGCCCTTGAGCAGGGCGGTGTCGTCCCTGACCGGGACCTTACGGGTCAGCGCCGGCACGTGCCAGGCGCCGCAGACCACCGCGATGTTCTCGTGCCTGCGCCGGACCTCGCGCAGCACCGACCGCATGTAGGCCTCGCGCAGCAGATCGTCCGGCTCCTCGGGCGCGCCTTCCCGGATCGCCGTCATCGCCTCCGCGATGGCGTCGAACACCGGCACCCCGCGATGCTCGACGACATCCTCCCACCAGCGCTCGGGATCGTCGTATCCCGCGGCGGTGGCCAGCTCGCCGATCGGGTCCACCGGCCGATGCCGGCCGGCATCGGCGTCGCTGGTCCCGACGGGCGGCCCGCTCCCGCTCTCCACCGTTTCCTCAGGTACGGCGCCGGCCCCCGGCCCGGTCGAGTCAAGCGCCCCGTCGGGTACGCCCGGGGCCGCCCGCCCACCCGGGCCGGACCCGCCCACCCGGAACGCGTAGGGAAGGTCGAAGAACCGGACCGGAACCTCGTTGGCCACCGCCCACCGGATCGCCTGCCACTCCGGTGAGAAGACCGCGAACGGCCAGAACGCTGCCCGCCCCGGATCTTCCGCCGCATAGCCCAGCAGCGCGACCGGCGGCTCCAACCCGCTGCCGGCCACCCAGCGCACCAGCTCGTCGGCCTCCGGCGGCCCCTCCACCAGCAGCACGTCGGGCTGCTGGGCGGCCAGCTCCCGCACCACCGCCCGGGCCGACCCGGGCCCGTGATGCCGGACCCCGTAGAACCTCTCAGACATCGCGTGCCGCCCGGTAGAAGTCCAGCCAGCCGGGGCGCTCGCGGACGACGGTCTCCAGGTACTCCCGCCAGACGACGGCGTCGGAGACCGGATCCTTGATCACCGCGCCCACGATGCCGGCCGCCACGTCGCCCGGGTGCAGCGTGCCGTCGCCGAAGTGCGCGGCCAGCGCCATCCCGTTGGTGATCACCGAGATCGCCTCGGCGGCCGACAGCGTCCCGGTCGGGGACTTCAGCCTGGTCCGCCCGTCCTCGGTGATCCCGCTGCGCAGCTCGCGGAAGATGGTGACCACCCGCCGGATCTCCTCCAGCGCGGCCGGCACCTCCGGCAGCTCCAGCGACCGGCCGAGCTGCGCCACCCGCCGGGCCACGATCTCCACCTCGTCCTCCGCGCTGGCGGGGACCGGCAGCACCACCGTGTTGAACCGTCGCCGCAGCGCGCTGGACAGCTCGTTCACCCCGCGGTCGCGGTCGTTGGCGGTGGCGATCAGGTTGAAGCCGCGCTCCGCCTGGACCTCGGTGTTCAGCTCCGGGACCGGCAGCGTCTTCTCGGACAGGATCGTGATCAGCGCGTCCTGCACGTCGGACGGGACCCGGGTCAGCTCCTCCAGCCGGGCGATCGACCCGGTCCGCATCGCCCGCATGATCGGGCTGGGCACCAGCGCCGCGTCGGTCGGCCCCTCGGCGAGCAGGCGGGCGTAGTTCCACCCGTACCGGATCGCCTCCTCGGCCGTCCCGGCGGTGCCCTGCACCAGCAGTGTGGAGTCGCCGGAGACGGCCGCCGCCAGATGCTCGGAGACCCAGGTCTTGGCCGTGCCGGGGACACCGAGCAGCAGCAGGGCCCGATCGGTGGCCAGCGTCGAGACGGCCACCTCGATCAGGCGCCGCGGCCCGACGTATTTCGGCGTGACCTTCGCCCCGTCGCCCAGCAGATAGGTCACCACGGCCTGCGGCGACAGCCGCCACCCGGGCGGACGCGGGCGGTCGTCGGCGGCTGCCAGCTGCGCCAGCTCGTCGGCGAACTGGTCCTCGGCGTGCGGTCGCAGAGCGGTCACGCGAACAACTCCTGAATCTCCAGGGCCCATGGCTCGCACGCCGCGGACCTGCCCGGTAGATGCCTCGAACGGCAAACTATCGCCGGGGTACGACATTTCCCGCCCCCCGCCCCCGGCGCCGTCATCGGGACGCCTCCGGGGTGCGGAGCTCGCCGATCATCTCCTCGCGGAACACCAGAGCGCGGGCCAGATCGGCGACCGGCCGGACCCGGCTCGGATCGACCTCCGGCTGCAGCGTGGCGGCGAGCCGGCCGGTGAGATCGGCATACTCCGGCGGCATGGCCGGCGCGGCCGTCCGGCACAGCTCGCCCAGCTGCCAGGTGTGCCGATCGGTGCGCGCCCGGCGCGCGATCGTCTCCAGCACGGTGACGCTCAGCCGCTCCGGCCACGGCCCCGGATGCAGCGCGAGCAGCCGGTGCGCCGATCCGTCCTCGGTCCGCAACGCCTCGGCGGCCAGCCGGGCCAGCTCCCGCGGCGGCAGCACCAGGTGCAGGTCCCAGCGGACCGCCTCGCGCAGCACACCCCGGTCGGCGCCGAGCAACGCGGTCGCCCACCGCACGTCGCGCTGCGTGACGGCGGCCTTGGCCCATCCGTGCACCAGCGGCGTGGCCCAGTCGTTCCCCCTGGCGAGCGCGAGATAACCGGTCGGCTCCAGCTCGGTCCACGAGTCCAGCGGGGTCCCGGCGAGGACCTCCTCCAGCAGCCACGCCCCGGCTCCGGCGCCGTGTGCCGGGCCGGCGCCCACCCCGTCCCGCCGCAGCGCCGCGTCCAGCTCTCCGGGCGGCCGGACGGCGAGCCGCACCGGATCGCCGAGCACCAGCCGCACCGCGGCGTGCGCGCGCTGCCGCATCCGCTGCCCGAGCGCGGCCCCGGGAAGGTGCCGGAGCAGCTCGGCCGCGATCTGCCGGACCTCCCTCCGCCGGTCGTCCAGCGCCCGCTCCAGCAGCTGTTCGTCGCCGGGGGAGAGCCCGTCGGCGAACGTCTGCAGGAACCGGGCGCGCTGCTCCGCGGGATCGGTTTCCCAGGTGCTCGCCACCAGCTCGCGGGCCCGAGCCGGGTCGGCGCGCCGCAGCGCCGCCAGGTGCCCGAGCCGTTCCGTGCCGCTCGCGGTGGCCCAGTCGGCCACCGCGACCGGCGTGACCTCGTCGAGCAGCCATCCCCAGTCGGCCCGCTGCGCGGCCAGCCAGCCGCCGCGCCGCCCGGCGACGCGCGCCACCGGCCCGCGGACCGTGGTGTTGCGCCGGGCCGCGTCCAGCAGGGCCGGCAGCAGCACCGGCGGCGCCACGCCACCGCGCGCGGCCGCCGCGGCCAGCCACTGCGCCAGCAGCTCCGGTTCGAGGTGGGCGCCTCCGGGCGCGCTCCCACTCAGGATGCGCCCCAGCCGCACGCCGGCCGCGACCGGCAGCGGCGGGTCGTTCTCCGCGGGCGCCGCCGGGACCGGCGCCTTCGCCGTCTCGGGCAGGACTCCCGCCCGCCGGGCGATCAGGGCGACCGCTGCCGCGTCCAGCAGGTCCGCCGCCGCGGACCGGGGAGAAGCCTGCTCCGGGCCGGTGGGCGCCGAGGCGGCGAACCCCGCGGCGGCGCCGTCACCCCGGTCCAGGTCGATCCGGGCCGGCCCGACCCGAACCGGACGACCGGACCACGGCCGCCGAGCCGTCCCCACCAGCGCCGCCGCCAGCACCTCCGGCGGCAGTTCGGCCGCCCGCGGCGCCCCGGTCTCCGGCGCCGCCGCCCCGGCCGGCACGAACTCCCCGTCCACCCACGCCGCCAGCGGTCGCAGCCCGCCGGACGACCACTCGGCCGCCACCGGAGCCGGCCGCCCACCCGCCGCGGCGAGCAGCCACCACGGCTCCCGGAACCCGGCGGCCAGCGGCAACGCGTCCCCCGCCGGGTCCACGAGGAAGCCGTCCGGGCTGGGTGTGACATCGGCGAGGAGCATCGGACCGTCGTACCGGAAAGGGTCGGCGGCCAGGAGCACGGACCACCGGGAGAGCGTCGCCCGCACCGAGCCGGCCCCGTCCGGCGAGCCGAACGGCTCGGCCGCGCTGTCGCGTGCGGCGACCAGCGCGCGCAGCGGCGCCGCGCCCGGGTAGAAGCACAGGTCGCCACGGAACTCCGTGCCCGGCACCAGGTCGGCGGCCAGCGGCTGCCCGGGCGCCGCGAACGACAGCACCAGCGCGAACCGGGACGTCGACGAGCCGTGCAACCAGGTCCGCCGGGTGGTCAGCGTGCCGTCGTCGCTGTCGGACTGCCCCAGCACCTGCCAGCGGTCGGCGACCCGCGACCCGGCCAGCACCTCCTCGGCCGGGGTGCGGAAGCCGAGGCCGGCGCGGACGGTCGCGGCCGTCGCCGGGTCGAGCGTGTCGAGCCGGTCGTACGCGGTGGCCAGCAGGTGCAGCACGGCAAGCTCGCCGAGCAGCCGGTCGGCCCACTGCGGGCCGATGCCGGCGATCGCACCGAGCCGCCGGACCGCGCTCGCGGCGCCCGGCGCCTGCGCGTCCACCAGGCGGGCGGCCAGCGGCTCGAACGCCTGGCGACCGCGCCGCCCCAGGTCCGCGAGACCCTGCTCGACCTGGTCGTCGAGCCACCGGCGCAGCTCGGTCACGCCACCGGCCACCCGCTCGGCCCGCTCCCGGGCGCGTCTCGCCGCGGCGACCGGATCGGGCGTGGACTCGGCCCGTCGCCGGGCCCGGGCCACCCGCGCGGCCCGCCACCCGGTGACCCACTCGGGCGCCGGCTCGTCCCCGGTGCCGGTCTCGGCCCAGCGCAGCACCAGGCCGACCGCGTGCTTGCAGGGCGCCTGGAAACTGGGACAGGAACACGTGAACGCGGGCCCGGCCAGGTCGGCCGCCACCCGGTGACCCCGGCACAGCCCCCAGAGGATGTCGTCGAGCCGGCCGGTGGCGGTGAACTGCCCGGCCACGCCCCGGGCACGCCGGAGAGCGCCGGGGTCGGGAGCGAGCGACTCGGCCTGGCTGACGGACCATCGTTGCGCGGGCACGTGACGACCCTAGGCCGGGGGTACGACGAAAAGCGGCGCCCTGTGGACAACCGCTCGCTGCGGACGACGGGCCGGGGCTATACCGGACCCGGGGGAGTGCCGTCGCCGAACGGGCGGCCGCCCAGCGCCTCGCGGCCGTGCGGGGTCAGCCAGTTCGTGACGTCCGGCCCGGCCGGGACGACGCCCGTCGGATTGATGTCGCGGTGCACCACGTAGTAGTGCTCCTTGATCTGGCCGAAGTCGATGGTGTCCCCGAAGCCCGGCGTCTGGAACAGGTCCCTGGCGTACGCCCAGAGCACCGGCATCTCGCTCAGCTTGGACCGGTTGCACTTGAAGTGCCCGTGGTACACCGCGTCGAAGCGGGCCAGGGTGGTGAACAGCCGGACGTCCGCCTCGGTGATCGTGTCACCGACCAGGTACCGCTGCCCCTCCAGGCGGGTGGAGAGCTGGTCCAGGCGGTCGAACAACTGGTGGTACGCCTTCTCGTAGGCCTCCTGCGAGGTCGCGAAGCCGGCCCGGTACACGCCGTTGTTCACGTCCCGGAAGACTGCCGCGTTCACCTCGTCGATCTCCGCGCGCAGCGCCGCCGGGTACAGCTGCGGGGCGCCGGGGCGGTGGAAGGCCCGCCACTCCACCGACAGGTCGATGGTGATCTGCGCGAAGTCGTTGGTGACCACCTCGCCGGACCCGACGTCGACGATCGCCGGGACCGTGACGCCCTTGTCGTACCCCGGAACTCGTCTGAGGAACGCCTCCTGCAACCGTTCGATGCCGAGCACCGGGTCGCGCCCGCCCGGATCCAGATCGAAGGTCCAGCTCCGCTCGTCGTGCGTCGGGCCGGCGACGCCCATCGACAGCACGTCCTCCAGTCCGAGCAGGCGCCGCACGATGATCGCGCGGTTCGCCCACGGGCAGGCCCGGCTCACCACCAGGCGGTACCGGCCCGGCTCGACCGGGTACCCGTCCCGGCCGTCGGCGGTGATCCGGGTGGTGAGGTAGTGCTGGTCGCGGGTGTACTCGCCGGAGCTCATACCGACCATCCTGCAACGCCCGCCCGGATCCCGCCGCCGGGACCGCGGCCGCCGGTCCGCCGCGTCGGCGTTCCCGCAGCTCGGCCGGTCGGGGGACGGCCTGCGGGCCGGCTGGCGCCGGGCCGGGGCGGTCGCCTAATTTTCTTCTCATGTACGCCGTACTCGACCTGCAGACCACCGGCGCCAGGACCAGCTGGCACGACCGCATCGTGGAGATCGCGGTGGTGCGCCTGGACAGCGCGGGCCGGGTCCGGGACGAGTGGTGCACGCTCGTCAACCCGGACCGTGACCTGGGCCCGCAGGAGTTGCACGGGATCACCGGCGCCGAGGCCCGCCGCGCTCCGGTCTTCGCCGAGCTGGCCGGGCAGGTCGCCGAGCGGCTGGCCGGGCATCTGGTGGTGGCGCACAACCTGCTCTTCGACGCGGGGTTCCTGGCGGCCGAGTTCGGTAAGCTGGGCGTGACGGTCCCGGTCGACGACGACCGGGGGCTGTGCACGATGCGTCTGGCCGGGCATTTCCTGCCGGCCGCGTCGCGCAGCCTGGCGGCGTGCCGCGCGGCCGCCGGTCTCGGCCCCCACCGGGAGTACTCCGCGCTGCACGGCGCCCGGGCCGCCGGTGAGCTGCTCGCCTACTACCTGGGCCGGGCAGGCGACCCGCCGCCGTGGGCCGAGCTGATCGACGAGGCGCGGCAGGCGCTGTGGCCGCGGCTGCCGGTCAGCCCGGTGGCGCCGGTCCCGCGCCGCCGTCCCGAGGAGCGCGAGCCGCACTTCCTCACCCGTCTGGTCGACCGCCTGCCGCGGCAGCTGAACCCGAAGGCCGACGCGTACCTGGCCCTGCTCGACGGCGTCCTGCTGGACCGGCACATCTCCGCGAGCGAGGCCGACCAGTTGGTCAACGCGGCGGGCAGAATCGGTCTTTCCCGCGCCGACGCCGAGTTCCTGCACCACCGTTACCTCTCCGGCCTGGCCGCTGTCGCCCTGGCCGACCAGATCCTGACCCGGGCCGAGCGCCTGGATCTGGACGGCGTCGCCGAGTTGCTCGGCCTCACCCCGGCCGACGTCGACCGCGCTCTGGACGAGGCCACCGCCAAGCCGGCCGCGCAGCCCGTCCAGTGGCAGCTCAGCCCGGGGGACCAGGTGGTCTTCACCGGGAACCTGCACCCGCCGCGGGAGCATCTCGAGGTGGACGCGCTGACCCACGGCCTGCGCACGGCCCGCAAGGTGACCAAGCAGACCCGCCTGCTGGTCGCGGCCGATCCGGACTCGCTGTCCGGCGTGGCCAAGCTGGCCCGCCAGTACGGGATCCCGATCGTCACGGCGGCGGCCTACAAGGCCATGCTGGAAGCGCTGCTCCAGGCCGCGCACTGATTTCTCCGGTACGCCGCGGGCCCGCGGCAACTTCCGGTTGCGGCCGCGCCGCCGGCTTCCGGCTGGCGCGCAGGGGTCTCCCAAGGGCCCCGGACAGGCCCTCACGACCAGCCGGAACCTGGCGGCGATGCGGGTGCGGGGTGGCGGGGTGGCCGCCCGCGCAGCGGGCGGCCACCGGGAATCCGCAGGTGGGGCGAGGCATCCCCCCGTGTGCGACGCCTCGCCCGGCTCAGGAACCGGGCGACTCACGGCCGGCGACGACCCGGACCGGCCACCGGGCCGGGCCAGCACGAGACGAGGTCCGCACTGACCAAGAAGCGACTGGACCGGGGCCCGCGCCGGGATCGCCGCCCTTTATAGCACGGACGGAGAGCGCTTTCCGTCAATCCGCGAAGGAACCCCTGAGGCCTTCCCGGCGCCCGTGCCGGCGGGCCTTACCTGACTCGAACACCGCCCGGACGGCGGCGACGGCATGATGTGATCCGTGACCGACACATCCAAGGGGCTCGTGCTCGTCGTCGAGGACGAGCGTCCGATCGCCGACCTGGTCCGGCTCTACCTGAGCCGGGAGGGGTTCGGCGTGCACGTCGAGCACGACGGCCCGGCCGGTCTGGCCGCGGCCCGCCGGCTGCGCCCGGTGGCCGGCATCCTGGACATCGCGCTGCCCGGCCTGGACGGCACCGAGATCTGCCGCCGGATGCGCGCCGACGGCGACTGGACGCCGGTGATCTTCCTGACCGCGCGGGACGACGAGGTGGACCGGATCCTCGGCCTGGAGCTGGGCGGCGACGACTACGTGACGAAACCGTTCAGCCCGCGCGAGCTGGTCACCCGGGTCAAGGCCCTGCTGCGCCGGGCCGCGGGCCCACCGGAGACCGATGGGGTACGGACTCTCGGCCCGCTCACCCTCGACCGGAGCCGGCGCGCCGCGCACCTGGGCGCGACGCCACTGGTCCTCACCGCAACCGAGTTCGACCTGCTCGCCCACCTCCTCGGCCGCCCGGGCCGGGTCTTCACCCGCGAGGAGCTGCTCGCCGCGGTCTGGGGTTACGCCTCGCACGCCGGCACCCGCACCGTTGACGTCCACGTGGCCCAGGTCCGGGCGAAGCTGGGCGGCGCGGCCGGCCTGATCCGGACCGTCCGGGGCGTCGGGTACACCGCCGATGCGTGACTTCCTCGGTACGCTCACCGGCCGCGCCGTCCTGGTCACCGCCGCCACCGCGGTGGTCTCGGTGATCGTCACGGCGCTGGTCGCCGTCCCGGTCGCGGTCCGCTCGGTGCACGCCCAGGTGCGCGCGGAGCTGGTGGAGAAGAGCGCGCTCGCGGTCGAGCTGCTCGCCGACGAGCGCCCGGCCGCCCGGGAGAAGATCGCCAAGCGGCTGCGCCGGGACGACATCGAGATCTACCTGATCCGGCGCGGCGTGCCGGACAAGCCGGGCCTGCCACCGCGGGTGATCGCCCAGCTGGCCGGCGGCGGCCTGGTGGATCTCCGGGACCGGGTCGGCGGGCGCGCCTCGTTCATCGCCGGCCGCCCGCTGTCCGGCATCGATGCCGGCGTGGTGCTGACCCGCCCGGCCTCCTCCGGCCTGGCGTGGCAGGTGCTCGGCGGCGTCTGGTGGGCGCTGCTGGCCGGCTTGCTCGGCGGGACCCTGGCCGGCGCGCTGCTGGCCCGCTTCGTCACCCGGCCGATCGAGCTGGCCGCCGCGGCGGCCGGTCGGCTCGCCGCCGGCGACCGGTCGGTGCGGATCGCCAGGCACGGCCCGGCCGAGGCCGTCCGCCTCGCCGAGGCGGTGAATCAGCTGGCCGCGGCGTTGCGGACGAGTGAGGGCCGGGAGCGCGACTTCCTGTTGTCGGTCTCCCACGAGCTGCGTACGCCGTTGTCCACCATCCGTGGCTACGCGGAGGCGCTGGCCGACGGCGTGGTCGCGGCGGACGGCGCGGCGCAGGCCGGGGCCACCGTGCTCGCCGAGGCCGACCGGCTGGACCGGCTCATCTCCGACCTGCTCGTGCTGTCCCGCCTGGAGGCCGCCGACCTGCCCCTGGACGTGGTCGCGGTGGATCTCGCCGAGCTGGTCCGGGAGGCCGGTCGCGCCTGGTCGGCCCGATGCGCGCCGGACGGGCCGAGCCTGTCGGTGGAGGTGCCGGACGAGCCGGTCATCGTGGCGACCGATCCCGGCCGGATCCGGCAGGTGCTCGACGGGCTCTGCGAGAACGCGCTGCGGGTGGTCCCGGCCGGCGCGCCACTGGTGCTCGCGGTACGGGCCGGGGAGTCGGGCGGGGTGCTCGAGGTGCGCGACGGCGGGCCCGGCTTCACCGACGAGGATCTGGCCGTGGCGTTCGAGCGGGGCGCGCTGAACCGCCGCTACCGGGGCATCCGCAAGGTCGGCAGCGGGCTCGGGCTGGCGCTGGCGGCGCGCCTGGTGACCCGGCTGGGCGGGCGGATCGAGGCCGGGCACGCCGCGGAGGGCGGGGCGATGTTCACCGTGGAGCTTCCTTACCGGACCCGAACAATCGGCTGACGTCCGCCGATCGCGGCGGGCGCATCGTCGTACCCATGAATCGAAACGGGAAAGCCATGATCCTGGCCGCGACCGCAACCCTCGCCCTGGCGGGATGCGGCGCGGCCGCGACACCCTCGGATGCCGGCGCCTGGGCGGAGTCGGTCGCGCTGGAGGAGGTCGGATTCACCACCGACGCGTCACCCAGCGCGGCGCCCCACGACGGCGTCCGCCCGCGCGTCGTGCGCAAGCTGCTGCGCCGCGACGCGCTGCACGGCGAGGTCACCGTCCAGGCCAAGGACGGTGTACGGATCGTCGTCGTGCAGCGCGGGAAGATCACCGCGGTCGATGGCACGAGCCTGACCGTGCGATCCACCGACGGTTTCGAGCTCACCTGGAGTTACGGCGATCCGCTGCGGATCGTGCGGGAGCGCAAGGTCGTGGACCGTGCCGCGCTGACGACCGGCGTCGAGGTCGGCATCGGCGGCGTGCGGAGCGGCTCGGCGACCTCGGCCCGGCTGATCCGGCTCGCGAAGTGACTACTGCAGGAAGCCGGCGAACGGCGAGAGCAGCAGTTTGCCCAGGCCGGTGGCGGTCCGGTCGAGCCGGCGGCGTTCCGCGTCGAGCGCGATCAGGTCGTGCCGGATGGCCCAGATCTTCTGCGCGTTGCGCCACGCGACGTTCCGCGTGTACTCCACCATCTCGCCCTGCCACCAGTCGTCCAGGTCGCCGTTCATCGTGTCGATGAGCAGCTGCCAACGGTCGAGGTAGCCGCGCCGCAGGCCGGGGATCTCCTCCGCGAAGATGTCGTTGACCTGCAGGTAGTCGTGGTGCTGGTCGCTGCCGTCGATCGGGTCGCTGCCCAGGTGGTCGAACGTGGTGACCAGCGCGAACGGCAGATCGAAGTTGATGTGCGCGTTGACGCCGGCGACGGCGGACGGCAGCGGGCGCGCGTCCGGTCCGGGGATGCGGTGGAACAGACCGGCCCAGACGCCGGGGCAGGCCGGGCTGCCCTCGGTCCAGTAGCGCAGGGCGTCGAAGTACCGGGCCGCGAACTCCACGTCGAGCCGGGACAGGAACGCCGGGTCCTTGAACTTGCCCGCGTACAGCCGGTCCAGGACGTTCTCGGTGATGGCGAGGTAGAGCTCGTTGAAATCGGCCAGCGGGTTGCCGCTCAGCAACGGCGGCACCTGGCAGAGCACGTCCTGCAGTCTGCTGAGCTGGGCCACGACGGCGGGCACGTCGTCCGGGTGTTCCCGCAGGATCACGGACATCTGAGCCTGCACTGGCCCCCAGATGGGCTGGGTCATCGGATCCTCCACGCGACTTGCTGATGTGCGGAGGGCCCCCAGCACCGCCCGGCGGCTCTGCGACCACCGGGCGGTGCTCCCCCGTGCCCACAGCCTTCCACCGGCAGCGGGCGAGGGGATCGGTAGAACGACGTATTCCGTGTACGTATGTCACGGCGAGATAACGATTGCCTGCTCAGGCCGCTGTCAAATAGACCCGACTGGCTTGTACGCGGGTACGCACCTGCAGTTTGTCGAAGATGTGCCCGAGGTGCACCCCGACCGTGCGTTCACTGATGAACAGCAACTCACCGATCTCCCGGTTCGTCAGGCCCTCGGCCACCGCGGCCAGCACCTCGCGCTCACGGCCGGTGAGAACCGCCAGCTCATCGCCGGAATCGGGCTCCGGCGGCGTCATCGGCACGGTGTCCGCGTCGTCCGCGAGGGCGACCCGGAAACGCTGCGCGACGCTCCTGATCTCGTTCGCCAGCGGGCGGGCGCCCATCGCCGTCGCGGTCAGATACGCCTGGCGCAGCCCGGCCACCGCCGCCGTGCGCCGGGCCCGCCGGCTCAGCGCCACCTCGGCGTGCCGCAGACGCGAGTAGGCGGCCGGATAGGGCTGCGCCCGACGGTCCCAGATGGCCGCCGCGCGGGCCCACGGCTCCGGATCCTGCCGGTCCTCGATCCGGCTCAGCTCGGCCGCGCACAGGTAGAAGTAGCCGTCGAGCACCGCCCTGACCTCGGGCGCGGCGTTGGACGCGCCGGTCTCCAGGCGGCCCACCACGGTCTTGAGCCGGCGCAGCGCGCCCGGGTCGACAGGCGCGCCGTCCGCGTGCGCCTCCGCCTCGGCCCGCAGCCCGTGCCAGGCCAGCACGCCGAGCAGCACCAGGTCGTCGGAGCGGGTCTCGGTCAGGCCACGCTGCACCGCGGCGCGGGCGTCGGCGTGCTCCTTCTGCCACATCGCCAGGCCGGAGCGCAGGGTGAGCATCGGCAGCACGTGCCGGGCCCCGCCGCCGGCCAGCAGCGTGGCCACCGCGTCCAGGTCGCGGCGGGCGTTGTCCAGCTCGCCGAAGCCCACCCAGAGCCGGCTGCGGGCGAGCAGCAGCTCCACCGCGTCGGCGCCGGACGGGCGGTGCCGCATCGCCTCCTCCAGCACCGAGTCCGCCTCGGCCCACTGGCCGATCCGGAACAGGCCGTTGCCGGCGATCGCCAGCAGCCGCGTCTGATAGGTGCGGCCGACCCCGAGCGAGGCGAGCCGGTCGGCGCCCCGGCGGGCCACCAGCACACCCTCCTCGATGCTGTTCAGCGGGCCGGTGAGCAGCTCGGCGAGATGCAGGTAGGCCACGCCCAGGTCGTCCGGGTGGCCGGAGCGCTCGGCGATCTCCACGGCGTGCCGGATGACCGCCAGGCCGGCGTCCGGATCCTCGCGGAAGGCGGCGCTGAAGCCCAGCGCGGCGCTGGCCCGGACCAGGTCGGCGGTCGAGCCGTCGATCGCGGCCAGCTCCAGCGCGTCCCGGGCGTGCTGGTTGGCGTCCGCGTACCGTCCGAGGTGCAGCAGCAGCTCGGCGAGGAACGCGGCGGCGGTGGCGCGCAGCCGGGGCGTGCAGTCGGAGGAGCGCAGGGCCAGTTCGTACTCCCGCTCGGCGGTCTCGGACCGGCCCGCCGCCGCGAGGTAGCGGGCCCGGCGCAGGTGCAGCTCGCATTCGGTGGGCGCGTCCGCGCGGCCGGCCAGCTCCTCCAGCCGGGCCAGCGCGAGCAGGTGCTCGCCGCACTGGTGCGCCGACTCGGCGGCGTGGCCGAGCAGCTCGGTGCGCTCGGCCGCGTCCTCGCCGGTCAGCCGCAGCGCCAGGGTCCAGTGCCGGTGTGCCTCGGCGAAGCCGTACAGACCTTCCGCGGAGCGGGCCGCGGCGACCACCGAGGGCAGCGCCCGGGCCGGCAGCCCGGCCCGCTGCCAGTGGTGGGCCAGCCGGGCGTGGTCGGCGTCGCCCGGGCAGGTCTCCAGCGCCTCCGCGTACCGCCGGTGCAGCGCGGCCGCCTCGGCCGGCAGCACCTCCTGCTCCAGCACCTCGGCGACCAGGCGGTGGCGCAGCCGGTAGCCCTCGCCGTCGCCGACCACGAAGCGGTAGGCCACCGCGGCGCGGACCGCCTCCAGCAGCTCGTCCTCGGCCAGGCGCACCACCCGGGCCAGCACCGCGTGCTCGACCGGCTCGACGCCCGCGGCCAGCGCGTTCACCACGGCGTGCGCGTTCGGCGGGAGCTCGTCGATGCGGGACAGGAAGATCTCGCGGAGCGTGTCGGACAGCTCCACCCGGCCGTCGCGCAGGTCCCTGGCGAGCTCCTCGACCACGAACGGGTTGCCGCCGCTGCGCTTGTAGACCCGCTCGGCGTCCTCCCCGGCCACCTCCCCGCCGGCGATCGCGGTGACCAGCTCGCGGGTCTGCTCCTGGTCCAGCGGGGCCAGGTCGACCACCCGCACCGAGCGCAGCCGGCGCAGCTCGGCCAGCACCCGGCGCAGCGGGTGGGTGCCGTGCAGGGCCTCGGCCCGGATCGCGGCGAGCACCGAGACCCGCACGTCGCCCAGACCGGCGAGCAGGTAGAGCAGCAGCTGGCGGGTGCTCCGGTCGGCCCACTGCAGATCGTCGAGGACGAGCAGCAGCCGCTGGTCGCCGGCGATCGCGCGCAGGTCCCGCGACACCCGGTCGAGCAGGGCGCCGGCGTCGTCGGCCACAGTGGCCGGCGCGCTGTCGTGCCGGCGCAGCGCCTGCAGCACCGGGTGCAGCGGCGAGGCGTCGCCGATGTCCAGACAGGTGCCGAAGAGCACCGCGAAACCCCCACCGCGCAACGCGTCGGCGGTCTCCCGCAGCAGCCGGCTCTTGCCGACACCGCTCTCCCCGGTCAGAAAGACCGCGGCCGTCCCGCCGGGACCGACATCGCCCAAGTAGGACTTGATGTCGGCCAGCGTGCCGGTGCGCCCGACAAGCGGCCCGTCGTCCCCCTGGCTGGCCATGTCCGGCAGCCTAATCCGAAAGCACCTACCACGTTGTCGTCAATTCGGACTGTTCTGCGTCACAAAAATGACGAGTGTCGATCAGCTCGGAGATACGTCGTTCTGCGGATCCGCGGGCCGGGCGCGGGCTGGCACCGTTCTCCCGGCCAAGGCAGTGCTCTGGGGGAGCGTGAGACATGACCGCCAGCACCATCGACGCCGTCGCGGAGCGGCGCCAGACCGTGACCGTGCTGTTCATCGACATCGTCGGCTTCACCGCGCTGGTGGACCGGCTCGACTGCGCGGAGGTCCGGGCACTCCAGCGGGACTACTTCTCGGCGGTGGCCGGGGTGGTCCGGGACGGCGGCGGCATCGTCGAGAAGTACGTCGGCGACGCGGTGATGGCGGTGTTCGGCGCCGGCGAGGACGGCTTCGAGCCGGAGGCGGCCGCCTCGGCCGTGCGCGCGGGCCTGTCGGTCCAGGAGGCGTTGAGGGGGCGTCTCCTGGCCGGCAGGCACCGGGTCCGGACCCGGGCCGGGCTGGCCACCGGCGAGGTCATCGTCGATCCGCTGGCGGCCTTCGACGGGGGCTACGGGATGATCAGCGGGGGCGTGGTGGCGACCGCGGCCCGGCTGCAGGCGTACGCGCCGCACGACACGGTGGTGGTCTGCTCGGCCACCCGGGAGGTCAGCGACGAGCTGATCGCCTACCAGGAGATGCCGCCGGTGTCGGTGCCGGGCAAGGTGTGCCCGCTGGACCTGTGGCGCGCGCTACAGCCGCAGTCCGCCCGCCTGATGGCGGTCAACTAGCGGAATTTTGTAACCTTTTTCCCGAATTTTCGACCTGACCTGCCGTCACCTGGCTCGCCAGGGACAGAAGTGTCGGACGCTCCGGGTAGGCTCGCGCCGTTCTGACCACCGAAGGGCGACCGGGAGAGCCACCTCGTGACCGCACAGCCAGAGACCTTGTACGGGGCTGACGACCTCACGCACCTGGAAGGGCTGGACGCTGTCCGGAAACGCCCAGGGATGTACATCGGGTCCACCGACAGCCGGGGCATCAACCACCTGGCCAACGAGATCATCGACAACTGCACCGACGAGGGGGTCGGCGGCCACGCCACCAGGATCGCCGTGACGCTGCACGGCGACGGCTCGGTCCAGGTGGACGACGACGGCCGGGGCATCCCGACCGACGTGCACGCCAAGAGCGGATTGAGCGGCGTCGAGCTGGTGCTCACCCGGCTGCACGCCGGCGGCAAGTTCGGCGGCTCCGGATACAAGGCGTCCGGCGGTCTGCACGGCGTCGGCGCCTCCGCGGTCAACGCGCTCTCGCTGCGCTACGACGTCACCGTCAAGCGCGACGGCAAGGTGCACGAGATCTCCTTCCAGCGCGGCGTGCCGGGCGTCTTCGACGGCCCCGGGCCGACCGCGCCGTTCACCCCGCAGCCGGGCCTGCGGGTGGCCCGCCGGATGAAGCGCGGCGAGCCCACCGGCACCTCGACGCGGTACTGGTACGACGCCCGCTACTTCGAGAGCGGCGCCCGGCTGGACGTCGAGGCGGTCCGCACCAAGCTGCGCAACACCGCGTTCCTGGTGCCCGGCGTGCAGTTCACGCTCTTCGACGCGACCGCCGAGGAGCCGCACACCGAGACGTTCCACTACCCCAACGGCCTGGTCGACATGGTGGAGTTCCTGACCCCGGCCGCCGACAAGCCGGTCTCCGGGATCCTGATGGTCACCGGCGAGGGGACATACAAGGAGAACGCCGCCGACGCCAACGGCGTCATGCAGTCGAACGTGGTCCGGCAGGCCCAGGTCGAGGTCGCCTTCCGCTGGGGCACCGGGTACGAGCGCAACGTCGAGTGCTTCACCAACACCATCCGCAACGTGCACGGCGGCACGCACCGCAAGGGCTTCGAGCGTGCCCTGGTGCGTGCGCTCACCGAGGCCATCCGCAACGCCCGCGGCCTGCTCAAGCCGAAGGAGGAGCCGCCGGTCCTGGACGACCTGCTGGAGGGCATGACGGCTGTCATCCACGTGCGGGTGCCCGAGCCGCAGTTCACCTCGCAGACCAAGGACGAGCTCTCCACGGCCGGCATCACCCGGGTGACGCAGACCCTGGTCGAGGCGTACCTGAAGGAGTGGATCGACGGCCGGCGCACCAAGACCGAGGCCCGCACGGTCCTGCAGAAGGTGGTGGACGCGGCCCGCGTCCGCCTCACCCAGAAGCAGCAGAAGGACGCGGCCCGGCGCAAGACCGCCCTGGAGGGCGCGTCGATGCCGCCCAAGCTGGTCGACTGCCGCTCCACCGGCATCTCCCGCAGCGAGCTCTACATCGTCGAGGGCGACAGCGCTCTGGGCACCGCCCGGATGGCCCGCTCCTCGGAGTACCAGGCGCTGCTGCCGATCCGCGGCAAGATCCTCAACGTGCAGAAGGCCAGCCTCCAGCAGGTCCTGGACAACGCCGAGTGCTCGGCGATCGTCCAGGTGCTGGGCGCCGGCTCGGGCCGCACGTTCGAGATCGGCGCGATGCGGTACGGCCGGGTGATGATCATGGCGGACGCCGACGTCGACGGCTCGCACATCCGGACGCTGCTGATCACCCTCTTCGCGAAGTACATGCGCCCGGTGATCGAGGAGGGGCGGCTCTACGCCGCTATGCCGCCGCTGCACAAGGTGGTCACCAAGGGCCGCAACCCGGAGACGGTGTACACGTACACCCAGCAGGAGATGGAGAGCACGGTCAGCCGGTACGAGCGGTCCGGCAAACAGGTGCAGAAGCCGGTGCCCCGGTTCAAGGGGCTCGGCGAGATGGACGCCGACGAGTTGTGGGACACCACGATGAACCCGGCCAGCCGCACCGTGCGCCGGATCACGCTGGACGACGCCGACCGTGCCGAGGCCACCCTGGAACTGCTGATGGGTGAGCGGGTCGAGCCCCGGAAGAACTGGCTGATCGACGCGGCGGGCCGCATCGATCAAGAGACGATCGACGCCTGAGAGGTCGCTGTTTCATGGCACGCCGCAAGAACACCGATAATCGCGTCGACCTGTCCGCGTTCGATCAGGCCGGCGCCCGCGTCATCGACAACCCGCTGACCACCGAGGTCGAGGACTCCTACCTGGAGTACGCGTACTCGGTGATCCACTCGCGGGCGCTGCCGGACGCCAGGGACGGGCTGAAGCCGGTGCATCGGCGGATCCTCTGGTCGATGTCCGAGCAGGGCCACCGGCCGGACCGGGCGTACGTGAAGTCCGCCCGCGTCGTCGGCGACGTGATGGGCAAGTACCACCCGCACGGCGACGTGGCGATCTACGACGCGCTGGTCCGGCTCGCGCAGGACTTCTCGCTGAACGCGCCGCTCATCGACGGGCACGGCAATTTCGGCTCGCCCGACGACGGGCCGGCCGCCGCCCGCTACACCGAGGCCCGGATGTCGCGCGAGGCGATGCTGCTGGTCGGCGAGCTGGGCGAGGGCACCGTCGACTTCAAGCCGACCTACGACGGCGACGACGTCGAGCCCAAGGTGCTGCCCGCCGCCTTCCCGAACCTGCTGGTCAACGGCACGTCCGGGATCGCGGTCGGGATGGCGACCAACATGATCCCGCACAACCTGGGCGAGGTGGTCGCGGCCGCCCGGCACCTGATCACCAACCCGGACGCCGGCCTCGACGAGCTGATGCGCTTCGTGCCCGGGCCGGACCTGCCGACCGGCGGCCAGCTGCTCGGCCTCGACGAGGTGCGCCGGGCGTACGAGACGGGCCGTGGCGTGGTGCGCATGCGCGCCCGGGCGCAGACCGGACTGCTCGAGGGCGGGCGCGGGCGCCAGGCGATCACGGTGACCGAGCTGCCGTACGGCGTCGGCGCCGAGAAGATCATCGAAGCCATCACCGACGAGGTGAAGGGCAAGATGATCACCTCCGGCCCCAAGCGCGGCCAGCGGCAGGCGGCCCGGCTGCAGGGCATCGCCGACGTCAAGGACCTGACCGACCGCGAGCACGGCACCCGCCTGGTGATCGAGTGCAAGGTCGGCGTCAACCCGCAGGCGCTGCTCGCCGACCTCTACCGGCTCACCCCGCTGGAGACCTCGTTCGGCATCAACAACCTGGTGCTCGTCGACGGCCAGCCGCGCACGCTCGGGCTCAAGGCGCTGCTGGAGGTCTTCGTCCAGCACCGCTACGAGGTGGTCACCCGGCGGACGGAGTTCCGCCGCACCAAGCGCCAGGACCGCCTGCACCTGGTCGACGGCCTGCTCATCGCCCTGATCGACATCGACCGGGTGGTCGCGATCATCCGGGCCAGCGACGACGCGGCGGCCGCCAAGTCGTCGCTGATGAGCGAATTCGGGCTGAGCGACATCCAGGCGACGTACATTCTGGACACCCCGCTGCGCCGGCTCACCCGCTTCGACCGGATCGAGCTGGAGACCGAGCAGGAGCGGCTGCGCAACGAGATCGCCGAGCTGAGCCGGATCCTGGACGACGAAGCCGTGCTCAAGCAGGTCGTCTCCGACGAGCTCGCCGAGGTGACCAGCGAGTTCGCCAGCTCCCGGCGCACCACGCTGATCGACGGCGACCTCAAGGAGGTGCTCGCGGCCTCGGTGCCGGCCGGCCCGCTCGAGGTCGCCGACGACCCGTGCCAGGTGATCCTCTCCGCGACCGGCCTGATCGCCCGGACCGCGGCGGAGAGCGAGGAGTCCGCCGAGGGCCGCAAGCGCAGCGGCCGGGTCAAGCACGACGCGGTCCGCGCGCTCATCCACTCCACCGCCCGCGGCCGGATCCTGCTGATCACCAACCGGGGACGCGCGTTCAAGACCGACGTGCTGCCGCTGCCGGTGCTGCCCGAGCAGTCCGGGACGGTGTCGCTGCGCGGCGGCATGTCCGCGTCCGAGCTGGTGCCGCTGGAGAAGGGGGAGAAGGTGGTCGGGCTCGCGCCGCTGGCCGCCGGCGACTCCCCGGGTCTCGCGCTGGGTACCCGGCACGGCGTGGTCAAGGTCTGCGCGCCGGAGTGGCCGGTGCGCTCCGACGAGTTCGAGGTGATCACCCTCAAGGAGGGTGACGAGGTGCTGCAGGCCACCTGGCTGGTGGACGGCGCCGAGTCGCTGGTGTTCGTCACGTCGGACGCGAGCCTGCTGCGCTTCCCGGCCAAGCTGGTGCGGCCGCAGGGCCTCAAGGGTGGCGGCATGGCCGGCATCAACCTGACGCCGGAGGCCACGGTCGTGTCGTTCAACGCGGTGTCCACCTCGGACCCCACGCACGGCGAGCCGATGGTCGTCACGTCGACCGGCACGCAGGTGAAGGTGACACCGTTCGCGTCGTACCCGGCGAAGGGCCGCGCCACCGGCGGGGTGCGGGTGCAGCGCTTCCTGAAGGGCGAGTCGGCGCTGGCGGTGGCCTGGGTCGGCCCGCGCCCGGTCGGCGCCACCAACACCGGCGACCCGGTCGAGCTCCCCGAGGTCGACACCCGCCGCGACGGCTCCGGCACCGCTGTCCTCATGGGACCGCAGTTGATCGGCCACCACATCGAGCGCGACTGACCACGTCCCGCCCCGACCGCCCGCCGCCCACGCGGCGGGCGGTTCGCGTTCCATGCCACCCCGAGCGACCACCACCCAGCCGGCCCTGGTGGCCGTCCGAACCCATGCTCACCCCCGGCCAAGCCCTCCGGTGGCCCTGATGGTCGTCTCGGCCCGTCCGGAACAATCACCAGCCCCAGTCGAGTGGACCGGGCCGGGGCTGGTGGTTGTTCCGGACGGGCTTCGGCGACCATCAGTCCCGGCTGGGGGACCGGGCTGGGATGGGCTCGGGTGGTTGGGGGGCGGAAGGTCACCAGGTTGGGCGGATGCGGCCGGGGACGGTCAGCGCCGACAGCGCCGCCCGCACGGCGGCCACCTGGTCAGCCCCGAGAGCGTCGGCCCACGGCCGCAACACCTCGGACGCGGCCTCGTCGGCGGCCCGGGTGCACGCCCACCCCCGCTCGGTGAGGGTCAGCAGCCGCGCGCGGGCGTCCGAAGGGTGCGGCCGGCGCGCGACGTACCCCTTGCGGACCAGCTCGTCCGCCATCTGACTGGCCGCCTGCTTGGTCACCCCCAGATGCTCGGCCAGTTCCACCACTGTCGCGCCGGACGGGGCGAGGCGCACGAAGGCGAAACCGTGTGCCGGCCGCAGATCCGTGAAGCCGCGGGCGCGTATTCCCGCGTTGATGCCGTCCACCAGCGCGGATGCCGCACCGAGCAGCAGCACCGGCAGGTCCAGGAGATCACGTCGCACCGGTCGAGTTTGACACGGCGGTCAAGCTGGTTGACCATTTCGTCAAGTCACTTGACCGAATGAGGGGGAGCAGATGGCAGTACGAAAGCACGGCGACGCGGTGCGGCACCGCCTGCACGGAGCGGTCTTCCACTCGTACGTCTCGCCGCGGGCCGGCAGCGAGGAGCTCTGCGCCTGGCGGCTGGAGATCGCCCCGGGGACCGCGGGCATCCCGCACCGGGTCGGCAAGGAGGAGGTGATCCTGGTGCTCACCGGCCGGATCCACGTCCACCTGGACGGCGCCGTCGAGCAGTTGGACCCGGGAGACGTGCTCCGGGTCCCGGCAGGCGCCGAGTTCGGCGTCGACAACCGGGGCCCGGAGACCGCCGAGGCGTGGGTGACCACCAGCGTCGGGCTGGAGGCCACCCTGCCCGACGGCTCGGTGATCAGCCCGCCCTGGGTTCGCTAGAGCGCGGTCCGCGCCGGCGAAGGCGGTGACACCAGGGCGCGCCGGCTCGGTCGACGGTGGTGGTCACCGGGCCAGAGCGCGCAGCGCGTCCATCTCGGAGGGCGACAGCGGACCCGCCGCCTCGGCCGCCACGCACTCCGCGAGCTCGGCCCGGTTCTTCACGCCGAGGACCACTGTGGAGACGCCGGGCACCGAGAGCGCGTACCGATGCGCGAGCACGGCGGGCGGCGTTCCCCACTCCGCGGCGACCTTGCGGAAGGGGGCGGCGCGATCGAAGTCGGCAGCCACCGGGTCGCCGGCTCCGGTCGTACGATCAATCGCCGAGGTGAGCGCCCCGGCCGCCACCGCGCGGATGCCCATGACCTGGACCCCGTTCTCGTGAGCGGAGCGAACGATCTCGTCGCCCCTCGGCGGCACGCCGTCGAACGCCCACCACCCGTTGAGGTCGAGCGCGTTCACGATCACCTGGGCGGCGTCCGGGCGGGGCGTGCCCCGCAGCGCGGCCAGCACCTGATCCGGATGGCCGACCGCGGTGATGCCCCAGGCCCGGATCAGCCCCTCGTCCCGCAGCGCCGCGAAGGCCGCCGCGGCCTCCTGGTACCCGTCCCGGTCGATGGTCTCGGGCACCGGGGCGCCGGCCCGGATCTGGGTGTGCAGCAGGAAGAGATCCAGGTGGTCGCGGCCGAGACGCTCCAGGCTCGCGACCAGGCCGCGCCGGATGCGGGCGGCGAAGTCCCGTTCGTGATCGTCCGGCAGCCCGACCTTGGAGGTGATCAGGAGGTCGGCGGAGGAGAACGAGCGGGCCACCCGTTCCGACTCGAAGTCGGTGCCGTAGGACGGCGCCACGTCCAGCATCGTGATGCCGGCGTCGAGGGCGGCGTGCACGGTGGCCACCGCCTCGCGCCGGTCGGTCCGGCCCCATACGCCGCCGATGCCGCCGCCGCCCAGGGTGAGTGCGCTGATCCGCCCGAGTCGCCCGAAGTTACGAAGTTCCATGTCCCACGACGCTAGGACCTGGAGCGCGCTCCAGGTCAAGAGCCGCCTACTTGGACGGCTCCGGCACCTCGCACTTGATCTTCGGGTTGACCCCGAGCCAGTTCAGCGGCCCGGCGAGCGTGGTGACGATGACGGTGCCGGCCTCCGCGCAGCTCGCGTCGCCGGTGTTCTTGAAATAATTGCGCTGGTACGCCGCGACCAGCCCGAGCAGCAGCCAGATGACGATGACAACCGCGCCTGCACGCATCGAGAGCCTCCAAACCAGGGGAATGCGCGGCAGATACCCGGATCCGTCCGCTCTCTAAACTGGGCCCGGCGGGAGGTCCGTCCGGGCGAGGCTCCGGCCGACACGCTGCCGCGGGCCGGCGACCCGCTGTGTGCGGCGAAGCCCGCGGGCCGCAACCGGGTCCAGGCCGCTCGGATCGATGGGGTACGCCCGGAGCGCCGGTGCCCGGACAGTCGTCACCGCCATGCCGCTGCTACTCCCGGCCCGGCCGCGCCTCCGGGGTCGGCTTGTCCTGATGGGTGTCTCAACGCCTCGGAGACACCCGTGGGGGCGGGCGGCGGGCTACTTGACGGCTTGGAGGGTGTAGGTGTGCGGGAGGCGCTCGGGACGGTCGGCGAGCTGCCACTCCCCGTTGCCGAGCCGGCGCATCCGGCCGGGCAGCGCGTTCCACGGCACGCTCTGATGCTCCACCAGGCCGGTCAGGGTCAGCCCGGCCGCCAGCACCGCGGTGACGATCTCGCCGAGCCCGTGGTTCCACTCGTGCGTCACGGTGTGCGTGAACGTCGCCCCGGTGTCCACATAGGTCCCGTCCTCGTCGTAGATCTGCGGCTCCGCCTGCTCGAAGTACGGCTCGGAGAGCGCGATCACCCCGTCGGTACGGTCGTAGTCGCAGGCCCACAGCACCGGGTGTCCCTCCCGGATGAACAGCCGCCCACCCGGCTTGAGCAGCGACGCCACGGTCGCCGCCCAACGCTTGACGTCGGGCAGCCAGCCGAGCGCCCCGATCCCGGTGAAGACCAGGTCGAAGTCGCCGTCCAGGGCGTCCCGCGCGGCGTACGCGTCGCTCTGCACGTAGCTGATGTCCGCGCCGGCCGACGACGCGAGGAGCCGGGCCTGCCTCAGCGACTCACCGGAGAAGTCCAGGCCGGTCATGGTGGCGCCGAGCCGGGACAGCGAGAGCGTGTCGGTGCCGATGTGGCACTGCAGGTGCACCGCCCGCTGCCCGGCGATGTCGCCGAGCAGCGGCAGGTCGAAGCGGACCACGTCGCTCAGGTGCGCGGGGTCGGCCACGAAGCGTGCGAGGCCGTAGTCCGCGGACGCGGCGTGCGCCGGGGCCCGCTCGTCCCAGTTGGCGCGGTTGACTGTCAGGTAGTCGCTCACAGGCCGGAGCGTATGCGGTCACGGAACCACAGCGCACTCTGTTTCGGCGTACGCCGCTGGGTCTCGTAGTCGACCGCGACCAGGCCGAACCGCCGGCCGTACCCCTCGGCCCACTCGAAGTTGTCCATCAGCGACCAGGCGAAGTATCCGCGCACGTCCGCGCCCTGCTCCCGGGCCGCGAGGGTGGCCTCGACGTGCGCCTTCAGGTACGCCGTCCGCTCCTGGTCGGCGACGAAGCCGTCGGGGAACGGGTGGTCGTCGTAGACGGCGCCGTTCTCGGTCACCGCGAGCGGCACGCCGTAGTCGCGGTGCAGGCGCAGCAGCAGCGTGGTGAACCGGTCCGGGGTGATCGCCCAGCCCATCGCGGTCGTCGGCACGTCCGGCCGGATCTCCCGGACGATCGGCAGCCCGCGCTCGTCGTGGGTGTTGCCGTGCTCGTCGCGGCCGGCGAAGTCCTGTCCGAAGTAGAAGTTGACGCCGAGCACGTCCGGCCTCTGGTTGATGATCGCGAGGTCGCCGTCCCGGACCGGCAGGTGGTGGCCCCGCGCCGCCAGGTCCGCCAGCACGTCCTCCGGGTAGCGGCCGAAGACCAGCGGGTCGAGGAAGATCCGGGCGACGTTGCCGTCGGCGCGGCGGGCGGCGGCGACGTCCAGCGGGTCGTCGGTGTGCGGGGTGGCGGTGCCGATGTTGAGCGCGATCCCCACCGAGTTGTCCGGTCGTTTCACGACGGAGGCCGCCAGCCCGTGGGCGAGCAGCAGGTGGTGGGTGGCGCGCAGCGCGTCGCCGAAGTCGCGGCGGCCGGGCGCGTGCACGCCGTGCTGGTAGCCGAGATAGGCGGCGCACCACGGCTCGTTCAGCGTCTGCCAGTTCTTGACGCGGTCCCGGAAGCGGTCGGAGACCAGCGCGGCGAAGTCGGCGAACCGGTGGGCGGTGTCCCGTTCCGGCCAGCCGCCGGCGTCCTCCAGCTCCTGCGGCAGGTCCCAGTGGTACAGCGTCAGCCACGGCTCGATCCCGTTGCCCAGCAGCTCGTCGATCAGCCGGTCGTAGAAGGCCAGGCCGGCCGGGTTCGCCGGGCCGCGCCCGCCGGGCTGTACCCGTGGCCAGGAGACCGAGAACCGGTACGCGTCCACGCCCAGGCTTTTGATCAGCCGCACGTCGTCGGGCATCCGGTGGTAGTGGTCGCAGGCCACGTCCCCGTGCTCGCCGACGACGCGGTGGGCGAAGGTGTCCCAGATGGACGGTGTGCGGCCGTCCTCGGCGGCGGCGCCCTCGATCTGGTAGGCGGAGGTCGCCACACCCCACGTGAAAGTCACGAAATGTCCCCTATGCAGGATTGCGGATTTCCCCTGTGCGGGATTGTGGCGGCCGGCCCCGACGGCAGGGGGCCGGCCGCCTGCCTATCCGACCGGCTGCTCGGTCGGGTGCAGCCAGCACGCCACCGACCGGCTCGGCCCGTCCGGCGTCCCCGGCCGGCCCAGCACCGGGATGTTCCCGGAGCACGGCTCGAACGCCTTCGGGCAGCGGGGGTGGAACGAGCACCCGCTCGGCATGCCCTTGAGGTCCGGCGGGGAGCCGGGGATGCCGGTCAGCTCGCGGCGCGGCCCGCGCAGGGCCGGGAAGGACCCGAGCAGACCCTTGGAGTACGGGTGCAGAGCGTCCCGGTAGATGGCCGCCGCCGGCGCCTCCTCGACGATCCGGCCGCCGTACATGATCGCGATCCGGTTCGAGAACTCGACGAGCAGCGACAGGTCGTGGGTGATGAAGATGACCGAGAAACCCAGCCGCTCGCGCAGCTCGATCAACTGACCGAGGATCTGCCGCTGCATGACCACGTCGAGCGCGGTGGTCGGCTCGTCCATGATCACGACCTGCGGCTGCAGGATCAGCGCCATGCCGATCATCACGCGCTGCCGCATGCCGCCGGAGAGCTGGTGCGGGTACGCGTCCATCCGGTCCGCGGCGATCCCGACCAGCTTGAGCATCTCGCGTGCCCGGGCGTGGCGCGCCGACTCGGACATGTCCGGCCGGTGCGCCTTGAGCACGTCGGTGAGCTGGGTGGAGATCTTGTGCACCGGGTTCAGCGAGTTCATCGCGCCCTGGAACACGATGGCCGTCTCGGCCCAGCGGAACCCGCGCAGCTCGCGGTCGGAGAGGCCGAGCACGTCGTACGCCTCGCCCTGCTCCGGGTGGTAGAGCACCTGCCCGCCGGTGATCACGCCGGGCGGGGCGAGCAGGCGGGTCATGCCGTACGCCAGTGTCGACTTGCCCGAGCCGCTCTCGCCGGCCAGGCCGAGCACCTCACCGCGGTGCAGGGTCAGGTTCACGTCGCGGACCGCGCGGACCGCCTGGTCGCCCAGCCCGTACTCGACGTTCAGGTTGCGGATCTCGAGCACCGGGTCGCTCACGGGGCCACCTCCTTCTTGACGACGGGCGTCGCGGCGCCCGGATCGGCCAGCGGCCGGGCGTGCGTGTGCGGCTCGGGGGAGTTGCTCAGGACCGGTGTGAAACCGATGCGCATCCGGACCGTACGTCCATCAATTGTTTTGATCTTGGTTTTGCCGGCGCTGCGCAGGCGCGGGCTGACGAACTCGTCGATGCCGAAGTTGATCAGCGAGAGCGCGGTGCCGAGCAACGCGATGGCCAGGCCGGCCGGGATGAACCACCACCAGGCCTCCTGGGCCAGGGCCTGCTGGCCCTGCGCCCAGAACAGGATCGTGCCCCAGTTCCAGGTGGTGCTGGACGTGACACCGATGAAGGCCAGGGTGATCTCGGAGAGCACCGCGAAGATGACAGTGCCGACGAAGCCCGAGGCGATCACCGCGGTCAGGTTCGGCATCAGCTCGAAGACGATCACCCGCCAGGTCTTCTCGCCGGTGGCCCGGGACGCGTCGACGAAGTCCCGGCGGCGTAGCGACAGCGTCTGCGCGCGCAGCACCCGGGCGTTCCAGGACCACGAGGTCAGGCCGATCACCAGGGCGATCAGCCAGTCCTCGGCGTTCTCCAGGGTGGACGTGATGATGATGATCAGCGGCAGCGCCGGGATGACCAGGAAGACGTTGGAGAGCGCGGACAGGCCCTCGTCCGCCTTGCCGCCCAGGTAGCCGGCGGTCACGCCGATCAGCACCGACAGCATGGTGGCGATGATGCCGGCGAAGAAGCCGACGAAGATCACGCTGCGGGTGCCGACCAGCAGCTGGCTGAAGACATCCTGGCCGAGGTGGGTGGTACCGAGCCAGTGCGCGCCCGACGGGCTCTGGATCAGGTCGTTGCTGCGGGCGTCCGGCGCGTACGGCGCGACCCACGGTCCGATGATCGCGAACAGCAGGTAGATCGCGAGCATGACCAGGCCGGTGGCCGCCTTGCGGTTGGACACGAAGCGGAAGCGCTGCCGCTTGGCCTTGCCCCTCTTGCCGGTCTCCGGCTGCGCCATCGAGCCTTCGCCGGGGATGACCTGCTCGATGCTGGAGGTGGGAATGGTCATGACTGTGCTCCCTTGGCGAAGCCCTCCTGGCCCTCGCGTGCGAGGGGGCTGTCCGGCTCGGCGAGGTGCCGCTCGGTGCGGTCGTTCATCGCGTCAGCCCTCCTTGCGGGTGCGCGGGTCGAGGAGCAGGTACGCCACGTCCGCGATCAGGTTCGCCACCAGCACCGAGATCGTGATGATCAGGAAGATGCCCTGCATCAGCGGGTAGTCCTGGGCGCCCAGCGCCTGGAAGAGCTGGAAGCCGATGCCCGGGTAGGAGAAGACGATCTCCACGAGCAGCGTGCCGCCGACGATGAAGCCGAGCGACAGCGCGAAGCCGGAGACGTTCGGCAGCAGCGCGTTGCGGGCCGCGTAGCTCATCGCCACCCGGCGGTCGGTGAGCCCCTTGGCGTGCGCGACGGTGATGTAGTCCTCGCTGGACACCGTCACCATCATGTTGCGCATGCTCAGGATCCAGCCGCTGACCGAGGAGATCAGGATGGTCAGCGCGGGGAGCACGCTGTGCCGCAGCGCGCTCGGGATGAAGTACTGGTCGAACGCCGGCACCAGGCCGTTGTCGAAGCCGCCGGACGACGGGAAGAAGCTGCCCGGACCGGTGAGCAGGTAGATCGCGATGATGCCGAGCCAGAAGTACGGCACCGAGGAGAGGAACGTGGTGACCGGCAGCAGGCCGTCCGCCCACGAGCCACGCCGCCAGCCGGCCAGCACGCCGAGGCCGGTGCCGAGGAAGAAGCTGATGATCGTGGTGATGCCGACCAGCAGCAGCGTCCACGGCAGACTCGACGAGATGATCTCGGAGACCGGGGTCGGGAAGAACGTGAAGGACAGGCCCAGGTCGCCGTGGAACAGCTGGCCCCAGTAGTCCAGGTACTCCTGCCAGAGACCCTTGTCCTTGTCGAGTCCGAACAGGACGTACAGCGAGTCGATCGCCTGGGTGCTGAGCTGGCCCTGGTACTTGGTGATCAGGGCCTGCACCGGGTCGCCGGGGACCATCCGCGGGATGAAGAAGTTCAGGGTGATCGCGGCCCACGCGGTGAACAGGTAGAACGCGATGCGCTGGAGCAGGTATTTCACTGGGCCACCTCGGCCTTCTCGTTCTGGTCGTACAACCAGCAGGCGGCCCAGTGACCGGGCGCGTCGCCGATCTCCAGCGGGACCGGCAGCTCGGTCCTGCAGCGTTCCATCGCGAACGGGCAGCGCGGGTGGAACCGGCAGCCGGCCGGCGGGTGGATCAGGCTCGGCGGCTCGCCGTTGCCGGCGTCCTCGCCTTCGGCGTCGGACGTGCCGGCGAGCCGGTCCGGGTCCGGCGCGGAGTCGATCAACAACCGGGTGTACGGGTGAGCGGGCGACTGGGTGACCGTCTCGCTGTCGCCGCCCTCGACCATCCGGCCGGCGTACATGACCATCGTCTGGTCCGCGAAGTAGCGCGCCGACGCGATGTCGTGGGTGATGTAGAGGATCGCCAGGTTGAGCCGGTCCCGCAGGTCGCGCAGCAGGTTCAGCACCCCCAGCCGGATCGAGACGTCCAGCATGGACACCGGCTCGTCGGCCAGCAGCGCCTCGGGCCGGGCGCCCAGCGCCCGGGCGATCGCCACGCGCTGCCGCTGGCCGCCGGACAGCTCGTGCGGGAACTTGTCCAGGTACCGCTCGGGCGGGGTCAGCTGCACCCGCTCCAGCAGCTCGATGAGCGCCCGGTCGAGGTCCTCGGCGGTCTTGCCGGCGTTGCCGTGGATCTTCAGCGACCGGGTGAGGTGGTACCGGATGGTGTGCGTCGGGTTCAGCGACGCGAACGGGTCCTGGAAGATCATCTGGACCTGGGAGCAGTACCGGCGGAACGCCGCGCCCCCCTTGACCTTCGTCGTCTCACCGTGCAGCCGGATGTCCCCGCTGGTGCGGGGATAGAGCTGGGCGAGCAGCCGGGCGATGGTTGACTTGCCCGAGCCGGACTCGCCGACCAGGGCGACCACCTGTCCGCGCCGGAGCGTGAGATTCACGTCGTCGACGGCGTGCACCGCGTCCTTGCGGTGGGAGAACAGGTCGCGCAGTTTCCGGCGGACGGGGAAGTGCTTGGTCAGGCTGATCGCCTCAAGCACCACCTCGGCGGCCGGCGCTTTCGCGTCGGGGATCGACGTCATGCCGGGTTCCTTACGAAGCAGCGAACAGGGGACGCGGGCGCCCCGGCGACCGGGGCGCCCGCGGTGCGGCGATCAGGAGTTGGCGGGCTTGAGGTGCATGATCACGTCGAGCGTGCCGGACTGGGTGGGCTGCATCGGGGCGTACGGGTCGCTGTCCGAGGGCCAGCCGACCCAGTTCTTGGTGCTGATCGCGCCACCGACGTTGTCCGAGCCGATCGGCAGCATCGGGGCCTGCTCCACGAAGATTTTCTGGACCGTGGCGAGGGCGGCGGTGCGGTCCGCGTCGCTCGTCGCGTTCGCGTAGGCCTTGAGCGCGGCGGTCGCCTCCGGGCTGTCGAAGCGGCCGAAGTTGCCCTGCTGGGCGGCGGTGCCGATCGGCTTCTTCAGGTCGCCGTCCATGACGGTCTGGTAGATGTCGAACGGCGTCGAGCCGCCGTTGGTCCAGCGCATGGTGGCGCCGAAGTCGCCCTTCTGGACGTTCGCGTCCCACACGTTCTGGTTCGGCTTCTCGACCGTGGCGGCGATGCCGATCTCGGCCAGGTTGCTCTTGATGATCTCCAGCGTGGTCTGGTAGTCCGACCACGACGCCGGGTCGCTGAGCTTGATGGTGACGGCCTTGCCGGTCTTGTCCTTCAGCGTGGTGCCGTCCAGCTTGTAGCCGGCGCCGGTGAGCAGCGCCTTGGCGCCCTCCACGTCCACCTTGAAGTTCTGTCCCTTGTAGGCGTCGGTGATGAACGCGTCACCAGCGCCCTCCGGCAGGCCCGTGACGTTCTTCAGCTCCGGGTGGAAGTAGCCGGCCTCGGCCTGGTTGAAGATGTCCGTCCGGTTGATCACCATGTTCATCGCACGGCGCAGCGTCGGGTCGTCGAACGGCTTCTGGGTGGTGTTGATGTAGAGGCCGTGGATGCCCAGCACGCCCGGCGCCCAGACCTTGAAGTGCTCCGGGTCCTTGGCGAGGAAGGTCTGCTGGTAGTTCGGGATGAAGACGAAGCTCCACTCGGACTGGCCGGTGGCCAGGGCCGTGGTCTGCGCGTTGTTGTCGGTGTACGACGTGTAGCGCAGCTCCTTGACGGCCGGCTTCTCCTGCCAGTAACCGGTCTCCCGGCGCTCCAGCACGATGCCCTGCTGGCTGAAGGTCTTCAGGGTGTACGGGCCCGAGCCGATCGGCTCCTTGATCGGGTCGGACGCCGGGTCCTTGATCTTCTCCCAGACGTGCTTGGGGACGATCGGGATCTGGCTGATGATCTTGTGCCACGTGGTGAACTGCGACGACTTGAAGGTCACGGTGACCTTGCTGCCGTTGAGGGTGACCTGGTCGATCGGGATGGCGAAGATGTTCAGCGCCTCGTTCGACTTGACCAGGTTGAACGTGTACGCCACGTCCTCGGCGGTCAGCTTCTGCCCGTCCGACCAGGTCGCGTTGTCGCGGATGGTGACGTCCAGCTGCTTGTAGTCCGCGGCCCACTTGATGTCGCTGGCCAGCCACGGCTTCGCCGGGTCGGCCGGCTTGACGTTGTTCCACATGCCGAGGGGCTCGTAGACGACCCAGCGGTACCCGAGCGAGGCGCCGGCCGAGGTGCCGACGAAGGGGTTGTTGTTCTCGGTGACCGTGCCGTTCGGCATGCCGATCGACAGGAAGTCGGCGGTCTTGCCGTTGTTCGCGTTCTTGTTGGCGTTCGGCGAGTCACCGCACGCGGCCAGGCCGCCCGTGGCGAGCACGCCCGCCAGGGCGACCGCGAACAGCTTCCTTCTCTGCATCGGAGAATCTCCTCGGGATTTGGCGGTGTTGAGGGTGAGAGGGTGCCCGGAGGGCGTGCGGCGTCGCGTGGCCGGCGGGTGCCGGCCCCGGACGTGCTGGTCTGGGTCTGTGTGGCTGGGTCGTCAGGCCTGTGTGGAGGACCGCGCGGTGAACGTCGCCGGGATCACCGTCGGCCGGTTCGGGAGCGCGGTGCCTTCGAAGTGGGCGAGCAGGGTGCGGGCCGCCGCCTCGCCCATCTCGCGCATCGGCTGGTGCACGGTGGACAGCGGCGGCTTGTGGTGTGCCGCCATCGGGATGTCGTCGAAGCCGACCACCGCGACGTCCTCCGGAACCCGCCGGCCGGCGTCCTGGACGGCCTGCACGACGCCGAAGGCGGAGAGGTCGTTGTGGCAGAAGACGGCGTCGAACTCGAGCCCGGCGGCGATCGCCTGCCGGACCCCGTCGGCGCCGCACGCGACGGTGAAGTCGCCGGGGAACACGTAGGTGTCCGGGATGGGGTGGCCGGCCTCGGCGTAGACCGAGGCGAAGCCGTCGGAGCGCTGCACGGTGCAGCCGAACCGCGGCGGGCCGGTGATCACGAGCGGCTTGTGGCGCCCGATCTCCAGCAGGTGCCGGGCCGCGTCGGCGGCGCCGCTGTGGTTGGTGGTGCCGACGGTCGGGATCTGGCCGCCGGAGATCTGGTCACGGTCGTCGATCAGCACCATCGGCAGGCCGCGGTTGTGCAGGGTGGTGAGGTAGCCGAGGGTGCCCTCCGGCTCGATCGCCAGCAGGCCGTCGAACGACTTGGCGGCGACCTGCGCGGCGAACTGGCGCATCGAGTCGTCGCCGCGGTTGAAGGTGAACAGCAGCAGGCCGTACTCCTCGGCCTCCAGCACGTCGACCGCGCCCTGCAGCACCTCGCCCATCCAGGGCCAGGTCAGCGAGGGCACCAGCATGCCGATCACCCGGGTGCGGCCGCGGGCCAGGTTGACCGCGCGGGCGCTGGGGACGTAGCCGAGTTCCTCGATCACCGCGCGCACCCGGGCGGCTGTCGACTCGTCCAGCTCACCCTTGCCGTTGAGAACCCGCGACACGGTCGTCTTGCTGACCTTCGCCCGGGCCGCCACGTCGGCGATGGTGATCGGCACAGCTCCTCCGAGAGTTTGTTTCCGGCGGCCAGCGCCGAGGGTTCGGAACCGGTTTCGGGACCGGTTTCGGCAGTCAACCTCAGTGAGCGCGGTCACGTCAATGGGGCCGAGATCTATTTAGGTTTCATTCCGGTAACCAGCGGAAGCCGGGTTCGTTTACCGAGGCAACAATCGGTACGTATCGGTCTCCCGGGCAAGATTCGGGAGAACGACCCCCAGCGGAGCGTCGATCATCAGATCCGCGTACGGCTCCCCACGGGTCACGCCGCGGTTCACGATCGCCACCCGGGTGCCCTGCTTGACGGCCCGCACCACGAACCGGCGGCCGGACATGACGGTCAGCGACGAGCCCAGGACCAACAACGTGCGCGCCGCGGCGACCAGCGCGAACGCCCGGGACACCCGGTCGGCCGGCACGGTCTCGCCGAAATACACCACGTCCGGCTTCAGCATGCCGCCGCAGGCCAGGCAGTCCACCGTGCTGAACCCGTTCAGCTCGGCGTCGTCCAGCTCCACGTCGCCGTCCGCGTTCACCGCCGAGGCCACCGCGGCGAATCCCGGGTTCGCCGCGGTCAGCCGGTGCTCCAGCTGGTCGCGCCCGCTGCGCGCCCCGCAGTCCAGGCAGGTGATCCGGGCCAGGTTGCCGTGCAGCTCCACCACGTCGCGCGCGCCGGCCGCCTGGTGCAGGCCGTCCACGTTCTGGGTGACCACCCCGTGCAGCAGGCCGCGCTCCTGCCAGTGGGCCACCGCCCGGTGCCCGTCGTTGGGCCGGGCGTGGCCGATGGTGCGCCAGCCGAGGTGGCTGCGCGCCCAGTAGCGGCGCCGGGCCAGCGGGTCGCCGGTGAAGGTCTGATAGGTCATCGGGGTGTTGCGCCGTGCCGAGCCGGACGGGCCCCGGTAGTCCGGGATGCCGGAGTCGGTGGAGAGGCCCGCGCCGCTGAGCACCACCACGCCGCCCTCGCCCAGCCAGCCGTCCAGCCGGTCCACCTGCTCGAGCATCTCAAGGTCCATGACACCTATCGTCTCTCGCCCGGGTGACCGGCCGGGACACCGTCCGGTGGGGTGTCCGGGACGAGCGGTGCGCGTTGACGCATGCACAGGTACCTTGATCCAGGTGACCGCTGTGACGCCTGAGGCGAACCGTCCCTGGGACGGCCGCCGGTTGCTGCGGTTCCTCACCGGTCTCGCCGTGCTGGCCCTCGCGGTCACGCTGCGGCTGCCCGGCCCGGCCGTCACCCCGGCCGCTGATCCGGTTCAGCACTCCGCTGCCGTCGCGGCCCCGGTCGCGGCGCGGGCCGCCGAGCCCGAGTCCGAGCCCCGGCTCGCCGAACCGGCCCCGCCCGCGGCCGCGCCGGCTCCCCGGAGCGCGGCCCCGGCCCCGGCCGCCCGCACCGGCGTCGTCCCGGCGACCGGCGGCCCCCGCGCGCCCCCGGCCCGCTGACGTCCTTCTCCGCACACGTCGGCTCGTCGTTCCCGTTCCGCTGTCCTGGGGGTGTTCCGTGGATTCCGCCTTCCTGAGCTCCGTCCCGCAAGCCGTCGCGATCTGGCTGATCATCGTGCTGCTCCTCGCCGTCGCCGCGGCGACCGTCTCGATCCCCCGTGTCCTGACCGAACCGACCCCGGACGCCACCGAGCGCCAGCGGTACGCCGACGAGATCGCGGTCGCGGCCGGGCGCGCGGCCGGCACCGTGCGCCGGCGCCGCGCCGAGTGGGAGGCCGCGCAGGCCGGGGTGGAGCAGGCCTGGGCCGCGTACGAGAAGGCCGACCAGGCCTGCCGGCGGATCGGCTCGGCCACGGCGTACCCGCTGATGAGCCGCCGCCGCAAGCCCGGCGAGAACGTCGACCGGCAGCGGTACCTGCACCGCGCGGCCAGCGCCCTGTGCCGCTCCCAGGACCTCTCCATCGACCAGCTCAACGACGTGTTCGCGCACCGCGGCTGGAACCCGCGGCTGCACCCGGTCCAGCAGGAGGCGGTCCTCGCCCAGGCGGCCCGGGCGCACCGGCTGTCCGCCTGGTACGCGGCCGTCGAGCGGGAGCGGGCCGCCTGGCGGGGCGTCGAGGCCGCCGCCGAGGCGCTGAGCAGCCTGCGCTCCGAGGCGATCAGCGCACCGCTGCGGGTCGGCGCCCCCGAGCCGGTGGACCAGCAGTGGTGGGCCGAGCAATGGAGCACAGCCGAAATCCGGGCGGCCGCCTGAGGTCCACCCTGGACCCCGCGCACGTTACCGAGCGGCCTGTCGGACCCGCCCGGTAACGTTTGGTCTCTCGGACTCCCCGGCGCTGGACGGGGGTCGGGACGCTCTCCTGGGCGGGAGAAGCGGAACGGCGAGGAGGAGATGGTGGCGGTAACACCGGCGGAGACGTCCAAGGCCGTGGCCCGGATGCACCGGGCTGCCCTGGTCGAGGATGCCGTGCACGAGATCATCGAGCGGAACCTGCGCAACCGCGGCTGGAAACCGTACATCACCGCCTACACCGGCTACGGCGCGCCCGGCTGGGCCCGGGTGATGGCGCGGGTGCTGCTGTCCCGCCCCCGGCTGGTCCGCAAGCGCCGGGAGAAGGTGCGCGGCTGGCGCAGCTTCACCACCACCCCGGTGAGCAACGCGGTGGTGCGCATCGAGGTCGGCGGCAGCGTCACCGAGACCCGCACCGACCGCAGCGGTTACGTCGACTGCCGGGTCAAGGGCGACCTCGACCCGGGCTGGGCCAGCGTCCGGCTGCACTGCGAGGGCGCCACCGCGGTGGACGCGCCGATCCGGGTGATCGACCCGGCGGTGAGATTCGGCCTGGTCTCCGACATCGACGACACCGTGATGGTGACCGCGCTGCCCCGCCCGCTGCTCGCCGCGTGGAACACGTTCGTCCTCGACGAGCACGCCCGGATGGCGGTGCCCGGCATGGCTGTGCTCTACGAGCGGCTGATCAACGCGAACCCGGGCGCCCCGGTGATCTACCTGTCCACCGGCGCGTGGAACGTGGCGCCCGCCCTGACCCGCTTCCTCAGCCGGCATCTCTACCCGGCCGGTCCGATCCTGCTCACCGACTGGGGACCCACCCCGGACCGCTGGTTCCGCAGCGGCCAGGAGCACAAGCGCAACTCGCTGCGCCGGCTCGCCGAGGAGTTCCCCGACGTCAGGTGGCTGCTGGTCGGCGACGACGGGCAGCACGACCAGGAGATCTACTCGGAGTTCGCCCGCGAGCACCCGGACAACGTGGCGGCCGTGGCGATCCGCCGGCTCTCGCCGACCCAGGCGGTGCTGGCCGGCGCCATCCCGGGCCCGACCGAGACGCCCGAGGCCGTGCCGTCCGGGGGCAAGACGTGGTTCGCCGCCCCGGACGGCGCCGGCCTCTGGTCCCTGCTGCGCGACACGGACCTCGCCGAGTGAGCTCCTACTCGCTCTTCTCCGGCGACGTGGCGGCCTCCGCCACCCGGGTGTGCAACCTCTCCCGGATCTCGTCCGGGGTGTACGCCCTGCGCTTGCGCTCGGCCCGGGCGATCACCACCCCGGTCGCCGCGACTCCCGCCAGCCCCGCCAGTCCCGCTACCTTCCACCACCGCATCTGCTGAGAATAGACACGTGGTTGCCGACATCAGCCTCGACGAGGCCATCGACCTGACCCGCACGGGTGACATCTGGATCTTCCGCGGCCGATCCGGGCCGGACAGAGCCATCCAGACCCTCACCAACAGCCCGGTGAACCATGTCGGGATGTCCCTGGTGATCGAGGACATGCCACCACTGATGTGGCACGCCGAGCTGGGCAGGTCCCTGCCGGACCTGTGGTCCGGCACGTTCCAGCGCGGCGTCCAGCTGCACGACCTGCGCGACGCGGTGACCGTCTGGGCCCGCCGCTACGGCCAGCGCGGCTGGCTGCGCCAGCTGGAGCCGGGGGTGACCCGCGCGATGGAGGACAAGGCGCTCAAGACGGTGGCCCGGCTGGACGGCACGCCGTTCCCGTCCACCTCCCAGCTCGCGATGCGCTGGGCCCGCGGCCGGATCCCGCAGATGCGCCCGCCGTGGAAGCCGTCCGAGACGTCGAACGCGACGCTGGAGAAGGCGTACTGCGCCGAGGTGGTCGCGGTGACCTACGAGGACATGGGTCTGCTGCCCCGCAACCGGAAGGCCAACTGGTACGACCCGGGCCGCTTCTGGTCGGGGGACGAGCTGGAGCTCAACGCCGGGTTCGTGCTGGGCGACGAGATCTCGGTACGGGTCCCGGAAACCGATTCGGCCCGCCCCGCCAGGTAGCCGCCCCGCAGCGGTCTTCCCTGGCCGGGTTCGTCGCGTCGCCGGTGGAGAGCCGGCGACGCGACGCCGGTCGGGTCAGCGGCCGGAGCGGCGGCCGCCCGCGCGGGCCGAGAACGCGGCCGCGCCGCCGCCGGTGGCGGGACGGGGCTGGGGCGTACCGGAACGGCTGGTCTTCGCCTGCCCGGAGCGCGGCGTTCCGGCGGCGGACCGCGGGGAGCCGCCGGCCTCGCCGCCGGAACGCCGCCGGCCGGACGCCTTCTTCTCCGCGCCCGCCGGGGAGGCGGCCGGGTGACCGCCGGATCCGTTAGCGGAAGGCCGCCCGCCGTTGGCGGAACCCACGGCGTCGCCCGGTGCGGAGCCGGAAGCCCCGCCACCGCCCCGGCGGCGGCGAGAGGACCTGCCGTTGCCCTCGGCCGGAGCGGGAGCCGCAGCGGCGGGTGCCGGCGGCGCGGGCGCCACGAACGTCCGCTCACCGGGCGCCAGCTGCGCCAGCAGCGCGTCGCCGGGCCGGGCCCGCCGGGTGACCGGCCGGATCCCGGCCTTACGGGTGAGATCCCGCACATCCGCCTGCTGATCGTCGGTCATCAGCGTGATCACGGTGCCGCGGGCGCCGGCCCGCGCCGTCCGGCCCGACCGGTGCAGGTACGCCTTGTGCTCCACCGGCGGATCCGCGTGAATGACCAACGTCACATCGTCCACGTGGATGCCCCGGGCCGCGATGTCCGTGGCGACCAGCGTGCCGGCGGTCCCGTCGGAGAACGCCGAAAGGTTCCGGTTGCGCGCGTTCTGCGCCAGGTTGCCGTGCAGCTCCACGGCCGGCACCCCGGCCGCGACGAGCTGCTTCGTCAGCACCTTGGCCCGCCGCTTGGTCCGGGTGAAGACCACCGACCGGCCGGGCGCCGCCAGCAGGTCGACCAGCACCTCGAACCGGTCGTCCGGCTGGACGTGCAGCACGTGGTGATCCATCTCCACGGGCGCCTGCGCGGCCGCGTCCACGTGGTGCGTGACCGGCTTGCGGAGGAACTGCCGGACCAGGACGTCGATCCCGTTGTCCAGCGTCGCCGAGAACAGCAGCCGCTGCCCGCCGGCCGGGGTCTGCCCCAGCAACCGCCGCACGACCGGCAGGAAGCCCAGGTCAGCCATGTGGTCGGCCTCGTCGAGCACGGTGATCTCGACGGAGTCCAGCGACGCGTGCCCGTTGCGGATGTGGTCGTCGAGCCGGCCTGGGCAGGCGACCAGCACGTCGACGCCCCTGCGCAGGGCGGCGATCTGCGGGTTCGCCCCGACGCCGCCGAACACGGTGAGCGTGTTCAGGCCCATCGCGTCGGCGAGTGGGCGCAGGCTGGCCTCGATCTGGGTGGCCAGCTCCCGGGTCGGCGCCAGGATCAGGGCACGCGGGCGGCCGGGCCGGCGGGGCTTCTTGTCCGATGCCAGCCGGGTCACGACGGGCAGCACGAACGCGTAGGTCTTCCCGGATCCGGTCCGCCCACGCCCGAGCAGGTCACGCCCGGCGAGCGAATCCGGCAGCGTGGCCGCCTGGATCGGGAACGGTGTGGTGATGCCGAGCTCGGCGAGGGCGCCGGTCAGAACGGCAGGGACGCCTAGCTCGATGAACGAAGTCAACGGGGGTAACTCTCCGTAGGTCAGTTGGAGATCAATCCTACTGGTCGCCCTTGGCAACCTCTCTGCACCCGGCAGGGAACCGTTTCGCACTCAGCCTCGCAGATCTTTTTCCTCAGCGCCGGGACGCCCCCACTCCGGCCGGTACTGAGGAGACCCCTGATGAACGGTGAGGCATCTGCCGTCGATCGGCGTCGTGAGGACATCGTGCGAGCGAACATGCCGCTCGTCGGGCACCTGGTCCGCGAGATGCTGGCCCGGGTCCCCGCCCACGTCAACCGCGATGACCTGCTGTCCGCCGGGTACGCCGCCCTGGTCGCCGCCGCTCGCGGTTTCGACGCGGAGCGGGGTGTCCCGTTCCCCCGGTTCGCCGCGGCCCGGGTGCGCGGCGCCCTGCTGGACGAGCTGCGCGGGCTGGACTGGGCGAGCCGCTCGGTCCGCCAGCGCGCCCGCCGGACCGACTCGGCCCGCGAGGAGCTGACCGCCGAGCTGGGCCGCACCCCGACCGTGCCGGAGATCGCCGAGCGGCTGGGCTGTACGGTCGAGGACATCGAGCACGCCGAGGACGACGTGCACCGCGCCACGGTGTTCAGCCTCCAGGGCTTCACCACCGCCACGGCCGACGACATCGTCACCGAGCCGGGGGCCGGGCCGGAGGAGATGCTCATCCGCCGGGAGCGGCTCGGCTACCTGCGGCACGCCGTCGACGCGCTGCCGGACCGGTTGCGCGTGGTCGTCGAGGGTTACTTCTTCGGCGAGCGGCCGATGGCCGACATCGCCGCCGAGCTGGGTGTCAGCGAGTCCCGGGTGTCGCAGCTGCGCGCCGAGGCCCTGGTGTTGCTGCGGGACGGGCTGAACACCCACCTGGACCCGGCGCTAGCCGCGCAGAACCCGCCCAAGGAGGGGTGCGTGGCCCGGCGCCGGGCGGCGTACTACGACCGGATCGCCAGCCGCGGCACGCTGCGCAGCCGGCTGGCCCTGACCGGCCCGGACGGCCTGCCGGTGGCGGCCTAGGAACTCGGTGCGCGGCCGGGGCCCGCCGCGGTGCGCGGCGGGCCCCGGCGGAAGATCATGCGTTGGCGCAGGTGCCTGCCTTCTTCTGGGCGGCGATCGCCTTGGCCGCGCCCATCTTGTAGAGCGCCAGGCCCTCCGCGGCCGGCTCCAGCTTCCAGGCGCCGTTCTCGTAGACCATGGTGTACGACTGGGCCGCGACCAGCTGCTTGGCGATCACGATGGCCTTGTCGGCCCCCTCCATCCGGGCACTGGTGAGCTGGATCGCCAGCCCCTTGCGGGAGCACGCCTGGTTCAGCTTGACGTAGTCGTCCTTGCTGATCGCCTGCTTGCCGGCCGAGGTGTACATGTCCCAGGCGCCGGCGAAGTCGCCACCGCTGAACCTGTCGAACACGGTCTGCGCCGCGGCCTTGGCGCCGTCGACGGTCTTCGGCTCCGGGCCGCCGGCGGCAGCGGCGTTCGCCTTGTCGTCGTCGCCGGAGGAGCAGGCGGCGGTGACGCCGAGAGCGGAGACGGCGGCGAGGGCGAGGACGGCAAGCCGGCGGTACGGGGTGTTGATGTCCATGACGGGCTTAATCCCGCCACGCCGTCCCGCGTAACGGCTCCGGCGTGTCCTTGACTACTTCCGGACACTTGCCGCCGCGGCCGTAACCCCTGGGCGTTCAGCTATTCTGGTCGTTTGCCGTAAACAGAAAAGGCAACCAAGTAATTGGTTGCCGACGGCCGGAATGATAGCACGAAAAGGGGCGATTTTGTCAAGCTCGAACGCCGACGCCGTTTCCGAGCAGGCGTACTTGACCGCGCTCTACCAGCGGCTGGACCAGCTGCGTGAGCAGGCCGACAGCCGGCTCAAGGCGATCCTGCTCGAGGGGGGCGGCACCCCGCAGGGCCGCACCCAGCGCGAGGCCACCCGCGCCCACTACACCGAGCAGCTCGCCCAGATGAATTCCGTCGAGAACGGCCTGTGCTTCGGCCGTCTCGACTTCACCACCGGCACGGAGCGCTACGTCGGCCGGATCGGGCTCTTCGCCGAGAACCGCGACCAGGACCCGTTGCTGGTCGACTGGCGGGCGCCCGCGGCCCGGCCGTTCTACCTCGCCACCGCGGTCAATCCGGACGGTGTCACCCGGCGCCGGCACCTGCGCACCCGCGGCCGGGTGCTCACCGGCATCGACGACGAGGTCCTCGACCTGGAGGCGGTCGGCGGCGCCGGCCGGGAGGACGTGACCGGCGAGGCCGCGCTGCTCTCCGCGCTCACCGCGAACCGTACCGGCCGGATGCGCGACATCGTCGAGACGATCCAGGCCGAACAGGACGAGGTGATCCGTTCCGGGCTGGCCGGCGCGCTCGTCGTGCAGGGCGGGCCGGGCACCGGCAAGACCGCTGTGGCGCTGCACCGCGCGGCGTACCTGCTGTACACGTACCGGGAGCAGCTCACCCGGTCCGGTGTGCTGATCCTCGGCCCGAACACCACGTTCCTGCGCTACATCTCGCAGGTGCTGCCGTCGCTCGCCGAGACCGGCGTGCTGCTGGCCACCCTCGGCGACATGTTCCCCGGCGTGCGCGCCCGCGGCGCCGAGCCGGACGCGGTCACGGCGATCAAGGGCGACCAGGCCCTGATGCTGCCGGCGCTGGAGAACGCAGTCGCCGACCGGCAGACCGTGCCGGGCACCTTCGTCGAGGTGGACCACGACGGCTACCCGCTGCGGATCGAGCGGGCGGTGGTCGAGGACGCCCGGGCCGTCGCCCGCAGGTCCGGCCGCCCGCACAACGTGGCTCGCGCGATCTTCGTGACCGAGGCGATCCACGCGCTGTCGCTGCAGATCGCCGAGCGGATCGGCGCCGACCCGCTGGGCGGGGAGAACCTGCTCTCCGAGGCGGATCTCGCGGAGACCCGGCGGGAGCTGCGCGAGGACATCGACGTGCAGCAGGCGCTGTTCGACTGCTGGCCGGTGCTGACCCCCCGCCAGGTGCTGCGCGATCTGCTCACCGACGCGGACCGGCTGGAGTCCGCGGGGCTGCCGCCGTCGCTGCTGCGGGACCGCTCGGCCCGGTGGACACCGGCCGACGTGCCGCTGCTCGACGAGCTGGCCGAGTTGCTCGGGGTCGACGACACCCTGAAGAAGCGGGAACAGGCCCGGCAGCGGGAGGCCGCCATCGAGTACGCCGAGGGCGTGCTGGAGATCGTCGAGGGCTCTCGCTCGCTGGACTTCGAGGACGTCGAGGAGGAGATCCTCTCCGCGATCGACGTGGTCGACGCGAGCACCTTCGTCGAACGGCACGAGGAGCTGGACACCCGCACCGCCGCCGAGCGGGCGGCGGCCGACCGCACCTGGGTGTTCGGCCACGTGATCGTCGACGAGGCGCAGGAGCTGTCGCCGATGGCCTGGCGGCTGCTGATGCGCCGCTGCCCGAGCCGGTCGATGACGGTGGTCGGCGACGTCGCGCAGACCTCCGAGCCGGCCGGCAGCACCACCTGGGAGCAGGTCTTCGAGCCGTACGTCGGGCAGCGCTGGCGTCTGGTCGAGCTGAGCGTCAACTACCGGACTCCGGCCGAGGTGATGGCGATCGCCGCGGACGTCCTGGCCGAGGTGGGTCCCGGCCTCAAGCCGCCGCGCTCGGTCCGTTCGGCGGGGGTGAACCCGTGGGCGCGGCGCGTGCCGGTGGACGCGCTCGCCGAGGAGCTGATCGCGGACGTACGCAAGGAGGCCGCCGCCGTCGAGCCGGGCCGGGTCGGCGTCCTGGTGCCCGCGCGGCTCGAGCCGTGGCTGGGCGCCGAGGTCGTCGCGGCCGTCCCGGGCGCCGCCGTGGGGGAGCAGCCCGACCTGCTCAACCACGTGGTGCTGATGACCGTGCGGCAGGCCAAGGGCCTGGAGTTCGACTCCGTTCTGGTGGTCTGCCCGGACGAGATCGTGGCGGAGAGCCCGCGCGGCCTCTCCGACCTCTACGTCGCGGTCACCCGGGCCACCCAACGCCTCGGCGTCCTGCACACGGCCCCGCTCCCCGCGGTGCTGTCCTCACTGGGGTGAACAGACCGCCCCGGCCACGAAGACGTTCTCGCGGCCGGGGCGGTCCGGCGCCTCCCGGACATCGAGAACCTCGAATCCGGCCGTACCCAGCGCCTCCTCGATCTCCGCAGGCGACCGGAACCGCAGGGTGGAGTCGGAGGTCAGCACCGTCCCGTCGGCGTGGAAACGGAACTCCGTGCGGAAGGTGACGAGCGGCAACCGGACGTCGGTGACGGTCAGGCGCCGCTCGACCAGCCCGGCCCCGGGGATCTCCCGGGTCACCGGCGCGGTGTCCGCGGCCCACTCCTCCCAGGCCCGGAACTCCGGCCGCCGCGCCTCGAACACCAGATGCCCGCCGTCCCGCAGCACCCGCCGGATCCCGCGCAGCGCGGCACTCCACTCCTCGTCGGTGACGAACACCTGGGCGACATTCCCGGTCATCAGCGCCAGGTCGTACGAACCGTCCCGGAGATCGCCCGCCCCGGCGTGCACCCAGTCGACAGCCGACGACTTGGCCCGCGCCACCGCGAGCGAGGCCGCCGCCGGATCCGCCCCGGTCACGGTGTAGCCGAGCTCGGCGAGCAGCACCGCGAGCGTCCCGGTCCCGCACCCGACGTCGATGATCCGCGCCGGCCGCAGCGCCTCGACGATCTCCAGGTACGCCGGGAGGTCGCCGCGATCGCGATCGAAGGAGTCGTACAGCGGGGCCAGCCGGGGATGGGCGAACAAGGCGTCAGGCATGCCCGCAATAAATCAGCCGAGCTCCAGGCTCGCCACCGAATAAATGCCGCGGACGTCGATGTCCGGTGGTTCGCCGGTGTACATCCGGGCGGTCTCGGAGATCTGTTCCAGACCGGCCGCGCGGGCGAGCTCGACGCCGTCCCGGTTGCGGTCGGGCACGTCCAGGACGACCGGGCCGGACGCGAGCGCGCCCAGGAGCCGCGCCGCTATCTCCGGGGTGTCGGCGTGCAGCGGGCCGATCCGGACCACCGGCCCGGCCGGCCGTCCCACCCCGAGCCCGGCGAGCTTGCCGTCGCGGAGGACGGCCAGCGCCCGGTGCCCCGGCGCGGAGATCCACAACGCCAGGAAGGTATCCCGCCGGGCCGGGAAGAACCGCCGATCGTAGGCGGCCAGATCCTCGAAGCCGAGCCGTCGTACGTCCACCGGCGCGGTCCCCGGCACAGCGGCCTGCACCCGGGCGGTCCCGCGGAACCGGAGGTTGTTCCAGGCGTGCCGGAACCCGGACTTGCGGTAATTGTCCTGCTGGGCCACCACGCCGTCGAGGCCGATGTGCCGGCCGGCGAGCCGCCGCATCCCGGCCTGCCAGGTACGCAGTCCGTATCCGCGGCCACGCTGATCGGGAGCGGTCAAATAGAACCCGAGGAACCCGTGTCCGGTGCCCTGCCGCACCGCCGAGATCGACGACACCACCAGCCCGTCCAGCCGGCCCACGAGGAAGCCGCCCGGGTCGACCGGGAAGAACAGCCGCTCGTCACCGTCGCCCGGCAGCCAGCCCTCGGCGGCGGCCCACTGCGCGATCAGTCCGAGATCGTCGACACCGGCGGGCGCCACCACGAAATCTCCCATAACGTCACGATAGCCGCGTACAACAAAAAAGGGCTCGGCGTCGTGACGCCGAGCCCTTCGGATGATCAGGCCGCCGGTCGCTGACCGCGTCCGATGGCGGTGTGCCCGTTGGCGTTGGTCATCGCCAGCCGGCTGTGCAGAGTGGTGTTGCCGGCGATGCTGGCGTAGTACGACGCGCGCCGGCGGGCCGTGATGCTGTCCGGGTTCTCCGGCACCGGGGCCAGCTCCGGGTCGAGGTGGGTGTTCAGGCCGTCACGCAGCAGCGACAGCGCCTCGGCGCGCAGCTGGGAGACACGCGACTCGGTGACGCCGAGATCCTTGGCGATGTCCGCCATCGGGCGCTCGTACAGGAAGTACTCGGTCACCACGGTCTGCAGCCGGTCCGGCAGCGACTCGATCGCGTGGTGCAGGTAGCCGATCTGCTCGCGGCGCAGCAGCATCTCCTCCGGGCCGGGCGTACGCTCGGTGACCAGCTCGTCCGCGCTGCTGGTGGTGAAGCCCTGCAGCGACAGCACGGTGGCGCGCTGCACGTCGGTGTCGGTCTGGTGCAGCTCGGAGGTGGTGGTGCCGAGCGCCTGGGCCAGCTCCTCCGGCGTCGGGGTCCGCCCGAGGCTGGTGGTCAGGTTCTGGCGGGTCACGTCGGTGTTGCGGGCCTTCGACCGTACCGACCGGGTGGCCCAGTCCAGCGCGCGCAGCTCGTCCAGGAGCGCGCCACGGATCCGGGTGCCGGCGAAGCGGTGGAACGGGACGCCGCGCTCCCGGTCCCAGCCACGCGCCGCGGTGACCAGCGCGTGCAGGCCGGCGCTGGTCAGGTCGTCGCGGTGGATGTGGTTGGGGATCCGGCTGAGCATGTCCCGCACCAGGTGCCCGACGAGCGGCATGTGCGTGCGGATCAGCTCCTCCTGCTCGGCAGCGGAGAGAACCGGCGTCGCGGGAGCGGTGTCGGCGGCGAGGTCGGCAGCGGTCGTCACGGTGCTGGTCATGTCGTTTCCCCCGGTTGTTGTCGGCGCCCGTTGCTGGGAGGGCACCGGCTGACAGGGAGAAACTCTGCGGTCACGGAGGTGCGGGAGAAGGTCACGCACAGTTGCCCTCCGGTTGCACGCGAACGCCCCGGGAATTGCGGTGAGCTCGCCCCGCGTGCCGCGCCACCGGCTCCGGCGCCGTCCGGCCGCCCGTTCCCGGGGGCGATGCCCGAGTCGATCGGCGGCCGGAGCCCCCGGTTGAGGGTTTCCGCGTGGTGCGGCAGGGTGTGCCGCATGGACCTGAGCGACAGCACCACCGCCGTCAACGCCATCTCCGGTGTGCTGATCCTGGCCGGCGTGCTGGGAGTGGTCCTGCCGGTCATCCCGGGCCTGCTGCTGAGCTGGGCCGGTGTGCTGCTCTGGGTGCTGCTGTCGGACGCCGGCGCCGCCGCGAAGTGGCTGGTCCTGGCGCTGGCCACGGTGGTGGCCGGCGCCGGTCTGGTGGTCAAGTTCGTCTGGCCGGGCCGCAAGCTCAAGGACTCCGGCCTGCCCACCGGGACCCTGCTGGTGGGCGGGGTGCTCGGCCTGATCGGCTTCTTCGTGGTGCCGGTGGTGGGCCTGCTGCTCGGCTTCCTGCTGGGCGTGTACGCGATGGAGGCGATGCGCCTCGGGGCCGATCAGGCCTGGCCCTCCACCCGGCGGGCCCTGGCCGCCGTCGGCCTCTCCCTGCTCGTCGAGTTCGCCGCGGCCCTGGCGATCGCGGTCATCTGGGTGTTCGGCCTGATCGCCGCCTGACTCGGCTCTTCCCGCCGGCAAACCCCGCCGGCCCCATGCTCTCTCCCGCCCGCGAGACACCCCTGGGCACCAGCCGGGAACGGGAGGCGCGCCGCGGGCCCGGGTCGGCTGGGCGTCGCGTGGGCGCAGGCTCGGCTTCCGGGTGGGGGGTGCCGGCTCGGCTACGCGTGTTGGGGACCCGGGTCTTGCGGGGTCAGTCGCGGCTTTTGCGGCGGCGGCGTCGTTGGGTGAGCAGGAGGAGCACGGGGAGGGCGGTGAGCGCCACCGCCACCGTGCCGGCGACCAGCACCGACCATCCGTGCGAGCGGCTCGCCGGACCGGCGGCCACCCCCGGCCCGGGCGCTGTCGCCTTCTCCGCGGTGGCGCCTCTCGCAGCGGCGGCAGCGGCCGCCGACGCCGCCACCTCCGCCGGTGTCACCAGGTGGCCCACCGAGGAGCCTGCGGGCTGGGTGAAACCCCAGTCCAGCAGGGCCGCCCCCTGCTGCCAGCCGCGCAGGGGCGCCGCCTCGGCGCCGAGCAGCGTGACCACCAGCCGCCGCCCGTCGCGCTGGGCCGCGCCCACGTAGCTGTGCCGCGCGATCGTGGTGAACCCGGTCTTGCCGCCCAGCGCGCCCGGATAGTTGTAGATCAGCTTGTTCTCGTTCTGGAACTGGAACCCGGCCACCTTGCGCGCCCGCTGCGCGGGCATCTGCGCGCTCCTGGTCAGCACGTACTTGCGGAAGTCCGCGTTGGCGAAATCCACCCGGGCGATCAGCGCCAGATCGTACGCGCTGGTGAACTGCCCCTTGCCGTCCAATCCGGACGGGGTCACCGCGTGCGTCTGCAAGGCGCCCAGCTCGGCCGCCTTGGCGTTCATCGCCGCCACGGTCCTGGCCACGCCGTCGGGACCGCCGCCGCCGGCCATCCGGGCCAGCGCGTTGGCCGCGTCGTTGCCGGAGTTGAGCAGCAGCCCGAGCCAGAGGGTGGAGACCGGGTACGTCCCGCCGGCCACGATGCCGACCGCCGAGCTGTTCGGTTCGATCTCCAGGTCACTCTGGACGATGGTGACCTTCTTCCTCGGGTCCAGCTTGTCGATCGCGGTGGCGGCCAGCAGTGTCTTCTGCACGCTGGCCGGGGTCTGCGGGACGTGCGGGCCGCAGGCGCCGAGCACCTCGCCGGTGTCCAGATCGGACACCATCCAGGTGGTCGCGGTGACGGCCGGCGGCTGCTTCGCCCCGGCCGGGATGACCAGGCCGTGGGTGGCCAGCGCGTCGCCGCCGACCCGCATCGCCTGCGGGTCGGCGGGCGGCGGAACGGGCCGCGGCGGCGCGCTCGGCTTGACGATCTTCGGATGCGGGCACGGGATCTCCGCACCCGAAACGGCCGAAGCGGCCGAAGCGGCGGAAACGGCCGAAGCGGCGGAAACGGCCGAAGCGGCCGAAGCGGCCGAAACACCCGAGGCGGCGGCGGAGGCGGCCGGAGCGGGCAACGCCGGAACGATCAGGCCCACGGCCAGCACCAGGCTGACCGCCCGGCGGGAGCGCGCAGCCGGCGCCGCGGCGAAGGGGCGCAAGCGGCGAGAGGTCACGGCCAACGGGTTCCCGCCTCCAGCCGGCGCTCCAGCAGATGCTCCAGCGGCACCGGCTCGCCGTCCCCGCCGCCGGCGCCGACGATCAGCCGGGGCATGCTCGGCGACAGCTCCGCGCCGGTGAACCGGGCCCGCAGCGACGCCGGCACGGTGAGCACGTAATATTCCCCGTCCTCGCCGGCCGCGACCGACCGGTTCGACTTCAGGTACCACCCGCGGACGCGCGTCTTGTACGTCCAGCGGCCGTCGTAACTGCGGGCGCTCAGCGGATGCGGGGCGAGCCCGCGCTCGCCGGCCCGGCGGACGAACTCCTCGAGCAGCGCCGCGGCGTGCCTGGCCTCGGTGTTGCGCCCGGCCTCCAGGGCGGCGGCGCGCCCGGCCACGGCCTGCCGGTGGTGCGCCAGCCAGGCGGCGTGCTCGTCCTGCATGGCGCCGACCCTAACGTGAGTCCCGGCCGGCGGCCAACCGGGCTTTCTCAGGATTCGGTGCGAATGCTCTCAGCCCATTCTGATAAGGGTCCTGGCAACAAGGGACGAATAATTGCCGGATCGTGCCGGGGAGTTGCGCCGGAAGCCGTTCGGGGGCCAGACTGTCCGCGGGCGATTAATTTCTCGGGAGTCGTTATGGCGCGGCAGGTAATCACCACCCTGATCGACGATCTGGACGGCAAGAAGGCGGATCGCACGGTCGAGTTCAGCCTCGACGGGATCAGCTACACGATCGACCTTTCCGAAGCCAATGCCGGAAAGCTGCGCAAGGCGCTGGATCCGTACATCAACGCGGGAACGCGTCTGGGCCGGACCGCTTCCGGCCGGGTCCCGGCACGCGGCGGCGCGCCGGCCCGCACCGCCGGCTCCCGCGACGAGAACCGGCTGATCCGCGAGTGGGCCATCAGCAACGGACACAAAATCTCCGAGCGGGGCCGCATTCCGCAGGAGGTCAGCAACGCCTATCGGGCGGCGCACGGCCGCTGACCCGGCGACCGGAATTGCGGTTCCGTCCGGATTGGATGGTTTCAAATAGTCGTGCGCAGGCGTGGCAGCTCGGCGGCCACCGCTTCCAGTACCCGTTCGTCGCCCGCGTACCAACTGGACTGCCTCGGCCAGTGCGTGATCACGTCGGTGAAACCCAGAGCGGCCGCTCGTCCGGCCGCTTCCTGGAACGCGTCCAGACTGCTCATCGAGAACACCGGTGACGAGTCGAGATTGAGGTATCGGTCGACCGTTTCCGGGGCGCGCCCGGCGTCGGCGAGCGCGGCCTCGAAACGGTCCCGGCTCTCGGCCACCGCCCGCCACCATTCCTCTGCCGTCTCGGACTGCGGCCCGGTGGTGACCCAGCCGTCGCCGTGCCGCGCGGCGAGCCGCAGCGCCCGCGGCCCGTTGGCGGCGACCACGAACGGCGGCCGGGGCTGCTGCACGGGCCCTGGGATGCTGCGCGCGTCGACGGCCGAGAAATATGACCCGGACCACGTCGTGGACGGTGCGCGCAGGATGGTGTCGAGCAGCTCCAAAAACTCGGTGAACCGGTCCACCCGGGCGCGCGGGCTCAGCTCGGCCCCGCCGAGCACCGCCGAGTCGAACCCGATCCCGCCGGCGCCCAGGCCGAGCACCAGCCGGCCGCCGGAGATGTCGTCCAGCGCTGTCGCCTCCCGCGCGAAGTGCACCGGGTGCCGGAAGTTCGGGGTGGCGACGTAGGTGCCGAGCCGGATCCGCTCGGTCACCGACGCGGCCGCGGTCAGCGTCGGCACCGCGTCGAACCACGGCCCGTCGATCAGGTCGCGCCAGCCCAGGTGGTCGTAGGTCCAGGCGTGGTCGAAGCCGTACTCCTCGGCCAGGCGCCACCGCTTGGCGGACTCGGCCCAGCGCTGGTCAGGAAGAATCACGATGCCGAAACGCACCCGGCCAGCTTAGGCGCTGCGAAGATCGTCCCCGGCGGGGGCGTCCGCACCGACGCCGGACCCGGCGGCGGCCTCGAACGCGCGCAACGCCCGCAGCAACTCCTGTCGGGCGCCGGCCGGCATCCGCTCCAGCACCTCGGAGAGCGCGGCCCGGCGGCGCTGCCGCAGATCGGTGAGCAGGCGTCGGGAGGCGGTGGTGAGCAGCAGGCGCACCTCGCGGCGGTCCCGCGGGTCGGCGACCCGGCGCAGCAAGCCGGTCGCCTCCAAGCGGTCGCAGAGCCGGCTGGCCGAGGAGGGCACCACGTCCAGGGCCTCGGCGAGGCGGCTCATGTTGGTGTGCCGGTTCTCCGCGACGATGGTCAGCACCCGCAGCTGGGCCGGCGGGATCACCGGCGTCTGGGCGAGCCGGGCCCGTTCCAGGACAGCGACCAGCGACTCCACAGACGACTCGATGGCCGCGGCGACCTCGGTGGCGTGCTCCATGGCGTTCCCCGTCGCGAAGTCACGGATCCCGTTCAAAGAACTTTGCATTTCCCCACCGGAGGCCATGCCAAACAGATCAACGGCGCCAGTCCAGGCACACCGTGACCGCGTCGTCCTCCGGCTCGGCGCCGGAGTGAAACTCACGCAGGCCCCGCATCACCGTACCGACCGCCTCGGTGGCCGGTTGCAGCCTAGTCCGGCGCAACGCCGTGACCAGCGCGGACTCGCCGAACGTGACGCCTGCGCCGGGCGCGGCCGCGTGCACGCCGTCGCTGACCACGAGCAGCCGGTCGCCCGGCTCCAGCCGGAACCGCTCGATCTCGTAGCGCGCCTCGCCGAACATACCCAGCGGGAGCTGCTGCTCCAGCCGGACCTGGGTGATCTCGCCGCCCCGGCCGATCAGGCAGTGCGGGGAGCCCGCGTCGACCGCGTCCACCCAACCGCTGACCAGGTCGATCTCCAGGAGCAGGGTGGCCGCGTGCCGGCTGCCGCCGTACCGGGCGTGCAGCGCGTCCGAGGCGAGCTCGGCCTGCTCGACGATGTCGGCGCCGCAGCGGCGGGCGTTGCGCATGGCGTTCACCGCGGTCGCGGTGAGCAGGGCCGCGTCCATTCCCTCCCCGGCGCCGTTGAGCACGGTGACGGTGAGACGGTCGCCGTCCAGCGCCCAGTCGAAGTGGTCGCCGTGCACGTCGTACGCCGGTTCCAGCTGTCCGGCCAGCATGAACCGCTCGTCGCCGAGCGAGCGCCCGGGCAGCAGATCCCACTGCAGCTCGGCGGCCATGGTGGGCCGTTGCAGGCACTGCGCGGCGCGGTACCGGTCGGTCATCCGGTCGGCCGCGCGCAGGGCCACCGCCAGCTCGTCGGCGACGGTGCGAAGCTGGTCGGCCTGCTCCGGGTCGAGCCGGCCGGGCAGGTCGACCCGCAGCACCCCGAGCCGCTCGCCCCAGGCGGACAGCGGCAGGTACAGCCGGGCGCGGCCACTGATGTCGGTCTCGGTGCCCGGCCGCTGGCTGCCGAAACAGCGCATCGCTCCCGGGTCGCTGTCCGGCTCCGTTGGGCCGAGCAGCGGCGTGAGTCTTCGCAGGGTGAGATCGCTGACCAGCACCTCGACGTGATCGGCCGCGAAGTGCCGGCGCAGATGGTCGACCGCCACCTCCGGCAGGCGGTCGGGCGCCGAGGCGCGCAGCAGCGCTCCGACGGGCACCGGTTGGTCGGACACCTGAACTCCTCTCCGGGAACAATATTTGTTATACGGCAAATATTTGACCCGCGGGCAGCCCACCCCGCCGCACCGGCGGCGGGGTGGGCGGTCAGGCGAAGGGCCCAGACCGCCCGGACCAACCTCGTCCGCGACGCCGCACCGGCGGTGGGGACGAACAGTCAGGCGAAGGACTTCTCGAAGTGGATCAGTGATCCGGTCCGTGGGCTGGACTGCATCCGCACGTTCTCCGCCAGCGCGCGGATCAGGAGCAGGCCCCGGCCGTGCTCGCTGGAGGCGGTCGGCGTCGGCCCGGCCTCCAGGTCGAACCCGCTGCCGTTGTCGACCACGTCGATCGAGCAGTGGTCCTCGCCGACGTCCAGCCGGACCTCGAAGCCCTCCGCGCCGGCGGCGTGCTTCACCACGTTCGCGCAGGCCTCGCTGAGGGCGATCTCCAGATCGGCGCCGGCCTCCCGGTCCACCTCCAGGGTGGTCAGCGCGCAGCGCAGCAGGCGACGCACGGCGGGAACACTGTCCACCTCTCGGGGGAGATTGAGCCGAACCGACATCCGCATGCCGTTTGCTGTGCCCGATCACGTCATCCGTTAACCGTGCGAGGGACATCACGTGCCGGGTTCGTGTTATCCATGGAGCCCGCGCGCGTCTCCCTCCCTGGCGCCCGGCGCCGGATGAAAGGGCAGAAGATGGTGAACCAACCCGACACCGCCACGGTGCTCGCCGCGCGAGCCGGCGACCCGGCCGCGGTGGACCGGCTCGTGGCCGGTTACCTCCCGCTCGTCTACACCATCGTGGGCCGGGCCCTGGAGGGGCACGCCGACGTCGACGACGTCGTGCAGGAGACCATGATCCGGGTTCTGCGCAACCTCGGCGAGCTGCGCGAGCCGGAGGCGTTCCGGTCCTGGCTGGTGGCCATCACGGTGCGCCAGGTGCGCGACCGCTTCCGCAGCCGCCAGGTCGTCCCGGACGCGCTGCTCGACGCGGACCTGCGCGATCCGGGCGCGGACTTCACCGATCTGGCGATCACCCGCCTGGAGCTGTCCGGCCAGCGCCGGGAGACCGCCGAGGCGACCCGCTGGCTGGACGAGGAGAACCGCGAGCTGCTCTCGCTCTGGTGGCTGGAGGCCTCCGGCGAGCTGACCCGCGACGAAATCGTGGCGGGCACCGGCCTGGGCCGCCAGCACGCGGCGGTCCGCATCCAACGGATGAAGGGCCAGCTGGAGACGGCCCGGGCGGTGGTCCGGGCGCTGCAACGCAGCCCGCTCTGCCCGGAGCTGGCGGTGCTGATCGAGCCGTGGGACCACCGCCCCCACGCGCTCTGGCGCAAACGGATCGCCCGGCACACCCGTGAGTGCCGGCTCTGCGCCGCGGTCTGGCAGGACCTGGTGGCCGCGGAACGCCTGCTGACCGGCCTGGCGCTGATCGTGCCGCCGTCCGCCCTCACCGCGAAGCTGACGACCGGCGCCGCGGGCGCGACGTCCTACGCGGCGGCGTCCTCGGGCAAGGCCGCGGCCGGGGGCAAGGCGGCGGCCGGCAAACTGGCGGTCAAGGCCGGTGTCGGCGCGGCACAGAAAGCCCTGGTCACCGCGCTCGCGGTGAGCGTCGTCGGCGGGGGCGGCGCGGCCGTCTACGCGCTGCGTGCCGAGAACGACCCGGCCGCCCCGGCGCCGCAGGCGATCGTCGCGCCGGCACCCGCCACGAGCGGCACGACGGCTCCGCCCACACTCGCCCCGTCCTCGGCGCCGCCGACCACGTCACCGGCTCCCCGCCGTACCTCCGCATCGCCCAAGCCGGCCGTGCCGGCCAGGCAGACCTCGGCCAAGAAGGGGGTCGGCGTCTGGAAGTTCACCGGGTCGAAGGCGGCCCTCGAGGACGTCGGCGCCGCCTGGTACTACGACTGGGCCTCGCAGAACAACGACTTCCCCGGCCCGGCCGGTGTCGAGTTCGTACCGATGATCTGGGGCAGGCAGAACGTCACCGGCGCCGCCCTCGCGGAGGCCAGATCGGAGGGCGACACGCTGCTCGGCTTCAACGAGCCGGACCTGGCCGGGCAGGCGAACATGAGCGTCGAGGACGCGCTGACCGCCTGGCCGCAGCTGGAGGCGACCGGGATGCGCCTGGTCAGCCCGGCCGTGGCGTTCGGCGGTGACACCCCGGGCGGCTGGCTCGACCGCTTCCTGACGGGCGCGAGGTCCAAGGGGCTGCGGGTCGACGCGATCGCCCTGCACTGGTACGGCTCGGACTTCAGCGCCGCCTCGGTGAACCAGTTCCTCGGCTACGTCGACGCGGTGCACAAGCGTTACGGCAAGCCGATCTGGATCACCGAGTTCGGCCTGATGAACTTCTCCGGCTCGCCGAAGTACCCGAGCGACGCCCAGAAGGTTGCCTTCATCAAGGGCGCCACGGCCGGCCTGGAGAAGCGGTCGTTCGTCGAGCGCTACGCCTGGTTCGGCCTGCCGGCCGTGGGCGACAGCGTGGACTTCGGCCTCTACGAAGACGGGGACAGTCCCACCGAGGCGGGCAAAGCGTACCGCGCGGCGGGTTAGGCTCGGGTTCATGATTCGGTTCGGGTACAAGGCGTCGGCGGAGCAGTTCGCGCCGGCGGAACTGCTGAAGTACGGCATTCTCGCCGAGGAGCTCGGTTTCGACTCGGTCTTCGTCAGCGATCACCTGCAACCGTGGCGTCACGACGGCGGCCACGCCCCGGCCGCGTTGCCCTGGCTCGGGGCGCTGGCCGCCCGCACCGAGCGGGTGCTGCTCGGCACCAGCGTGCTCACGCCGACGTTCCGGTACCACCCGGCCGTGGTCGCGCAGGCTTTCGCCACGCTGGGCTGCCTCGCGCCGGGCCGCGCCGTGCTCGGCGTCGGCTCCGGCGAGTCGCTCAACGAGGTGCTGCTCGGCATGCGGTGGCCGGACGGCAAGGAGCGGTTCGCCCGCCTCAAGGAGGCGGTCCTGCTGATCAAGAAGCTGTGGGCCGAGGACCGGGTGACGTTCGAGGGGCAGTTCTACTCCACGAAGAACGCCACCATCTACGACAAGCCGGAACAGCCGGTGCCCATCTACATCGGCGCTTCCGGCCCGGCCGCCACCCGGCTGGCCGGCCGCATCGCCGACGGCTTCATCACCACCAGCGGCAAGGGCCACTCGCTCTACACCGACACGCTGCTGCCCGCGGTCGCCGAGGGCGCCGCGAAGGCCGGTCGCAAGATCGACGACCTGGACCTGATGATCGAGGTCAAGGTCTCCTTCGACGACGACCTCGACCGCGCCCGCAACGACACCCACTACTGGGGCGCGCTGGCCCTCTCCCCGGACGAGAAGACCGGCGTCGAGGACCCGGTCGAGATGCAGCGCCTGGCCGACGCCCTGCCGGTCGAGCGCACCACGACCCGCTGGATCGTCTCGTCGGACCCGGACGAGCACGCCGCGAAGGTCGCCGAATACCTCGACATGGGCTTCAAGCACCTGGTCTTCCACGCGCCGGGGCCGGACCAGGAGCGCTTCCTGCGCCTGTACTCGCAGGAGATCCTGCCGCGCCTGCGCGACCGCGCCTGACCGCGTCCGCCGCCCGGCTTCCGGCCGGGCGGCGGCGGTTCACCGGTCCAGGTCCGCCGGGGGCACCGCGCGCAATCCGGCGGTACGGGACGAGCCGTCCCCGGCGCCCTCCCCGTTGATCACGCGCAGGTTGGGCCGGCTCTGCACCCGGCGGCGTTCGGCGCCCACCTCGTGGCCGCGGTTGTCGCGCCACCGGCGGCGCACGGTCGTCGCGTCGCCCAAAGTCCGCCCGGCCGGCACGCGCGGCTCCCCGGCGCCCGGCGTGCGTCCGGCCGGCGGCCGGGGCTCCCCGGCGCCGCCACTGAGCCGCCGCGCGCCCTGCCGCCGCTCCACCCCGTTGTCGGTGCTCCGCCGGCCCAGCCCCGGCCCGTCCACCGGCTCGGCCCGCGACCCGGACCACGCCGGGTCCAGGCCGACCCGGCCGGTCATCGCCGCGCGGGCGCCGGCACCGGGGGTGATCGAGCCGGTGTCGGTGCCGGTGCGCCGGAGCCGCTCGGCCGCCCCGTCCCGCCGGGTCATCACCACTATGCTGTCCGGCGTCCCCACGGGAGCCGCCCGGCGCCGCGCGACGTATTCACCGGCCAGCGCCCGCGCCGCCTCCAGCAGCCCGGCCCGCGCCACCGGCCCGGTCCGCGGGTACGCCACCCCCGGCACCTCGGTCACGACCAGCCCGTTCAGCGCCGCCCGCACGGTGAGCAGCGGCTCGATCTCCGCGCCGTCCCCGCGCTGCGGCTCGACCCCGGCCACCGGTGGCAGCCCGACCGACCCGGCCACGTCGCGCCAGAACGCCCGGAACCCGAAGCCCGGGTCGCTGCGCCGGCAGCCGAAGAGCACCGCCATGAGCCAGAGCACGATCCGCGCGCCGGTCCGGGACATCCGGCCGCCGGACAGGTCGCGGCCCGCGCCGCGGAACCGGGTGCCCTGCGCCACGTCCGCGCCGTCCCGCAGCGCCCGGATGTAGCGGGGCAGCTCGGCCGGGTCGCACGCGCCGTCGCCGGGGAGCGTGACCACGACGTCCCCGGTGCTCGCGGCGACCCCGCAGGCCAGCGCGTTGCCGATGCCGGTACGGGTCTGCCGGATCACCCGCGCGGCGCGGGGCGCCGCCGGCGCTGTGGTGTCGTCGTCCCGGCCGACCACCACGATCACCTCGGCGACCGCGGGCAGGGCGGCGAGGAGAACCGGCAGGGCCGTGGTCCCGGCCGGGACGACGACGCTCACGGAAGGTGACTGCGATCGGAGTGGCGCGACGGGCATGAGTGGCGGCTCCCCAGGTCGGGTGCGGTGCTTGGGCACGAAGCTACCGGTCGGCAACCTGGTGGCAACTCGTCGGAACGGCGGATAGTGATCATCTCGACGGCTCGGGTCGGGTCGGTCGGGTGCGGTCACCGTCCGTACGAAACCGGTAGGGTTTGTCCCGTGATGCGACTCGGGCTGCACATTTCGAACTTCACCTGGCCGGACGGCCCCGCCAGGCTCGCGCCGACGCTCGCCGAGATCGCCTCGGCCGCCGACGAGGCGGGTTTCGAGCGGATCAGCGTGATGGACCACCTCTGGCAGATCGGGGTGGTGGGGCCGCCCGAGATCGTGCCGGCCGCGGAGGCGCTGTGAGCATCGAGGCGGTCGTCTTCGACCTGGACGGCGTGATCATCGACTCCGAGGAGGTCTGGGAGGAGGTCCGGCGGGGGTACGTGGCCGAGCACGGTCGCGCCTTCCTCCCGGACACCCAGGACCGGATGATGGGGATGAGCACCGCCGAGTGGTCCGCGCACCTGGCCGACGAGGTGGGCGTCCCGCTCCCGGCCGCCCGGGTGGCGGCCGACGTGCTGGACCGGATGGCGCGGCGCTACGAGCAGTCGCTGCCGCTGATCCCGGGCGCGGTGGAGACGGTCCGCGCGCTCGGCGAACGGTACCGGCTGGCGCTGGCCAGCTCGTCCGCCCGGGTCCTGATCGACAAGGTGCTGGAGACCGCCGGGCTGACCGCGGAGTTCGAGGTCACGCTCTCCACCGAGGAGGTGCCGCGCGGCAAGCCGGCCCCGGACGTCTATCTCACGGCGGTCCGTGCGCTGGGGCTGACGCCCGAGGTGTGCGCGGCGATCGAGGACTCCAGCAACGGGCTGCGCTCGGCCGGGGCGGCCGGGCTGGCCGTGATCGCCGTCCCGCACGGCGTCTACCCACCGGCGGAGGACGCGCTGGCCCAGGCCTCGCTGGTGGTCGACTCGGTCACTCGGGTCACCCCGGAGGCGGTCGCGGCGCTCCGCTGACGGCCCGGAGCGGAGCCGGCTGCCGCGCGTACGGCAGCGGTGCCGGTGCCCCTGCCCGCCGATCGTGGCGCCGCAGGCCGCGGCGCCGACCAGCGCGATCCGGCCGCGGGTCCACTCCGGCGTGTCCACCCGGCGGATCTGGTCGATCTCCGCGGCGCTGGCCGGCGTCGCCGCGCACGGCGGCCAGGATCAGGCGTTCGGCATCGGCCTGGTGCGCATTCTCGACGGTCTGGAGAGGTTGGTCACGACACGAGTGTGAAAAATCTTCAATCCGGGTAGGTCCGGGCCGAATCTTGGAGGTGGGCCCGTGAGCGGTCTCCGGCTCGACGTGAACTTCGTCGATTATCTGATCCTCGCGATCTATTTCATCACCGTTTTGGGCGTCGGGTTCATGGCCCGGCGGGCCATCCGAAACAGTTCCGACTTCTTCCTCTCCGGCCGGTCGATGCCGGCCTGGGTGACCGGCCTGGCGTTCGTCTCGGCCAACCTGGGCGCGCTCGAGATCATCGGCATGGCCGCGAACGGCGCGCAGTACGGCCTGATGACCCTGCACTACTACTGGGTCGGCGCGGTTCCGGCGATGGTCTTCCTCGGCATCGTGATGATGCCCTTCTACTACGGCTCCAAGGTCCGCAGCGTCCCGGAGTTCCTCCGGCGGCGGTTCAACCGGCCGACCCACGTGTTCAACGCGGTCAGCTTCGCGGTGGCCCAGGTGCTGATCGCCGGCGTCAACCTCTACGCGCTGGCGCTGATCCTGCAGGCGCTGCTGGGCTGGCCGCTGTGGCTGTCGATCGTGATCGGCGCGGCCATCGTGCTGATCTACATCACCCTCGGCGGCCTCTCCTCGGCGATCTACAACGAGGTGCTGCAGTTCTTCGTGATCCTGGCCGGCCTCATCCCGATCACGGTGATCGGCCTGGTCAAGGTCGGCGGCTGGAACGGCCTGGTGGAGAAGGTGCAGGCCAGCAAGATCGGTGACGCGGCGCTGCACACCTTCAGCAACACGGCGAACACCGACAACCCGCTGGGCGCGAACTGGATCGGGATCATCTTCGGTCTCGGCTTCGTGCTCTCGTTCGGGTACTGGACCACGAACTTCGCCGAGGTGCAGCGGGCGTTGAGCGCCAAGGACATGAGCGCCGCCCGGCGCACCCCGATCATCGGCGCCTTCCCGAAGCTGCTGATCCCGGTGGTGACCGTGATCCCCGGCCTGATCGCCCTGGTCACCGTGCAGGGACTGGGCGCCGGGGAGGGCGACCTGACCTACAACAACGCGATCCCGCTGCTGATGCGCGACCTGCTGCCGAACGGTGTGCTCGGGGTCGCGGTGACCGGCCTGGTGGCGTCGTTCATGGCCGGCATGGCGGCCAACGTGAGCGGCTTCAACACCGTCTTCACGTACGACATCTGGCAGTCCTACATCCGCAAGGACCGCCCGGACGGCTACTACCTGCGGGTCGGCCGGATCGCCACCGTCGTCGGCGTGGTGATCGGGATCGGCACCGCGTTCATCGCGGCCGGCTTCGACAACATCATGAACTACATCCAGGCGCTGTTCTCGCTGTTCAACGCGCCGCTGTTCGCCACGTTCATCGTGGGCATGTTCTGGAAGCGGATGTCCGCGTGGGCCGGCTTCTGGTCGCTGCTGCTCGGCTTCCTCGCCTCGCTCACGCTCTACCTGGGCTACCTGGGTGACGTCTTCACGTTCAACTCCGACCTGGAGGAGAGCTTCTGGGGCGCCGGCGCCGCGTTCGTCACCGCTGTGGTGGTGGCGGTCGTGGTCAGCCTGTTCACCCCGAGCAAGCCGGAGAGCGAGCTGCGCGGCCTGGTCTACGGCCTGGCCGGGTCGAGCACGTCGGGCGAGACGATCGTCGCCGCCGACAAGGTGTGGTGGCGCAACCCGGTGCTGCTCGGCGCCATCGCGGTGATCCTGGCCGTCGTCCTTTACATCCCCTTCTGGTGAGCGTGGGAGCGAGATCGGCATGAACCGACTTTTTGATGTCCGTGCGGTGATCGGCGGCATGTTCACCCTGTACGGGGTGATCGTCACCGTCCTGGGCCTGTTCGACAGCCCGTCCGAGATCGACAAGGCCCAAGGCGTCCGGATCAACCTGTGGATGGGGCTGGCCATGCTGGTCCTGGGGCTGCTCATGCTGCTCTGGCTGCGACTCAACCCGCTGCCGGCGCAGGAGCAGCCGGCCGAGGAGAGCGCGGACCGCGAGGCCTGATGTCCGCTCGGGTATGCCCCGGTTGCCTTCTCGGTGCACAGGGTCCTCATATCGTCAAGACAGGTACCCGTGCGGCCGAATACCGGGGCATGAAACCCCTCGCCTCAATCAGCAGCCTCGCCTCGTCCGGCGGTCAGCGCACCGCTGGCTGGCAGGCGCAACTCCGTGTCGACTACGTCGTCAACAAAGTGACCCAGACCCACCGTGGGCAGACCGAGGACCAGGTCAAGCAGGCTCTGCAGGACCAGTTGCGGGTCTTCGGCGTGGTCCCCAACGCGAAGCAGATGGCGATCTACGCGCAGGCCATCTCGGCCCTGCCCGAGCTTCCGCCGAACAATCACAGGTAAGGCGTCAGCGGGCCGGGAAGCGCAGGATCCGGTCGTCGCCGTCCCGGGGGTCGCCGCGGCCGTCGGTGTTCGAGGTGGTCAGCCACAGCGAGCCGTCGGCGGCCACGGCGACCGTGCGCAGCCGGCCGTACGTCCCGGTCAGTTCGGCCTTGGCCGTCCCGCCGCCGAGCGGCACCGTCCACAGCCGCTCACCCTTGAGAGCGGCCACGTAGAGCGTGCCGCCGGCGACGGCCGCCCCGCTCGGGGAGGCGTCGTCGGTGCGCCACTGCGCGATCGGGTCGGTGAACCGGGAGTCGCCGGCCCTGCCCTCCACCTCCGGCCACCCGTAGTTCTTGCCGGGCTGGATCAGGTTGACCTCGTCCCAGGTGTCCTGGCCGAACTCGATGCCGTACATCCGGCCCTGGCGGTCCCAGGCCAGGCCCTGGACGTTGCGGTGGCCCAGGCTCCAGACCGGTGAGCCCGGCCACGGGTTGCCGCTGGCCGGCTCACCCTCCGGCGTGAGCCGCAGGATCTTCCCGTTCGGATCGTCCCGGTCCTGCGCCTGCGGCTCCTGCCCGGCGTCGCCGGTGCCCACGTAGAGCATCCCGTCCGGGCCGAACGCGAGCCGGCCGCCGTTGTGCCGTGACCCCCGGTCCAGCCCCTTGAAGATCACCTCAGGGTCGCCACCGCTGAGCCGGAAGCGGACGATCCGGTTGTCGTCCTCCCCGGTGAAGTAGGCATACACCCAGTCCCCGCGGACCGCCAGCCCGAGCAGGCCACCCTCGCCGCCGGGCCGCACGCCGGGCACCGTGTACACCTTTTTCCGCTCCGTGCCGGGCCGCACCTGGAAGATCACGCCGGTCTGCCGCTCGGCGACCAGCGCGCTGCCGTCCGGCAGGAACGCCAGCCCCCACGGCACCTGGATCCCGGTGGCGACCGTCTCCGGGCTCGCGCCCAGGTCAGGCGTCCGCGGTGACCCGCTCGGAGCGGGCGCCGCCGAGGGGGCCGACGCCGGCGGCACCGGGTCGAGCGACGGCGTGGCGGTGGGCTCCCCGGTGGAGCAGGCGGTCAGCAGGACGGCCCCGGTTACCGCGAGGGCCAGGCGGGTGACTGTCGGCATGGATCAACCCTGCCACGTGGTTTCGGTGATGAATGCCCCATATGATGCACAATCGGGCATTCTGTGGAATCGTTGCGCAACAGCGGCCCACGATGGTGCGGCGCGGCCGAATCTCACCGCGCAGGGCGGAGTGGACAGGTTTTGCGTGCTTTACGACGGCCGGTCACGGCGGCGATCCTCACCCTTGCCACCCTGCTCGGGTTCGCCCGGCCGGCCCGCGCCGCCTCGGTGGTGACCTGGGCGGCGTGCCCGGAGGACGCGCAGGTGCAGTGCGGGCGGATGCGGGTCCCGGCGGACTGGGCCAATCCGTACGGGCCGTCGATCGAGCTGCAGATGGCCCGGCGAGCGGCGGCCGACCCGGCCCGCCGGATCGGGGTGCTGATCGTCAACCCGGGCGGTCCCGGCGCCTCGGCGGTCAACATGGCCCTGGACAGCGAGTTCTTCAGCCCCGAGCTGGAGAAACGGTTCGACATCATCGGGCTGGACCCGCGCGGGGTGGGCCGCAGCTCGCCGGTGCTCTGCTCCCAGGCCCTGGTCGACGCGAAACCGTCGCCGCTGGTCGGCACGGAGGCCGGTTTCCGCGCGCTGGCCGACTACAACCGCCGGCTGGCGGCCGACTGCACGGCCCGCAGCGGCCCCGTGGTGCAGCACGCCGACACCGCGGCCGTGGTCCGCGACGTCGAGGCGCTCCGCGTCGCGCTCGGCGAGCCGAAGATCAGCATCTTCGTGGCGTCCTACGGCTCGATGATCGGCGAGCTGTACGCCGAGAGCTACCCGGGCACGCTGCGCGCGGTGGTGCTGGACAGCGTGATGGACCACAGCGTGGACGTGGACGGGTTCCTGGCCCAGGAGACCGCTGCGGTGCAGGACTCGTTCGACGAGTTCGTGAAGTGGTGCGCCCGGGACACCCGGTGCGTGCTGCGCGGGCAGGACATCACCGCGCTCTGGGCCTCGCTGATGCGGCAGGCGGCGGCCGGGACCCTGGTGGACCCGTACGACCCGCCGGCCCGGCTCGGCGTCTGGGAGCTGATCTCCGCCGCGTTCAGCGCCTTCTACGACCCGCAGTGGTTCTCGTTCGCGCACTACCTGCAGGACGCCTCCCGACCCGTGGCGCCGCCCACCGGCCGCCGGGCGGCGCCACCTGTCGAGCTCACGCCGAACAGCTTCCCGGCGGTGTTCTGCGGGGACTGGTCGCTGCCGGTGGGCGACTTCGCGGCGTACCGGCGCAGGCTCGACGCTCTGGCCCGGGTCGCGCCGCAGGTCCGCGCCTCGCCGATCGCGCTGTCCGCGGCCGCCGGCTGCGTCGGCTGGCCGTCGCCGCCGGGCAGCCCGCAGCGCCGCCTGAGCCCCGCGAAGCTGCCGACGCTGCTGGTCAACGCGGTGCACGACCCGGCCACCGGGTACGCCTGGGCGCAACAGGTGGCCGGCCAGCTGGGGCCGTCCGCGCGGCTGCTCACCTACCAGGGCTGGGGGCACGTGGCGTACACGCACAGTCCCTGTGTCAAGGCCGCGGTCGAGAGCTACCTGCTCGATCTGCGGCTGCCCCCGCCCGGAACCACCTGCCCGGCCGTGGAACCCGAGCCGTTCGGTATCGGATGATCGCCGCAGCGGTTGTGCCGGCTGGTGTTCAGCGGTAGGCAAGGATCTGACAACCGACACCGTCCAGTCTGGAGGGCCGATGCGGCTCCTATCCGCACTAGCAGCGGTTTCGCTGACCACTCTGTCACTGACAGCGGTTTCGGCGCCGGCCGTCGCCGCTGGATCAACGGCTCAGGGGTACGGCGGCGCGATCGCGACCGTCGACGCCACCGCCACCGCGGCCGGCCTCGAGGTGCTGCGCCGGGGCGGCAACGCGGTGGACGCCGCGGTGGCGGCAGCCGCCACCCTGGGCGTGACCGAGCCGTTCGCCTCCGGGATCGGAGGTGGCGGATTCTTCGTCTACTACGACGCCCGCAAGCGCCAGGTGTTCACCATCGACGGCCGTGAGGCCGGGCCGGCGACGATGACCCCGGACTACTTCGTCAACCCCGGCACCGGGCAGCCGTACGGCTTCGACGAGGCCCGGGTCAGCGGCCTGTCGGTGGGCGTGCCCGGCACCCTGGCCACCTGGGAGGCGGCCAGCCGGCAGTGGGGCACGCGGTCGCTGGGCCGCGCCCTCACCGACGCCGCCGAGGTCGCCGACCGCGGATACGCCGTGGACGCCGAGTTCCGCCGCCAGGTCACCGAGAACGCCGCCGCGTTCGGCCAGTTCGACGCGACCAGGGCGCTGTACCTGCCGGGCGGGGCGCCGCCCGCGGTCGGGACCACGATCCGCAACCCCGACCTGGCCGCCACCTACCGGGAGATCGCCCGCAAGGGCACCGCCGTCTTCTACCGCGGCGCGGTGGGCGCGGATCTGCTCCGGACGGTGCGCAGGCCACCGGTCTCGGCGAGCCCGTCGTCGCCCTGGGCGTACCCGATCCGGCCCGGCGTGCTGACCGCCTCCGACCTCGCCGGGTACCAGGTGCGGCACCCCGCGCCGACCCGGTCCGACTACAAAGGGCTGTCCGTCTACGGCATGTCCACGCCGTCCAGCGGCGGCGTGGCGGTCGGCGAGGCGCTGAACATCCTGGAGGCGTCGCCGATCACCTCGGCGTCGACAGTCGAGAAGCTGCACTACTACCTGGAGGCCTCGGCGCTCTCGTTCGCCGACCGGGGGCGCTACGTCGGGGCGTACACCCCGCAGTCCCGGCTGCGGGAACTGCTCTCGGACCGCTGGGCCGAGCAGCGGGCCTGCCAGATCTCGCCGGACCGGGCGCTGGTCAAGCCGGTCGCGCCGGGACCGTCGGGCTGCGCGCCCGCCGTCGCCCGGCAGACCCCGGACAACGGGATGAGCACCACCAACCTGACCGTCGCCGACAAGTGGGGCAACGTCGTCGAGTACACGCTGACCCTGGAGCAATTCGGCGGCAACGGCATGGTGGTGCCCGGGCGCGGCTTCATGCTCAACAACGAGCTCACGGACTTCAACTTCACCGGCACGCAGGGCGCCTTCGACGACCCGAACCTGCCCGGACCGTCCAAGCGGCCGCGCAGCTCGATGTCGCCGACGATCGTGCTCAAGGACGGCAAGCCGTTCCTCGCGGCCGGCGCGCCCGGCGGGTCGACCATCATCACCACCGTCCTGCAGATCCTCTACGGCCGCCTGGAACTGGGGCTCACCCTGCCGCAGGCCGTCGCGGCGCCCCGGGCGGCGCAGCGCAACACCGCGGGCATCCAGGCGGAACCGGCGTTCCGCGCGACGTACGGGCCGGCACTGACCGCTCTCGGTCATGTGTTCGGCGCCGACGCACCGGAGATCGGCGCCGCCACCGCCATCGAGTTCACCCGCAAGGGTGGGCAGCTGGCGGTAGCCGAGCCGGTGCGCCGCGGCAGCGGATCGGCCGCCGTGGTCCGGCCGGCCCGCTGAACCCCTTAAGGCGCGGGCCGGTTGCGACGATGGTGCAGGACGTAGACGCAGGCAGGAACCATCGGGGGAGCCGTCATCCATGATCAGCGCAACAGCGGCCGTGCTGGCCGGTCTCGTTCTCAGCCCGGCGCCCGCGGTCGCCGCGGCTTCCGCTCCGCAGACCCTGGTCGCGTACGTCCGTAGCGGCGACATCTACACCAGCGCCGGCCCCGCCGAGCGGCGGATCACCACCGGGGGCGGGTACGCCCGTCCCCGGCTGGCCCCGGACGGCAAGCAGTTGGCCGTGCTCCGGAACGGACAGCTCTGGACCATGAAGGCCGACGGCACCGCCCCGCGCCGCCTCACCACCCGGGCGGCCGCCGGCCCGTCCTGGTCCCCGGACGGCAGATGGCTGGCCTTCTCGTCCCTCTCCTGCACCGGTGGCCCGGGCGTCTACCGCATCTCCGCCACGGCGCCCGCCGCGAAGCCCACGGTGCTGTTCCCGCGCGACTGCCGGACCGAGGACCTGCCGGACGAGCCGGCGCCCACCCGGCCGACCGGATCGCTCGTCGAGCGCCTGCGGGTGGACGACGCGGTGGCCTGGTCACCGGACGGCAAGCAGATCGCGTTCCGCGGCGGCGAGTGCGACGCGGTCTACGACGCCTGCCTGAGCATCGGCACGGTGGGCTCCGGCGCGGAGCGGACGGTCGCCGCCTACGGCGGTGGCAGCCTGCAGAACCGCGGTTTCGCGGTGATCCCGTCCTGGCGCCCGGACGGCGCGCGGCTCTCCTTCACCGCCTACCAGGAGGGCGAGACCGCCGCGCAGAACGAGCCGATCCACGTGGTCGAGCTGGACCCGCGGACCGGCCGCAAGCGCACCATCGGCAACCCCCTGGACCGCGAGATGACGTACCAGGACGCCGGCCGGGCGCTGCTGACCGCCCAGACCACGGCGGGCTCCCAGGTGATGATCGTCGACTTGCGGACCGGCGCCCGCACCCTGTTCCACGCAGGCTCGCAGCCCTCGGTGCCCGGCCGCTGACGATTTTGTCCGGGACCGGCCGGCGGCCGTATCGTGGGCGCCGCCATGACTGACACCAGCGCCCGGCCGATCCGGACCTTTCACCCCCGCCGCGGGCGGATGAGCTCGCGGCACGCCGACGCCCACGCCGCGCTCTGGCCCACCCACGGGCTCACCGTCCTGGACGGCGACCGCACCCCGCTCGACCTGCCGGAACTGTTCGGCCGGGACGCGCCGGCGGTGCTCGAGATCGGCTTCGGCATGGGCGACGCGACAGCAGCGATGGCCGCCGCCGATCCGGCGCGGAACTACCTGGGCGTCGAGGTGCACACGCCGGGCGTCGGCAACCTGCTGGCCCTGGTCGGCGAGCTGGGCCTGGCCAACGTCCGGGTGGCCCGGGGCGACGCGATGCAGCTGGTGCACCGGATCGCCCCGGGCGCGCTGGACGCCGTGCACGTCTTCTTCCCGGACCCCTGGCCCAAGGCTCGGCACCACAAGCGCCGCCTGATCCAGCCGGCGAACGTGGCGCTGCTCCGCGATCGGCTGCGCGCCGGCGGGGTGCTGCACTGCGCGACCGACTGGCCGGAGTACGCCGAGGCGATGGCCGCGACCCTGGACGCCGACCCGGGTCTGCGCCGGTTGCCGTCGATGCCGCACGCCCGCCCGGAGACGAAGTTCGAGCGCCGGGGCGCCGCCGCGGGGCGGCCGATCGCGGACCTGCGGTACACGCGGTCCTCCGGCGCCGTGCCCCCGGCCGGGGCGGCTGAGACGGTCGTACCGCCAAGTTTGTGAGAGCGGCCGCGAGCCGGGCGCGAGCTTGCGTAAAACCGCTCGCCTGACCGAGGGATTTGCCGGTTTCAGGGTTTTCGCACCTCTACCCTGAACCGTGGAGGTCGGCCATGCGGCGAGAAGACTCCGGCCCTGGCGCCGGGCGGTCCGAAAGGGCACGGGCGGCGGAGGCCGCGGCGATCGCACGCCCGGCCGACCTCTACGGGGGGACGGCCGTCGACGAGCATCCCGGCTCGCCGGCGGCCGCCATCGAGCCGCGCTGGTCGCCTGTCGGCCGGCCGCGCGACGGCCTCGCGTCGCCGGCCCACCGCGGCGTGCTCACCAGCGGAACCGCCGACCAGCTGGCCGCGCTGACCGCGCGCGCGGCACAGACGCCGAGCGCCTGCGTGCAGTTCCTGGAGAAGGACAGACTGCGGTTGTACGGCAGCTGGGGCGTCGACGGCGACTGGGACGCGATCGCCGACACCGGACTCGACGACTCCCTCGGCGGCCTGGTGGTGCACAGCGGCGGGGCGGTGATCGTGGACGACGCGACAGCGGACGAGCGCGTGCCGTCCGGGCTGGTACGCAGCCACGGCGGCGCCTACCTGGGCTACCCGGTGCACGACCGGCACGGGCGGGTGATCGGGGTCTGCTGCGCCTACGACCTGCGGCCGCGGGAGTGGTCCCCGGAGCAGATCACCGCGGTGGCCGAGGCGGCCGAGGTGGCGACGCTGCTGATCGGCGAGCAACTGGCCCGGCACGAGCTGGAGCAGCAGCACCGGTTCCTGGACGCGGTGCTGGAGAGCCTGCACGACGGGGTGACCGCGTGCGACGCCGACGGGCAGGTGGTCTTCGCCAACGAGCGGATGCGACGGCTCTGGGCCGACGACCCGGCCGACGTCGAGGAACCGGGCCTGCTCCGGGCGCTGGCTGGCGAACGCCTCAAGGACGAACCGCTCGCGCGGCCCGGACGCACCCGGCGAACCAGGTACTACCTGATGGACGCGCAGCCGATCCTCGGGCCGGACGGCCGGGTGGCCGGCGCGGTCCAGGCCATGCAGGACGTCACCCGGCAACGGCGGGCGGAGCGGTTTCGCTCCTGCGAGCTGGCCGTGACCACGGCGCTGGCCGAGGCGCCGAGCGTCGAGGCGGCCGGTCCGCGGGTGCTGGAGGCGGTGGTCGACACGCTCGACTGGGTGCACGCCGAGCTGTGGATGGTCGACCCGGCCGCCGGGGTGATCCGGGCCGCGGCGCGGTGGAGCACCCCCGGCTGGCCGACCGGGATCCCGGTGCCCGGCGAGCTGGCGTACGGGCAGGGGCTGGCCGGCCGGGCCTGGCAGGTGGACAAGCCGCTGTGGATCCGGGACGTGGGCCGCCCGCAGAGCCTGATCTCCCCGGAGACGTCCCGGGACGGCCTGCACACCGCGCTGGCCATCCCGGTGCACGGCGGGACCGGGACGGTCGGCGTGCTCACCGGATTCGCCGACGCCGTCGAGGACCCGGAGGACGAGCTGGTCGCGCTGATGTCCGGGATCGCCGCGCACGTGGGACAGTTCGTCGAGCGCAACCGGGCCGAGGATCTGCGGCGGCAGCTGGTGCGCAGCAAGAACGAGTACCTCGCGCTGATCGGGCACGAGCTGCGCACGCCGCTGACGTCGATCAGCGCGTACACCGAACTGCTCCGCGAGGCGGACGAGGCCACCCTGGTCCGGGACGGGCCGCGCCTGATCGCGGTGGTGGAACGCAACGCCGTGCAGCTCCGGGAGATCATCAACGAGCTGCTGGAGCTCTCCGCGCTGGACGCCGGGCACGCGGACGTCAGGCGTACCCCGCTCGACCTGGCCGAGGTGGTCCGGGACGTGGTCGAGCGGAGCCGGGCGGCGATCGGACCGGCGCCGGTGATGATCGACACCGACCTGCCGGCCGAGCTGATCGTCCCCGGCGACCGCGACCGGCTGCGGCAGGTCGTGGAGAACCTGCTCGGCAGCGCGATCCGGTACAGCCCGGACGGCGGCCACGTCCGGGTCGGCCTGCGCCGCGCCGGCCGGGTCGCCGAGCTGGCCGTCTCGGACGCCGCGGCGGACGTGCCGCGGGACGAGCGGGAGCAGCTGTTCACCGGCCGGTACCGGACCAGCCGGGGGCATGAGCGGACGTTGCCGGGCAGCGGGCTCGGGCTCACCCTGAGCCGGGTGGTGGTGGAACGGCACCAGGGCAGCATCGAGCTGACCGGGGACGATGCGGGAACCACGGTGCTGGTGCGGCTCCCGCTCGACGTCCGCTGAGCTACCGGCCGGAGTCCGCATGGCCGCCCGGCACCGCCGGGCGTTCCGGGCTCGTCCCGCCCGGCCCGCTTCCGCGCTCCCGGCTCGCCGGGCGGCCGGCGCCCAGGTACAACGTGGTGACCGCGCCGAGGAGCAGCACCGAGCCGGCGATCGTGGGCAGGGCCAGGGGCTCGCCGATCAGCAGCACCGCGAGCAGCGCGGCGGTCAGCGGCTCCAGCAGGGTGACCACCACGGCGACGCTGCCGGCGGTGTGGCGCAGGCCGGTGTAGAAGCAGGCGTACGCGAGAGCCGTGGTCATCACGCCCAGGTAGCCGAGCAGCGCGATCGGCCCGAGGCCGGGGGTGAAGGCGAGGCCCTGGGACACGGCGATCGGAGCCAGGGTGATCGCGCCGATCGTGCCGGACAGGGTGGTCAGGATCAGCGGGGGCACGCCCTGGGTGGTCCGGCGGCTCAGCGCGGTCGACGCGGCGTAGACCGTGCCGGACGCGACCGCCGCGAGCAGGCCCAGACCGGACGCGGTCGCGCCGCCGCCGGTCACCGTGGAGATCAGCACCAGGCCGCCGATCGCGGCGGCCGAGGCGGCCAGCTCGGCGTTGCCGGGCCGCTGCCGGGTGCGGATCGTCTCCCACACACTGAGCAGCACGGGCGCCAGGCCGAGGCTGACCACTGTGGCGATGCTGACGCCGGAGAGCCGGACGGCGATGAAATACAGCGCCTGGTACGCCGCGAGCCCGGCCCCCGCCGCGAGCACGGCGACCGGGGCGGACCGGAACGCGGCCCAGATGCGGCGGCGGGCCGGGAAGCCGAGGATCAGCATGGTCCCGGCGGCGAACAGCAGCCGGTAGAAGCCGATCGCCACGGCGCCGAGCCCGGTCCGGCTCGCGACGACCTGGACCACGACGCCGGCGGTGCCCCAGAGGATCCCGGCGGCGGAGAGCTGGAGAAGGCTCAGCCGGGCGCCGGCCGAGAGATGGGGTGAGTGGGACGAGAACATGCACGCTCCGCGTGAGTGAGTCGGTCCGGACGGATCGTCGGCGGAACGCAGCCCGGAACAACCGCCCGCGCCTCGGCTCGGGCGGCTCGGCTCACGCCCCGCTCAGCGGCGGGGCGGCGGCAGGACGCCGGGGAACGGACTCACGCCGGGCAGCCTAGCCGACCACTGTCAGCCGGCCGGCGGCTCGTCCCGCTCCCCGGCGGGTCACCGGGCTCCTCAGCCCAGTTGTTCGTCGTCGAAGCACCAGCGCCAGGTCTCACCCGGCTCGAACGAGCGCATCACCGGGTGACCGGCCTCGGCGTGATGGGCCGACATGTGCCGGCGAGGTGAGGAGTCGCAGCAGGCCACCAGGCCGCAGCCGAGGCAGAGTCGCAGGTGGACCCAGTCGTCGAAGCCGCCGGCCACGCACTGCGGGCAGCCCTGTTCGTACGCCGTCTGTGGGGCTGGCTCGCCGGACTCCTTGAGATGCTGGCAGATCACTCTTCACTCCGTCGCAGCTGGGACTCTTCCAGGTCGAGCTCGCGCTGGGCGCGGACCAGCACCTCTTCGGGGATGCGCCCCTCGTTCCGGGCGATTTTGAAGACGTGCCGCTCGGCTCTGATCATCTCGCGGCGCAGCCGTCCGTACGCCGCCGAGGGGGTTTCCTGCTGTTGGTTGCCCAGACGTTCCCACGCGTTGTTGGACCGGCTCTCCACCAGGCCACGCAGCCGGTCGACGACCGAGGCGGGCGCCCCGCCGGCATGCGAGTCGAGCGCCTCCAGGGCCGCCCGGCTGGCCGCGTGCTGCACCCCGGCCTCGGCCAGCGCGTCCTCGCTGGTGGTGTCCTCCCGGACGCCGAGCCGCATGGCCAGGGCGGGCAGCGTGGTGCCCTGCACCAGCAGGGTGAGCACGATGATCGCGAAGGCGATGAAGACGAACAACTCGCGCGGGTAGTCCGGGACGAGCCGGCCGCCGATCACCGCGCCCGGCTCGGGCAGCGTCTGCGCGGCGGCCAGGGTGACCACGCCGCGCATGCCGGCCCAGGAGATCACGGTGGGCACGGCGATCGGCGGGCGCTCCTCCCGGGTGCGCACCCGCGGGATCAGCCGGGCCAGATAGGTCGCCGGGTACATCCACAGGAAGCGGATCAGCACCAGCACGCCGAAGATCAGCGAGGTGACCTGGACGGTCTTCGACAGGCCGGTCTCGATGCTCTCCACGATGACCCGCAGCTGCAGGCCGACCAACAGGAACACCACACCTTCCAGGAGGAACGTGGTGAGCCGCCAGACCGCTTCCATCTGCAACCGGGAGGTGGCCGAGAGCAGGTACGGGATGCGGTGCCCCAGGTAGAGGCCGGTGATCACCACGGCCACCACGCTGGAGGTGTGCAGCTTCTCCGCGACGATCACCACGACGAACGGCGTGAGCAACGACACCGCGTCGTCGAGCAGCGAGTCCTCGATCCACCGGTGCAGCCGGGCCGCGGCCACCGCGGCGATCATGCCGATGACCAGGCCGCCGCCGGCCTTGAGCGCGACCTCCTTGGTGATGTCCAGGAACCCGATGGCGGTGCCCATCAGCGCACCCGTCGCCACCCGCACCATCACCAGCGCGGTGGCGTCGTTGAGCAGGCTCTCGCCCTCCAGGATGGTGACCACGCGGCGGGGCAGGCCGACCCGGCGGGCGATGGCGGTGGCCGAGACCGCGTCCGGCGGGGCCACGATGGCGCCCAGCGCGACGCACGCGGCCAGCGGCGCCTGCGGCACCAGCCAGTGCACGGCGAAGCCGATCACGAACGCGGTGACCATCACCAGGCCCACCGCGAGCAGCAGGATCGGCCGCAGGGAGTGGCGGAACGCGGGCACCGAGGTCTGCAGGGCGGCCACGTAGAGCAGCGGCGGGAGGATGCCGATCAGCACCAGCTCCGCCGACAGATGGGCCTCCGGGAAACCGGGCACGTAGGACAGACCCAGACCGGCCACGAGCAGGACCAGTGGCGCGACGAACCCGAGGCGGCGGGCGAGGGCCGCGCCGACAACCGAGATCGCCACGAGCACGACCGTGTCGACGATGCTCTCCATGGCCGGAAAGCTTATGTCAGGTCGTGCTGACCACGCCCGAGCGCGCCACGGTACGGGTGTAGGTGCCGTCCATGCCCTCGCGCAGCCACTGGCCGTCGACCGAGAAGACGTACGGCGTACCAGGGGTGAGGCCGGTCACCGTGCCGGTCATCCAGCCGCAGCCGGAGGGCGTGACGCTGACCCAGCCCGGCGTCTCCGGCTGCGCGCCGTTCACGAGCTTCTGGCTGACCGCGAGGATGTGGTAGCCGACCAGGTTGGCGCCGCCCGGGTTGAACCAGGTGACCACGGCGCTGGTGCTGCCCGCGGTGACGTCGGCGCCGTTGATCTGGCCGCCCTTGAACCCGGTCGTCCCGCAGGCGCTGCCGCTCGCCCTCGGCGTGGGCGACACGGACGGGGCCGGCGACAGCGTGGCGGCGGCGAACGTGGCCCGCGGCGAGAAGCTGGCCTGTGGCGACGGCGCGACGCTGCCGGTCGCCATCAGCAGCCAGTTCGTCCCGGTCGGGGTCGGCTGCGCCGGCGCGGTCCCGGTGGAGGCGCAGGCGGCCAGCAGCAGCGAGCCGGCTAGCACGGGCAGAACGACGGCGGTGGCTTTGCGGATCCTCGGCACGTCCTTCAGGTTCGGGCGGCGCCGGGACGGGCTTAGCCGTTCCGGAAATGCTCCCGGGCGCGACGGGCCAGGTCCCTGGTCGCCAAGGAGTTGACCCACGTGCCCAGGATCACTCCGGCTCCCGGCACGACCTTGGCGAATCGGCTCAAGATCACTCCCGAGGGGCGAGGCGGCGATCTACCCACCTGGTGGCGCGCCCGCGCACGTCTGTTGCCCGGCTGTCGGAACTTTCCGGGTTGACCGCCACAGCGTGTACCGGCGCCGGCGGTACGCGATGATGCAAAACACGGAATGAACTGTCCGCCGCGGCTGTTGTCGGCGGAAAGCCCGCGTCAGCGGGCGATGTCTTCGAGGAGGACCGCAGGTGCTCGACCCACACGGGCTCTACGAGGTGGCCGGGGAACTGCCGGCCCTGGACGGGCCGGTGCTCATCCAGGCACTCACCGGGTTCGTCGACGCCGGCAGCGCGATCCAGCTCTCCCGGGAGAACCTGCTGGAGAACCTGGAGAGCGAGGTCGTCGCGACCTTCGACATGGACCAGCTCCTCGACTACCGGTCCCGCCGCCCACCGATGATCTTCGTGGCCGATCACTTCGAGAGCTACGAGGACCCGGTTCTCGCCCTGCACCTGGTCCGCGACCAGCTGGGCACCCCGTTCCTGCTGCTCACCGGCCCCGAGCCGGACCTGCAGTGGGAGCGGTTCATCAAGGCGGTGACCGAGCTCATCGAGCGGCTGGGAGTCAAGGTCACGATCGGGCTGAACGCCATCCCGATGGCCGTGCCGCACACCCGGCCGGCCGGTCTCACCGCGCACGCCACCGACAAGAGCCTGATCGGCGACCACGAGTCCTGGCTGCAGCGGGTACAGGTGCCGGCCAGCCTGGGCAACCTGCTGGAGCTCCGGCTCGGGCGGAGCGGGCACGACGCGCTGGGGTACGCCGCGCACGTCCCGCACTACCTGGCGCAGACCGGCTACCCGGCCGCCGCCGAACTGCTGCTCGACGCCGTCTCCAAGGTCACCGGGCTGGCGCTGCCCACCGGCAAGCTGCGCGAGTCGGCGAAGCTGGTCCGCGAGGAGGTGGACAAGCAGATCGCCGAGGACGAGCAGGCGGCCCGGCTGGTCACCTCGCTCGAGGCGCAGTACGACGCGTTCCTGCGCGGCCGGGCGAACAGCCTGCTGGTGGAGTCGGACGCGCCGCTGCCGACGGCCGAGGAGCTCGGGGCGGAGCTGGAGCGCTTCCTGGCCGAGCAGACCCGGGATGACTGAGTTTGATGGCCTCGCTCCACCTGGCGGGCATTTCGCCCCTGTGAGCCGATGACGGGAGCGCCGAGAACGACCACGCTTCGCTTGTAGCTTTCGGCGCTCCCGTCGTCGGCGGGCGAAATGCGTCGGGGTGCCGGTCGCTGGGGGGCGGTCAGGGGTTGCGGGGGGTGAGCAGCCAGTCGAGTACGGCGGGGAGTTGGGCGTCCCAGTAGGACCAGGTGTGTTCGCCGGGTTCGAAGGCGGTGGTCAGGTCGACGCCGTTGGCCCTGCAGGCGGCGGTGAACCGGCGGTTCTGCGCGAGCAGGTGGTCCTCCGTGCCGCAGCGCAGCATCAGCCGGGGGAGCCGCCGCTTGTCGGCGACCCGCAGCAGATGCAGCAGGTCCTCGTCGCCTCCGGCGACGACCCGGTCGGCGAAGACCCGGGCGACCAGGGCGCGCATCTCCGGCCGCAGATCATGTTCCTGGATGTACGCCAGGTCCAGCGCTCCGGAGAGCGTCGCCGCCGCGGCGAACCGCTCGGGTTCGCGCAGCGCCCACTTCATCGCGCCGTAGCCACCCATCGACAGGCCGGCGACGTACGTGTCCTCGCGGCGCCCGGAGACCCGGAAGAACTGCTTCGCCCGCTCCGGCAGCTCGGCCGACAGGAAGTCCCAGAAGCGCATCCCGTACGCCTCGTTGGCGTAGAAGCTGCGATGCACCTGCGGCATGATCACCGCGAGCCGGTGCTCGGCGGCGTACCGCTCGACCGAGGTGAACCGGCTCCACGCGCTGTGATCGTCGGTCAGCCCGTGCAGCAGGTAGAGCACCGGCGGCGGGGCGTCACCGTCCTGGTCGGGCAGTATCACGGTCATCGAGGTACGCAGTTCCAGCGCCTCGGAGTCGAAGTCACACCGGATCAGAGCCACGCCCCTCATTCTGTGCCATCCGGCCGGTCCGGAACCCGGCTCCGTCCCGCCCGGCGCCACGTCCCGGCCCGACCTCGCGGATTGCCGGGCCGGATCGGCCGCGGAAATCCCGACGTCGGGCGACCGGTCCGCGACGCCGGCGGGCGACCTGCCGCGGAGGGGCGTCGACGCGTCGGGTCGGAGCCGCCGGCGGTTGGGAATGTCGTACCCGTCGATTAGAATGTATGTACGAAAGAGGGGCCCTGAGCTGCTGATCTTCGGCCAGGTGGGAACGCCTGTTCGAGGCTTCGCGGCGCGAGTGAGGAGACCGACGTGACCACGTCCACCCTGTCCACGATCTCGACCAACCCCGTGCCCGTCATCCCGCCCTACGCCACGATGCTGGGCTTCACGCGGTACGTCTCCCGCACCGGCCCCGCGAAGGCCACGTTCGTCGGCGGCCTGCGCAAGCAGCGCGAGCGGCGGAGCGGGTTCAACCCCCACGGCCAGCTCGTCAAGGCGCTGAAGGCGGACATCGCGTTCCGCACCGGCGGCAGTTATCTCGGCGGCGTCGTCGCCCTGGTGAAGGAGCGCTGGAAGCCGCTGTACGAGTCGCTCCGCGCCGGCGCCCGCACCTACCTGGCGTCCCTCGGCGACCCCGAGCGGATCACCCTGATCCAGACCCGCGACGCCCTGGCCAGCGTCGGGCCGCTGGCAGTGAAGATCAACCCGCATTTCGGGCTGCGCTTCGAGGACGGTCGCCGGGAGGCGGTCCGCATCCACTTCGACGAGGAGCCGCCGAGCGTGGAGCTGGTCACCGCCATGCTGCACCTGATGGCCCGGCACATGGACCAGATCCTGCCGGACGCCGAGCCGGTCCTGGTCGACCTGCGCCGCGGGGTCACCCACCGGCTGAACCCGGCGACCCGACCGGCCGATGTGGAGAGCTGGCTGGCGGGGGAGGCGGCGGCCTTCACCGCGATGTGGTCGGCCACGGCCGCCTGATCCGCACCGCGCTCCCGGCGGACCCCGCGATACGGCGCGGCCCGCCGGGGTCGCGCCGCGCCGCTGCCGGCCGGGCCGCTCGCCCTGGCCCGGATCAGCCGACCAGGACCCGGGGGATGGTCAGGAGCGGGGGCGACGTCTGGTGCGGGAGAAGGCCGGGCCGCGCCCGCACGCTGTCGTACACCGCCGCGGTCCGGGTGGCGATCGAGTGCCAGTTGTAGTCCTCGACGACGCGGGCGCGGGCCCGCAGCGCCAGGGAGCGGGCGTACTCGCGGTCGCTGAGCACTGCCGCGACCGCGTCGGTCAGCGCGGCCGGGTCGCCCGGCGGGAAACGCACGCCGGTGCGCCCATGCTCGATGATCTCGGTCAGGCCCCCGGTGGCGGAGACCGCCACCGGGGTTCCGGCCGCCGCCGCCTCCAGGGCGACCATGCCGAACGGCTCGTAGATGCTCGGCACCACGTAACAGTCCGAGGCCGCCATCAGCCCGGTCAGCTCATGACCGGTCAGGAAGCCGGCGAAGGTCACCGGAGGGCCGGATCGCAGTTCCAGTTCCTCGCGGTACGGGCCGTCGCCGGCGATCACCACGCGCAGCCCCGGAAAGCGGTCCCGCAACGCCGGTACCGCGGCCAGCAGGTGCTGCACGCCCTTCTCGTAGACCAGCCGCCCGGCGTAGCTGACCAGCGGCCCGTCCACTCCGGCGAAGCGGGCCCGGGCGGCCGCGACCGCCCGCGGCCGGGCCCGCCAGCGCAGTGCGTCCACCCCGTTGCGGACCACCCGCGTGCGCTCCGGCGGGACCCCGAAGAGGCGGATCACCTCGCCGCGCATGTACTCCGAGCAGACGATCACCCGGTCGGCCTCGGCGCACAGCCAGCGTTCGATGTCATGGATGGTCCGGTTGTGCGCGTCCGGCAGCCAGCCCTGGTGGCGGCCGGACTCGGTGGCGTGCACGGTCGCGACCAGCGGGGCGTCCAACTGGTCGCGAACGGTCATCGCGGCGTGCGCGACCAGCCAGTCGTGCGCGTGCACCACGTCGTACCGGCGGCCCCGCGCGCGGGCGGACCGGACCGCGCGCAGGGCGGCCCGGGTCAGCGCGTGGTTGAACGCCGTCGCCCAGGCGAGCAGGTCACCGCCGGTCGTCTCGAAGACGGGCGGGTCCTCCGGGGCGCGGACCACCCGTACCCCCTCGATCGTCTCCTCCCGGAGGGTGCCCGAACAGTGCCGGGTGACGACAGTGACCTCGTGCCCGGCCTCGGTCAGGGCGCCGGCCAGCGCGTGCACGTGCCGGCCCAGGCCGCCGACCAGCAGGGGCGGGTACTCCCAGGACAGCATCAGGATCCGGCTCACGGGGCGTACCTCGTCTCCACCCGCAGGGCCTCGGCGACCGCGAGCGCGTCGAACGGGCGGCCGGCCGGCGGGTGCGGGGCGTCGCCGTGCGCGGCCTCGCCGACCGAGCCGACGCCCTGCTCGGCGCGGCTGGCGGTGATCCCGTCGAGCAGGCCGTCGACCGGCCGGCCGGTGGCGGCGCAGGCGTCCACGTACGGCCCGATCAGCCACGGCAGCACCCGGCCCTGCTCCGGGTGGGCGCCGTCGTAGCCGTACTCGTCCGGCGCCAGGGTCCGCAGCCCGAGCGGTGTGAGCAGGGCCTCCCCGGCCGCCGCCACCCCGACCCCGGCGGTGCCGCGCATCGGCGCGTGCGGCAGCGACCAGGCGAACAACTGGTACGGCCGCAGCGTCGGATCGTCGTGCTGGGTCCCCGCCCCGAGCGGGTACGGCGCCGCCGGCCCCTCCACCACGTCGTGCAGCCAGCCCTCGGGCGCCGGGAACCGCCGCACGAACGACTCCCGCGCGCGGGCGTGCCGTTCCCGGGGCCGCGCGTCGTCCCGCCCGCCCTCGGCCAGCAGGTCCCCGAGCGCGGCGAGCGCGTTCACCCACAGCGCGTTGATCTCGACGAGCTTGCCCACCCGGCCGCCACCGGGAGCAGCGGCGCCGGCCGCTAGCGCGAGCAGCCCGTCGGCCGGGTCCACGGTGAGCGGGCCGGCACCGCTCAGCGACTGCCGCAGCAGCCGGCTGAGCGGGACGGCCACCTCCCGGGCCAGATCGCTGTCGCCGGTGCGGGTCACGTGCCGGTCGACCGCGTGCACCAGCCAGAGCGGGAAGTCGACACCGTCCCCGGGCCGCTCGACCAGGGCGCGCAGCAGGTCCCGGCCCTCGTCGGCGCGTCCGGTGTCGAGCAGCAGCCCCTCGTAGGCGGCGAGCGGCGCGGCCCGCCCGGACCACGGATAGCCGTCGGCCAGGAACGGGGCCCGGAGCACGAACGCGTCCGCGGCGAGGGCCAGACTGCCGGCGTACCCCTCGGCCTTGGCGGCGGTGACCAGCCGATGCGCGCGCTCCCGCGCGGCGGCCAGGACCAGAGGGGGCGCGGGCGGACGGTGCGCGAGATCGCCGGCCCAGGCGGAGATCTCCAGGGTCTCGCCGGGCCAGGCCGGTCCGCCGAAGGTGCCGCCCAACCAGAGGTCCTCGGTCACCGCGCCGGCGCGGGCGCCCAGGTGCCACTGCCCGGCGGGTTGCCAGCCCGGCCCGGCCAGCCGGTACGCGTCCTCCACCAGCACCCCGTCGGCGACCTGCTCGATCCGCAGACCCGGGCCGTCCGCGCGCCGGGCGCCGGAGGCCTCGCGCCAGGTGCACATCGCCGCGACCGTCAGGCCGACCGGCCCCGGCGCGCTGACCACCCGGTGCACCACCGCGAGCGACGGGCTCCCGTACGACATCGCCAGCGTGCGCTCGATCACCACGTCGCCGATCCGCCAGCGCCAGCGGGGCAGCCCGGCGCTCAGCGTGAACGTCTCCAGCAGGCGGTGGCCGAGCGGGTCGACGCTGCCGGATTCCCACGCGTGGGTGTAGAGGGGCACTTTCGTGCCTGTGTGAAGCGTCACGGTCAGATCGAGCGCGGCGAGGGCGACGTGTGGTGTCCGGCCGGGCCGGGCGACGGTCAGCAGGGCGTGCTCGGGGCGGGTCCGCAGGCCGCTCACGGTGCCCGTGGCCGACCCGCCCAGACCGTCCGTGACCAGCCATTCCCGGCCCGCGCCGAGTTCGGGGGAGGGCACGCCGCCCAGCTGCGGCCCGAAGGTCAGAGGCTCGATCCGCGGCACGTCCCCCTTATGCTCGATTTCGAACACGCTAAACCCCCGTATGGGGATAAATCATCGCCTAATCGGACAGTCGAACCGACCGTATCAGCCGGTCCCGCGAGAATGGCCACAGACGCGGCCGGACAGGATTAACCCGCCCCGCGGACGGGCATGAACCGCGGGCCGGTCGCGACGACCGAAGGCCGAGGGGAGCGCAACACATGCAGGTCTGGCCTGGTCACCGGTACCCATTGGGGGCGACGTACGACGGGACGGGCACGAACTTCGCAATCTTCTCCGAGGTGGCCGAAGCCGTGGAGCTCTGTCTCTTCGACGCCGCCGGGAACGAGCGCAAGGTCCTGTTGCACGAGCAGGACGCGTTCGTCTGGCACGCGTACCTGCCCGGCGTGGAGCCGGGCCAGCGGTACGGCTATCGAGTCTACGGCCCGTACGAGCCGCACCGCGGACTTCGGTGCAACCCGCACAAGCTGCTGCTCGACCCGTACGCGCGGGCCGTCGACTCGGACATCGACTGGCACCCCTCGCTGTACGCGTACGACTTCGACAACCCGGACCAGATGTCGGACACCGACTCGGCGCCCTACATGGCCAAGGGCGTCGTGGTGAACCCGTACTTCGACTGGGGCAACGACCGGCGGCCGGACATCCCGTACCACCACTCGGTGATCTACGAGACCCACGTGAAGGGCCTCACCCAGCGGCACCCGGACATCCCCCGGGACATGCGCGGCAGCTACTCGGCGATCGGCCACCCGGCGACCATCGAGCACCTGAAGAGCCTCGGCGTGACGGCTGTCGAGCTGATGCCGGTGCACCAGTTCGTCCATGACAACCGGCTGCACGACCTGGGCCTGCGCAACTACTGGGGCTACAACACGCTCGGCTTCTTCGCGCCGTACCACGGGTACTCCTCGACCGGCACGCTCGGGCAGCAGACCCAGGAGTTCCGCGGCATGGTGAAGGCACTGCACGCGGCCGGGATGGAGGTCATCCTGGACGTGGTCTACAACCACACCGCGGAGGGCAACCATCTCGGGCCGACGCTGAGCCTCAAGGGCATCGACAACCGGACGTACTACCGGCTCGTCGACGACCAGCCGCAGTTCTACATGGACTACACCGGCACCGGGAACAGCCTGAACGTGCGCAGTCCGCAGAGCCTGCAGTTGATCATGGATTCGCTGCGTTACTGGGTCACCGAGATGCACGTGGACGGCTTCCGTTTCGACCTCGCGTCCACGCTGGCCCGCGAGTTCTACGACGTCGACCGGCTCTCCACGTTCTTCGAGGTGGTCCAGCAGGACCCGATCGTCGGCCAGGTCAAGCTGATCGCCGAGCCGTGGGACGTCGGCCCGGGCGGCTACCAGGTGGGCAACTTCCCGCCGAACTGGACCGAGTGGAACGGGAAGTACCGCGACACGGTCCGCGACTTCTGGCGTGGCGAGCCGGCCACCCTGGCCGAGTTCGCCAGCCGCATCACCGGCTCGGCTGACCTCTACCAGGACGACGGCCGCAAACCGTTCCACTCGATCAACTTCGTCACCGCGCACGACGGGTTCACGCTCGACGACCTGGTCTCCTACAACGACAAGCACAACGAGGCGAACGGCGAGGAGAACCGGGACGGCGAGAGCCACAACCGGTCCTGGAACTGCGGGACCGAGGGCCCGACCGACGACGAGAAGGTGCTGGAGCTGCGCGCCAAGCAGCGCCGCAACTTCCTGGCCACGCTGATGCTCAGCCAGGGCGTGCCGATGATCTCGCACGGTGACGAGATGGGGCGCACCCAGCAGGGCAACAACAACGCGTACTGCCAGGACAACGAGCTGAGCTGGGTGGACTGGGAGAACGCCGACGAGCAGCTGCTGGAGTTCGTCCGCAAGCTGACCGCGTTCCGCCACCGCCACCAGGTGTTCCAGCGGCGGCGGTTCTTCACCGGCCTGCCGGTGACCGCGCGCGGCGGCGGCGACCCGCTGCCCGACCTGGAGTGGTTCACCCCGGACGGGCGCCCGATGGCCGGCGACGACTGGGGCAACGACTTCGGTCGGGCGGTCGCGCTGTTCGTCAACGGCGAGGGCATCCGGGAACGCGGCCAGTACGGCCAGCGTCATGTGGACAGCTCGTTCCTGCTCTTCTTCAACGCGCACGACGCGCCCCTCGAGTTCGCCACACCTCCCGCGGAGTACGGGGAGAAGTGGGAGAAGGTCATCGAAACCGCCGAGCCGTCCCTGGATCGCCCGTCGGTCGTGGAGGCCGGCCACAAGATCTGGGTGCCGGACCGTTCCCTCATCGTGCTCGACAGGACGGTGTAATGCCCACATCCGACCGCCCCACCGCCACCCGGAAACCGAACAAGAAGGTCCCCTCCAGCACCTACCGAGTCCAGGTCCGCCCGGATTTCCCCCTGAAGGCCACCGCCGAGATCGCCGACTACCTGGCCGACCTCGGGGTGAGCCACCTCTACTCGGCGCCGCTGCTCACCGCGGCGCCCGGCTCGCAGCACGGTTACGACGCGGTCGACCACACCCAGGTCAGCCCGGAGTTGGGCGGGCCGGAAGGACTGCGCGGCCTCTCCGAGGCGCTGCGGAACGCCGGGCTCGGCCTGGTCGCCGACATCGTGCCGAACCACGCCGGGGTGGCCGTCCCGAAGGCCAACCCGACCTGGTGGGACGTGCTCAAGCGCGGCCAGGAGTCGGAGTACGCCGCGTTCTACGACATCGACTGGTCGCGGGGGCGGCTGCTGATCCCGGTGCTGGCCGACGAGCCGGACGCGCTGGACAAGTTGACGGTCGAGGGCGACGAGCTGGTCTACTACGACAAGCGGTACCCGATCGCGGACGGGACCGGCGCCGGCAGCGCCCGCGAGGTGCACGACCGGCAGCACTACGAGCTGGTCAACTGGACCCGCGGGGACAGCGAGGTCAACTACCGGCGGTTCTTCGCGATCGTCGACCTGGCCGCGCTGCGCGTCGAGGACCCGGAGGTCTTCGAGGCCACCCACGCCGAGATCCTGCGCTGGGTGCGCGAGGGCATGGTGGACGGCATCCGGGTCGACCACCCGGACGGGCTGCGCGACCCCGGTGCGTACCTGCAGCGCCTGCACGACGCGGCGCCGGAGGCCTGGCTGGTGGTCGAGAAGATCCTGGAGCCGGGGGAGCAGCTGCCTCGCTGGCCGGTCGCCGGCACCACCGGCTACGACGCGATGGCCGAGGTCAACGGCGTCTTCGTGGACGGCAGCACCGAGGCGTTCTTCGACACGCTGGAGCGGCACCTGACCGGCCGGGAGATCTCCTGGCAGGACCTGGTGCACGAGACCAAGCACGACGTGGCCACCCGGCTGCTCGCGGCGGAGCTCGGGCGGCTGTCCCGCCTGGTCCCGGAGATCGACGAGGCGTCCCGGGGGCTGGCCGAGCTGGCCGCATGCTTCCCGGTCTATCGCTCCTACCTGCCGGCCGGCGCCCGGCACCTGGCCCAGGCCCGTGCCGAGGCGGGCCGCCGGCGACCGCAGCTGACCAGCGTGCTGGACCAGCTGACCGGCCGGCTGCGCAACGCCTCGGACGAGCTGGCGGTGCGCTTCCAGCAGTACACCGGCGCGGTGATGGCCAAGGGCGTCGAGGACACCGCGTTCTACCGCTGGACCAGGTTCGTCGCCCGCAACGAGGTGGGCAACGACCCCTCCCGGTTCAGCGTCAGCCCGGACGAGTTCCACGAGTGCGCGCAGGCCCGCCAGCATGACTGGCCGGACACCATGACGTCGCTGAGCACCCATGACACCAAGCGCGGCGAGGACGTCCGGGCCCGTCTGGCGGTGCTCTCCGAGGTGCCCGGCGACTGGACCGAGGTGGTCCGCCGCTGGGTCCGGGCCGCTCCGCTCCCGGACCCCTCCCTGGCCCATCTGATCTGGCAGGTCGCGGTCGGCGCGTGGCCGATCTCCCGAGAGCGATTGCTGGCGTACGCCCTCAAGGCGGCCCGTGAGTCCGGAGCCGTCACCACCTGGACGCAACCGGACGAGTCGTTCGAGAACGCCCTGCGCGCGATGATCGACAAGATCTACGACGACCCCGCGCTGAACCGTGAGGTGTCCGATTTCGCCGCCTCGATCACGCCGCCCGGGTGGTCCAACTCGCTGGGCCAGAAGCTGGTGCAGCTGGCCATGCCCGGCGTGCCGGACGTGTACCAGGGCACCGAACTGTGGGACTGGTCGCTGGTGGACCCGGACAACCGCCGGCCTGTCGACTTCGCCGCCCGCCGCAAGCTGCTCGGCCGCGTCGACGACGGGTGGCAGCCGCCGGTCGACGACACCGGCGCGGCCAAACTGCTGGTGGTCAGCCGCACGCTGCGGCTGCTGCGGCAACGTCCCGAGCTGTTCCGGTCGTACCAGCCGGTCTTCGCCGAGGGCCGCCTCGGTGAGCACGTGCTCGCGTTCGACCGCGGCGGCGTGGTGGCGGTCGCCACCCGGCTCCCGGTCGGATTGTCACGGCACGGCGGATGGCACGACACCGCGTTGTCACTCGACGGACACAGTTGGACGGAAGTGTTCACGAATGCCAGCTACGGTGGCGATCGCCTGGCCGTTGCCGAGCTGCTCCACACCTATCCCGTCGCTCTCCTGGTGAAGGAATGACTACTTTCGAGGTCTGGGCGCCGGAGAAGTCGCCCAAGTTGCGCGTGGGTGACCGGGACCACGAGATGGAGCCGGGCGACGGCGGCTGGTGGCACCTCGACGTGCCGTCCGCCGGCCCCGGCACCGACTACGCGTTCGTTCTCAAGGACGTCGACAACCCGCTCCCCGACCCGCGTTCGCCCTGGCAGCCGCAGGGCGTGCACGGCCCCAGCCGGGTCTACGACCACGCCGCGTTCGCATGGACCGACCAGGCGTGGACCGGGCGCCAGCTGCCCGGCTCGGTGCTCTACGAGATGCACATCGGCACGTTCACCCCGGCCGGCACGTTCGACGCCGCCATCGAGCGGCTGGACCACCTCGTCGACCTCGGCGTCGACCTGGTGGAGCTGCTCCCGGTGAACGCGTTCAACGGCGTCTACAACTGGGGCTACGACGGGGTCTGCTGGTTCGCGCCGCACGAGGCGTACGGCGGTCCCGACGGTCTCAAGCGTTTCGTCGACGCCGCCCACGACAAGGGCCTGGGCGTGGTGCTGGACGTGGTCTACAACCACTTCGGACCGTCCGGGGCGTATGCGCCGATGTTCGCCCCGTACCTCAGCACCGGCTCCAACACCTGGGGCAGCTCGCTCAACCTGGACGGGCCGGACTCCGACGAGGTGCGGCGCTACATCGCCGACAGCGTGCTGATGTGGCTGCGCGACTACCACGTCGACGGCCTGCGGCTGGACGCCGTGCACGCGCTGCACGACGAGGGCGCGGTGCACCTGCTGGAACAGCTCGCGGTCGAGGTGGAGTCGCTGTCCACGGCGCTGCGCCGGCCGCTGTCGCTGATCGCCGAGTCGGACCTGAACGACCCGAAGCTGATCACCCCGCGCGAGGCCGGTGGCTACGGCCTGCACGCGCAGTGGGACGACGACGTGCACCACGCCCTGCACAGCGTGCTCACCGGGGAGCGCCAGGGCTACTACGAGGACTTCGGGTCGCTGGACTGCCTGCGTACGGTGCTGGAGGGCGCGTTCTTCCACGCCGGCACGTGGTCGTCGTTCCGCGGGCGCCGGCACGGGCGCCCGGTCGACCGGCAGCGTGTCCCCGGGCACCGGTTCGTCGCGTTCCTGCAGAACCACGACCAGATCGGCAACCGGGCGATCGGCGACCGGCTCACCGCCACGCTCTCGCCCGGGCTGCTCAAGGTCGGCGCGACGCTGCTGCTCACCTCACCGTTCACGCCGATGCTGTTCATGGGCGAGGAGTGGGCGGCGAGCAGCCCGTGGCAGTTCTTCACCAGCCACCCCGAGCCCGACCTCGCCGCCGCGGTGCAGAACGGCCGCCGCCGCGAGTTCGCCAGGCACGGCTGGGCCGAGGCGGAGGTGCCCGACCCGCAGGATCCGGCCACCTTCGAGCGTTCCAAACTGGACTGGTCGGAGCTGGGCAAGCCGGGGCACTCGGAGATGCTCGCGCTGTACCGCAAGTTGATCCGGCTGCGCCGTGAGGTGCCCGACCTGACCGATCCGTGGCTCTCCGAGGTCGAGGTGTGGCACGGCGACCAGTTCGTGGTGATCCGCCGCGGCCGGCACGCGGTGGCCGCGAACCTCGCCGGGGCCCCGCAGACGGTGAGCTTGCGCGCGGTCCCGTCCGCGGTCCTGCTGGCCACGGCCGAGGGCGTCGTCCTCGAACGCGACCGGGTCGTCCTCCCCCCGGAAAGCGCCGTAGTGGTCCGCACCTCCCGCTGACCACCGCACCCGCCGCACTCGCGCCGGCTCCCGCGCGGCTCGGGGTCCGCGCACGCTCGGCGCGGGCCGGACGGGCGGCGTGGCGCCAGGCTCTCGGCCGGGCTGGTGGTCGTCTCAAGACTCGTGAGGCGACCGTCAGCCCCGGCCGAGTAGCGTGCGGCGCGCCGGCGTGGGGCTGGGGCGCGCAGGGGGCGTGCTCCGGGCGTACACCATCGGTGATCGCTTGTGAATCTCCGGGCGGTGCCGCGGGGTTGAAGTGACCCGGCACGATGTGCCGGTGGAAGACGTGCCCGACGATGTGCAGCCGCAGGAGCCGGAGAAGAAGAAGGAGTCCTGGTACCACAACTGCGATTCCGGGTGTGACTGCGACCCGGGGTGCGACTGCGACTTTCCCGGGTGCGACCTGTTCCGGCTCAGCACCCTGCTGACGCTCGTCGCGCTGCTCGGGCACCGCTCCACCGTGCGCCCGGCCGAGCGGGCCGTCGTCGCCGCGATCCACGGCTACCGCAGGGTGTCGCCGCGACTGCCCACGAGGTGCCGCTACCGGCCGACGTGCAGCGCTTACGCGCTGGAGGCGATTCAGAAGTACGGTCTGGGCGGCGGGCTTCGGCTGGTGGCCGCGCGGTTGCGCCGGTGCGGTCCGCGGATCGCGCTCGGGACCTGGGACCCCGTGCCCTGACCTGATGGTGCACGATGGCCCCACCGGGACAGTGGGGAGGGCCGATGGGCGAGCCGATGGACAGGGCCTCGCGGGCCCCGGGGCCGATTTCCGGAGCTTCGCCAAGTTCGTCTCCTTCATTCTCCGCACCCGCTTCGTCGGGGTCGCCTGCTTCGTCTCCTTCGTCTTCCACGCCGTCATCGCCCGCCTCGTCGACTTCGCCCGCTTCGCCGCCTCCACCTTCCGAGGCCGCGGCGTCGCGGGCAGGATCGTTGCTCCGCGGTGATCTCGCGGCCGGCATCCCACCGCAGCTGCGCCGGGTGTGGAAGCTGCGCCGGCGGACTCTGGAGGACATCGCCGCCCGGGACATCGCCGTGCAGGAGGCGGTGGACGAGGGCCGGCTGCCGCTCGCGACCGAGCCGGAGACGCTGGTCGAGGCGGAGGTGCTGCCCGACCGGCCGGAGCGGTTCACGATGGCCGCGCTGCGGCTCTCCGGGCTCGGGCTGGCGCTGGTGCTCGCGCTCGGGCTGACGATGGTGCGGCTCTTCGTGGGCGGCCCACCGTCGCTCGCGGACCTGCGCGCCCAGTCCGGAGTCGACACCTGGCCGGAGTTGCCCATCGGCGTGAAGGACGATCAGTACGGGACCGCCTATTACGACGAAGCCACCAAGATCTGGTCCGGGTTCGACATCGACATCGCCTACATGATCGCGGAGGATCTCGGGTTCCGCCGTGACCAGGTGCGGTTCTACGGTATGGAGTCCGAGGACCGCGCGCGGATGCAGGCGAACGACGAGAACGGCAAGCGGGTCCCGGTGAAGATGGTGATCGCCAGCTACAGCATCACCGAGGCCCGCGTGGCGGCCGGTGTGCGGTTCTCCCAGGAGTACCTGGACACCGAGCAGTCCGTGATCACGTTGACCGGGCATCGGCCCATCTCCGCGCTCGAGGACCTGCGCGACCAGCGGGTCTGCACGCTGTCCACAGCGACCAGCGAGATCGCTGTGGAACGGGCGGACGCCGAGGTCTTCCGGAAGAACCGGGTCCGGGAGTGCTTCGAGATGATGGACCACGGCGACGTCGACGCGATCAGCACGGACGCCGCGATCCTGGCCGGCTGGAAGGCGAGATTCCCCGACAGGTACGCGCATTGGGACCTCGGTCTGGACGCCGTCGAGCGGTGGGGTGTGAACGTGGGCAACAACCCCGCGCTCAAGGAGCTGGTCGACATCACGCTGTACCGGTCCTATGCCGATCCGCGCGACGGCCGCTGGGAGAAGGCGTATGAGAACAACCTCCAGGTCGAGGTCGCGCAGAACGGCAAGACCCCGATAGCGGTCGCCGAGCAGCCCCGGGTGATCCGGCCGGACGTGCGCGAGCTCCCGTGGGAGGACCTGCTGGAATGACCGACCTCTTCGCCAAGGGGCCGGTGATCGCGCCACGCCGGCGGCGCTCGCAGCTCAACTGGCTGTTCACCGTCCTGCCGGCGTTCCCGCTGATGCTGCTGGTGCTGCGGCTGTGGTATCTGAGCCGGCAGGACCTGCCGACCATGCTGCTGCTGGTCCAGTACATCAATCCGCTCGGCATGATCAGCGCGCTCTTCATCTCGCTGAGCTGGGCCGTCCCCGCGGTGATCCTGACCCTGCGGGTTCTCGGCGGCATCCTGCTGGTGAGCAACCCGGGCGACGCCGGCCGCTCGCCGATCGCGGTCGCCGCGCTGCGGATGCCCGACTGGGTGGTGCTCATCGCCATCATGATCGCCGCGTTCACCTGGCAGTTGCGCCTGCTGCCGGCGCTGCAGATGCTGGTGGTCGCGGTGCTCGGCCTGACCGCTGTGCAGCGGCTGCGCGCCGAGCCGTGGGTGATGAACTGGATCACGCTCTGGGTACCCGTCCTCACCGGCGTGCTGACCTGGATCTTCGTCTGGCCCGGCGTGCTCGCCGCGGTGCGCGGCGGCGAGCACGCCACGGCCGTTTTGCTGGCCGGGCCGCCGCTGCTCGGCCCGCTGCTCACCGGGCCGGTCCCGGCGCGCTGGGCCCGGCTGGTCACGCACTGGCCGGCGGTGTGCGCCGCGCTGGCCCTGCCGATCGTCGCCGGCGTGGTCTTCCTGCGTGCGCCGGTGCTGCCCAGCAGCGCGGTCGAGGTGGGCGAGGAGGGCGGTCCCATCCGGGAGGTGGTCCGCGGCCAGCTGATCGCGGTCGACGACACCTCGACGACCATGCTGCGGCCGACCGGCGAGGTCACTTTCATTCCCAACGGCGAGGTACGGTCGAAGACCCTCTGCCCCGAGCCGGTGCGCCCGCCGGAGAGCGCCGTGGCGGTGCGTGGCTGGCCGGTCGAGGAAACGGTACTGGAATGGATAGCGCCGACACGGAAGGTGACCGAAATCGATTCCAGGTGCCTCGGGCGGCCCCGTGGCCCGGCGTGAGTGTATTTTCGACGACGACATGTGCGACATGCCGCCCACCACGTGCAGACAGCCAGCCATCGACCTGGCAGGCTGCACGCCATGACCTTGCACCTGCGGTGGGCGGCCGTCACCGACCAAGGACACGTCCGGAGCAACAACGAGGACTGTCATTACGCCGGTGACCGGCTCCTCGTCGTCGCGGACGGCATGGGCGGGATGGCCGCCGGCGATCTGGCCAGCCGGCTGACCGTGGAGTCCATGGTCGCGCTCGACGCGCCGATCGAGACCGAACATCAGATGGACGCGCTGCACAAGGCGCTGGAACTGGCCAACCGGCGGATCGCCGAGACGGTCGCCGCCGACCCCTCGCTGCAGGGGATGGGCACCACGCTGACGGCGGTGCTCTTCAACGGCGAGCGGGCGGCCATGGCGCACGTCGGCGACTCCCGGGCCTACCTGCTCCGTGACGGGCGGCTCAACCAGTTGACCAAGGACGACACATACGTCCAGATGCTTGTCGACCAGGGGCTGATCAAGCCGGAGGAGGCGGCCGGACATCCGCGGCGGGCAGTCGTCACGCGGGTGCTCCAGGGCGAGCCGGTCAGCCCCGCATACGTGATCGTCGAGCCCCAGGCGGGCGACCGGTGGCTGCTCTGCAGCGACGGGCTGACGGGCGTGGTGAACGATGCGACCATCGAGGAAGAGATGCGCATCGTTCCCGACCCGAAGGCGTGCGCGGAGAGGCTTGTCGATCTCGCGTTGCGCGGCGGGGGACCGGACAACGTCACGGTGGTCGTCGCCGACGTGACCGACGGGGACTGAGCAGGTATTTTCATCCGGCACCATCCGGTCGCGGACGACCACGCGGCTGGTTCGCCCGGCCGCGCCGGACCGCGCGGCCATTTCCTCCGGCCACTGGTGGTGATCACGACGGCGCGCTTGATCGGGACTCTGGCGCTCGCCCTCGCGGTGGTGGCGGTCGGTGAGCTCGTGGGCGCGCCCCGGCTCTACACCGACACCGCGCAGCTCGCCGCGGGCGCGATCGCGGCCTGGGCCTGCCTGGACTCGGCACGCCGCCGGATCGGCATCCCGCGCCACTGGCGCTTCCTCGCGGCCGGTGGACTCGCCGCGTGGTCCGCGGGCCGGCTCTGGTGGGTGATCGGGGACCTGGCCGGGCGCGACCGGGCGGACCATTCGTCGATCTTCGACATCGGCTTCGTGGTGCTGCCCGTGTGCATGCTGCTCGGCCTGCTCGGCGCGACCCGGACCCGGCCCCGCCCGGTGCCCACCTCCCCGCGGCGGGACCAGATCGCGCTGCTCATCGACAGCGTGCTGATCGTCGGCTCGGTGGTGGCGCTCTGCTGGTCGTCGGCCTGCCTGAGCCAGATCGCGGACTGGGGCGCGCTGACCTGGTGGGCGGCCGCCTACCCGATCGCCGACATGGTGCTGGTCACCATGGTGGTCCTGCTGCTCACCACCCGGCCCGACTCGCCGGCCGGCCGCCGGCCGCTGGCCCTGATCGGGGCCGGGCTGCTCGCGTTCGGCGTCGCGGACAGCATCCGGCTGCTCGGGGCCGGATCGTCCTGGGTGGCCGGGCTCTCCTTTCTGGAGTTCCTCGGCCACCTGCTCGGGCCGGGGTTCGTCGCGCTGGCGGCCCTCAGCCCGCCCCGGCCGATGCCGGTGCTCCCCGACTCGGCCGCGCTGCGCCGCGACTGGTTCCACCTGCTGCTGCCGTACGTCCCGGTGCTGGTCACCGGCGTGGTGATCGTGGTCCGCACGGCGACCGGGCATCCGCTCACGTCGTTCCAGGCCTACCTGGGATGGCTCGGCCTCGGTCTCGTGGTGACCCGGCAGATGATCATTATTTTGGACAACTCGGTGCTGCTCGACCGGGTCGCCGAGACCCAGCGGCGGCTGCACCACCAGGCCTACCACGATCCGCTGACCGGCCTGGCCAACCGGGCCCTGTTCCGGGAACGCCTGGTGCTGGCGCTGGACGCGAACCAGCACCGGGGGACGCCGGTGGCGGTGCTCTTCGCGGACCTGGACGACTTCAAGCTGATCAACGACACCTACGGGCACGCGATGGGTGACCGGGTGCTGTACGCGATCGCCGAGCGGCTGCGCGCTTCGGTGCGCCCGCAGGACCTGGTGGCGCGGCTCGGCGGGGACGAGTTCGCGGTGGTCCTGGACCAGAGCGACGTCCTGCCGCCCGCGCCGGCGCCCCGGGTCTCGCTGCTGCGCCGGGTGGTGGGGCGGCAGCGACGCTACGTCCTGTCGGCCGCCGGCATCCGCGTCTCCGGAGATGCCCGGCGCGGGTCGCAGGCGCGACCGCCCGCCCGGCGCCGCACCGACATCCTGATGCCGGCCGATCCCGCGGCGCCCGTGCCCAACGGGGTGGTGGTCAACGGTCACCCGGCGACGGCTCCCGGGCTGGTCACCTCCGCCGGTTACGGGGTGTCCACGGCTCCCGTCCCGGCTCCGCGCTCCGGTTCCTCCGCCGACCTGGCCGCGGCAGCCTCCGGGTCCACTTCGTCCGCTGTTCCCTCGTCCGCTGCGATTTCGGCCGCGGGTCCCTTGTCGGCTGCCGCTTCGTCCGCTGCAGCCTCGCCCGCTGCGGCTTCCTCCGCGGCGGGCTCCTCCGAGGGCGCCTTCGCCGGGATCTCCGCGGACCGGCTGTGGGTCGAGGAGGCGGAAGGGGTCGGCGAGCGGGTCCTGGCCGCCCTCCGCGAGCCGTACCTGATCGACGGCCGCTCGGTCAGCGTCGGCGCCAGCATCGGCCTGGTCGTCGCCGAACCCGGCGACCGCCTCTCCGCCGACCTGCTGCTGCGCCGCGCCGACGCCGCGATGTACGCCGTCAAGCGCCGCGGCAAGGGCGCCCTGATCCGCTACACCGGCCCGGTCCACGGCCCGAACGCCGACCTCCCGCGGCTGCTGGCCGGCGCGCTCAGCGGCGGCAGCCCCGCCGCGGCCGGCTTCGAGGTCCACTACCAGCCGATAGTCCGCCTCAGCGACCACGCGACGGTGGCCGTCGAGGCGCTGGCCCGCTGGACCGACCCGGTCGCCGGCCCGGTCCACCCGGACGTCTTCGTCACCATGGCGGAACGCACCGGCCTGGTCTCCGCGATCGACGACTTCGTCCTGGACCAGGCCTGCGCCGACGCGGCCGCCCTGGCCGAACTGTACGGCCGCCCGATCGACGTGCACGTCAACGTCTCCGCCGGCCGCCTCGGCCAGCAGGGCCTGGAGGACGCCGTCGACGCGGCCCTGGCCCGGCACGCCATGCCGCCGCAACGCCTGGTCGTCGAGATCACCGAAACGCTGCGCATCCCGGACCTGCCCCGCGCCGCCGCGATGGTGGAACGGCTCCGCGCCCGTGGCGTCCGGGTGGCGCTGGACGACTTCGGCAGCGGCTACAACGCGCTGGCCCAGCTCCACGGCATGCCTGTGGACACGGTGAAGCTGGACTCCACATTGACCGACGTGGACACCGCCCCGGACCGGGCCGGCGCCCTCTGTGGCTCGGTGCTCACCATCTGCGCGGACCTGGGCATCACCGTGGTCGCCGAGGGCATCGAGACGAACGAGCGGGCCGCGGCGCTGGCCGGCCTCGGCTGCCCGCTGGGCCAGGGATACCTTTTCGGACCGCCGGCCCGCCTGGCCGACCTGGGCCGTCCCGAGCCGAGGCCCTGATCCGCCTGTCCGGGGCCTGTCGATTCGGGCCGAGGTCCCGGCCTGCCGGCTGTTCCCGGCCCGTCCCGAGTGGTGGCGCCGCCCCGCCGCCCGGCCGGCTCGGGCCGGCGGGGACGCGGATGGCAGTTATCGTGATCATCGGGAGCGGGGGTTGGCCCGGCGGGTCGGCACGGCGGTCATCGGGTCCTCCGGCCAGGGATGACGGGGATAGCGCCCGCGCATCTCGGCGCGCACCTGCGGATAGCCCTGAACCCAGAACGACGCGAGATCCCTGGTGACCGCCACCGGCCGCCCCGCCGGCGAGAGCAGGTGCAGCAGCACCGGAACCCGCCCCTCGGCCAGCCGCGGCGCCTCCCGCCAGCCGAACGCCTCCTGTACCTTCACCGCGAGCACCGGCGCGGCCGGATCGGAGTAGTCCACCCGGATCTGCGATCCGCTCGGCACCGGCAGCCGTTCCGGAGCGACCTCGTCCAGCCGGCCGGCCACCGACCAGGGCACCGCCCGGCGCAGCGCGGCCGCCACGTCGAGCCGGGCCAGGTCGGCGCGGCGGCGGGCGGAGCCCAGATCCAGCCAGTCCTCGGCGTGCTCCAGCAGAGCGGCGTCGGAGACGTCCGGCCACGGGTCGCCGAGCGCCGCGTGCGCGAAGGCGAGCCGGGCCCGCAGCTCCTCGGCCGCGCGGCTCCAGGTGAGCAGGCCCAGACCGGCGCCACGCAGCCCGGCCAGCAGGGCGACGCGCACCGCCGCCGGATCAGGATCGGTCAACCGGGTGCTGGTCAGCGTGATCGCGCCGAGCCGCCGCACCCGCCGGGCCAGCACGTCGCCGTCGACCCAGCCGATCTCGGACTCCTCGGTGAACATGGCCGCCGCGACCTCGCGTGCGGTGGCCTCGTCGAGCGGCGCGGCGCTGCGGATCCGTGCCGTGCGTGCCCCGGCCGCCCGGTCCGCGACGGCCACCGCCAGCCAGGGCGTGCCGGCCAGCGGGCTCTCCGGCGGCAGGTCGGCCGCGGTGCCGCCGGCCATCAGATACGCCTGCCCGCCCGGGTCGCGGGCCAGCGCCACCCGCTCGGGATAGGCGAGCCCGACCACCAGGCCGACAGCCAGATCGTCGGGGACCCGCGCACCGCCCGGACCCGGCGCCTCGGCCGCGGCGGAAGCCGGCGAGGCGCCCGCCTCCGGTTCGGTGGCGGCGGCCAGACGGCGTACCTCGGCGAGCCACGCTCGATCACCCGCGGCCCGAGCCCGCCGGAGGGCCGCGACCAGGTCGCTCGTCGCGGATCCGGGGTCGTCGAGCACCGCGATGATCTCCGCGGCCCGGCGGGTCCCGACCAGCCCGGCGCCGTCGAGCAGCGCGCGAGCCAGGCGCGGGTGCAGGCCCGCGCCGGCCAGCGCCCGCCCGCGCGGCGTCACCCGCCCCGAGTCGTCGATCGCGCCGAGGTCGTGCAGCGTAGCGGTGGCCGCGCGCATCGCCCCGGCCGGCGGCTGGTCGGGCAACGCCAGCCCGCTGCCCGAGGCATCGCCCCAGAGCGCCAGGTCGAGGGCGAAACCGGTCAGGTCCGCCGCCGCGATCTCCGGCTCGGGCTGTGCCGGCAACCGGTCGTGCCGTGCTTGTGGCCAGCACCGGTAAACCCGCCCAGGCGCCTCACGCCCGGCCCGGCCGGCCCGCTGGGCCGCCGACGAGCGGGACACCGGAACGGTCACCAGGGCGCCCAGCCCGCGCGCGTGATCCATCCGTGGCACGCGGCTGAGCCCGCAGTCGACCACCGCCCGCACACCCGGCACGGTCAGGCTGCTCTCGGCCACCGCGGTGGCCAGCACGACGCGGCGGCGCGGACCGGGCCGCAGCGCGGCGTCCTGCGCCGCACCGGACTGCCGGCCGTGCAACGGCAGCACGTCGGCCCCGGCGCCGTGCAGCCGGTCGGCGACCGTCTCGATCTCCCGCGCGCCGGGCAGGAAGACCAGCACGTCACCGTCGCCCTCGGCGAGCGCGCGGCGGGCCGTCGCGGCCACGTGGTCGAGCAGTCTCGGATCCACCCGCAGGCCGTGCGGCGGCGCGATCGGGCCGGGCGGCGGGGCCCAGATCACCTCGACGGGATGGGTGCGGGCGTGCGCGGTCAGTACGGGCGCCGGGTGGGCCGGCTCGCCGAGCACCTGGGCCAGCCGGTCCGCGTCGGCGGTGGCCGAGGTGGCCAGCAACCGCAGGTCGGGCCGCAGCACGCCGCGCACCTCGACCAGGAAGGCCAGCGCCAGGTCGGAGTCGAGGTGCCGCTCGTGACACTCGTCGAGGATCACCGCCGTGGCGCCGGCCAGCTCCGGGTCGCGCTGCAGCCGGCGGACCAGCAGGCCGGTGGTGACCACCTCGACCACGGTGCGCCGGGAGACCCGCCGGTCGCCGCGCACCGCATAACCCACCCGCTCACCGACCTGCTCGCCGAGCAGCGCGGCCATCCGGCGGGCGGCGGCCCGCGCCGCGACCCGGCGCGGCTCCGCGACCAGCACCCGGCCATCGCCGGCCAGGGCCAGCGGGACCAGCGTGGTCTTGCCCGTGCCAGGCGGCGCGACCAGCACCGCCGCTCCGGCCCCGGACAGCGTGGCGCTCACCTCCGGCAGCAGGTCGCGGACCGGAAGATCGGGCAGGGCGTCGGCGGGGATCAGCACGCGCACAGTCTTACCGGTCCCACCGACAATTCGCCGGGGGCCTGTGGACAACCGGCGGTTGTCCACAGGACGGTCGATCGGGCGTGTTCCGGCCTCCGGTTCGTGGCAGGGTGGCCGTGTCGATTCCTCGCTCCGCCGGTGCACGCGGCGGAGCCGGCCCGCTTGACTGATCGACACGGAGGAGAGGTGACCCATGAGCGCGGTGGAGACCTTCAACGCGCTGCCGGCCGAGCGTCTGGCGGAGCGACTGCTGGCCTGCCTGGCGGCGCCGGCCTGGGGCGCCGGGATCGCCGCCGGCAGGCCCTTTGCCGACCGGGCCGCCATCGTCGCCGCGGCCGACGCCGCGGCACGGGCACTGACCTGGGCGGAGATTCTGCAGAGCCTGTCCGCGCATCCGCGGATCGGCGAGCGCGCGGCCGGTGACTCGCCCGCGGCCGCCTGGTCCCGCACCGAGCAGTCGGCCGCGGCCCGGACCGCCGACGACCGGACGAGACAGGCGCTGGCCGAGGCCAACAGAGCCTATGAGGAGAAGTTCGGCCACGTCTTCCTGATCTTCGCGAGCGGCCGGAGCCAGGCCGAGATCCTGGCGGCCGCCCGCGCGCGGCTGGACAACGACGAGGCCGCCGAGCGGGCGATCGTCGCGGAGGAGCTCCGCAAGATCGCGGGGCGGCGGCTGGAGCGGGTGCTCGATGCCCTCTGACGACGGCACCGCCCCGGAGGCACACGCCCGCATCTCGACGCACATCCTGGACACCGCCACCGGCGACCCGGCGGCGGATGTCCACGTGCGGCTGGAGCGGCGCGACGCGGACGGCTGGCGGACCATCGCCGAGGGCCGCACCGACCACGACGGCCGCCTGCGCTACCGGGTGCCGATGCGCGAGTGGCAGGCCGGGGGCTACCGGCTGCTGTTCTACGTGGAGCCCCACCTCGGCCGGGACTGCTTCTTCCCGGAGATCACGGTGGCCTTCCACGTCAACGATCCGGATCGTCACTACCACGTGCCGCTGCTGCTCAGCCGGTACGGCTACACCACCTATCGAGGGAGCTGAGACCCGTTGGCCATCGTGCTCGGACCCAATCGTTACGGCAAGGCGGAGACCAGGCTGGTCCGTGTGCACCGGGACGGTGACACGCACCGGCTGGTCGACCTCAACGTCGGCGTCGCGCTCTCCGGCGACCTGAGCGCGACCCATCTGACCGGTGACAACGCCGGCGTGCTGCCGACCGACACGATGAAGAACACGGTGTACGCGTTCGCCAAGCAGCACGGTGTCGGCGAGCCGGAGACGTTCGCGCTGCTGCTCGCCCGGCACTTCGTCGAGACACAGGGCCAGGTGCGCTCGGCGCGGGTGACGGTCGAGTCGTTCGCGTGGGACCGGCTCGGCCCGCACTCGTTCCGGCGGCGAGGTGAGCACACGCGGACCACGGCGGTCACCGTGACCCGCGAGGCGACCCAGGTCGTCTCCGGCGTCACCGGCCTGGTCCTGATGAACACCACCGCGTCGGAGTTCCACGGGTTCGTGAGGGACCGGTACACCACGCTGCCGGAGACCACCGACCGCATCCTGGCGACCGCTGTGGACGCGAAGTGGCGTCACCTGGGCGACCGGGCCGACTGGGGCACGTCGTTCGAGGGCGCCGTGGACGCGCTGACCGACGCCTTCGTCAACACGTACAGCATGTCGTTGCAGCAGACGCTGATGTCGATGGGCACCATGGTGCTCACCGCCCGCCCGGAGCTCGCCGAGATCCGGCTGGCGCTGCCGAACAAGCATCACTACCTGGTCGATCTCTCGGTCTTCGGCCTGGAGAACGAGAACGAGGTGTTCCTCGCCGGTGACCGGCCGTACGGACTGATCGAGGGCACGGTGACGCGCGACGACGTGCCGCCGGCAGCCGTGGAGTGGTATCTGTGATCGCCGTCGAGAACGCCGCGATCGCCACGGTGGACGCCTCCGGCACCGAATACCCGGACGGCCACGTGGTCATCGGCGACGACGGACGGATCACCGCCGTCGGCGCCGGGAAGCCGGTTGTCCCGCCTGGAACGACAAGCGTCGACGGTACGGGTTGTCTGGTCACGCCGGGGCTGATCAACACCCACCATCACCTCTACCAGTGGGCCACCCGCGGGCTCGCTCTGGACGAGACGCTCTTCGGCTGGCTGACCACGCTGTACCCGATCTGGGGCCGGCTGGACGCGGAGATCGTCGGCGCGGCGGCCGGCGCCGGGCTGGGCTGGCTCGCGCTCTCCGGCTGCACCACCAGCATGGATCATCACTACGTCTTCCCGCGCGACGGCGGTGACGTGCTGGCCGCCGAGATCGAGGCGGCTCGGCGGATCGGGCTGCGCTTCCACCCGACCCGCGGCTCGATGGACCTGAGCCGCAAGGACGGCGGCCTCCCGCCGGACCACGTGGTCGAGGACACCGACGAGGCGCTGGCCGCGACCGAGGCGGCGATCGACCGCTGGCACGACCCGTCGCCGGACGCGACACTGCAGATAGCGGTGGCGCCGTGCTCGCCGTTCTCGGTCACCACCCGGTTGATGGAGGAGTCCGCGGCGCTGGCCCGGCGCAGGGGCGTGCGGCTGCACACGCACCTCGCCGAGACCGGCGACGAGGAGGAGTTCTGCCGCACGCGGTTCGGCTGCACCCCGGTGGAGTACGCGGAGCGCGTCGGCTGGCTCGGCGACGACGTGTGGCTCGCCCACGGGGTGCACCTGGACGACTCGGCGATCGCCAGGCTCGGCGCGACCGGGACGGGGGTGGCGCACTGCCCCAGCTCCAACGCGCGCCTGGGCGCCGGCACGGCCCGGGTGCGCGACCTGCTCGACCGGGGCGTACCGGTGGGGCTCGGGGTGGACGGCGCGGCGTCGCAGGAGGTCTCGCACCTCGGCGCGGAGCTGCGGCAGGCGCTCTACACGGCGCGCCTGCGCGGCGGGCCCGCGGCGATGGACGCCCGCGAGGCGCTGCGGCTCGGCACCATGGGCGGGGCGCGCTGCCTGGGCCGGTCGGAGCACCTCGGCTCGCTCGAGACCGGCAAGCTGGGTGACCTGGTGATGTGGCGACTGGACGGGCTGGGCCACGAGGGGATCAGGGACAAGGTGGCGGCGCTGGTCTTCGGCCCGCCGGCGCGGGTCGAGCTGGCGCTGGTCGGCGGCCGGCCGGTGGTCGAGCGCGGCGAGCTGGTCAACGCAGACGAGCGGACCTTGACCATGGAGGCGAGGCGTGCGCATCGGCGCCTGCTGCGGGGATAGACGACAGTCGTGCGCCAAGTGTGATCTTCTTGGCGCTCACGGCCGCTGACGCGGGCCGGCGTCACCATTACGCTACGCGGGAGTAACCATACCGAGAGGAGCCGTCAACGATGACTGAGATCCTGTCCGACGAGGCCGTGGCGTTCGTCGCCGACCTGAACCGGAGGTTCCGGCCCCGCCGCAACGAGCTCCTCCAGGCGCGTGCCGCCCGGCGGGCCGAGATCGCCGCGGGCGCCAACCTCGGCTTCCTCGCCGAGACCGCGGACATCCGCGCCGCCGAGTGGTCCGCCCCGCCCGCCCCGGCCGACCTGCGGGACCGCCGCGTCGAGATCACCGGGCCGACCGAGCGGAAGATGACCATCAACGCGCTCAACTCGGGCGCCAAGGTGTGGCTGGCCGACCTCGAGGACGCCAACACCCCGCACTGGTCCAACGTGGTCGACGGCCAGCGCAACCTCTACGACGCGATCCGGCGCACGATCTCGCTGGAGACGGACGCGAAGACGTACGAGCTGAACGGCGGCCCGTACCCGACGATCGTGATGCGCCCGCGCGGCTGGCACCTGGACGAGCGCCACCTGCCGGTCGACGGCGAGCCGGCCGTCGGCGCCCTCGTCGACTTCGGCCTCTACTTCTTCCACAACGCGAAGGAGCTGCTCGAACGCGGCAGCGGGCCGTACTTCTACCTGCCGAAGATGGAGTCCCACAAGGAGGCGGCGCTCTGGAACGACGTCTTCACCCACGCGCAGGAGAGGCTGGGCATCCCGGTCGGCACCATCCGGGCCACCGTGCTGATCGAGACCATCCCGGCCGCGTTCGAGATGGAGGAGATCCTGCACGCGCTGCGCCCGCACATCTCCGGGCTCAACGCCGGCCGCTGGGACTACCTGTTCAGCATCATCAAGTACTTCCGCGACAACCCGCGGATGATCCTGCCGGACCGCGCCGCGGTGACGATGACCGCGCCGTTCATGCGGGCGTACACCGAACTGCTGGTCTCCACCTGCCACAGACGCGGGGCGTTCGCCATGGGCGGCATGGCCGCTTTCATCCCCAGCCGCCGGGACCCGCAGGTCAACGAGGTGGCCCTGGCCAAGGTCCGGGAGGACAAGGAGCGCGAGGCAGGCGACGGCTTCGACGGCTCCTGGGTGGCCCACCCCGACCTGGTGCCGGTCTGCCAGGAGATCTTCGACCGGGTGCTCGGCGACAAGTCGAACCAGCTCGCGAAACTGCGCCCGGACGTCGCGGTCGAGGCCGCCGACCTGCTCGACGTCGCCGCGCTGGGCGCCAAGGTGACCGAGGCCGGCCTGCGCAACAACGTCAACGTCGGCCTGCAGTACCTGGAGGCCTGGCTGCGCGGCAACGGCGCGGTGGCGATCCACAACCTGATGGAGGACGCCGCCACCGCGGAGATCTCCCGCTCGCAGATCTGGCAGTGGATCCACAACGGCGTGAAACTGCCGGACGGCACCCCGATCACCGCCGAGCTGGTCGCCCGGATCGAGGACGAGGAGCTTGAGAAGATCCGGGAGGCGGTGGGCGAGGGTGGCCGCTTCGAGGACGCCCGCAAGCTGTTCGAGCGGGTCGCCCTGGCCGACGACTTCGCCGACTTCCTCACCACCGCCGCCTACGACTCGATCGACTGACCGGGGGAGAGAGGGATGCGCCTGTCCGATCATGACTATTCCGAGATCGACCGGCGCCTCGCCGCCCACGACGCGTTCCTCCGGGCCCGGTACCCGGGGGAGCGCGCCGGGCGGCAACCCGTGCACACCGTCTACGTGCCCGCCGACAAGCTCGGCGGTTTCCGCGACTGGGGCGCGATCGCGCTGGCCGCGATGGACGAGCACGGCTTCCCGTGGCCCGACCCCACGGTCCGTGACAAGCTGGCCCGCGAACCGATCGAGGACCTGCGCGTCGACTTCGAGGACGGCTACGGCGTCCGCGACGACGACCAGGAGGACGCCGCGGTCCGCGAGGCCGCCGCGATCCTGCGCGACGGCCCCCGCCCGCCCTTCGTCGGCCTGCGGATCAAGTCCCTGGAGGCGGCCACGCGCCGCCGCTCGTTGCGCACCCTCGACCTGTGGCTGGAGTCCTGCCCCGGCACCTTCACCATCACGCTGCCCAAGGTGAGCGGTCCGGTCCAGGTCGAGACGATGGTCGCGGTCTGCGAGAGATTGGAGACGGGGTACGGCCTGAGCACCGGCGCCCTGACGTTCGAGATCCAGGTCGAGTTGCCCGCGGCGGTGCTCGCCGCGGACGGCACGGCCACCGTGGCCCGGTTGATCACCGCGGCCGCCGGGCGGTGCACCGGCCTGCACTACGGCACCTACGACTACAGCGCCGCCGCCGGAGTGGCCGCCGCGTACCAGTCGATGGAACACCCGGCGGCCGACTACGCCAAGGCGGTCATGCAGGCAGCCGCCGCCCAGACCGGTGTCCGGCTCTCCGACGGCTCCACCAACGTCCTGCCGGCCGGCGGGCGCGACGCCGTCCACGCCGCCTGGCGACTGCACCACCGGCTGGTCCGCCGCTCCCTGGAACACGGCTACTACCAGGGCTGGGATCTGCACCCGGCGCAGCTGCCCAGCCGGTACGCCGCGACGTACGCCTTCTTCCGGGACGGCCGCGACGCCGCGGTCGCGCGCCTGCGGCGCTACCTGGACCGGCAGGACAGCGGCATCATGGACGAGCCGGCCACCGCCCGCGCCCTGGCCGGATACCTGCTGCGCGGGCTGGACTGCGGCGCCCTGGCCGACGCCGGCTTCGCCCGCGAGCAGCTGACAGCGCTCCAGACGACAGGTGTCGGATCCGGTTGACCGGAGCTTCGATCGGCCTGGCCCTTCCGGGAGCGCTGGTCCGTCTCCTCGTTCCCATCGCGACACATTGGCTGCGCCGAATCGCCGACGGTCTGGAATCGGGCCGCGCCGGTCGGGCGACCTGACCGGCGCGGTCGCCGCGGGGGGGGGGCCGGACGCTCCGGTCGTACACCTAATCGGTCTGCAGTCTGTCCCGGACGAACTGCGGGTCGGGATTGACGAAGCCCTCGCCGCCGAAGACCACCGTGGGCACCGTCTCGTTGCCGTCGGCGAAGCCGCGGACGACCGCCGCGCCCTCCGGATCCTTCCAGATGTCCACCCACTCCAGGCGGGCCGCGTCCGGGCCGAGCCGGGCGCGCAACCGCAGACAGTACGGACAGCCGGGTCGCCAGTAGACCACCGGCCGGCCGGCGGTGGCCGCCTCGGCGGCGCGCACACCGCGCGGGAAGACCAGCGGCGACGTCACCACCGCCAGCACCAGGAAGAGCGCCAGCAGGGCGGCCGCGCCGGCAGGTGAGCCCTGCGACAGCTTGGGAACGGCCGCGAGCACCCCACAGGCCGCACTGAGCAGGGCCAGTCCCCAGCGTCGCATCATGGGCCGAAGGTTACGCGCCCGGATTCCGGCGCCGGCGAGAAGGGCGTGTGGTGGAAACAGATCGTCGTTAGGGTCTGGCCATGGTCGATCTCGTGGTGCGGTCCCGCCGGGTGATCACGATCGGCGGCGAGGTCCCGGCGGCGGTGGCGGTCCGGGACGGGCGGATCGTCGCGATCCGGCCCTACGCGGCAGAGGTGGCCGCGAGCGCCGACGTCGATCTCGCCGACACCGTGTTGTCACCGGGCTTGGTGGACACTCACGTGCACGTCAACGAGCCAGGACGCACCGAGTGGGAAGGCTTCGCCACCGCCACCCGGGCGGCCGCCGCCGGTGGCGTGACCACGATCATCGACATGCCGCTCAACAGCCTGCCGCCGACCGTCGACACCGCCGCGCTGGCGGCCAAGCAAGCCGCCGCCACCGGCCAGTGCCACGTCGACGTCGGGTTCTGGGGCGGCGTCGTCCCCGGCAACGCCGCCCGGATCCCGGCGCTGCACGCCGCCGGGGTGTTCGGCTTCAAGGCCTTCCTCGCCGACTCCGGCGTCCCGGAGTTCCCGCCGGTCGACCGGGACCAGCTCGCCGAGGCGATGGCCGCCGCCGACGCGCTGTTCCTCGTGCACGCCGAGGACCCCGGTCACCTGCGGGAGGCGACCAGCTCGGCGGCCTATGCCGACTTCCTCGCCTCCCGGCCGGCCGTTGCCGAGCACGCCGCCGTCGCCACCGCGATCGAGGTGGCCCGTGCGGCGCGCCGCCGGGTGCACATCCTGCACCTGTCGGCCGCCTCGGCGCTGCCACTGATCGCCCGGGCGCGGGCCGACGGCGTCCGGGTCACCGCGGAGACCTGTCCGCACTACCTGACGCTGGACGCGGCGGCGATCCCGGACGGCGCGACCGAGTTCAAGTGCTGCCCGCCGATCCGCGACGCGGCGAATGCCGACCAGCTCTGGGAGGCGCTGGCCGCCGGCTTGATCACCTGCGTGGTGAGCGACCACTCGCCGTGCACGCCGGAGCTCAAGCGGCAGGACACCGGCGACTTCGCCGCGGCCTGGGGCGGCATCGCGTCGGTGCAGCTCGGGCTGCCGGTGATCTGGACGGCGGCGCGAGCCCGGGGCTTCCCGCTCGCGGATGTGGTGAGCTGGATGGCGACCGGTCCGGCCGACCTGGCCGGGCTGGAACACAAGGGACGGATCGCGGTCGGGGCCGACGCCGACCTGGTCGCTTTCGACCCGGACGCCGAGTTCGTGGTCGACGCGCACGCGCTGCACCACAAGAACCCGGTGACGCCGTACGCCGGCAGGACGCTGCGCGGCGTGGTGCGCGCCACCTGGCTGCGCGGCTTCCCGGTCGCCGGTGGCGCACCGGGCGGACGACTCCTGACGAGGGGGAGCTGATGGAGGACTTCACCGCACTGGCCGACCTGGCGTCGCGGGCCCTCGGCGGTGGCGTCGTGCACGCCAACGACGAGTTCTTCGCCGCCGCCGACCACCTCGTGCTGCCCGCCGCCCCCGGACACACGCCGAAGACCTTCGACCACAAGGGCCAGGTGTACGACGGGTGGGAGACCCGGCGGCGGCGCGGTCCCGGGCACGACTTCGCCGTGATCCGGCTCGGCGCGCCCGGAGTGATCCACGGCGTCGACATCGACACCGCGTTCTTCACCGGCAACTACCCGCCGTTCGCGTCTGTCGACGCGACCGCCCTGCCCGGCTATCCGGGCCCGGAGGAGCTGGCCGGGGCCGAGTGGGTGGAGATCCTGCCGCGCCAGGGGCTCACCGGCGACAGCGGCAATCGCTTCCCGATCGGCGACGGCCGTCGCTTCACCCACGTGCGGCTCAACATCTACCCGGACGGCGGCGTGGCCCGGCTGCGTGTGCACGGCGAGGTGATCCCCGACCCGGAGCTGCTGCCGAAGGTCTTCGACGTCGCCGCCGCGGAGTACGGGGGCCGCGTCGTCGACTGCAGCAACATGTTCTACGGGCACCCGCAGCGCATGCTGATGCCCGGCCGGGCGCAGAACATGGGCGACGGCTGGGAGACGTCGCGCCGCCGCGACGACGCCAACGACTGGGTGCTGGTGCGACTCGCGGCCCCGGCCAGGTTGCGCTTCGCCGATCTGGACACCAGCCACTTCAAGGGAAACGCACCCGGCTGGGCCGTCCTCACCGGCATCACCGCCACCGGCGATCAGATCGAGCTGCTGCCCAGGACCGCGCTGCGCCCCGACACCCCGCACCGGTTCCCGCTGGCCAAGGGCCCGGAAGTGACGCACGCGCGACTCGACGTGTTCCCCGACGGCGGGATGGCCCGGCTGCGTCTGCTGGGGCGGGCCGACCGGGACCACCTGTGGGAGAGAATGAGACAGTGTCTCGAACCGTGACCCTGGTGCTCGTCGATCCGGCCGGTGAGCTGCTCGGCGCGCTGCCCCCGTTCCCCGTCGGCAGCCCCTGGTGGCAGGAGGTGGCCGAGGTGGTCGCCGGCGCGGGCGTCGATGTGACCGTGCTGCGGCTGCTGCGCACGGACCGGCCGGCCCCGCCCGGCGGGCACGTCACCTACCTGGCCGAGACCCGGGAACGGCCGGACGGGCTGATCCCGCTCGGCGCCGATCTGACGCCCCACGCGCACCGGGCGCCGTGGGCCTCGCCGGGCGGACCGGCCGCCACGCTGGCCTGGGCATCCGGTGCGCTGGACCGGCTCGGGCTCGCCGACGTGACAGTGCGCCAGCAGCGCACCTGGAACCTGTCCGCGATCTGGCGGGTGGACGGCGCGCAGGGGCCGGTGGCCTGGATCAAGCAGGTGCCCGGGTTCTTCGCGCACGAGCCGGCGGTGCTGGGCCTGGTCGCCTCGGTGGCCCCGGAGCTGGTGCCGTACGTGCTGGCGGCCGGCGAGGAGGGACGGATGCTGCTCGCGCACGTACCGGGGGAGGACCGGTACGGCGCCGGCCCGGAACTGTGCGCGGCGATCGCCGAGGCGTTCCACCCGGTTCAGCAGCATTTCGCCCGCCATCCGGAGGAGTTGGCCGGGGCCGGGGCGCCGGACCGGCGGCTGGCGGCGGGGCGGTTCGCCGCCGTGGCCGCGCCCTATCTCGGTGGCATTCCCGGGCTCGCCGAGCTGATCGACGGGCTGCCGGACCGGCTGGCCGCCGTCGCCGGGTGCGGGCTGCCGGACACGCTGGTGCACGGCGACCTGCACCCGGGCAATGTGCGTACCGACGGGGCGGACCGGCTGACGATCGTCGACTGGGGCGATGCGGCGATCGGCAATCCGGCTTTCGACCTGCTCCGGCTGATCGACGGCGTGGAGGCGCCGGAGCCGCTGGTCACGGCGTGGGCGCGGCGCTGGCGGGAAGCCGTACCGGGCAGCGATCCGGAACGGGCAGTGGAACTGCTGCGGCCGGTCGCGCCGTTGGAGTCGGCCGCGACGTACGCCGGCTTTCTCGCCCGCATCGAGCAGTCGGAATGGCCGTATCACGCTCATGACGTGCCGGACCGCCTCGCCGCGGCCGTGGCGGCATGGAAAGTGGCGGCATAGAAAGACGTCCTGCGTGTCGCCGCGGGACGTAGGAACGTCCTGGACCGCTGTTCGCGACCGGGCCGCCGCCGATGCACGCCTGGCGGATCAGCCCGACCGTGGAAGGCGACCCGGCCGCCCCGGTCTCGGCCCCGCACGACTGGCAACTCACGGACACCGGCACCCCCACAGGCCGCCGCCGCTCCGGACGCGGCTGCCGCGCGGGGCGAGACGGCGCCCCTGTCAGCCCCGGGCGCCCAGATAGGTCAGCACGGCCAGGACCCGCCGGTTGGTGTCGTCGGTCGGCGGCAGCCCCAGCTTGGCCAGGATGTTGCCGACATGCTTGCCCACCGCGGTCTCGCTCACGAACAGCGCCCCCGCGATCGACGAGTTCGACCGCCCCTCCGCGATCAACCCCAGCACCTCCCGTTCCCGCGGCGACAGCCCGGCCAGCGGATCCCGCGGCCGGTGCAGCAGCCGCCGCACCACCTCCGGGTCGACGACCGTGCCGCCGGCCAGCACGGCCCGCAGCGCCGCCACGAAATCCTCGATGTCCGCCACCCGGTCCTTGAGCAGGTAACCCACCCCGTCGCCAGTGCCGATCAGGTCGGACGCGTACTCCTCCTGCACGTACTGACTCAGGACCACCACCGGCAGGCGGGGGCGTTCCCGGCGCAGCCGCACCGCGGCGCGCAGCCCCTCGTCGCGGAAGTCCGGCGGCATCTTGATGTCGGTGACCACCAGATCCGGCTCGTGCGCGGCGACCGCCGTGATCAGCTGCTCGGCGTCGCCCACCGCGTCCACCACGGTGAAGCCGAACCGGCCCAGCACCCCGATCAGCCCCTCGCGCAGGAGCACCCCGTCCTCGGCCAGGACCACCCTGGCGGTCACCTCGGACACGGCAGCTCCACCCTCAGCAGCGTCGGCCCGCCCGCCGGGCTGGCCAGCAGCAACCGGCCACCGGCCGCCGCCACCCGATCGGCGAGCCCGGTCAGCCCGCTACCCGTCTGCGGGTCGGCGCCGCCCCGCCCGTTGTCCTCGATCTCCAGCTCCACCCGGGTGCCGTCACCGCGCACCCGGACCCGGGCCTCGGTCGCGTGGGCGTGCCTGGCGACGTTCGTCAGCGCCTCGGCGGCCACGAAGTACGCCGTGGTCTCGATGCTCTCCGGCGGCCGGGCCGCGATCGCCGCCTCGACGGTGACCGGGACCGGGGAGCTGCCGGCCAGCTCGCGCAGCGCGGCCGGCAAGCCCAGATCGGTCAGCACCTGCGGGCGGATCCCGTGCACCAGGTCGCGCAGCACCACCATCAGCTCCTTGGCCTGGGTGTGCGCCAGCCCGAGCGGCCCCGCGGCGGGGGAGTCCTCCGGCAGGTCCAGCCGGGCCATGCCCAGGTGCAGGGTGAGGCTGGTGAGCCGGTGCTGCGCGCCGTCGTGCAGGTCCCGCTCGATCCGGCGGCGCTCCGCGTCGAACGCGTCGGCCAGCCGGGCCCGGGACTGGGACACCTCGCTGAGCTGGTCACGCAACGGGTCGCCGGCCCCGAGCAGGCGCCGGGCCAGCATCGCCTGCCCGGCGGCGAGCGCGCCGGCCAGGTAGAGCAGGACCGGGACCAGCACGATCCCGAGCAGGCAGAGCGGGAGGCCGCGCGAGCCCCCGTGCACCGTGTAGTTCCCGAACTGCCAGGTGCCGACGCCGAACGGGCTGCCGATCATCAGCACCTCGGCGAGCAGCGCCAGGAACGCCGCGAAGAAGACCGGTGGCGCGAGCAGGGCCAGCAGCGTGGTGTAGAGCACCGCGCGCCAGGTGGCCTCCGCCCGGAACAGCGCGGCGAGGCCGGCGGGATGGGTCGCGCCGCGCAACGGCCGCCGGTCGACCAGCCGCAGGCGCCGCCGCTCCAGGGCGGCGACCGGCAGCGCGACCAGTGGGGCACCGGCGGCCAGCAGCACGGCGGCGACCACGACCAGGAAGAGGATCGCCGGGGTGGGCAGGTCGCCGTGGGCGATCCGCCGGCCGGAGACCAGCAGCGGCAGCAACAGCAGGGTGAGGCCGAACGACAGCGGCGCCGCGACGACAGCGGTGGTGGACAGGAACGCCGCCGACCGCCACGGCCAGGAGGTGAGCAGGTAGCGGCGTTGGCGGAGAGCCGCGCTCAGGTTGGTGGTGGACACGGATTCACCGTAGGCAGCCGGTGACTCGCGGCCCATCCCGCTGGCATCCGGATCAGGGGTATGGCTGGATATACCCCCTCACCACCGGCCGGCCCGGCGATCACGCCACGGGCGGCCGTCCGGGTCGTAGATCAGGCGGTACGCCGGGGTCGCCCAGAGACGCTGGAACCAGGGGAGCCGTACCGTCTCGTGCGGGATCAGGCGCCCGGGCGGGCGCGGGCCCCGGCGTCCGTTGTCACGCCAGTCACGCAGGGCCTCGGCGGCGGCGGTCATGGTCCGTACGATCGCCATCGGGTCCAGAAGATCTTGATCGTCGCCGTCCTCGCGGTCCAGGTGCTCGCGGGTCAGGGCGAGCCGTAGCTCGCGCGGGAACCGGCGGGCGCCGTCGCCCAGCCCGGCGGGGTCCACCGGCGCCCGCTCGTCCCGGGTGTCGTCCAGGATCGCGCAGGACAGCTCGCTGTCGTGCGTCCACGATCGACGGTTGAAGTTGTCGCTGCCCACGCTGCACCAGACGTCGTCGACCACACAGACCTTGGCGTGCACGTAGATCGGGGTGCCCGCGTGGTTCTCCAGGTCGAAGACGTGCACCCGGTCGGACGCGGCGCTCCTGCACAGGTCGATGGCCTGCTCCCGGCCGACCTGGTTGGGCGGCAGCGCGAACCGGCCGTCCACGTCCGGGTGCCGGGGCACCACGGCGATCAGGTGCAGCTCCGGGTTGGCCTGCAGCGCCTCGGCGAACAGCTGGGCCACCTCGGCCGACCAGAGGTACTGGTCCTCCAGGTAGATCAGCCGGCGGGCACGCTTGATCGCCTTGGTGTAGCCGCGGGCCACGGTCTGCTCGCCGAGCGGCGCGAACGTGTACCGCGGGCGCATCGCCGGGTAGGTCCGCAGCACCTGCACGGTCAGCGGCCCGGCCGCCGGCGGGTCGGGCGGCTGCGGCGGCAGCCGGTCGGCGTGCAGGTCGGCGTGTTTCAGCTTGTCGGCGATCGTGGAGACAGGGCCGTGCTGGTCGAGCGGCGCCGGGTCGGACCAGCGCTCCCGGAACGTCAGGTCGAGCGCGCCGACCACCGGGCCGCGCAACTCCAGCTGGACGTCGTGCCAGGGCGGAGTGGGCCCGTAGGCCTTGGCCATCCGCACCGGCTGCGGATCGCCGTGGTGCTCCGCGTCGTCCCGGCGGCTGTGGCACAGGTCGATGCCGCCGGCGAACGCGACGTCCAGCTCGGGCCGGCCGGGATGCCGCAACACGACGAGCTTCTGGTGGTGCGAGCCGCCGCGCCGGACCCGCTGGTCGAGCAGGACCTCGCCGCCGGCCTCGCGGATCTGGTCGCCGAGGTTGCGGTTCTCCTCCTCGCTGTACGCCAGCTTGTCCAGATGGGACCGCCAGAGCAGGCCCTTGACGATCACCCCGCGGCGGGCGGCGGACGCGAAGAGCTCGGCGATCGCCGGCCCGTCGTCGGCGGCCAGTTCGTCCGGATCGCCCCGCCAGTCGGTGAACAGCAGGTGGTCACCCTCGCGGAGCTTCTCCACCTCCGCCATCAACCGGGAGAAGTACGTTTTCCCGTGAATCAGGGGTTCGGCGGTGTTTCCCGAGCACCACGTGGGTATGTGGCTGTGCGGGTTGCCGCGTTCGGCGGCGGTCAGCAGCCAGTCCTCCGTTGGCACAGGCAACCCCTCTGAGGTCGACGACGCCCTCACCGTAGATCCCCCGCCCGCCGCGCGCACGTCCAACACGATCACGCCGATCGACGCGTCCCACCCCGCGGAGGAAATCCCGCCATGAGCAGTGAGCCGTTGACCACCACGCCCGGACCCGAGACCGCACCGGCCGCCGAGACCGGCCTCCTCGTCACCATGCTGCTCCTGGTGCTGCTCGGCACCGCGGCGATCCTCTTCATGGCCTGACCCCGCCGGCCTCGTCCCGGAGCCGCCGGCGCCACACCGCCGGCCGCGCTCCGGCGGGGAGCCGCCCGCGCCGCGGCGCCGGACGCCGGCCGAGGTCCGATGTGGAGAGCCGGCCGTCCGGGGCGCCCGCGTCAGGTCACTCCAGCACCCACTCGTCGTCACGGATGATGTCGATGGTCCCCTTCGGCCCGGTGCCGGTCACGCTGATCCCGGCGCCGCCGATCACCACGTCGGTGTGCACGCCCGACGTGTTCAGCCCCAGCCCGGCCCGTTGCTCGGGGCTCATCGCCACCCCGCCCGGCACCGCGAACGGGAAGCTCTGCCCCCACGCCACGTGACAGCCCGCGTTCTCGTCGAAGAGCGTGTTGTGGAACACGATCCCGGCCTTCGCGATCCGGCTCTCCCGGTCGACCAGCGAAACCTCGCCCAGGTGGCGCGCGCCCTCGTCGGTGGCCAGCTGCGCCTCGACGATGTCGGCGCCCTCGTCGGCGGCGACCGACGTGATCCGCCCGCCTTCGAAGGTCAGCCGCAGCCCGGTGACCAGGCGGCCGGCCAGCGCCAGCGGCTTGGTCACCCGCAGCACGCCGTCGGCGCGGCGCCGGTCGGGGCTGGTGAAGACCTCCTCGGTCGGAATGTTCGGCAGGTACGCGATGCCGTCGCGGTCCAGCATCCCGCCGCCGGTCCAGTGGCAGCCCGGGATCAGGCCGACGGTCAGGTCGGTGCCCTCGCCCTGGTAGCGGATCTCGGTCAGCTCCAGCGCGTCCAGCGCCGCCCCGCGCTCGGCGAGCGTCGCGGACCGCCGCTGCCAGGCCGCCACCGGGTCGTCCTGGTCGAGCCGCATCGCGATGGCCACCGCCTGCCAGAGCCGGTCGAGGTCGGGCTCGCCGAAGATCTGGCTGGCCCAGCCCGGGTTGGGCGCGCCGACAGCGGTCCAGCGCAGCTTGCCCATCACCACGTCGCGCCGGGCGAGCGACTCGCCGGCCCGTCGCGCGGCGGCCTTGACCGGATCGGCGCCGTCGAGCACGTGCGGGTCGGCGTCGCCGACCAGGGTGATCCACGCGGCGCCCTGCGCGCCCCACTCACGGATGCGCTCCAGCGCCCACGGGCGGCTGGCCCGCAGCTGGTCGAGGCTCGCGTGGTCGACCTCGGAGCGGCGCATCGGGCCGTCGGACCAGATCGGCTCGACCCAGGCGGCGCCGGCGGCGTAGGCGGCCTGGACCACCGCGCGGGCGATCTCCAGGTGGGCGGTGTCGGTGTTGAGAACGACACCCTGCCCGGGCTGCACGTTGACCCCGGCCCGGACGACGACGTCGGCGAAGCGCTCGATCTGATCCATGCGCGTCAGCTTAGGGCTTGTCGCGTGGATCACGCGGGGGCCGCGGCGTGGCCCGGGCGGCGCTCAGGGAAAGCACAACCACCGCCCGGACCTCGCCGTGCGCTCGCGTGATCCCGGCGACAGGCCTTGAGCGTCCCGCGCGTCAACCGGGGTTGACACGGTGGATGGTGTCAACGTAAGTTGACGACATGACCGAGGCTACCGATCTCGCCGCCGCCGCGAGCAGCGCCGACCCCCGGGTCGGCCTGCGCGCGGTGGTGGCGCTGCGCCGCCTGCTGGAGGGCCTGGAGCACCTGCAGGTGGCGAACGCGCGCAAGAAGGGCTGGTCCTGGCAGGAGATCGCCGATGCGCTCGAGGTGACCCGCCAGGGTGTCCACAAGAAACACGCACGGCTGATGCCGATGATCGACCCGCGGGAGGATTGAGATGTTCGAGCGGTTCACCCAGAGCGCCCGCGCCGTCGTGACCGGCGCCCAGCAGCAGGCCCGTGACCTGGGCCATCCGGTGATCGGCACGGAGCACCTGCTGCTCTCGCTGATCGCCCTCGACAACGGTGCGGCCGTGGTGCTGCGCGAGGCCGGCGTCGACCGCGAGTGGGTGCGCGCCGCCGTCGTCGGTCACGCCGGCGACCTGGGCGGCGAGGCGGCCGCCGCGGCCGACCGGGACGCCGAGGACGCCGCCGCCCTCAAGGCGATCGGCATCGACCTGGACGCGGTGCGCGCCGCGATCGAGGAGAACTTCGGCGCCGGCGCGCTGCACCTGCCCAGGCCTGCCCGGAAGAAGCGCGGGATCTTCGGGAGGCTCTACGCCTCGGGCGGGCACATCCCGTTCTCCGGGCGGAACAAGAAGGTGCTGGAGCTGTCGCTGCGCGAGGCGCTGCGCCTCAAGCACAAGTTCATCGCGCCCGAGCACATCATGCTGGGCGTGCTCCGCGAGGGTCAGGGCCTGGCCATGCGGATCCTGGCCGACCGGGGGACGGACCTGGACCGGCTGCGCGCCGAGCTGACCCGGTCCCTGCAGACCCGGGTCAGCTGAGTCGCAGGCGCATCCCGGCCTCCGCGCCGCGCCGGAAGCCGAGCGACGTGTAGAGGGGTTCCCCGTCGGCCGAGGCCCGCAGGTCGACGGCTCGCACCCGGTGCTCCCGGAACCACTCGATCAGCGCGGTCACGCATCCCCGGGAGTATCCGCGGCGACGCATGTCCGGGTCGGTGACGACGTTGTAGACGTACCCGACCCGGCCGCCCGGATTTCCCGGACCGCCGAGCCGCTGCTCGATGTTGCCCACCGCGCAGGCGGCGAGGCCGTTCCCCGCGGGCCGGTCCACGACGAACGCCGCGAGCCGCGGTTCGGCCCGGCCGAGTTGGTCGCGCAGGGTCTCCCGGGCCGGGGCGCGCCAGTCGTCGTTCCACCCGGAGTCCTCGAACCCGCGCAGCAGGACGGCGCGGAGGCGCACGAGTTCGGCGGCGTCGGCGGATGTGGCCCGGCGGATCCTCACGCCCGAGACGCTAGCCGGGGGAGCGCCCGCGAGGCCCGCCATTTTCCACCGGCCCCGATCGTGGGAACCGGGCTGCGGCCGTACCAAATTTCAGATTGGAAGTTTCAGATTTGAAGGAGTATGGTTCCGCGCATGGCCGAACCGCTCAGTGAGAGCCAGCTGCAGCACTGGCGCACGTTCATCGAAAGCTCGTGGGCGCTGCACACGACGCTGGAGGACGAGCTCCGGACCGCGACCGGGTTGAGCATGAACGACTATCACGTCCTGGTCACGCTCGCCGACGCGCCCGGACGCCGGATGCGGATGGGCGAGCTGGCCAGCCGGCTGGTGCTCTCCCCGAGCCGGATCACCTATCAGATCAGCTCCATGGTCAAACGCGGACTGGTCGAGAAGCAGAGCTGCCTCGGCGACGGCCGCGGCCAGGAGGCCGTGCTGACCGGCGAGGGCCTCACGGCGCTGCGCGCCGCCGCGCCGGCGCATCTGGAGACCGTTCGCCAACGATTCATCGACGTTCTCGACGACGAGGAGCTGGCCGTGATCGGCCGGGCCTTTGCCAAGATCCGGAAGGTGTGAGCGCTTGAGGTAGTGGCCCGTTCGCGGCGGAGGCCGTGTTGCGGTGCACGGAGTGCCTCCTGCGATTGACGGGATTCACGTTTTCTCACCGGCCCTGCGCCGATAGGCCGCCCACTGCCCGGTCAAGTTGGCAAGGTCGTGCATCCAGTCCGGTGAACCGGGTTTTGCCTTCGACGCCCACTTCGCGGCGTTCTTCGCCGCGAAGTCGTCGAGGACGTCAGGACCGGCCTCGCCCCATGCGGGGTACCGCGCCAACCACTGTTCAGCCTGCTCGGGCGTGTGGCCGCCGCCGATCAACCACTGGGCGAGGATGGCAAGCTCGACCCACGGCGCGGCCTTGGTCGCCATCGCCCAGTCGACGATCCGCAGGCCGTCCCGGGTGACGATGAGGTTGGCCGGCCCGAGGTCGGTGTGGACCAGCGCGTCACCGTCCATCGCCGGGTGCTCGAACCCGAGCCGCCCTTTCGGGCTGAGAAGCCCCACATCCGGCGCCCGTGTCTTGCCCAGCGCCGCCAGCGCCTCGCCGAGAAGATCCAGATCGGGGCTGTCCGGCGACAGGTCAGCGTGCGGACCTTCGCAGTGCTCGAACCCCACGACCAGCCAGCCGGCCGTCTCGAAGTGCCACCTGACCGCGGGCGAGCAAGACCCGCTTACGGCCTCACTCACCCGCAGCTCGAAGCGCAACGACCGAACCCCGAAGTCAGAATGAGCCGCCTTCAGGAACACCTTCCCAGCCGTCCCGGTAACGGTTGCGGCTATCTCCGCGTGGTCACCGGTCGCGGCAGGGGTTACATGAGAACCGCCGACGCGGTCGACGACTTCCTTCGTGACGGCCTCGGGCAACGCGGCCCAGTCAGTGCGCATCGATCAGTTGGCCTTTCAGATGCCCGGGTTCGGCGGGCAGCAGGACTTCGCCTCGCCGTACCAGAACTCGGGGTCGATGTAGTAGCCCGTCGCCTTCAGCGCCTGGCGGGTGTACTCCATCGAGGAGCCGTCCGCCATGCCCTCGGTCAGGATCGGCACGTGGTGCATGAACTCTCCCACGACCTGCTCGCAGGCGGCCTGGTACGGCTCGGTGTGCTGGAGCGAGGCGTGCCAGGCCGCGTCGACCGGCTCGGTCGGGACGACGCGGTAGGAACGGCCGTCCGGCGGGACCGAGGTCGAACTCGTAGTCGGGGCGCCTCGACTTCATGCGGCCGAGAACCTCGCTGCCCGGCGAGGTGTTGGACGCGAACTGCTCCCGGTGCGGTTCCTCGACCCCGGGCTCCCAGATCTGCCAGGTCTTGCGACCGGCGAGTTGGTAGACGAACCCCATGTTCTGGTCCCAGTGATGGTGCAGACCCTGCCCGTCCGCCGGGGTCACGAAGCCGGTGGCGTACGTGCCGTACCCGGTCTCGTTCTGCATCGCAGCGCAGATCGCGTGCACCTGCGGACACCAGCGGTGCACGTTACGCAGTTGGATGGTGTAGCCCCTGCCGCGCCACTTCGCAACCTTGCCGGGGTCGAGGTAGCCGTAGGTCGTGTACGCGCGGGAGTGCAGCGCCGCCCCGTCCTTGATCGGGGGTCCACGCTCAGATCGTGCACGATCGGCGACGGCGGAGCCAGCGCGCCCGGTCAGCGAGGATGACGCAGCTCACTAGATCTTCAGATTTGAAGCTAAGTCCTGGTCTTTCAGATTTGAAGGAGATACGCTGAAGTCCTCGAAGTCAGGAGGGCTCGAAATGCCTGCAATCACCGTCGATGACGTCCTTGTTCTGCCGCGCCTGCCGAAGCTGGACCCGGTCGCGACGGAGTACCGCCCGGTGCGCCGCCTGACGACCGCGCCGAAGGGCTACGAGGGCGAAGGGTTCCCGGTCCGGCGAGCCTTCGCGGGCGTCCCGCTGAGCGAACTGGACCCGTTCATCCACCTGGACCAGATGGGTGAGGTGGACTACGCGCCGGGCGAGCCGAAGGGCACCCCGTGGCACCCGCACCGGGGGTTCGAAACGGTCACCTACATGATCGACGGCATCATGGACCACCAGGACTCGATGGGTGGCGGCGGCTCCATCACCAACAGCGACACCCAGTGGATGACGGCCGGCTCCGGCATCCTGCACATCGAGGCGCCGCCGGAGCACCTGGTCACCAGCGGCGGGCTGTTCCACGGCCTGCAACTCTGGGTGAACCTGCCGCGCGCCGCCAAGATGATCGACCCGAAGTACCAGGACATCCGTGGCAAGGAGTCCGCCCTGCTCACGACGCCGGACGGGGGCGCCCTGATCCGCATCATCGCGGGTGAGATCGCCGGCCATCAGGGGCCGGGCTCCACGTTCACGCCGATCAACCTGGCGCACGTGACGCTGCAGCCGGGCGCGCGGCTCGACCTGCCCTGGCAGCCGGAGTACAACGCGCTCGTCTACGCGCTCTCCGGCGAGGGCTGGGCCGGCACCGACATGCGGCCGATCAAGCTCGGTCAGCTGGCGACGTTCGGCGCGGGCGACGCGATCCGCCTGGAGGCGAAGACCGAGCTCGATCTGTTCGTGCTCGGCGGGCAGCCGATCCGGGAGCCGGTGGTCCACTACGGCCCGTTCGTGATGAACACCAAGGCGGAGCTGCAGCAGGCCTTCGAGGACTTCCAGAAGGGGCGGCTGGGGACGATTCCGGCGACGCGCCTGCCGCACACCGATTGATTGCTGGTACGGGAGGTGCCTTGTCCCGTGGTGGCGCCCCGCGAGAGGGTCGCCACTCCGGGCCGTCCGGCGGCCGCCGGCCGTGGCGGGCGGACCCGGTCCGGAGAGACCCCTGACGGCTCGGCTCGGGGGGTCTCGGGGCTTCGAAGGGCTTCCGGTTGCCGGCCTGTGGGGTCGGCCGGGGCTTGGGGGTGTCCCGGGGTCGCTGTCGCTTTCGGGGCCGGCTGGGCGGGGCTTACGGTCGTACCCGGTGAATGTCATGCGAAAGGCCGGCCCCGGAGGGCCGGCCTTTCCGCAATGATGGCCTTCGGCGGATTCCAGGTGTCTCTCAGACGAACCGCTCGAAAGCCGGCAGCGAGCCCAGCGAAACGGTCAGCTCGACCGGATGGTGCACCGGCGCCGCGACCGTGAAGCGTGCGCCGAACGGGTCGCGCAGCTCGGCGAACTCGGTCAGCCCGGCCTCGGCCGGCTCCGAGATCAGCGCGCCGCCCAGCCGCTCGCAGCGGTCCGCCGCCTCGGCGATGTCCTCGACCTGGAAGGCCGCGCGCCACCAGGCGCCGCGGTAACCCGGGGCGAGGCCGGCGATGGCGTCGTGGGCCTGGTTGAGCCATTCGCCGACGCCGAAGTCGTGGCGCAGCAGCCAGCCGAACGCGGAGCCGTAGAAGAGCGCCGCGGCGTTCGGGTCGTCAGTGATCAGTTCCGGCCACGACATGGTGCCCGGCTCGCCGCCCGCCTGCGCCCCGGCGAAGTCGGCCGGCTCCCAGAGGCCCAGCACCGCGCCGGCCGGGTCGGTGACGATCGCACGGCGGCCGCCGTGCGCGTGGGCCGGGTGGCTAAGGCAGCTGCCACCGGCGAGCGCGACCTGCTCCAGGGTCTCGTCCAGGGCCGGCGTGCTGAGGTGGGTCAACCATCCGTCCGGGCGGTCCGCCTGGCTGCGGGTGAGACCCGCGACGGCACGGCCGTTCAGCTTGAAACGATCACCGGCTGACTCCCAGCCGAACAACTCTCCGTAGAACTGTGCCGCTCGCGCAGGGTCCGCGCTCGCCAGCTCCACCCAGCAGGGTGTCAGTGGTGCATAGCCTCTGATCCGCATGTGCCGCTCCAGTATGGACGTCCCCAGTTGCTTGAGCACTCTACGGCACTGATAACGCTTCGTCACCACTGGACGGTTCATTGTCCGCTTTAGAGCAGAATTAAACTACCGTGGGTAAGCGGTCGAGTGAATCAGGTGATCCTTGGTCGCCGATATGCGCGATTGTGGGTGATCGTTCGTGTCGTAGGCGCCCAAGGCTCGCATCGAGAGTGCACGCTGTCACTCTCTGTTGAGCAACACCTCGAACCAGACAGTGGAGCCACGCACCGTGGGATCGGTGCCCCACGAATCGCTCAGCTCCTCGATCAGGCCGAGCCCGCGGCCACGGCTGGCGAGGGCATCGGCCCTGGCCCGGATCACACTGCCCCGGGTGCCGGTGTCGGCCACCGACACCAGCAGGCGCTCCGCGTTGAGGTCGATGTGCACCTGCGCCGGGGTGCCGGCGTGCAGCAGCGCGTTCGTGGTCAGCTCGCTGGTGCACAGGATCGCCGCGCCGATCACCGGCTCGGGGACCTGCCAGTCGCGCAGGCGGTTGCTCATCCACTGCCGGACCCGGCTCGGGCCGGTCGGCTCGGCGGCCACGTGCATGGTCGCCGCCCGGCTCATCGCCAGGGCGTGCTCGACCGCGAGCACCGCCACGTCGTCGTCCGTGGTGCCCTCGATCGCGGCGGTGGCCAGCGAGCACATGTTCCGCGGATCGCCGCTCGCCGAGCCGGCCGCCGCGGCGACCAGGGCGTCGAGACCCTCGTTCAGCGGGCGGTCGCGGCGCTCGACCACGCCGTCGCTGTACATCAGTATCGTGTCGCCCGGCTCCAGCGTCAGCGAACCGGTCTGCCAGCGGCCGCCCAGCCCGAGCGGGGCGCCCGGCGGAACCTTCACCAGCTCGGCGCTGGCCGGCTCGCCGCCCAGCCCGGCGCGGCGCAGCACCGGCGGCGGATGACCGGCGCTGGCCAGCGTGACCGACCCGTCGGCCGGGTCCAGCACGCCGTAGACCACGGTCACGAAGATCTCCTCGTTCCGCGACTCGGCGCCCAGCGAGCCGACCAGCCGGTCCAGCCCGGCCAGCACGCTCGGCGGGGCCGGATCGGTCAGCGCGAGCGCCCGCAGCGCCGCGCGGACCTGGCCCATCACGGCCGCGGCCCGCACGTCGTGCCCGGCCACGTCGCCGAGGACCATGGCCAGCCGGCCGTCGGAGAGCCGGAACGCGTCGTAGAAGTCGCCGCCCGCCGCGTTGCCGTCGACACCCACGTCGTACCGTGCGGCGATGCGGAACGTGTCCAGTTCCGGCAGGTGCTCCGGTAGCATGCTGCGCTGCAGCAGCTGGGCGGTGCCGTGCTGAGCCTCGAACCGGCGGGCCCGCTCGGCCGCCTGCGCGATCAGCTCGGCGGCGGCGCGCAGCAGGGCGCGCTCGGCCGGCAGCCAGACGTGCGCGCGCCGGAAACCCATGATCAGGGCGCCGCGCACGGACGCCGTGCGCAGCGGGAGGGCGGCCAGCGAGCGGATCCGCCGCTCGTGCCGGTCCTGCGCGACCGCCCGCAGCGGCTCGCCGTCCGAGACGAACGTCGCCCGGCCGCTCTCGGCAGCCGTGACCAGCGGCGCGTCCGGGACCGCGGCGACCCGGCGCCAGACCGGTGGCAGGCGCTCGTCCGCCTCGTCCAGCATCTCGCCGCGGATCCGGCGGACGAACCGGTAGGAACTGCCGTCGTCCACCGCCAGGACACAATGATCAAGATCAAAAGAGGCCATCGCGTACGTCAGCACGACGCGCGTGACGTCGTCGATGGTGAGCGCCCCGGCCAGTCGCGCGGTCAGCTCGCCGAGGCTCTGCAGCCGGTGCACCACCTGCGTCGTCTCGGCGGCCACCGTGAGCACCCCGGCGATCGCGCCGGCCGAGTCGCGCACCACCGAGTGGCCGCGGGTGTAGAAGGCCGGCTCCGAGCCGCCCGGCCGCAGCGTCACCTGGCTCTCCGGCTCCAGCACGGCCTGACCGGTGCGGAACACCTGGCCGATCACGTCGCTCATCCCGGGTTGGTCCCACGCCTCGCCGAACGCCTCCGCGGCCGGCTGGCCCAGCGCCGCCGGATGCCGGCCGCCCAGCACCTCGGCATAGGCGTCGTTGTAGAGCACCACGCAGTCGGGGCCGCCGACGAACATCATCGGGACCGGCGACTCCAGCAGCAGATCGACGGAGGCGCGCACCGCGGAGTCCCAGCGGTCGATGGGGCCGAGCGAGGTGCGCGACCAGTCGAAGGCGTGCACCAGGGCCGCGCATCCCTTGGCTCCCGCGGACTGCACGGGCAGCGTGGAGATCGCTGGCGGGCGTGCCGCTCCCGAGCCGACCATGCGGAAAGCCTATCCCGGCTGGGCCGTTTGTACGATGCCGCACCGGCCGACCGTCCGATTCTTGACGTTGTGCGAGGTGTGCCACCCGGAGGGCGTGACAGCACGTGATCAAGCGGTGTGGTCCGCGTGTCCATTGGCGTTCCGGGCCGCCGCCCGCCGCGCGGGCCGGATGGTTGACATCGGGAGTCGCACCCGGCCGCAGGAGCCGCCGAGGGGTGGCGGCGGGCCGATTCCTTCGTGCGATCCGCCTCATCGGACAATCCCGATCTCTCGGTTACGGCGTTCCCGGCTCCCGTGCGCGTCGACGCACCCGGAGGCTTTCCCCGGGGGCCGTCGACCGTCGTCGTCTCCAAGGACTCGGCCGCCGGTCCCGCGGCCGGTGACGTGCGTCCGAGGCGCTGATCGACGTACCTCATCGACTTGTTCCGGTCGTCCAGGATGTGTCGGAGGCGGGTGATACACCTGTCGGGGGAGGCGACGAGAGGGCGGGAGCAGCGGATGACCGGTGACGGGTTGAGCCGTGGACTCAGCGACATGTGGCGATCTCTGGTGCTCCATGTGCCGGTCGCCCTGGCGTTCGTCGCGGTGCTGCTGGTGGGCTGGCTACTGGCGCGGCTGGCCCGGACGATCACGGCGAAGGCGCTGCGCCGCGCCGGCCTGGACCGGGCCGTCCAGCGCGGTCCGGCGGGCCGCCTGTTGCGCGGCACCGACCCGGTCGCCCTCTGCGCCCGGCTCGCCTACTGGGCGGTGCTGCTGATCGCCTTGCAGCTCGCCTTCGGCCTGTGGGGGCCGAACCCGGTGAGCACCCTGCTCAACTCGCTGATCGCCTGGCTGCCCCAGGCGTTCGTGGCGATCCTGATCGTGGTGGCCGCCGTGGCGGTGGCCGGCGTCGCGCGCGATCTCGTGCGCGACGCCCTCGGCGACCTCGGCTACGCCCGAGTGGTGGCCAACGTGGTCGCCGGGGTGATCGTCACGCTCGCAGCGATCGCCGGGCTGGACCAGATCGGCATCGCCACGACCGTCACCCGGCCACTGCTGATCACGGTGCTGGTCACCGTCGCCGGGGTGATCGTCGTGGGCGTCGGCGGTGGCCTGATCCGGCCCATGCAGCGGCGCTGGGAGGGCTGGCTGGACCAGGCGGCGGTGGAGTCGGCGGCGATCCGGGAGCGGACCCGGGCGTTCGCCGAGGAGCGGGCCCGCCAGGCGGCCGCCCGCGCCGAGGAGGAACGCCGCGCGGAAGAGGCGCGCAGGGCGGAGGAGGCGCGCAAGGCGGAGGAGGCCCGGCGCGCGGAGGAGGCGCGCAAGGCCGAGGAGGCGCGGCTCGCGGCCGAAGCTCGCCGGGTCGAGGAACGGCGGCTCGCGGAGGAGACGCGCCGGGCTGAGGAGACGCGCCGGGCTGAGGAGACGCGCCGGGCCGAGGCGGCCCGCCAGGCCGAGATCGAGCGTGCGGCCCGCGCCGTGGAGGAGCGCCGGGCCGTGCAGGAGCGGCGGGCGGCCGAGGAGCGCCGGGTCGCGCAGGAGCGGGAGCGCCGGGCGGCGAACCGGTGGGCCGGGGAGCCGGAGGACGACCGGACCGAGGTGATCGCGATGCCGGAGGACGACGCCCTGCACTTCATCCCCGGGTTCGGCCGTGACGACGAGCCGACCGATCCGGGTGCGCGCCCGGCGACGCCCGGTACCGCGGTGATCAGGCCCGGGGTTCGGCCGGGCTCCGGGCGACCTGACGGGGACACGGCGGTTGCCGGGTCCGGCGACGGGGCGACGGCCTCGGCAGTGCGGTCCGGTGACGATGGGACCGCCCCGGCGGCCGAGCGGAGCGCGGAGGACGGCGGCGAGACCACGGTGGTCACGCAGGGCGCGGGGGACGAGGAGACGACCGTGATCCCGTCGCCTGGGCCGGATCGGACTCTGGTGATCGGCGAGGGTGACGACGGTGATCGGACCCAGGTGGTCTCGCCGCCGGGTGCGGAGCAGAAGCGGGCGGCCGACTCCCGGGACGACACCTGAGGCTGCGGAGCCGGGATGTCGCCGAGGGCTGGGACGTGAGCAGGGCCGGCGCCGCGGGTGCGGGGCCGGCCCTGGAGGTGACTGGGCGCTCAGGATGTCGCGGAGGTTGGTGCTGACCAGCGGTCCGGCGGGGACGGGCGGGCCCGCCCGGTCAGTGCGAGGTGGGGAGCGTGCGCGCCAGCATGCAGACGGCGAGCAGGCGGCGCAGGACCCAGTCGTTCTCCGACCAGTCGATCTCGGCGTCCGGAGCGACCCAGCCGTGCTGGAAGGCGGCGTCGCGGACACCCTCGGCGTAGGCGGCGAGCAGGATCGCGGTCAGCGGGCGGGTGTCGGCGTTGAGGCTGTCGCGGACGCCGGCGGCGTGCTGGTCGATGACCGACATGAGGCCGGGGTTCGACTGGGCGGCGGCGAGACCGCTGACGCCGACGGTGGCGGTGAGGTCGGCCAGCGAGGCGTGGGCGGAGCGGAGGGCGGCGCGGGCGGCGGCGTTGCTGAACAGGCCATTCATGAGAAGAAAGGTAGAGACGGCCGGGTAGCCAACGGTTCTCCCCACCGGTGCAGCTCGGTTGAAGCTGCCGGGCCGCGTGGCCGGAACGACGTTGTTCGGGAGGAGGTGAAGCGGGTACGAGAGCGGCAGCCGAAGAAGGAGAGGGAGCCATGGCGGGGGCGGAGAACGACGGGTCGCGGCAGGCGGAGCGGTTGCCGGACGGCGCCGGGAGCGGCCGGGCACGGCAGGAGAACGACGGGCCGGAGCGGGCGGACGGGCCAGCGGGTCAGGCGGACGGGCCGGATGCGGCGCATCGGCGGCCGGACGGGCTGGACGACGTCACGGTGGAGGCGCTCGGGAAGCTGAGCGAGGCACTGGAGACGGTGGAACGGGTGCGCGGGCATCTGTACTCGCTGCACCAGCTCACCGGGACCGCCGACTTCATGCTGGACGAGGCCGTGTCACTGTTCCGCAAGGGTGGGCACACCGCGATCGCGGAACGGATCGAGCGGGAGCTGATCGGGCGCAACGTCATCCCGGGGCGTTGGACCTTCCAGATCGTCGAGGAGTACGACGACGGGTACTACAGCGAGTTCCGGCAGGTGGAGCGGGACGCCCGGGACGAGCTCGCGGGTGGGCGGCGCCACCTCTACGAGGCGGAACTCAAGGAGCGGCGGCGCACCCACGGCCGGCGCGGGCACGAGTCACTGCCCGGCTGAGCGTCGGGCAGGCACTGGACGCCGGGCAGGTAACGGCGCGGCCACCTCCGCGGGACGGGGTGGCCGGGACGAGAGGACCGCGCCGGGGGCCCTGCCTCAACCGGGACGAGAGGACCGCGCCGGGCGGCCCTGATCGTTCGTCGGGAATTACTCCGGGTAGTTGGCGGGCTCGGGGCGGCGACGCTGGGCGTCGTCGGCGACGATGACCGTCGCGACTACGAGAGCGACGACGACGGCGAAGAACCACGACGCGTCATCGATGAGCTTCGCGGCCAGAGGCGCCTGGAAAGCGGCCAGGAAGAAGCCGACCCACGCGAGGCGGCGCTGACGTTCAGACAGGAATCCGGCAGATCGCACCCGAAAAGTCTGGCTCGGCAAGCCGAGAACGCCGTCACCCGTTCGGCCGATTCTCCGTTGTCCGATCGTGCACCCAACCTTGCGCCGGAGTCGCTCAACAGTCGCCGCAATCGGGGCGTTCGCGCTGGTGGGAGCGGTTGTGGCGGGCTACACCAGGGAATCGGCTCCGGAGACGGATCCGGTACCGCCGGTGACCGATCGGGTTCAGGCGGGTCCGCTGCCGAATCGGACCGGCGCGTGGCTCACGGTGCACGACGCGGCCAGCCGGATCCAGGTGCGGACGGCGACCCTGCCCGGCCTGCTCTACCGGGTCAGCTCGGCGCCGGACGCGGGGGTGGCGCCGGTGGTGACGCGGCGCGGTGGCCGGGTCGAGGTGCGCCTGCGGGCCACCGGGAGTGACGGCTTGGATGAGGTACGCATCGTGCTGAACCGGGACCTCCGGTGGGATCTCCGGCTGCCCGCCGGGGCGGGGGAGCAGCAGCTGGACCTGCGCGGCGGCCGGGTGGGCCGGATCGACCTGGGGGCCTGCGGGCTTGCCGAGGTGCGGCTGCCGGAGCCGGCCGGCACGGTGCCGGTGACGTTCACCGGCGGGGTGGGCGCCGTGGTGCTGGCCGCCGACACGTCCGCGCCGTTCCGGATCCGGCTGGACGGCGGCGCCGGGGCGGTGGTCACTCCGTGGACCACCAGCAACGGGACGCCGATGGGCGCGGTCCTCCAGGAGGACGGCTGGCACCGGGCCGCCGATCGGTACGAGGTCCGCGCGGCGGCCGGGACGGGCAGTGTGCTCCTGCGCCGGAACGTCCGGGCCCGGCCGCGAACGCGCTGATCACTGCGGTCCGCTGGGCCCCACGGTGCTGGGCCGCACATTGTCGCCCGGCTGGTTGCCGGTGTCGTTGTCGTTCGGCTCGTCCTGCCCGTCGGTGTCCCACGTGGCCATGGCCTGCTTCAGGTCCTTCAACGGGAGCTTCTCCTCGTCGCGCCAGGCGCCTTCCGGTCGATCAGTCATGACTTTCGCGTACCCGGGCGGTGGCCCCCGAAACGGCTGGAACGTGATCGGCGGCGGAAGGCGGCGCGGGAGGCGGCCGGAACGTGATCGGCGGCGGAAGGCGGCGCGGGAGACGGCCGGAACGTGATCGGCCGCGAAAGGGCGGGAGCGAAGCGGACCGGGACGCCGGCGCGCGGGGAGAAAGAAACGGCCGCCCCGGAGGGGCGGCCGTCGCGGGAGCAGGGGGAGATCACGCACCGGGGCGGTGCACCTGGCCCCGCCAGCCGCCGGTGGTGATGCCGCCGCGGCTCTCGATGAACTCCTTGAAGCGGTGCAGATCGCCCTTGATCCGGCGGTCCACCAGGCCGAGCTTGTCGCCCGCGGTCTCCACGAAGCCCTGCGGGTCGAAGTCGAGCTGGACCGTCACCCGGGTGTGCGTGTCGTCCAAGCGGTGGAACGTGACCACACCGGCCTGCTTCTCGCCCTGCGTGGCGGTCCAGGCGACCCGTTCGTCGGGCAGCTGTTCGGTGATCTTCGCGTCGAACTCGCGCTCCACTCCGGCGATCTTGGTCTTCCAGTGCATGTGCGTGTCGTCCAGCTGCTGGATCTCCTCGACGCCCTCCATGAAGCGCGGGAACTCCTCGAACTGCGTCCACTGGTCGTAGCAGGTGCGGACCGGGACGTTGACGTCAACGAACTCGGTGACCGTGCTCACGCGGTTCCTCCTTCACTCGCATGCCATGCCTCGGCGACGTTCTGGAACGTCCTGCCCTCCGGCAGCGACGCGATGCGCCGCAACACGTCGTCCGGGGCGTTCATCGTCCGCGCCGAGGCCTCCAGCGCGGCACGGTCGCCCGGGAAGGCGGATCTGCTCAGGAAGCTCCCGAACCGGCTGAGAGCCTCGCCGTGGGCGCTTCCCACACCGTCCGGGATGCCCCGGCCGAAATCGCCGTTGGGCGCGACGGTGACCTCCGGCTGGTCTTCGCCGGCCGGCTCGGGCGTGTGCCATTCCTCGGCCCGTCCGCCTGCGGTGCCCTGGATGCTGCCTCGCACCTCTTGGGCCATCTGCTCGTCGAGCACCGTGCCGTGCTTGCTGTTTCCCCGTTCCATGAATGAGGGGTGCCCTCGCGGTTGGGGGCTAAACGTGGCTAACGTGCGAATGTGGACACGGTTGATGCGGTGATCATCGGAGCGGGGCACAACGGGTTGGTGGCGGCGAACATCCTGGCCGACGCCGGCTGGACGGTTCGGGTGCTGGAGGCCACCGGCGAACCGGGCGGCGCGGTGCGATCCGGGGAGATCACCGCGCCCGGGTACCTGTCCGACCTGTTCAGCGCGTTCTATCCGCTCGGTTACGCCTCGCCCGTGATGCGCGAGCTGGCACTCGAACGGTACGGCCTGTCCTGGACGCACGCGCCGAGCGTTTTCAGCCATCTGCTGCCCGATGGGCGGGCCGCGACGGTGCATCGCGAGATCGAGCGGACGATGGCGTCGGTGGAGGCGTTCGCGGCCGGCGACGGCGAGCGGTGGCGCAACGCGTACCGGGACTGGTCGAAGGTCTCCGGCCGCATGCTGGAGGCGATCACGCGGCCGTTCCCCCCGGTCCGGTCCGGTCTCGGCCTGGTCCGGCGGCTGGGCACCGGCCAGACGCTGCGGCTGGCCCGCAGGCTCGTGCTCTCCGCGCGTGAGCTGGGCTCCGAGCTGTTCGCCGGGGAGGGCGCCCGGGCGCTGCTGGCTGGCTGCGCGCTGCACACCGACCTGTCGCCGGAGGAGGCCGGCGGCGGGGTCTACGGGTGGCTGCTGGCCATGCTGGGCCAGGAGGTCGGCTGGCCGGTACCGGTCGGCGGGGCCGGGCGGCTGACGTCCGCGCTGGTCGGACGGCTGACGGCGCGAGGTGGCGAGATCGTCTACTCGGCGCCGGTGAGCCGGGTCCTGGTGGCGCGCGGCCGGGCGATGGGCGTGCGGACCGCTGACGGGCGGGACTGGCGGGCCGGGCGCGCGGTGATCGCCGACGTGCCGGCGCCGTCGCTCTTCCTGAACCTGGTCGGGGAGCGCTGGCTGCCGCCGCGGATGGTGGAGGACCTGGCGCACTTCCGGTGGGACGGGGCGACAGTGAAGGTGGACTGGGCGCTGGACGGGCCGATCCCGTGGAAGAACCCGGAGGTCGCCGGCTCCGGCACGGTGCACCTGGGCGCGGATCTGAACGGGCTGACCCGGTACTCCGCCGAGCTCGCCACCGGGGAGGTGCCGGACCACCCGTTCCTGCTGCTCGGGCAGATGACCACGGCCGATCCGACCCGGTCACCGGAGGGCACGGAGAGCGCCTGGGCGTACACCCATCTGCCGCATCGCGAGAGCTGGCCGGCGGACGAGATCGCGGCGCACGTGGAGCGGATGGAGGGGGTGATCGAGGACCAGGCGCCCGGGTTCCGGAGCCGGATCGTGGGGCGCAACGTGTTCTCGCCCGAGGACCTGGAGGAGGAGAACCCGTCGCTGGTCGGCGGCGCCCTCGGCGGCGGCACGTCCGCCGCGTTCCAGCAGCTGTTCTTCCGGCCGGTCCCGGGGCTGGGGCGGGCGGACACGCCGGTCGACCGGCTGTTCCTGGGCAGCTCCTCGGCGCATCCCGGGGGCGGGGTGCACGGGGCGCCGGGGGCGAACGCGGCGCGCGCGGCGCTGGCCCGGGACCGGAAGCTGAGCGGAGCCGCCTACCGCGCGGCCGTCGCGGCCGCGCAGCGCTCGATCTACCGGTGATCGTGCTGCGCCTCGGCGATGTCGGCGAGCCGGCGCAACGCCTCGACGTTGCGCTGGTGCAGCAACAGGTCGTTGATCTTGTTGCGGACCCAGAGCAGCGGACCGGACTCGAAGTCCTCGTGCATGACGACCCGGGTGCCGCCGCCGGACGCCGGCTCCAGCAGGATGTCCACCACCGCCTCGCCGAGCGGCCACAGCCCGGCCCGGATCTTGAGCTCGCGGCCGGGCACGCACTCCAGCACGGTCGAGGAGTCGTGCAGCGAGAACGGCCACGGGCCGGCCTTGTGGTGCAGTTGCGAGCCGGGCCGGGGCCAGGAGTCCTCGACGTCGCGGATGTGCGAGGTGCCGACCACCCAGTCGCTGTAGCTCCAGCCGTCGGAGAGGACGGCGAAGACGCGGTCGGGCGGGGCCTGGACGGTGCGGGTCACGGTAGCCACGGATGGCTCTTACCCGGCGCCGCGGCGGCTTAACGACGGACCTCCCCGGGCGCCTTCCCGGCCCGGCTGAGTCGTTGGTCCGAGATCGAGCCGGCCGCGGGCACGCCACCGGGCGAACACGGCCACCGTTGCCGCGGCAAGCCGGCGCGTGGCCGGCGACGATGTTTACGCTGGGAGCAGCCGGGCAACGAAGCACGCCGTTATCACAGTCGTATCTGTCGCCCCGAGGAGAGCCCGTGCGGATTGCGATGATCTCCGAGTACGCCAGCCCGCTCGGCGTGGGCGACCAACACGCTCACGTCGCCGACCTGTCCAGGGCGCTCGCCGATCTCGGGCACGAGGTGCGGGTGTACACCCGGCGCACCGGCCAGGAGCCGGCCGAACTGGTAGCGGACGGCGTGCACGTCGTCCAGGTGCCGGCCGGCCCCGCCCAGCCGCTGCCCACCGACGAGCTCCTCCCGCACATGGGCGAGTTCGCCCGGCTGCTCGGCGAGCACTGGCAGCGCGACGGCTGGTCGCCGGACGTCGCCCACGCCCACTTCTGGACCAGCGGCCTGGCCGCCGTCACCGCCGCCCGGCAGCTCGACATCCCGGTCGTGCAGTCGTTCCACGAGCTCGGCGCGATCGAGCCGGGCGTGGCCGGCCCGTCCCGCACCGGCTACGAGCGGGCCCTCGGCCGGGCCGTCGACCGGGTGGTCGCGCAGACCCAGGACGAGGTCCGCGGCCTGGTCCGGATCGGCGTGCCGCGGGCGCAGCTCACCGTCGTCCCGGCCGGCGTGGACAGCGAGCGTTTCACCCCGGAGGGCCCGATCGCCCCGCGTGACCCGGAGCGCACCCGCATCCTCGCGGTCGGCAAGCTGGTCGAGCACAAGCGGTACGGCGACGTCATCCAGGCCATGCGTTACGTCCCCGGCGCCGAGATGGTGGTCGTCGGCGGCCCGTCGCCGGACCAGCTGCCCGCCGACCCGGGCGCCAGGTCGCTGCGCGCGCTCGCCGAGCGGTTCCAGGTGGCCGACCGGCTCCGGCTGGTCGGCGCGGTGCCGCACCGCGAGATGCCGAGCTGGTACCGCTCCGCCGACCTGCTGGTCGCCGGGCCCTGGGAGGAGCAGTCGGCGCTGGAGGCGATGGCCTGCGGCGTGCCGATCATCGGGGCCGCGGAGGGCGGGCTGAGCGAAACGGTGGTCGACGGCCTGACCGGCGACCTGGTCGCGGCCCGTGACCCGCGGGCGCTCGGCGGCGCGCTGCGCCGCCTGGTCAACGACAAGGTGCGGCGGTTCACCTACGCGACGGCCGCCCTGGACCGGGCCCGGCAGGCGTACTCCTGGAAGCGGGTCGCCGCGCAGATCGGCTCGGTCTACTCCGCGGTGACCGGTGTGCGCCGGCCCGCCGCCGAGGCCGAACCGGAAGTGGTCGCCTGATGCAGGAGTTCGCTCGCCGGTCGACGCGGCCGCGTCGAGGTGGTCGGCACCGGCAACCCGCGGCACGCGGTCGGCTCGGTGCTCGCCGTCCACCGGATCGTCGCCAACGACCCGCGCCCGAGGCCTGCTGGGCCGGGAGTGAGGCTGCTCAGGCCGCGGGGCGGCGGTCGGCGAGCAGCCGGGCGATCTCGTCCAGAGTGGTCTCGCTGGCCTTGACGCGGTAGGGGCCGTCGCCCGCCTCCAGCACGCGCAGGTGCTCCACGGCGTCCGGCTCGGCGCTGAACCGGCCCCGGCGTAGGCCGCGGACCAGCACGGACAGGCCGTGGTCGGTCTCGATCGCGGTGAGCAGGGCGCGCATGTCGGCCAGCCGCAGCGGGCCGGCGCCGGCCCGCGCGGTGACCCGGCGCTGGTCCCGGTGGTTCGACCACCAGCGGAACACCGACCATCCCGCGGCGATCAGCAGGCCGAGGGCCAGCAGCACCCGGGACAACGACTCGGTCACCGGATTGACGTAGGCGCTCCAGAACGCCAGGACCGGCCGGCCGCCGGTGGCCAGGACCAGAACGGCCAGGACGCCCAGCGCGGGGGCGATCAGGTGGCGCCGCGGGATCCGCCGCACGGCCGTGGACCGGTGCGCCAGCCAGACCACCGGCGCCGCCCACAGCCACCGCAGCGGGATCGGGCGCGGGCTCGCCGCGGCGTCCAGGTAGGCGTGGAAACACAGCGCCAGATGGACGGCGACCGGCCCGGCCGCGGGCAGGACAGCGAGCATGACCGCGAACAGCAGAAAGGTCCGGACCAGCGTGCCGATCACCGTGAACGCCCGGAACGCGCCGGGCGGGACCGATCCGACCACCCGGGCCCAGCGGGCGGACCGGGAGCCCAGCGCCGGGGCGCCGGCCACCACGCAGCAGAGCAGGAAGCCGAGCAGGATGAAGGTCTCGACCAGGGTGGCGACCACGACCAGCGGGCCGGTGAGGCCGGCCCGGCGCAGGCCGAGCGCCGCATACGTGGCCACGACCAGCGCGTCGGCCGCCGGGGTGAGCAGCAGCACGCCGTAGAGCTGCAGGAAGGGCCGGGGCTCGGGCAGGCGCCGGAGACCGGCCGCCACGGTGGCCCGCTCCCGCCACAGCCGGCCGGTGGCGGCCTGCCCGATCAGGATCGCGCGCACCTGCCGCTCGAGCGCCGGAGTCATCGAGCGCAGCCGGCCCACCTGGGCGAACGCGGTCTCCCGCAGCATCAGGCTGGGACCGGCGGCGGCGCGGTCGAGCAGCTCGTCGCGCTCCGGGTCGGGGGCGAGCGCGGCGTTCTCGATCGCCCACATCCGGTCGGTGCGGGAGCCCTTCTCGTACGCCCGGCGCAGCAACCGCCCGACCAGCGCGCGCACCGGCGCGCCGATCCGCGTCACCGAAGCGGCGCCGAGCCCCGCGGTCAGCACGGAGAGCAGGTGCAGCACCCCGGACGGCCAGGTGAAACGCTTCGCCCGGGAGCGCGCCGGGATCGCCGCACGCAGGCGGCGCCCGGCCTCCTCGATCAGCTCGGTGGTGGCCGCCGCGTCGTGGGTCTGCAGCAGCGTCACCGCGGTCTCCCGCCAGCGACCGTCGGTGAGCAGGCGCTCCGCGGACACCAGCGAGGTGTCGCGGAGCACCAGCGCGGTCGCGAAGAACTCCTGGAACCGGCGGTGCACGAAGCTGAACCGGTCCTCGCCGCCGGCCAGCCGCACCAGCGCCAGCGCGTCCAGGCCGGCCCGCGGCGCCGGTCGCGGGCCGAAACGCCGGGCGACAGCGGCCGCCAGCTCGTCGTGGCCGGGGGAGAGGCCGAGCCCTGGCTCGGCGGCCATGCAGAACGCGGCCTGCTCGGCGGCCGACCGCACCGCCGCGCCGTCCAGCCCGAACCGCTGCCGGACCCGGCCGGCGTCGCGGCGCAGCCGGTCCGCCACGAAGTCCTCGAAGACCTCGTGCGAGGCCCGGGGCAGCGTGCCGTTGCGGGCCACGTAGCCGGTGAGCAGGCCGAGCAGCATCGGGTTGTCGGAGAACGGCCCCAGCGCGCCCTCGTTCGCGGTGATCCCGCCGAGCAGCAGGCTCTCCTGCGCCGCGGTGAGCCGGGCGCGCCGGATCAGCTCCCGCTTCTGCCGGGTGGTCAGCCGCAGCACGGTGAACCGGGGCCAGCCGAACCGGCGCGGGCCGCGGAACTCGCGGGACGCCACGATGCCGCGGCTGGCGTTCATCGTGTGCAGGAACTCGTGGATGGCATCGGCGTACTCCTCGACCACCGGCTCCACCTCGGTGGCGGTCAGGATCTCCGGGATCTCGTCGAACGAGTCGAACAGGAACAGCCAGGTCCCCCGGCGCATCCCCTCGTCCAGTTCCTCGGCGAGCAACGCGCCGGACCGGCTCACCGAGGCGATCACGAAGTCCCTGATGCTCAGCTCGCCGCCGGACCGGCGCAGCTCCTTCAGGTTCAGGTAGAGCGGGACGACCCGGCCGGGAAACAAGCGCCGGGCGGCCCGCCGGCCCAGGCGCAGAGCCAGGTGGCGCAGGGCGACGCTCTTCCCGGCGCCGGGCTCGCCCTCCAGCAGGACCAGCCGGTCCCGGCTCTGCCGCATGGCCCGGGTCAGCGACCGTACCCGGCGCGGGCCGCGCGGGCGCCGCAGCCGGCGCCTGTCGTCCTGCACCTCCAGCTCGGCCTGCAGCTCGGCGAAGCGGACGTCCCGCCAGTTCTCCTTCTCGCCGATCCGGACCAGGGCACTGACCACCGAGTCGGCGAACAGCCGCCGGCGCCGTACCCGGGCGGCCTGCTCCGGGCGTACGTCGGTGAGCAGCCAGGTGACGACGATCAGCACCCCGAGGGCGGCCCAGAGCCCGCGCGGCCACCACGGCGACCAGGAGTCCGGCGGATCGATCTCGTTCGTGATCAGGTTGCCCAGCAGGCCCAGGCCGACACCGGTGACCACGGTGGCCAGGGTTCTCCCCGACGGCGTCCATCCGGAGGGGCGGTTCTCCATCCAGCCCTCCGATCAGCCCGGCGGGCGCCGGGCGGGACCGGCCCCGCTGACCACCGCCCGCGACACGTCCCGATACTGCCATGCCATCGACAGATGTCAGGGGGCGTGCTGTGCGGGCGACTGTCGACGAGTACGCGCCGGCTCGCCGGCCTGGCCGCCGAGCACGGGTACGCCGACCAGTCCCACCTGGTCCGCGACGTCCAGGCGTTCGCCGGATGTGCCCCGTCCCGGTGGTTGGCGGAGGAGTTCGGTCTGGTCCGAGCGGCCGCGGCTGCCACCGGTCAGGATGAGATCATGACTGATCAGAGGACACCACCGCCCCCGCAGGTCTGGCCGACGCTGCGGGCACACGACGCCCGGGCGCTGATCCGCTTCCTGGTGGCGGCGTTCGGCTTCGTCGAGACCGTGACGTACGGCGAGGGGGACCGGGTGGACCACGCCCAGCTGGACTGGCCGCCGGGCGGCGGGATCATGCTCGGATCGACCCGGGACGACTCGTTCGCGTTGCGTCCGGGGACCTTCGGGGCGTACGTGGTGACCGATGAGCCGGACGAGCTGTTCGCGCGGGCGCGGGCGGCCGGGGCCGAGGTGGTGCGGGAGCCGTTCGACACCGACTACGGCTCGCGGGACTTCGCCGTTCGCGATCCCGAGGGGAATCTGTGGGCCTTCGGCACCTACCGGGGCGCGCCGGGCTGATCCTTCCCGGTCGCGCCGCCGCGGGCGTGGACCTTCGTGGCCCGGGGCCGGGGCCCCGGGCCGGCCGGGTCAGGCGGCCAGTGCGCTGGCCAGGTGGTCCCGGAAGGTGCGCTCGTCCTCGGTGACGGTCTCGCCGCCGAGCCCGAGCAGGCCGCCGGTGGACGCCGCGCCGACCACCGCGTCGGTGATCTCCAGCAGCCAGTGGCGGTAGGTCTCGGCGTCGGCCACCGAGGCCTTCGCGGAGAGCAGGGCGGCGGCCTCGGCCGCCCGGCCCAGGACATCCTTGGCGTACGCGCCGGGGTCGGCCGGCTCGATCACCGGCGGCTCCTCGCCGAGCTCCGGGTCCCCGGCCTCGGCCACGGCGGCCGTGGCGACCGCGGTGACCAGGGTGCTCGCCGAGGCCCGGGCGTCGGAGATGCGGCTCAGGCCGGCCGCGCTCTCGGCCCGGGTCTTGCGGGCACTGTCGGGGGTGGCGGCGCTCGCCGCCGTGAGCACCGCGTGCGGCAGGCCGACCAGCAGCCCCCACTCGGCGTCGGTGAAGCCCAGCTGGGCGTAGAGCGGTTCGTCCGTCACTCGGGTTCCTTTCGCTTCCGTCGGTGGCCGACAGCGCATTCTTTCGCACCACCGTGCCGGTACCGTCTCACCACCCCTCTACCCGATCATGTCGTGGCTCACCCGACATGCTCCGTTAACCCCGTGTTGCGAACTCGGGTCCGCCTGATGGACCGGCCGGCGGTGGCTCCTGAGAGACTGTGCGGCGTGCGGGAAGTGGTCGACGGGGTCTTCGAGCTCCGCCTGGGATTCGGCAACGTCAACGTGAACGTGCACGCGGTCCGGACCGACGACGGCGTGGTGCTGGTGGACACCGGCCTGCCCGGGCAGACGGCGGTGATCGAGCGGGCGCTGCGGGGCATCGGGCGGCACCTGGGCGAGGTGACCGCGATCCTGCTCACCCACCACCACCCCGACCACGCGGGCAGCGCGGCGCAGGTGCGCGAGCGCACCGGGGCCCGGCTGATCGCGCACGCCGCGGAGGCGCCGTTCGTGAACGGCGCCTTCCCGGCCGAGGAGCCCGCCGGCCGGCTGAAGAAGTTCCTTTTCCGGCGGATCGGCCGGGTCGAGCCCACCAGAGTCGACCAGTTGGCCGGGGACGGGGCCGAGCCGATCCCGGGATTCACCGCGCTGCACACGCCCGGGCACACCCGGGGACACCTGTGCTTCCTGCTCGACCGCGCCGGGGGCGTCCTGTTCGCGGGCGACGCCGCGGCCAGCTCCGGTGGTCGGGTGACCGGGCTCACCGTGGTGGCCGATCCGGAGCGGGCCGTGCAGAGCCTGGCCCGGCTGGCCGAGCGCGATTTCGAGCACGCCGTCTTCGGCCACGGGCCGGCGATCTCCGGCGGCGCCGCCGCCCGCTTCCGCGAGGCGGTGGCCCCCTGAGGCCCCGCCACGGGCGTACGCCGCGCGGTTAAGCTTTCGCGCTCAGCCACGGGCGTACGCCGCGCGGTCTTGCTTTCGTGCCCTGCCATGGATACCGGCTGTCCCGGGCGCGCCGGGCCGCTCCCTAAGCCGCGGTGAGCAGATTCTGCTGCACCACGACCGGCACCGAGAGGGTCTTGTAGCCGACCGTGTCGAAGAGGACCGTCATCTTCTCCTCCTCGTACCCCATCACCATCCCGGTGCCCCACTCCCCGTGGCGGACCTGGCTGTGCACCGGGAACGGCCCCTCCTCCTCCACCGCGTTGACCGCGTCGGCGCTGCCGTCCGCGCAGTTGTCGCAATGGCCGCAGGTCCCCCGGATCTCCTCGCCGAAGTACGCCAGCAGCGTCTCGGTCCGGCACTGCCGGCTCTCCGCGAACGCGCGCATCATGTCGGTCCGCGACTTGATCACGGTTTGCTGCCGTTCGTACTCCGCGGCCGCGGCCTCGGCGGCCTCGGCCGGGAGCGGCGCGCCGGCCGGCACGGTCAGCTTGCTGCGCTTCCCGGTACGGACGGCGCCCGCCTGCTCCAGCAGCGCCAGGTACTGCCCGACGCGGCGCGGGCCCAGCCCGGTCTCCTTCTGCAGCGCGGTCTTCGTCGTCGGTCCCTTGTGCAGGACCCCGGCCAGTTCCCGAAGCTCCTCGACGTCGGGCCCGCCGCCGTTGAAGAAACGCTGGATCGCCTCGTCCTCGGCGCGCCAGAGCAGCAGCACCCGCCCCGGCTCGCCGTCGCGCCCGGCCCGGCCGATCTCCTGGAAGTAGCTGTCCGGCGAGTCGGGCAGCGCCATGTGCGCCACCCAGCGGATGTTCGGCTTGTCGATGCCCATGCCGAACGCCGACGTGGCGACCATGATGTCGATCTTGTCGTCGGTGAAGTCCTCGTGCCGCTGCTCGCGCAGGCCGGCCGCCATCCCGCCGTGGTAGAACTCCGCCGGGTACCCGGCCTCGGTGAGACGGGCGGCCAGTTCCTCGGCGGCGCGGCGGGTCGGGACGTACACGATGCCGGGTCGTTGTCCCTCGTCCAGCATCGCGGTCAGCCGCCGCCACCGGTACGCCTCGTCGGGGCAGTGCGTGACCTCGACGAACAGGTTCCGCCGGTCCAGGCCGGACACGTGGATCTCCGGATTGCGCAGGCGCAGCCGGTTGATGATGTCCTCGCGCACCGGCGGCGACGCGGTAGCGGTCAGCGCCAGCACCGGTGGGCTGCCCAGCTCCTTGATCATCTCGCCGAGCGCCAGGAAGTCCGGCCGGAAGTCCGGCCCCCACGCCGAGATGCAGTGCGCCTCGTCGATCGCCACCAGGCCGGGCTTGAGGGCCTTGACCTCGGCCAGCCGCTCCGGGTTGGCCAGCTGCTCGGGGGTGATGAAGAGGAACTCGGCGCGGCCGGCGCGAAGCTCCTCGATGGCCTCCTGCTGCTCGCGTGGCGTCTCCGCGGAACTGACCCGGACCGCGCGGATCTTCGGGTCGTTCCGCTCGTTGAGCGCGGAGATCTGGTCCTGCTGGAGGGCGAGCAGCGGGGAGACGACCACCGTCGGGCCGGGCAGCAGCACCGCCGGGATCTGATAGATGGCCGACTTGCCGGCTCCGGTGGGGAGCACGACCAGGGCGTCCTTGCGGCGCAGGACGGCGCGCATCGGCTTGAACTGGCCGGGGCGCAGGGACGGCCAACCGAAGTGGGTGCGGGCCACTTTGCGCAGGCGGGGGCCGTAGATGGGGAGTTTCATCGGGCCGCCTGTGTACCCCTATTTGCCGCGGAACATGCGGCGGATGGCCCAGAGCAGGAAAAGCACGGCCAGAGCGACGCCGAGCAGACGGACGGCATGCACCTGGGACCAGTCGACGGTGGCTTCCGCGAGGGGGGTGAGCGGCACCACGCCACTCTATCGGGTATCGGCCACAGCTAATAGAAAGGTTTGTTGACTGATGACGGTGAGTGGTGTGACCATAGGTCCCCGAACGGGGGAGAACGCTCACATAGGCGTTCGTCTATTCATTCGGAGGTACGGGGGATCATGTCCAAGCACGGCGAATTGCCGGAACTTGCCGCCGCGGTCCTCCAGCCGGGCTTCGTCGGCACCTCCGCCCCGGACTGGGTCCGCCGATGGCTCGGCCAGGGCCTCGGCGGGGTCGCCCTGTTCGCCCGCAACGTCGAGTCGCCGGCCCAGGTCTCCGCGCTGACCGCCCAGCTGCGCGCCGAGCGCCCGGACGTCATCGTGGCCATCGACGAGGAAGCCGGCGACGTCACCCGCTTCGAATCGCGGCTGGGCAGCTCCCGCCCGGGCAACCTGGCGCTCGGCTCGATCGACGACCCGCTGCTCACCGAGGCGGTCGCCCGGGACCTGGGCTGCGAACTCGCCGCGGCGGGCATCACCCTCGACTACGCCCCGGACGCGGACGTCAACAACAACCCCGACAACCCGGTCATCGGCGTACGCGCGTTCGGCGCCGAGCCCGGACTGGTGGCGCGGCACACGGCCGCATTCGTGCGGGGTCTGCAGACGTACGGCGTGGCCGGCTGCGCCAAGCACTTCCCCGGACACGGCGACACCAGCGTCGACTCGCACCACGACGTGCCGCTGATCGACCGCACCGCCGAGGAGCTGGCCGCCTGCGAGCTCGTCCCGTTCCGCGCCGCGATCGCCGCCGGCGCCCAGGTCGTGATGACCGGTCATCTGCTCGTCCCGGCATACGACCCGGACCTGCCGGCCACCCTCAGCCCGCGGATCCTCACCGGGCTGCTGCGCGAGGAACTCGGCTTCGGCGGCCTGATCGTCACCGACGGCATCGAGATGCAGGGCGTGCGCCGCCGCTTCGGCCTGGCGGGCGCCACGGTCCGCGCGCTGGCCGCCGGGGTGGACGCGATCTGTGTCGGCGGCGACCACGCCGACGAGGAGACCGCCATCCGGCTGCGCGACGCGATCGTCGCGGCGGTGCTCTCCGGCGAACTGCCCGAGGCGCGGCTGCGTGACGCCGTGGCGCGGGTGCGCGCGCTCGGCGCGTGGACCACCCGCACCCAGCGGGAGGCCGGAGTGGTCCGCGGACCGCAACCCCTCTCCGGGATCGGCTTCGACGCCGCCCGCCGCGCGGTCCGGGTGACCCGCGCCGAAGGCGCCCCGGAACTGCCCGTCACCGGCGTCCCGCACGTCGTGGAATTCGCCCCGCCGCGGAACATCGCGATCGGCGAGGAAACCCCGTGGGGCATCGGCGCGCCCCTGGCCGAACTGCTGCCCGGCACCACCTCGGTCCGCCTGGGCGCGGACGACCTGGAGAGCCTGAGCGACCCGGCGAGCGTGGTGCTGGCCGGCGCGGCCGGCCGCCCGCTCGTCCTGGTGGTCCGTGACGTGCACCGGCACCGCTGGATCGCGGACACGCTGGCCGGTGTCCTGGCCGCGCGCCCGGACGCGATAGTGGTGGAGATGGGCATTCCGGTCACCGTCCTCGGGGGCATCCATGTGGCGACATTCGGCGCGACCCGGGCCTGCGGTCTCGCCGCCGCCGAGCTGATCGCCGGCGCGAACGTCCCGGAGCCGGTCGCCGCCTGATCCTCCCAGCCCCGCGGAGATCAACGGGAGTTATCCACAGTGGCGGGTTGTCCACAGGCGCCCCGGCCAAGATCACCCATCCGAGTCATGGTGGTCAGGGGTCAGCCCCCTGGGTGGGCGGGGTGTGAAGACTTGCGGTGCGGCCCGATCGGGTGAATTCGCGGTTTGGGCTGCTTTTCCGGGGCTGTCGCTCGCGGTGTGGGGTGGGGCGGTCGGTCTTGGTGGTGGGTGGCTGGGGTGGGTTGCGCTTTGCGCCGCCGGTCTTGGTGGTGGATGGCTGGGATTGGTTGCCGGGCGGCGTGGTCGGCCGGTTCCTGCCGATTCGCCGGTTGCGGTGGTGGGCTCCCGGCCGGAACTCCTGGTCGTGTCCGGGAGTTGAAGCAACCATGACTGCCAGCCCGGCTCGTTCGGCTGGGTTCGTGGCCGTTACGCGCAGGTGGAGGGGACCGTGCGCGGCTGGGCTCGGGATGGTGGTGGTTCCCGGGTGGGGGCTGTCCCGGATGCCGGGGCCCGCTCAGTGGGCCACCAGGTCCGCGTACTCCGGATGGTCGCCGATGTAGCGGGCGAAGAACGGACAAGCTGGCACAATCCGCTGGCCCCGATCGCGGAGCCGGTCCAGCGTCTTGTGGGCGAGCTCACCGGCCAGCCCCTGGCCCCGCAGATCCGGGTGCGTTTCGGTGTGCAGGACGACGACCACGTCCTCGCCGCGCATCCGGTAACTGGCCAGCGCCCCCACCTCGCCGTCCACCGCGAGCTCGAAACGGTGTGCCGCGACGTTGTCGTGCACCAGGTGGTCAGTCACGAAAGGCCTCCTCGCGGGACCGGATCCACGGCTTGGGGTGGCTCCGGCCACGTACCGTGAAAAGGGTGTCGATCTTAAAGAATTTTGCCGTGTCCGCGGCTCTCGGAGCGGCTCTGCTCGTCGGCGGCTGTGGCGGCGACGGCGTCGACTGTGGTGTCGATCAGTGCACGGTGACCATCCAGCGGGAGACCAGCGCCAGCGCCGAGGTGCTCGGCGTGGAGGCCGAGTTCGTCAGCGCCGACGACGACACGGTGACCCTGCGGGTGGCCGGCCAGCAGATCACGCTCACCAAGGGCCAGCAGGCGGTGGAGGTGGCCGGGTTGCAGGTGTCCCTGGAGAGTGTGACGCCGAGCGCGATCCAGGTGCAGGTCTCCCGATAGCACCCGGAGTTTGACGGACGGCGCGCTCGGTCACATTGGGGGGCATGTCCTCCACTGCCTCGAACGTCAAATACCACGCGTCGCGCGCGGCCGACAGCAAGCCTCTGGAGTATCTGGCCCGGGGCGGGTTCGTCGGCTACGGCATCATCCACCTGCTGTTCGCCTGGATCGCGTTGCAGGTGGCCTTCGGCGGCTCCGGCCAGGAGAGCGACCAGTCGGGCGCCCTGCAGGAGTTGGCCCGCCACTCCTACGGCAAGACACTGCTCGTGATCATCGCGATCGGCCTGGCCGCCATGGCGATCTGGCAGGCTTTCGAGGCGGTCGTCGGGGAGAGCGGTGAGCAGAACCGCACAGCGGTCGCCGAGCGGGTGCTCTCCGGCGTGCGGGCGGTGCTCTACGTCTACCTGGGCTGGATGGCGGTCAAGGTGGTCCAGGGCGCCAACGCCTCGATGGGCGACAGCTACGAGAGCAAGTCGTCCGGGCTGATGCAGTCCACCGGCGGGCGCTGGCTCGTCGGGCTGGCCGGCCTGGCGGTGCTCGGCGTCGGCATCGGGATTTTCGTCTACGGCCTGCGCAGGAAGTTCACCAAGCACCTGAACACCCAGCAGATGCCGGCGTCCACCCGGCAGCCGATCGTCCGGCTCGGCATGGCCGGTTACCTGGCCAAGGGCACCGCGTACGCGATCGCCGGCGTCCTGTTCGTCACGGCCGCGGTCACCTACGACCCGGACAAGGCCCGTGGCCTGGACGCGGCGTTGAAGACCCTGGCCGGGCACCCGTGGGGGGTCTGGCTGCTGGTGCTGATCGCCGCCGGCATCGCGGCGTTCGGGGCCTACTGCTTCGCCCAGGCCAAATATCGCAAGATCTGAGATTCACAAGCCGATCGGCGGTACGCCGGGAGCGGGGCCACCGGCGTGGCCGCCTCTCCGGATCTGAGAGGCACAATCCGATTCGCGGTACGCCCGAGGCGGGGCCGCGGGCACGACCGGGATCTCAAGATCTGACTGACATCCCGGCGCGGCACGGTGTGAGCTGTGTCCGACATCCGCCGTTCGGGTGTGTGCCGGCCACCGGAGAGGGCAAATTGGAGCGCTGGCACAGCACTCGATCATGGAGAGGAAAGCCTCGTGTCCAGCGTTCTGACAGCCGTTCTCGGTGTCGCGGGGGCTGCCGTCGCGGCCATCGTGGTCGTCGAGGCGTCGCACTGGGCGATGATCCGGATCGGCCGCCGGTCCGCGCTCGCCGCCGATCTGGCCCGCAACATGCACCGCCCGTTCCTGGTGACCCTGACCCTGATCGCGATCCAGCAGGCGGTCCGGGTCTGGGGTGGCGACTTCCCCGGCCGGACCGGTGTGGTGCACGCGCTGGTGATCGGCTGCATCGCCGCGTTCGGCTGGCTGGTGGCCGCGCTGCTGCTGGTCCTGGAGGACATGACCCTCGCCCGGTGGCGCACCGACGTGCCGGACAACCTGCGCCGCCGGCGGATCAAGACCCAGGTGGTGATGCTGCGCCGGGTCACCGTCGCGTCGATCGTGATCCTGACCGTCGGCGTGGTGCTGATGACCTTCCCGGGGATCCGCGCGCTGGGCGCCAGCGTGCTGGCCTCGGCCGGTCTGGTCTCGGTGATCGCGGCTCTGGCGGCGCAGAGCACTCTGGGGAACGTCTTCGCCGGCATCCAGCTGGCGTTCAGCGACGCGATCCGGGTCGACGACGTGGTGGTCGTCGAGGGCGAGTGGGGCCGGATCGAGGAGATCACCCTGACCTACATCGCGGTGCAGATCTGGGACGACCGGCGACTGATCCTGCCCACCTCGTACTTCACCACCAAGCCGTTCCAGAACTGGACCCGCAGCACGTCCGCGGTGCTCGGCACCGCGGAGATCGACGTGGACTGGTCGACGCCGATCGAGCCGCTGCGGGCCGAGCTGCGGCGTGTCTGCGAGAACTCCGAGCTGTGGGACGAGCGGGTCTGCGTGCTGCAGGTGACCGAGGCGACCGGCGGGACGATCCGGTTGCGCGCGCTGGTCAGCGCGGCCGACGCGGGGGCGCTCTGGGATCTGCGCTGCCTGGTCCGCGAGCGCCTGGTGGGCTGGATGTGGGAGAACCAGCGCGGCGCCCTGCCGCGGATGCGCACCCAGCTCGACGAACTCGACGACGGGGTGGCGCCGGTGCGTCAGGCTCGGAGGGTGGACGCGCCGGCGGATGCCCGGGTGTTCAGCGGCGGCGACGACGGCGAGGCCCGGGGCGCGGCGTTCGGCGGCGCGGACGGCCACGCGCCGGGGACTGACGACACGGTCGCGGCCACGACCGGGCGGTGACCCGTTCCGGAAGGATTGAGTCATCGGTGATCAGGGCATACACCGGACATAGCGAAAGGGGGAACGATGGCCGATGTGCTCAACGGCAGGGCTCGACCGTTGACCGAGCAGTCCACCGGGGAACTGGTGCAGCGTGCCAGTGAGCAGCTCAGCAAGCTGGTCCGGGACGAGCTCACCCTGGCCAAGGCGGAGCTCGCCGAGAAGGGCAAGCACGCCGGGATCGGCGTCGGCCTGTTCGGCGGCGCGGGCGTGTTCGCCATGTACGGTGTCGGCGCCTTGATCGCGACAGCGGTCATCGCCCTGGACCTGGTCTGGCCGCTCTGGCTGGCCGCGCTCGTGATCACCGTGGCGATCTTCGCGGTGGCCGGTGTGCTGGCGCTGATCGGCCGCGCGCAGCTGCGCCGGGCCGTCCCGCCGGAGCCGAAGGCCGCGATCGAGGGCCTGAAGGCCGATGTCGACGAGGTCAAGCAGGCGGTCAAGGAGCGGGGCCGGGCATGAGCGAGCTTGCGGGTGGATCAGTCGGCTCGGTCGTGGACTCGTGGCGACGCCGGAGCGAAGCGGAGGTGGCGGCATGAGCGAGAGCAACGGTACGGCCGGGAAACCGGACAACGGCACGGCCGGGAAACCGGATCTGGTGGCCCTGCGCGCCGAGATCAAGCAGACCCGGGCGGACCTGGGTGAGACGGTGCAGGCCCTGGCCGCGAAGGCGGACGTCAAGGCCCGCGCCCGCGAGCAGGTCTCGCAGACCAAGCAGCGGCTGCTCGATCAGGCGGTGTCGGCCACCGGCCGGCTGCGTGAGGTGGCCGGCCAGGCCTCCGCGACGGTCCGGGACGCCGCCGGTCAGGCGTCCGCCACGGTGAAGGACGCGGCGGGTCAGGCGTCGTCGACGGTGAAGGACGCGGCCGGCCAGACCGCCGCCGTGTCGGGCGACGTGGCGCACGACGCCGTGGACCGGGTGCGCAGCGGCCGGATCCCGCCGGCGCTGATCGTGGCCGGGCTGGCCGCGGTGGTCGGCGTGATCCTGATCCTGCGCGGGAGGCGGCGCTGATGGCGGGCAAGTTGGAGAAGGCCGCGCTGAAGCCGGTGAACATGGCGCTCGGATTGGCCGCCGGCGCGCTGGCCGGTGTTCTGTTCAAGCAGGTCTGGAAGCTGGCCTCGGGGGACGACGACGCGCCCGACGCCGGTGACGAGGACCGCGGCTGGGGTGAGGTGCTCGCCGCGGCGGCGCTGCAGGGGGCGATCTTCTCGGTGGTGCGGGCGGCCGTCCACCGTGGTGGTGCGATCGGCACGCGGCGGGTCACCGGTCACTGGCCCGACTAGATCAACTTCTGTATAGACAGGAGTCGTGACGGCTCCCCACTTCACAACCATGAAGTGGGGAGCCTTTTCCATATCTGCCATGCTTTATTGGATTCCTTCGAGGGGCAGCTTTGCGGCCCGTTTTTCGGGTACAGTGTGGCCAGTTTTTGCGTACGTGGTTCGCTGCTTCCGCCAGGCGGCGCGACACCGGCCCGATCCCGGGAGGGTCACCAGGTGTCTCGTAGCCGAACGGAGGGGACGTCCTCTGAAGGGCCGCCTCGCGGCGCCGCTGCTCGAAAACGGTCATCGGCCCCGCGCTCCGCTGCCGCGGTCGGGCGGGCCGGCATTTTCAGAAGGAGAGTTCAGCATGGCGCAAGGAACCGTGAAGTGGTTCAACGCAGACAAGGGCTTCGGCTTCATCACCGTCGACGGCGGGGGTGCTGACGTGTTCGTCCACTTCTCGGCCATCCAGACGAGCGGCTACCGCACTCTGGAGGAGAACCAGCGGGTCGAGTTCGAGATCGCCCAGGGCCAGAAGGGCCCGCAGGCGGAGCAGGTTCGCCCGCTCTGAGACCAAGCCGCCGGTCGCGAGGCCGGCTTGCCGGCCGCCTGGCGGAGGCCGGCCTGACTGGGCCCCGCACCCTCGCCGGAGGTTGCGGGGCCTCTTTTGTGCGGCCCATTGTTATGGGCAGCTCGATTAACGATTTAATGCCGGCCCGGTCGCGTGTGGCGCCGCCTTCCCAGGGGAAGTCACCCACGCGGCCGGGTCGTGTGCTTCATGGGGTTGTCCGGCGCATTGGTCCGATCTTTTTCGGCCTGTCCTCGCATTAGCGCGTCGCGTTCGGGCGCCCGGTCTCGCGCGTTGGCGCGTCGCGACGGCGCCCCGGAAGCGGGCGCCGTCTTCGCGGTGGCGCCCCGCGTGGACGCGGGCCTCGCGTCGGCGCCCCGGCCCGGGTGCCGGTCCTTGCCCTGGCTCCCGGGCCCAGGTGCCGGTCCTTGCCCTGGCTCCCGGGCCCGGGTGCCGGTCCCCGCGCTCGTCAGGCGACGGGGCGTGCGCTGTTGCGGCGGCGCATGCCGATGACCACCAGGACCAGCCCGGCCACGGCCACGACGGCGCCGACGGCGGCCCAGACCGGCTGGTCGCTCATCAGCTCGTCCTCGAACAGGTTGAGCCCCTGCAGCGTCCACACCGCACCCAGCACGAGTCCGAGCAGGCCGAGTGACATGGGCAGCCAGCCGTGCAAGCGGACCGGCCCGTCCGGGATACCGGTTTCTTTGTTCACCATTTGTCGTGCACCTGGGGGCGAATCAGCTCATCGTAGACCGCGGTGATCTTTTCCTGGGTCTCCGGCGTCAGCGGGGACAGATCAGCGGCATGCGCGTTCGCGCGCGCCTGCTCGGGATTGCGCGCACCCGGGATCACCACGGTGACGGCCGGCTGATCGATGATCCAGCGCAGCGCGAACTGTGCCATCGTCACGCCGTCCGGGACGAGCGGCCGCAGCCGGCGGACCGCCTCCAGCCCGGTGGAGAAGTCCACTCCGGAGAACGTCTCGCCGACGTCGAACGACTCGCCGTGCCGGTTGTAGTTGCGGTGGTCGTCGGCGGCGAACGTGGTGTGCTCGTCGTAGCGCCCGGAGAGCAGGCCGCTGGCCAGCGGGACCCGGGCGATGATGCCCACCCCGGCCTCGGCGGCCGCCGGCAGCACCCGCTCGAGCGGCTTGAGCCGGAACGCGTTGAGGATGATCTGGACGCTGGCGACCCCCGGGCGGGCGATCGCGGCAAGCGCCTCCTCCACCTTCTCGACGCTCACGCCGTACGCCGCGATCCGCTTCTCCTGGACCAGCGTGTCCAGCGCGTCGAAGACCTCGTCGCTGTGGAAGACCGGGGTCGGCGGGCAGTGCAGCTGGACCAGGTCCAGGGTGTCCACCCCGAGGTTGGCGCGGGAGCGGTCGGTCCAGGCCCGGAAGTTGTCGATGTGGTAGTTCGCCGGCTCCTGGGGGAGCCGGCGGCCCATCTTGGTGGCCACCGTGAGGCCGGGCTTGTCCTTCACGAACGAGCCGACGATCTGCTCGCTGCGACCGTCGCCGTAGACGTCGGCGGTGTCGATGAAGGTGACCCCGGCGTCGACCGCGGCCTGCAGGGTGGCGTGCGCGTCGGCCTCGCTGACGTCGCCCCAGTCGGCGCCGAGCTGCCAGGCGCCCAGGCCGATCACCGACGCGTCGCGGCCCATCCGGCGAAAGCTTCGTTTTTCCACGTGGAGACCCTACCGCCAAGCTGATACGTTGTTAGAAAAACGTACGTACGGTTTGAGGGGATCGGCAGATGTGGGATCCGACCGTGTACCGGCGCTTCGGCAACGAGCGGTCCCGGCCGTTCTTCGACCTGGTGGCGCGGATCGGCGCCACCGCCCCGCGGGCCGTGACCGACCTGGGCTGCGGAACCGGTGAGCTGACCCGCACGCTCGCCGAGCGCTGGCCGCGGGCGCGGGTGACCGGCGTCGACTCGTCGCCCGAGATGATCCGGCAGGCCGGCCCGGGGAGCGTGCGGTTCCGCGTCGGCGACATCGCCGACTGGGCACCCGGGCCGGACACCGACGTGGTGGTGACCAACGCGGCACTGCAGTGGGTGCCGGGACACCAGGAGATGCTCGGCCGGTGGGCCGCCGCGCTGCCGCCCGGCGCGTGGCTGGCGATGCAGGTGCCGGGGAACTTCGACGCGCCGTCGCACCGGCTGCTGCGCGCGGTGGCCGCCGAGTTCGGCGTCGGTCACGTGCTGCGCGAGTCGCCGGTGGAGGACCCGGCCGGCTACGCCGCGCTGCTCGCCGGCGCCGACGTGGACGCCTGGGAGACCACCTACCTGCACCTGCTGCCGGCGGACGGGCCGGAGCATCCGGTGCTGCGCTGGATGGAGGGGACCGCGCTGCGGCCGGTGCGGGCCGCGCTGGACCCGCCCCAGTGGACGGAGTTCCGGGCTGAGCTGGGCGGACGTCTCGCCGACGCGTATCCGGCCGGACACCGGCGCGTGGCGTTCCCGTTCCGCCGTATCTTCGTGGTGGCTTCCATCTAGGTTCCGACTCAGGGAGAGATCGTGAGCGACCTGACGGCGTTCATCGCCGGACTACCCAAGGCCGAGCTGCACGTGCACCACGTCGGCTCGGCGTCCCCGCGGATCGTGGCCGAGCTGGCCGCCCGGCACGAGGGCAGTTCGCCCGTGCCGGCCGACCCCGAGCTGCTCACGAAGTACTTCGAGTTCCGCGACTTCGCGCACTTCATCGAGATCTACCTGAGCGTGGTCGATCTGATCCGGGACGCCGAGGACGTGCGCCTGCTGACCTACGAGATCGGCCGCGAGCTGAGCCGCCAGCGGGTGCGGTACGCGGAGCTCACCGTCACGCCGTACTCCAGCGTGCGCCGCGGCATCCCGGCGCCGGCGTTCTGCGAGGCGATCGAGGACGCCCGCACCGGCGCCCGCCGGGACTTCGGGATCGACCTGGCCTGGTGCTTCGACATCCCGGGCGAGGCGGGTCTGGCGTCGGCCGAGGAAACGCTGCGGATCGCGCTGGACGAGCGGCCGGAGGGCCTGATCAGTTTCGGACTGGGCGGGCCGGAGATCGGGGTGCCGCGGCCGCAGTTCAAGCCGTACTTCGACCAGGCCCGCGCGGCCGGGCTGCACAGCGTCCCGCACGCCGGGGAGACCACCGGGCCGGAGACGATCTGGGACGCCATCCGGGAGCTGGGCGCCGAGCGGATCGGGCACGGCATCGCCGCCGCCCAGGACGAGCGGCTGATGGCCTACCTGGCCGAGCACCAGATCCCGCTGGAGGTGTGCCCGACCTCCAACCTGCGCACCCGCGCGGTCACCGACCTCGCCGAGCACCCGATCGGGAAGCTGGTCGCGGCCGGGGTACCGGTCAGCGTGAACTCCGACGACCCGCCGATGTTCGGCACGACGCTGGAGCAGGAGTACGCGGTCGCCGCACGGCTGCTCGGCCTGGACTCCGCCGGGGTCGCCGACCTGGCCCGCAACGCCGTCCGGCACAGCTTCCGGTCCGCGGACGGCAAGGCGCGCCTGCTCGCCGAGATCGACTCCTACGCGGCGGGTCAGGGATAGAGCGGGTCCTGCCAGCAGGCCAGCATCACCACCGTGCCGATGGTGAGGATGGTCAGCCAGCGGATCAGCCTGCGGCGGCCGAACCGGGCCGGCTCCTCCTCCGGCTCGGTCTTCCGCCTGCTCAGCACGTCACGCATCGCTGCTCTCCTGTCGCTCCGGCGGTTCGGCCGGGATGGGGGGGTGAGGGGATCGGTCAGTTCGGCACCGCGGTCCAGCTCTGGTGACGCTGACCGGTGTCCGGCTCCAGGGCCAGCACCCGGTGCCAGCCGAAGCGCTGGCCGCCGACTCCGACCGCCAGGTCGCCGGTCTGGCTGCGCAGCGTGAAGCCGAACCCGGAGGCCTGCAGGTGCCAGCGGGTGCCCGGGCTCTGGCAGTCGCCCTGTACCAGCGGCGCGCCGGCCACCGGAGCGCCGCCGAGCGGCAGCAGGCACTTGCCGCTGGCCCGGGAGACCAGCGTGTAGCTGTTGAGCGCCTCGGCCGCCGGGACGAGTTGCCACTGCTGCTGGTTGCCGCCGTCCGCCGCGGACAGGGTGGCCGGGGTGCCGTCGGCGGCGCGGGCGGCGTAGAGGTCGGCCGCGCCGCCGGTCAGCGAGTTGGTCAGCACGAACCACGAGTTCTGCACCGGCCGGGCGGCCGGGGCGGTCTTCGCGGAGCCGGTCGCGCGGTAGCCGGCGGTCCGGCTCCTGACCTCCACCCGGTACGTGGCGTCCGGCTTGAGCCCGATCAGCCGGGCCCGGGTCGCCTTGGTGGTGGCCACCGGCTTGCCGTCCACTGACACTTCGTACTTCGCGTCGTCGGACGCGGCGCTCCAGGTGAGCCGGACCGACATGCTGGTCGCGTCGCGGATCTCCAGGGCCGCCTGCGAGCCCGTCCCGGCCGGCGCGCCGCTGTCCTGGTCGCCGGACCCGTTCTGGCTGCCCGACTCGGCGTGGAAGGCGGCCCGCTCGGCGTCCAGCCCGGCGCCCGCGCTGGCGCCCGGCAGCGGCGCCGTGGCCGCGGGTGAGCCCGGCGGCGTGCTCGGGCCGGCCGGGTCCGCGGCCGGACCGGCCGGCGACGGCACGGTGCTCGGCGACGGGTCCGGCCGGGCCGGCGGGGCACTGGCCGGCGGCGTGCCCTGGCGGGTGGGGCCGGGGGTGACCGCGCCCGGGACGTCCGGGATGTCGTCACCGCCGTCGCTGCGCAGCAGGAAGTCGCTGAGCGCCACGTTCCAGTGGGTGTCCAGGTAGCTGCCCGGCTTCGGGTTGGTGTTGAAGTAGTCGTCGTGCCCGCAGTCCAGGCGCACCTCGTGCGTCTTCGGGCAGGTCGGCCGGACCGTCTCGCCGGACCGGTCCGGGCCGCAGAGCAGGTCGTAGTCGTCCACGCAGCCGCCCGCTCCGGTGCTGTTCGGCGCGCCGTTGAGCACCGCGCCGAACACGTGGGTCAGCTCGTGCGCGGCCATCACCGAGCTCCAGCAGCCGGAGTCGACCCGGGCGAACGACGGGCCGGCGTTGTTGCGGTTGGTGCGGCCGGGACGGGGGTCGTCGACGTACGTGCCGATGCCGCAGTAGACGTTCGAGTCGGAGAACATCAGGTACTTGCGGTCGGCGCGGTTGTAGCCGAGGCCGTTCAGCGCCTTGACGGTGGCGGCGAACGAGTCGAGCGAGCCGGCCGGCAGCTCCACCTCGGAGACCGAGACCGTGCACTCCGGAGTGGTCACGTAGCGCACGTGCCGGGAGCCGCCGGTCTCGCCGGCGCTGGCGTCGAAGATGGCGTCGACCCCGGCCGCCCAGGTGCGGAACGAGTTCACGTACTGCCGGTAGCGGGTGGCGGTGCCGGCCGCGTACAGGTAGAGCACCTGGACGCGCTTACCGCTCTGCCCGTCGTCGGCGCAGGCCACTCCGGAGGGGCCGAGCACGAAGTCGGCGTTGCCCGGCGCCGGGTCGGCGATCAGGGCCGGCGCGTCCGGGGTGAGCGCGCTGCCGCCCAGGTCGCGGGCGATCTCCGCGTCCGGCGGGACGACCACCGGCTGCATGGCGCGCACCTTGTCGGGCAGGTTGGTGGGCGCCGTGACCGGGGCGACGTCCTTGCGGACGGTCAGGCCGGTGGGCGCGCGATCCGGGCCGTGCGTGCAGGTCTCGTCGAAGAGCAGGTACGACCCGGAGCAGAGCGCGCCGGACTTGGCCGGCTCAAGTCCCTCGTAGACCAGCCCCTGGTCCGGGGCGTCCTCGGGGAGCGCGGTGAGCTCGAAGGCGCCGGGGTCGTCGTCCCGGGAGGAGCCGATCACGCTCGGCCCGACCAGGCCGCCGACCCCGAGCAGGGCCAGCCCGAGCACGACCGGAAGCATCCGGCCGGTGACCGGGCGTGACGCCCCCGGTTGCTCATCCCCGGCCCGGCGCCGCCCGATGGGCGACCCGGAGGCTGACCGGCGATGCGCTGGCAAAGCGTCTCCTCGTCGAGCTGGCGCACGGTGGGAGGGGGCCATGGGGTGCCCGCCCCCCACCGAGCCGAGGCTCCGCCGGCCGCGGCGATGGGGACGTGCGGTGAGCGAACCGGGGAGCCGGATGGGATCGGAGGGAACACTGCCAGTCCGGGCGAGCCAGGGGAACACTCTTAAAACAGATCTAAGCAACTTCTGTTCCGTCTGGGGGAGGTGTCCGTCAAGGGTCTTGCGCTTCAACTCGGACGCTGCCACCGGCGGCCGCGACCGCCGCGGCCGACCAGTCCGAAGCGGTTGGGCGTCTTCGGGGCGGCCTCGGCGTCGGCGATCAGCATCACCACGCTGGCGCCGCCGAGTGTGGCCCGGTCCAGGCTGACCGAGCCGCCGCTGGACTGGGTCATCCGGCGGGCGATGTCCAGGCCCAGCCCGGTCGAGCCCTGCTGGCTCTGACCGCGGCGCAGCGCCTTCTCCGGGTCCGGGATGCCCGGGCCGGCGTCGTCCACCCGTAGCGCCACCCAGCCGTCCCGGCGGGAGAGCGCCACCTCGAAGGCGGTGCCCTGCGGGGTGTACCGGAAAACGTTGCCGAGCACCGCGTCCAGTGCCGCGGCCAGCTCGGCGCGGGGCACCGGCACCGGGATCCGCAGGTGCGCGCCGACCACGCGGTACTGCCGGTTCTGGTCGCCGGCCAGCGCCGACCAGAACCTCATCCGCTCCCGGACCACCTCGCTGGCGTCGCAGATCCCCTCCTCGGGGGCGGCCGCCACCTGCGCGGCGACCGCCTGCCGGGTGGTGTTGATCAGCGAGTTGACCTCGTCCTCCAGAGTGGCGATGGCCTTCCGGATGCGCCGGATGCCGCGCCGCCGGTCCACCTCGTCCGCGGTCAGGTCGATGATCTGGGTGTCGTCCGGGTCGAGCGCCTCGGCGTCCAGCCGCAGCGCGGTGAGCGGGGTGCGCAGCCGGTGCGACAGGTCGGCGACCAGCTCCCGCTCGTCGGTGCGCGAGGTGATCAGACGGTCGGCCATCCGGTTGAACGCGTACCCGGCCTCGGCCAGCTCGCGGGGCCCGGACGGGTGGATCCGCACGCCCAGGTCGCCGTCGCCGACCGCGAGGGCCGCCTCGACCAGGTTGTTCGCCGAGTCCACGGCGCCGCGGGCCAGCCGGTCCACCACGATCACCGAGCCGCCCACCAGCACCACCGCCAGGCCGAGCAACAGCCACCAGTCGCGGGCGGTGTTCGCGCCCAGCTCGGCGTCCGGCACGAACGCCTCGACCACCCAGGCCTTGGTGCCGGCGGTGACCGGCTGCAGGCGCAGCACGCCGCCGGGGACGTCCACGATGCTCGCCCCGGTGCGGCTCGCCGCCCGGTCGATCTCCGCGGCGCTGGCCCGGCCACCGTCGCCGGGCGCCAGGCCCGGGGTGTGCACGACCGGGTTGCCGGCGGTCGCGGCCGCGGCCGCCACCCCCTTGTCGCCGGCGCCGGCGACCAGCGCGCCGGCCACCGTGGCGGTCTGCCGGGCGGCGTCGGACAGCGCCTGCTCGCGGTGGTCCGAGCGCAGGCCCCAGCCCAGCGGGACGAGGAAGACCAGGGCGGCCACGGCGGTGGTGGCGGCGGTCGTGTACGCCAGCCGCAACCTCAGTCCGGCGCCACCAACCGGAATCCGACCCCCCGCACGGTGCGCAGGTAACGGGGCTTCGCCGCGGACTCGCCCAGTTTCCGGCGCAGCCAGTACAAGTGCACGTCGATGGTCTGGTCCTCGCCGACCGAGGGCTGCCGCCATACCTCCTCCAACAGCTCACGACGGGACACCACCCGGCCCGGACGGGCGGCGAGGTACGCCAGCAGGTCGAACTCCTTGCGGGTCAGCGCCAGCGGCTGATCGCCGAGGGTAGCGCTGCGCTCGCCGACGTCCACCCGCAGCTCGCCCACCTCGTGCACGGCCGGCGCCGCGGCGCGGCTGGCGCGGCCGACCCGGCGGAGCACCGTGGCGATCCGGGCGTCCAGGTGGGCGCCGGTGAACGGCTTGACCATGTAGTCGTCGGCGCCGGCCCGGAGCAGCCGCACGACGGTCTGCTCGTCGTCGCGGGCGGTGGCGATGATGATCGGCACATCGGTGATGCCGCGCAGCATGCGCAGCGCGTCCGAACCGTCCAGATCGGGCAGACCGAGGTCGAGCACGACGAGGTCGGGTGTCTCCGCGGCGACCCGCCGGAGCGCCTCCAGGGCGGTGCCGACGGCGTGCACGGCGTGCCCGCGGTCGGCGAGCGAACGGAGCATGGCGCCACGCACGACATGGTCGTCCTCGACGAGCAACACCGTGGCCATGCGAAGACCGTACCGGCCGCGGCGGGCAGAACCTAAAGTGTCATGCAGCGAGATGCTTTGATGACAATCAGTGATGGAATACGATCCGAAGTACCGATGTCTTTCACCCTCTTCCCCGGTACGCGACTCGCGTTGGCCCTCGAGAGCCTGGCCGGCCTCAGCGTCGGCGACGCGCTCGGAGCGCAGTACTTCGTGCCCGGCAACGAGCCCGCCGACCTGCTCGACGCCCGGGTCCCGGACCCGCCCTGGGACTGGACCGACGACACCGAGCAGGCCTGCTGCCTGGTGGCCACGCTCGACGATGGAGATTTCGACAGGGACGCCTTCGCGTGGCGCCTGGGCAGCGTCTTCGAACCCTATCGGGGATACGGGCCGGGCGCGGTGGTGATGCTGCGCCAGATCCGTGAGGGGCTGCCCTGGCCGATCGCGGCCGCCGCGGCGTTCGACGGGCAGGGCTCGTGCGGGAACGGGGCGGCCATGCGCGCCGCGCCGCTCGGGGCCTGGCACGCCGACTCGCTCGCGCACGCGGCCGTGCAGGGCGCCCGCGCCGCCGAGGTGACCCACGCGCATCCGGAGGGGATCGCGGGCGGGGTGTCGGTGTCCGTGGCCGCCGCGTTCGCCGCCGCCGCCCGGCTCGGCGGGCGCCGCCCGGACCCCGGCCGGCTGCTGCGGGCCACGGCGGCGCACACCGCGCCGGGTGTGGTCCGCGACGGGCTGACCGGGCCGGCGCCGAGGAGTGTCGCGGAGGCGGCGGAGCGGCTGGGCAACGGGGGACGGGCGACGGCGCAGGACACCGTGCCGTTCGCGCTCTGGGTGGCCGACCGGTACCTGGACGACTATCCGGCAGCGATCGCGGCGTGCGTGGCGGCCGGCGGGGACGTGGACACCACGGCGGCGATCGCCGGGGGAGTCGTGGCGGCGTACACCGGAATCGACGGGATCCCCGGCGAGTGGCTCACCAACCGCGAGCCGCTGCCCTCCTGGCTGGCGGCCGCCGTCGGCCGGGAATGAGCGCGGCCGCCCACCGGGCCACCGGCGGGTGAGCCGCGGGTGGGGAGCGGGCGGCGCGGCGTGGTGAGCCGCGAGGGGAGAGCGGGCCGGCGGCGTGGCGGTGGGTGTGGCTCGCGCGCCGCGCGAAGAGCGGATATCCGCGGCGGATAGCATCGGTGACGGCCCGGAGGAGCCGGGCCGTCACCTTTCTGAATGGAGATCACCGTGTCTGCACCCCGTACACCCGCCGTGGCCGACCCGCTAGTCGTCCCGGCCGGGACTACGGCGGCCGACGCGGTGGCCGCCGCCGGGCTCCCGGCCAGCGGGCCGAAGGCGGTCGTGGTGGTCCGTGAGGCCGACGGCCGGTTGCGCGACCTGCACTGGGCGCCGGCCGCCGACACCGAGGTCACCCCGGTCGCGATCGACGAGCCGGACGGGCTGGACGTGCTGCGCCACTCGACCGCGCACGTGCTGGCCCAGGCCGTGCAGGACGTGTTCCCGGAGGCGAGGCTGGGCATCGGCCCGCCGATCCGGGACGGGTTCTACTACGACTTCGACGTCGAGAAGCCGTTCCAGCCGGACGATCTCGGCAAGCTCGAGAAGCGGATGCAGGAGATCGTCAAGGCCGGGCAGGCCTTCCGCCGCCGGGAGTACTCGTCGCTCGACGAGGCCAAGGCCGAGCTCAAGGACGAGCCGTTCAAGCTCGAGCTGGTCGACATCAAGGGCGACGTGGACGAGGAGGCCGCCGCGGTCGGCGCCGGCGAGCTCACCCACTACGACAACCTGGACAAGGACGGCCGGCGGGTCTGGGGCGACCTGTGCCGGGGCCCGCACCTGCCGTCGACCCGGATGATCCCGGCGTTCAAGCTGATGCGCTCGGCCGCCGCCTACTGGCGGGGCAGCGAGAAGAACCCGCAGCTGCAGCGCATCTACGGGACGGCGTGGCCGTCGCGGGACGAGCTCAAGGCGTACCTCAACCGTCTGGCCGAGGCCGAGCGCCGGGACCACCGCAAGCTCGGCACCGAGCTGGATCTGTTCTCCTTCCCCGACGAGATCGGGTCGGGTCTCGTGGTGTTCCACCCGAAGGGTGGGGTGATCAAGCGGGAGATGGAGGACTACGTCCGGGCCCGGCACATCGAGGCGGGCTTCCAGTACGTGGGCAGCCCGCACATCACCAAGGAGGGCCTGTTCCACACTTCGGGACACCTGCCCTACTACAAGGACACCATGTTCCCCCCGATGGAGCTGGAGGGGGCGAACTACTACCTCAAGGCGATGAACTGCCCGATGCACAACCTGATCTTCAGGTCGCGCGGTCGGTCCTACCGTGAGCTGCCGATGCGCCTGTTCGAGTTCGGCACGGTCTACCGCTACGAGAAGTCCGGCGTGGTGCACGGCCTGACCCGGGTGCGCGGCCTGACCCAGGACGACTCGCACTCCTACGTCACCGCCGAGCAGGCCCCCGGCGAGATCAAGCACCTGCTGAACTTCGTCCGCTCGCTGCTCGACGACTTCGGCCTGGACGACTACTACCTGGAGCTGTCGACCCGGGACCCGAACAGCGACAAGTTCATCGGCACCGACGAGCAGTGGGAGACCGCCACCCGGGTCCTGGAGGAGGTCGCCCGGGAGAGCGGCCTGGAGCTGGTGGCCGACCCGGGCGGGGCGGCCTTCTACGGCCCGAAGATCTCCGTGCAGGCGCGGGACGCGATCGGCCGCACCTGGCAGATGTCGACCATCCAGTACGACTTCAACATGCCGACCCGGTTCGGGCTGGAGTACCAGGCGGCGGACGGCAGCCGGCAGGAGCCGGTGATGATCCACTCGGCGAAGTTCGGCTCGATCGAGCGGTTCTTCGGCGTGCTGGTCGAGCACTACGCCGGCGCGTTCCCGGCCTGGCTCGCGCCGGTGCAGGTGGTCGGCATCCCGATCCGGGACGACCACGCGGACTACCTCGCGGCGTTCGTCGAGCGGTTGCGCAAGGAGGGCATCCGGGCCGAGGTGGACTACTCCACCGACCGGATGCAGAAGAAGATCCGCACCGCCCAGCAGCAGAAGATCCCGTTCATGGCGATCGCCGGCGACGACGACGTGAACGGCGGCACCGTCTCGTTCCGGTACCGGGACGGCTCGCAGCGCAACGGCGTCTCGCTGGACGAGGCGGTGGCGCACGTGGTCGAGGTGGTCCGCTCCCGCGTCAACACCGGTCCGTCCGCGGTCTGATCCGCGGCGTCCGTCCCCGCCGCCCGGCGGGGGCGGGCGATCCCGCCGGGCGGCCCGGCCGTGGAATCGGGAGATCCGGTGCGGCGCGATACCGCATAGGATGCGGAGGTGGTGATGGATGCGGCGGGCGAGCCGGACGGGCTGGAGCGGCTCTGGACCCCGCACCGGATGTCGTACATCACCGGCGAGAACCCGCCGGAGGGCTGCCCGTTCTGCCTGGCGCCGAGCCTGCCCGAGCCGGAGACCCTGGTGGTGGCCCGTGGGGAGCTGGTCTTCGCGGTGCTGAACCTGTACCCGTACAACCCCGGGCACCTGATGGTCTGCCCCTACCGGCACGTCGCCGACTACACCGACCTGACCGAGGCGGAGACGGCCGAGGTGGCCGCCTTCACCCGCACCGCGATGCGGGTGATCCGCTCGGTGAGCCGGCCGCACGGCTTCAACCTGGGGATGAACCAGGGCTCGGTGGCCGGCGCCGGGATCGCCGAGCACCTGCACCAGCACGTGGTGCCGCGGTGGGGCGGCGACGCGAACTTCATGCCGGTGATCGGGCGGACCAAGGTGCTGCCGCAGATCCTCACCGACACCCGGCTCATGCTGTCGGAGGCGTGGCCGGCAGCAGCGCGCCCAGCGCCCTGATCCCGGCGACGACGTCCTCCGCCGTCAGCACCTCGATGCTGGCCAGCCAGAGCGCCCGGTCGGTCTGGATGGACCGGATCACCCGCCGCCAGAAGTCGAGCATCGGGTCGTCACCGGCGCCCGGCCCGCCCAGCGCCCGGCCCACGGTGTCGCCCCAGTCCTCCATCGCGCTCAGCATCGCGGCGGTCATCAGCGCCTCGGTGGACCCGTAGTGATAGCCGATCGAGGCCAGGTTGGTCCCGGAGAGCGCCACGATGTCGCGCGCGGTGGTCCGGGCGTACCCCTTCTCCAGCAGCGCCTTGACGCCGCCGCGCCACCTGGGCGCGTACATCCGCCGGCCAGGGCTGGCGCTGCGACGAGTTCCTGGCCGCGATGGATCAGGCGCCGGACTTCTCTTCGACTCGGTGAGCCAGGTGGAGCTGCCGTCCTGGTGGTCCGGGCGGGTGGCGCTGCTCGGCGACGCCGCGCAGGTCAAGGACATGGTGCCGGGTGGCCGCCTCGCCATCGCCTTCCGCGACTACGGCATGCGGACCCTGAAGTTCCACCCGCGGAAGGAGCGGGTCATCGACAAGGTCCTCGCGCCGATGCACGAGGCGGCCAACGCGATAGCTATCTGACGGCGTGCTCCTTCTTGACCGCCTCGGCCAGGTGCGCGGGCATCGGCTCGTGCCGCAGGTAGGAGCGGGTGAACGTGCCCGCCCCGGAGGACAGCGCGCGCAGCTCCACGGCGTACCGGACCAGCTCGATCGCCGGCACCTCGGCCCGCACCAGGCTGTGCCCGCCGTCGTCCGCGGTGTCGGTGCCCAGCGGCCGGCCCCGCCGGCCGGACAGGTCGCTCATCACCGCGCCGACGTAGGTGTCCGGCACCCGCACCACGATCTCGTCCACCGGCTCCAGCAGCGTCATCTGACCCGCGGCCGCCGCCTCACGCAGCGCGAGCGCGCCGGCGGTCTGGAACGCGGCGTCCGAGGAGTCCACGCTGTGCGCCTTGCCGTCGACGAGCGTGACCTTCAGGTCGACGACCGGGTAACCGGCCACGATGCCCTTCTCCAGCTGGGCCCGCACGCCCTTCTCCACCGACGGGATGTAGTTGTGCGGCACCGCGCCGCCGACCACCTTGTCCACGAACTCGAAGCCGCCGCCGCGGGGCAGCGGCTCGATCTCGAGGTCGCAGATCGCGTACTGCCCGTGGCCGCCGGACTGCTTGACGTGCCGGCCGTGCCCCTTGGCCGCGGCGCCGAAGGTCTCCCGCAGCGCCACCTTCACCGGCTCGGTGTCCAGCTCGACGCCACCGGCGCGGAGCCGGTCCAGCACCACGTCGGCGTGCGACTCGCCCATCGTCCAGAGCACCAGCTGGTGGGTGTCGGGGTTGCGCTCCAGGCGCAGCGTCGGGTCGCCGGCCACCAGCCGGGCCAGGTTCTTGGCCAGCGCGTCCTCGTCCGACCGGGTCTTGGCCACCACCGCGATGGGCAGCAGCGGCTCCGGCATCGACCAGGGCTCCATCAGCATCGGGTCGTCCTTGCCGGACAGCGTGTCCCCGGTCTCGGCCGAGCCGGACTTGGTGATCGCGCACAGGTCCCCGGCGACGCACTGCGGGACCTCGCGCAGCGTGGCGCCGAGCGGCGTGTAGATGTGCGCGACCCGCTCGTCGGCGTCGTGGTCCGGGTGGCCGCGCTCGGCCAGGCCGTGCCCGGAGACGTGCAGCGTCTGGTCCGGGCGCAGGGTGCCGGAGAAGACCCGGACCAGCGAGACCCGGCCGACGTGCCGGTCGATCGTGGTGCGCACCACCTCGGCGACCAGCGGCCCGTCCGGGTCGCAGGTCAGCGGCGGGCGCGGCGAGCCGTCCACGCCGGTGACCACCGGCAGGTCGTGCGCAAGCGGTGACGGCGCGGCGTTGACCAGGCCGTCCAGCAGCGCGTCCAGCCCGACGCCGGTGGCCGCGCAGACCGGCACGACCGGGTAGAAGTTGCCCCGGGCGACCGCCTTCTCCAGGTCCGGGATCAGCGCGTCGGTGGAGATCAGCTCACCGGCGACGTACCGGTCCATCAGGGTCTCGTCCTCGCTCTCCGCGATGATCCCCTCGATGAGCTGGTTGCGGTCGTCGGCGATCGGGTTCAGGTGCTCCGGCTCCGCCTCGCCGACGGTGGGCGGGTAACCCTTCGAGTAGTCCAGGACCCGGAGCGAGATGAGGCCGATCAGTCCGACGGTCGACTGGCCGTCGTCGCCGAGCATCGGCTGGTGGGTGGGCATCACGTTCTCGCCGAAGGCGTCCTGGCAGTCCTGCAGCGTCTGGTCGTAATCGGCGCGCGGGTGGTCCAGCCGGGTGATCGCCACGGCCCGCGGCATGCCGACCGCGGCGCACTCCTCCCACAGCGCGGCGGTGGCGTCGTCCACCCCGTCCACCGCGGACACCACGAACAGCGCCGCGTCCGCCGCGCGTAGCCCGGCCCGCAGCTCACCGACGAAGTCGGCGTAGCCGGGGGTGTCCAATAGGTTGATCTTGACGTCCTGGTGGAGGATCGGGGCGCAGGACAGCGCCACCGAGCGTTGCTGCCGCACCGCCGCCGGGTCGTGGTCGGTGACCGTGGTGCCGTCCGCCACGGCGCCGGCGCGCGGGATCGTCCCGGTGGCCGCGAGCAGCGCCTCCACCAGCGTCGTCTTCCCGGCGCCGGAGTGACCCACCAGCACCACGTTGCGTACTCTGCCGGGCTCTGTCACCACCGGCGCGGCCGCGCCGGCGAGCCCCTTCTCCGAAGTCTTCTGCGCCATGCCGAGCGCTCCTGTCGTTTCCGGTTTGTTACGCCGCTGTTCTTCAAATCCCACACCCGGGGCTGTCCCGGTCGCAAGGACCGGAAGCCACCAGAGGATGCCGGATGGTGACGATCCGGCCAACGAGGGGGCGAGCCGTACCGCCACCAGGTGGACGCCGATATGGTGGGACGGCCATGGCAAAGATCGTCCAAGTAACGGCCCGTGCCGTCGTCTCGTACGGCGTCAACCCGGTCGCACGTTTCCTACTCCGGCTCGGCGTCTCACCGGACGCCGTCACCATCGCGGGCACCGTGGGGGTGCTGATCGGTTCGTACTTCGGTGCGCAAGGTCAGCTCTTCTGGGGCACCGTGATCGTAACCGCCTGTGCTCTCACCGATGTGCTCGACGGCACAATGGCCCGCCTTCGCGGTAGTTCCAGCAGATTCGGAGCGCTCCTCGACTCCTCGATGGACCGGATAGCCGACGGCGCGGTGTTCGGCGCTGTCGTGTACTACCTGGCCACCGAGGGCAACCCGTACGGCGGCGTGCCGGCCGCGCTGATCTGCCTCGCCGCCGGCCAGGTCGTGTCGTACGTGAAGGCGCGGGCCCAGTCGCTGGGCCTGAACGCCGACGTCGGCATCGCCGAGCGCCTGGAACGTCTGATCATTGTGGGCGTTGGCGGCCTGCTCGGCGCCGCGGGCCTGGACTGGGGGCTGCCGGCCGCGCTCTGGGTGCTCGCCGTGCTCTCCGTGTTCACCGTCTTCCAGCGGCTGATCCACGCGCGCAACACCGAGCCCAAGGCCCCGGTCGCGTGAGGGACCAACTGCTCACGCTCGGCTACTCGGCCGGGTGGCGCCTGGTCCGCGCGATGCCGCTGCCGGTGGCTCGGGCGCTGTTCACCCGGGGCGCCGACCGGGCGTGGAAGGGCAACGGCCCGGGTACCCAGCGGCTGCGCCGCAACTACCAGCAGGTGGTCGGCCCGGACATGCCGGAGACGCTGGTCCGGGACGGGCTGCGGTCGTACGCCCGGTACTGGATGGAGGCGTTCCGCCTGCCGTCGCGGTCCCGCGAGCAGAACCTGGCCGACTTCCACATGCGGCCGGACTGCTTCGACGAGATGAAGAGCGTGATCGCCGAGGGCAACGGCATGGTCCTGGCCCTGCCACACGTGGCCAACTGGGACGCGGCCGCCGCCTGGGTGGTCGCCAACGGCTGGCCGATGATCACCGTGGCCGAGCGGCTCAGGCCGGAGGCGGTCTACCGGAAGTTCCTGGACTACCGGGAGAGCCTGGGCATGCGGGTGCTCCCGCTCACCGGCGGCGGCCGGGCGCCGCTCGACGTGCTGACCGAGCACCTGCAGCAGGGCTGGGTGGTGCCGCTGCTGGCCGACCGGGACCTCTCCCGCAACGGGGTCGAGGTGCGGTTCTTCGGCGGGCGGACCCGGATGCCGGCCGGCCCGGCGATCCTCGCGCTGCGCACCGGCGCCCCGATGTACGCGGTCGACATGTGGTATTCGCCGACCGGCGTCGAGGCGGTGCTGCGCCGGATCACCCCGCCGCAGGACGGGCCGCTCGACGAGCGGGTCAAGCGCACCACCCAGCTGGTGGCCGACGCCTTCGAGATCGGCATCGCCGGCCACCCGCAGGACTGGCACATGCTCCAGAAACTCTGGATCTAGGGGGCTCCAGGTGCGGATCGGGATCGTCTCGCCGTATTCGTTCGACGTCCCGGGCGGTGTGCAGAACCACATCATGGACCTGGCCGAGGCGCTGATCGGGCTGGGCCACCACGTGAGCGTGCTGGCGCCCGCGGACGAGGACGCCGAGCTGCCGGCGTACCTGGTGCCGGCCGGGCGGGCGGTGCCGCTGCCGTACAACGGATCGGTCGCCCGGATCGCGTTCGGCCCGGTCTCCACCGCCCGGGTGCGCCGCTGGCTGGCCCGCGGCGAGTTCGACGTGCTGCACGTGCACGAGCCGCTCACGCCCAGCCTCTCGCTGCTCGCCGTGCTCTCCGCGCGCGGCCCGGTGGTGGCGACCTTCCACACCGCGATGACGCGTTCCCGGGCGCTCTCCGCCGCGCAGAACTTCCTGCAGCCGGTGCTGGAGAAGATCACCGCGCGCATCGCGGTCAGCGAACTCGCCCGCAAGGTCCAGGTGGAGCACCTGGGCGGCGGCGCCGTGGAGATCCCGAACGGGGTCGCGGTGCGCAAGTTCGCCACGGCGGCCGCGCTGCCGGGCTGGCCCGGGGAAGGCGGCGCTCTCGGTTTCCTCGGCCGTTTCACCGAGCCGCGCAAGGGCTTCCCCCTGCTGCGTACGGCGTTCGTCGCGCTCGCCCGCGACCGCCGGCAACTGCGGCTGCTGGTGGCCGGTCCGGGCGACCGGGACGAGCTGTACGGCCGGATCCCGCCCGACCTGCACTCCCGGGTCGAGTTCCTGGGCCTGGTCAGCGAGCCGGACAAGGCGCGCATGCTGCGCAGCGTCGACGTGTACGTGGCGCCGAACACCGGCGGGGAGAGCTTCGGCATGATCCTCACCGAGGCGATGGCGGCCGGCGCCACGATCGCGGCCAGCGACCTGGACGCGTTCCGTCGGGTATTGGACGGTGGCCGAGCCGGCGCGCTGTTCCCCAACGGCGACGCCGGCGCGCTCACCACGCTGCTCGGCGAGCTGCTCGACGACCCGGCCCGGCGCGCTGACCTGGCCTCCTGTGCCCGTCAGGTGGTCGGCACGTTCGACTGGCCGAGTGTGGCCGCCCGGGTTCTCGAGGTCTACCGGACGGCGATCGAGGCCACCGACGGGCGGGTCTTCGACGACGACGGGGCCTGATCGGCTCGGGCCAGGTGACGGTCCGACGCATTTCGGCACTACGATGCCCGGCATGTGGTGGGTGGTGGGTGTCGTCGTGCTGGCCGCGATCTTCTCGGCGTACCTCGGCTGGACCGCCCAGCGGGTGGAGCGGGTGCACGCCCGCGCCCAGTCCGCCGAGCGCGCCCTGGACGCACACCTGGTGCGCCGGGCGGCCGCCGCCGCCGTGGTCGCCGAGCGGAACGACTCCGTCGAGCTCTACGCCGCGGCCCGGCTGGCCCTGGACGCGGAGCCGGACGAGCGCGAGTCCGCGGAGAACGACCTCACCCGGCAGCTGCAGCAGATCGAGCTGGACCCGGACGACCCGGCGGCGCGCACGCTGATCGCCAGCAGCCGCCGGGTGGTGCTGGCCCGGCAGGTGCACACCGACCTGGTCCGGGACGCGTTGACCGCGCGGCGGCGCAAGCTGGTCCGGGTGCTGCGGCTGCCCGGACGGTACCCGCGGCCCCGCTACTTCGACATCGTGGAACCGGTGATGCCCCCGCTGCCGGGGCCCGCCCCGGCTCCGGAGGCGCCGCTCCCGGTCCGTTCGGTCTGACCGGGCCGGGCCGCCCGCGCGGGCGGCCCGTCGCCCCGGTCCGCCTACCAGCCGCGCTCGGCCAGCCGGTGCGGCTGCGGGATCTCGTCGACGTTGATGCCCACCATGGCCTCGCCGAGGCCGCGGGACACCTTGGCGATCACGTCGGGGTCGTCGTGGAACGTGGTGGCCTTGACGATCGCGGCGGCCCGCTGCGCCGGGTTGCCGGACTTGAAGATGCCCGAGCCGACGAAGACGCCCTCGGCGCCCAGCTGCATCATCATGGCGGCGTCCGCCGGGGTGGCGATGCCGCCCGCGGTGAACAGCACGACCGGCAGCTTGCCCGCCTCGGCGACCTCCTTGACCAGCTCGTACGGCGCCTGCAGCTCCTTGGCGGCGACGAACAGCTCGTCCTCCGGCAGGGTCTGCAGCCGGCGGATCTCGCCGCGGATCTTCCGCATGTGGGTGGTGGCGTTGGAGACGTCGCCGGTGCCCGCCTCGCCCTTCGACCGGATCATCGCGGCGCCCTCGGTGATCCGCCGCAGCGCCTCGCCCAGGTTGGTCGCGCCGCAGACGAACGGCACGGTGAACCGCCACTTGTCGATGTGGTTGGCGTAGTCGGCGGGGGTCAGCACCTCGGACTCGTCGATGTAGTCGACCCCCAGCGACTGCAGTACCTGGGCCTCGACGAAGTGGCCGATCCGGACCTTGGCCATCACCGGGATGGAGACGGCGTTCACGATGCCGTCGATCATGTCGGGGTCGGACATCCGGGACACGCCGCCCTGCGCCCGGATGTCGGCCGGCACCCGCTCCAGGGCCATGACGGCGACGGCGCCGGCATCCTCGGCGATCTTTGCCTGCTCGGGGGTGACGACATCCATGATCACGCCGCCCTTGAGCATCTCCGCCATGCCGCGCTTGACGCGGGCGGTTCCGACGGCGGGCTGGTTCTCAGACATACGACTCCTCGTGCGCGGTTTCGGTGAGGCGATCGTAGGAACGGACCGCGGCGGCCTCGATAGCCAATCGCCCCCCTGGTGGCCTGCTCCGGCCCGAGGCCGCCGGACGCCCCGGCACACCCCTGCCGGTCAGCCGGGATCGTCGTCCTAGAGTTGGCGATGTGAACATCGGAGTGCTGGCCCTGCAGGGCGACGTGCGAGAACATCTGTCCGCCCTGGCCGAATCGGACGTGCTGGCGCGCCCGGTGCGGCGACCCGAGGAGCTGACCGATGTCGACGCGCTGGTGATCCCCGGCGGCGAGTCCACGACGATGAGCAATCTGGCGATCACCTTCGGCTTGCTCGACCCGATCCGGAAGCGGATCGCGGACGGCATGCCGGTGTACGGTTCCTGCGCCGGCATGATCATGCTGGCGACCACGGTGCTGGACGGGCGTCCCGACCAGGAGTCCTTCCAGGGGATCGAGATGACCGTCCGGCGCAACGCCTTCGGCCGGCAGGTCGACTCGTTCGAGGCCGCCGTCGGGATCGAGGGCATCGAGGGCGGCGATTTCCACGCCGTCTTCATCCGGGCTCCGTGGGTCGAGCAGGTCGGCCCCGACGTGCGGGTGCTGGGGCGCGTGGCCTCCGGTCCCGCCGCCGGTAGGATTGTGGCCGTTCGGCAGGGGAACCTGCTCGCCACGGCTTTCCACCCGGAGCTGACCGGCGACCTTCGAGTCCACCGGTACTTCGTCGAGATGGTCCGCCAGGCCGCACCCGCACGGTAGACACGGAGGTTACGCATGTCCGGCCACTCCAAGTGGGCGACGACCAAGCACAAGAAAGCGGTCATCGACGCCAAGCGCGGCAAGATGTTCGCCAAGCTGATCAAGAACATCGAGGTCGCGGCGCGGACCGGCGGCGGCGACCCGGCCGGTAACCCCACGCTCTACGACGCCATCCAGAAGGCGAAGAAGTCGTCGGTCCCGAACGACAACATCGACCGCGCGGTCAAGCGCGGCTCCGGTCTGGAGGCCGGCGGCGCCGACTGGCAGACGATTATGTATGAGGGGTACGGCCCGAACGGCGTCGCCATCCTGATCGAGTGCCTCACCGACAACCGGAACCGTGCCGCCACCGAGGTGCGCACCCGGCTGACCCGCAACAACGGCACCTTCGCCGACGCCGGCAGCGTGTCGTACCTGTTCAACCGCAAGGGCGTGGTGATCGTCCCCAAGGGTGAGCTGAGCGAGGACGACGTCATGCTCGCCGTGCTCGACGCGGGCGCCGAGGAGATCAACGACCTGGGCGACTCGTTCGAGGTGGTCAGCGAGCCGACCGACCTGGTCGCGGTGCGGACCGCGCTGCAGAACGCCGGCATCGACTACGACTCGGCCGAGTCGTCGCTGATCCCGACCATGACGGTGCCGCTGGACGAGGAGCCGGCGCGCAAGGTGTTCAAGCTGATCGACGCGCTCGAGGACTGCGACGACGTGCAGAACATCTACGCGAACTTCGATGTCTCGGACGAGGTGATGGCGCTCATTGACGCGTGACGGGTAGTCGCGGGGCAAGTATTGAGAGGGTGCTTGTGTTGACCGAGCCATCAATCCCCCTTTCCATCATCAAAGATCTGGACGTTGAGGATCTCGCTCGCCTGCCCCGCGGCTATCGTTATGAACTGCGTGAGGGAAACCTCTTCATCACGACCCCGTCGACCTATTGGCATAAGCGCATGGCTCGACGGCTCCTGCTGATGTTGTTCGCGGCCGGTCTCGACGTTCTCCAGGACACCGGAGTTCGCGGAGACCGGCCGCGGGACAACCGAGTCCCCGATCTTGGAGTGATCGGCGACGACTCGGCCGAGACGGCGGGCATCTCGAATCTCCCCGGGTCGGCATTCCGGCTGGTTGTCGAGATCGTCTCGGAGAACTCCCCGAACGGTGAGTACACGGACAAGGCGAGCTGGTACGCGCATCGCGGCATTCCGGAATACTGGATCGTCGATCAGGACCCGGAGGGCTCCCAGGGTGACGCCGTCGTGCTGATGCATCGACTCGCCGGTGAGGCAGAAGATCCGGTCTACGACCATGTGCGGACCGTGCGTCTCTCCGAGCTGGAAGCCGAATACCGGGAGAAGCGGGCGGGCTAGAGAAGCGGCCCCTGCCCATCCCAGGCGCATCCCGGGATGTGTGCGGGCCGGGCGCTCACAGGGTTCTCCCGCGGTGGATCTCCGGGTCAGGCGCCGGAGGCGGCCAGCCAGGTCATGGACTGGATCATGGCGCTGATCAAGAGGATGCTGCCGATGATCAGGCGGGCCACCCGGTGCTGCTCGGACCGGCGCGAGGCGTGGCACCAGGCCACTGCCGCGTCGGCCAGGGTCAGTAGGCCCGCCCGGGTCGTACCCTCGATCAATGCGGCCTTGTGGAAGGCGATGCTCGCGGCCGGGCAGCCCACCCGGACCAACTGCCTCTCCGGTGTGCGCAGCGCCCGGACCTCGACCTCGTAGATCTGGTCGTCGCGCCACGCCGCGGTCCGCTTCGCCAAGCGCCCGCGCAGGTAGCGGCCGGTGGCGTCGGAATTCGTGAGACTGCCCCAGAAGCGCAGGCGGCGCCAGTGGGCGGCCAGGTCGATCAACGCCTCCTGGTAGATCTCCTGGCCGATCGGATCGCCGCCGGTCAGGCGCACGGCCTCGTGCCGCAGCTCACCCTCGTGGGCCGCGACGGCATCGACGAACTGCGGTGGTGGATCCTCGTCCATCGGTGGTATGAGGTGCATGGCGAACCTCCCACCCCATCGTCGGAGCGTGTCGGCGGCGAGCGCAAGCGGTGCGGGTATTAGGGTGTCGAACACACGTACGTGAGGGGAGGCCGTGGTGCGCGTGCTCGGCATCGACCCGGGTCTCACCCGGTGTGGCGTGGGCGTGGTCGAGGGGGTGCCGGGGCGGCCGGGCAAACTCATCGCGTACCACGTGGTCCGCAGCGAGCCGGACGAGGACATCTCGCAGCGCCTGCTGCACCTGGACCGCAGGCTCGCCGAGCTGGTCGCGCTGCACCGGCCGGAGAGCGTCGCCGTCGAGCGGGTGTTCTCCCAGCACAACGCGCGCACCGTGATGGGCACCGCGCAGGCCAGCGCGGTCGCGATCCTGGCCGGGTCGCGAGCCGGGCTCCCGGTGCAAACCTACACCCCGAGCGAGGTCAAGGCGGCCGTCACCGGCTCCGGCACGGCCGACAAGGCGCAGGTCACCGCGATGGTGACCCGCCTGCTGAAACTCGACGCCCCGCCGAGGCCGGCCGACGCGGCGGACGCCATCGCCATCGCCATCTGTCACATCTGGCGCGGGGGCACCCGCGCCCGGATCCAAGCCGCGGCGCTCGCCGCCGCCCGCAGGAGCAGCCGATGATCGCCAGCGTGCGCGGTGTGGTCACCGCGATCCTTCCGGACAGCGCCGTGGTCGAGGTGGGCGGCGTCGGCATGCGGGTGTTCTGCGCGCCCAACACGCTGGCCTCGCTGCGCACCGGGGCCGAGGCGCGGCTGGCCACCACGCTGATCGTCCGGGAGGACTCGCTCACCCTCTACGGGTTCGCCGACGACGACGAACGGCAGCTCTTCGAGCTGCTGCTGACGGCGAACGGCGTGGGCCCGCGGATCGCGCAGGCGGTGCTCGCGGTCCATCAGCCCGATGCCGTACGCCGGGCGATCGGCGGCGGCGACATCGCGGCCCTGACACAGGTCCCGGGCATCGGCAAGCGCGGCGCCGAGAAGATGATCGTGGAGCTGAAAGGCAAGATCGGCCCGGTCGGGCTCGGCGACGGGGCGGGCGCGGGCGTGCTGGCCGGCGCCTGGCAGGAGCAGGTGCGCCAGGGCGTGCTCGCGCTCGGCTGGACCGCCACCCAGGCCGACCAGGCGGTCGCCGCGATCGCCGAGACCCTCGACGGTGACGTGCCGCCGGTTCCGGTGCTGCTGCGCCAGGCGATCCGGCTGCTGGGCAAGAGCCGATGAGCGATCTGTCCCCCGAGGTCCATGACGAGGAGCTGGACGCCGAGGCCAGCGTCCGCCCGCGGCGGCTGTCCGACTTCATCGCCCAGCATCGGGTCCGTGACCAGCTGGAGTTGCTGCTGAAGGCGTCGATGGGCCGTGGCGCGCCACCCGACCACATCCTGCTCTCCGGGCCGCCCGGGCTGGGCAAGACGACGCTTGCCAACATCGTGGCGGCCGAGCTGGGCACCGGGATCCGGACCACGAGCGGCCCGGTGATCGAGCGCTCCGGCGACCTGGCCGCCATCCTGACCGGCCTCGGGGCGGGCGACGTGCTGTTCATCGACGAGATCCACCGGATCGCCAAGCCCGCCGAGGAGCTGCTCTACAGCGCGATGGAGGACTTCCGGGTCGACGTGGTGGTCGGCAAGGGGCCCGGCGCCACCGCGATCCCGCTGGACGTGGAGCCGTTCACGCTGGTCGGCGCGACCACCCGGGCCGGCCTGCTGACCGGGCCGATGCGGGACCGGTTCGGCTTCGTCGCGCACCTGGACTTCTACTCACCGGCGGACCTGGACGCGCTGCTGCACCGTTCGGCCCGGATCCTCGGGGTGCCGATCACCCCGGAGGGGGCCGCCGAGATCGCCGGGCGCTCCCGCGGCACGCCGCGCATCGCCAACCGGCTGCTGCGCCGGGTCCGCGACTACGCCGAGGTGCGCGGCGACGGCGTGGTCACGGTGGAGATCGCGCGTGCCGCCCTCCAGGTGTACGACGTCGACGCGCTCGGACTGGACCGGCTGGACCGCGCGGTGCTGCGGGCGCTGATCGAGTCGTTCAAGGGCGGCCCGGTCGGCCTCTCCACGCTCGCCGTCGCGGTGGGCGAGCAGGCCGACACGGTGGAGGAGGTGTGCGAGCCGTTCCTGGTGCGCGCCGGATTGCTGGCGCGGACCCCGCGGGGCCGGGTCGCCACCGAGGCCGGTTGGGCGCATCTCGGCCGGACTCCGCCCCAAGACGGCAGGTCCGGGGTGTTTCAGGGGGACCTGTTCGCACGAGATACATAAATATCCCTCGTGATGTGAACGTGACGTGTGCCGCATTCGTAGTCTCCAGGTTGACCGATTAGACTCGCCCCCGCTTCAACCCGGATGTTTTGACGCCCCCGGCACACCTCGGCAGAGGTCCCGGTGGCCTACGGAAGGCTGTTTCTCGTGTACCTGGCCGAGTCCGCCAGCGGTAACCCACTGGGGTTGTTCCTGCCCTTCATCCTCATCATCGGCGTGATGTATTTCCTGGTGATGCGGCCGCAGCAGAAGCGGCGCCGGGAGGCGATGGAGCTGCAGAACAAGCTGGGCCCCGGCGACGAGATCGTCACCATCGGCGGCCTGCACGGCACCGTGGTGGCCGTCGAGGACGACGTGGTCACGCTGGAGATCGCACCGGCCGTCCAGGTCCGGTTCGCCCGGCCGGCCATCTCCCGGGTGCTGACCCGCGCCGACGAGCCGGCCGCGGAGACCGCCGAGGAGCCCGCCGTGGCCACCGAGACCACCGCCGAGGAGCCGCCGAACCCGGTCGTCGACGTCCGTAAGCAGGACTGACAAGATCCATCTCGGACCGGCCCGCGGCGTCCCTGCCGGCGGGTCCGGTCCGTCCCGGCCGCCGGTCGACAGTCGACGGCCGGCCACCGATCGACAGTGCCGCGCGGCCGCGCGGCCGGAACACAGGGAGACCTAACGCCGTGGCACGACCACCACAGGGACAGATGCATCCTGGACGCCAACTCGGCGTGCTCGGCTTGATCTTCGTCGTCCTGTATCTGCTCGTGTTCTTCGCCGGCGACGCGAAGGGCAGCTTCACCGACCGCCTGCACCCGAAGCTCGGCCTCGACCTGGTCGGCGGCACGCAGGCGACGTACATCGCGACCCAGGCCGGCGGCGCGCCGACCAAGGAGGCGATGGACCAGGCCCGCCAGATCATCGAGAACCGGGTCAACGCGCTCGGCGTCTCCGAGGCCGAGGTGGTCGTCCAGGGCAGCAACACCATCGTGGTCTCCCTGGCCGGCAAGGCGGACGACCAGCTCAAGGACCTCGCGCAGGCCGCGAACATGCGGTTCCGGCTGCTCATTGGCACGACCGGGGACGTCTCCGCGAGCGCGCTGAACCCGGCCTCGCCGTCGCCGGGCGCCCCGGCCAGCGGCGCGCCGTCGGCCGCGCCGTCCGGCTCGGCGGCTCCGCGGACCGGCGCCAGCGCCCCGTCGGTGGTGTCCAGCCCGTCGACGGGCACCGGCGGCCAGGGTGGTGGCGAGGCGGTGCCCAGCGCCACCCCGTCGGCGGCCGCCAGCGCGCCGGCTCCGGCAGCGGCGCCCGGCGCGTCCGCGTCGGACGCCCCGGTGGCGGCGGACCTGCGGGCGCAGCGCGCGGCGATCAAGCAGAAGGTCGGCGCGAAGCTCTGGGACCAGGCCGAGAAGCTGACCGCGCCGGTCGACCTGAGCAGCGACCCGAAGGCCGGCCTGCCGTACAAGCCGTTCTCCACGCTGACCCCGGCCGAGGTCGCCGCGCTCACCCCGCAGATGCAGTTCAACATCCCGACGGTCAGCTGCGACCAGCTCGACAAGCGGCCGAACGGCTCGATCGACGACGCGGACGCGCAGGTCGTCGCCTGCTACAGCGGCCAGGCCAAGGTCATGCTGGACAAGGCGAAGGTGGTCGGTGACGACATCTCCAGCGCCAGCCCGCAGCTCGACCAGACCAACGGCCAGTGGGTCGTCTCGCTCGACTTCAAGAGCGAGGGCCAGAAGAAGTGGGCCGACCTGACCCGGGTGGCGTTCAACGCGACCTCCAGCGACCCGTGCTACGCCGCGGTTCAGGCGCTCTACGGTTCGGCCGAGCACTGCGCCGTCGCGGTCGTGCTGGACAAGGAGATCCTCTCCGCGCCGCAGATCCAGGGTGTGCTGACCGGCTCGTCGCAGATCACCGGCAGCTTCACCGCGACGAGCGCCAAGCAGTTGGCCGACCAGCTGAAGTTCGGCGCGATCCCGGTGACCTTCTCCTCCGGCCCGGCGCAGACCATCTCCGCGACCCTCGGCCTGCAGCAGCTCGAGGCCGGCCTGCTGGCCGCCGCGATCGGCATGGCCCTGGTGGCGGTGTACGCGTTCTTCTACTACCGGCTGCTCGGCTCGGTCATCTTCCTGAGCCTGCTGCTCTCCGGTCTGCTCACCTTCGGCGCGCTGGTCTTCCTCGGCCGCACGATGGGCTACACGCTGACCCTGGCGGGCATCGCCGGCTTCATCGTGTCGCTCGGTGTCGCGGCGGACTCGTTCGTCATCTACTTCGAGCGGCTCAAGGACGAGATCCACGAGGGCCGTACGCCGCGCAGCGCGGTGCCGCGGGCGTGGCACCGGGCCCGGCGCACGATCATCTCGGCGAACACGATCACCATCATGTGTGCGGTCGTGCTCTACATCGTGTCGATCGGCGCGGTGCAGGGCTTCGCGTTCGCGATGGGTCTGTCCACCGTTCTCGACCTGGTCGTGGTGTTCCTCTTCCGGCACCCGATCATGACAATGTTCGCCAACACCAAGGCGTTCCTGTCGCCGCGGGTCAGCGGTCTCGGCCGTGTCCTGCGCCGCAACTCGACCGAGGAGTCCGTCTCCTCGCGTGTGAAGGAGGCCTGACATGGCCCGTCCCGGTCTCGCGACCCGCCTCTACGCGGGCGAAGCGAACATCAACATCGTGGGCCGCCGGAAGATGTGGTTCACCGTCGCGGCGGCGCTGGTGCTGATCGCGATCGGCAGCTTCGTGATCCGCGGGTTCGAGCTCGGCATCGAGTTCGCCGGTGGCACCTCGTTCAGTGTCCCGGCCCAGGCCAACGGCAAGACGCTGACGCAGGACGAGATCGCCTCGGCGGTCGAGAAGGCCGTCCGGCAGTCCGACGCCGAGGCCACCATCGGCGCCGTCCAGCAGGTCGGCGAGGGCAAGGACGCCACCTACACCGTGCGCGCCTCGGCGCTGTCCGCCACCGAGGCCGAGCAGGCCAAGACGGTGCTGGTCCAGGACCTCGGGGTGGACGCCACCAAGATCAGTGACAACCAGGTCTCCGCCGCCTGGGGCGGTCAGGTCACCAGGCAGGCGCTGATCGGTCTGATCATCTTCCTGGTCCTGGTGGTGGCGTACCTGGTCATCCGGTTCGAGTGGCGGATGGCGGTGGCCGCGCTGGCCTCGCTGCTGCTCGACCTGGTGCTCACCGCCGGTGTCTACTCGCTCGTCGGCTTCGAGGTCACGCCGTCCACGGTGATCGGCTTCCTGACGATCCTCGGTTACTCGCTGTACGACGTGGTAGTGGTCTTCGACAAGGTGCAGGAGAACACCCGCGGCATCACCGCGGGCAGCACCCGGACCTACGCCGAGGCGACCAACCTGGCGGTCAACCAGACCCTGATGCGCTCGCTCAACACCGGTCTGGTGGCGCTGCTGCCGGTCGGCGGCCTGCTCTTCATCGGCGCCGGGCTGCTCGGCGCCGGCACCCTGAAGGACCTGGGCCTGGTGCTCTTCGTCGGCATGGGCTTCGGCGTGCTCTCCTCGATCCTGTTCGCCGCGCCGGTGCTGAGCGCGCTGAAGGACCAGGAGCCGAAGATCAAGGCGCACAACGCCCGGGTGCTGGCCCGGCGCGCAAACCGGTCGGACGACGTGGCCAAGGGCGACCGCACCCGCCCGGCGAACGCCACCGACTCGGACGTGCCGGCGATGGCCGGCGGCACCACCCCGCGCCCGGGCGCCCGCCCGGCCGCCCGCCGCAACGGCAACCGCCCGGGCGGACGACGGTAACACCCCGGGGAAAGCGATCGAAGGCCCGTCACCGCACGCGCGGTGGCGGGCCTTTAGGCTGTCCGCCGTGACTAGCGAGAAACCGGGAGCGACCGGTGACAGCGGCCCCGAACTGGCAGCTGTCGTCGCGGGCGCCAGCATCGACGTGCCGGACTTCCCCAAGCCCGGCGTCGTTTTCAAGGACCTGATGCCGCTGTTCGCCGACGGCGCGGTGTTCCGGCAGGTGATCGACGCGATCGTCACCCACCACGGCGCCGGCTCGTTCGACGTGGTGGCGGGCGTGGAGGCGCGCGGCTTCGTGGTGGCGGCGGCGATCGCCTACGCCACCGGCACCGGGGTGGTTCCCATCCGCAAGGCCGGGAAGCTGCCGCGCAAGGCCCTGTCCGCCTCGTACGCGCTGGAATACGGTGAGGCCACCCTGGAGGTGCACGCGGACGCGTTCGTCGCCGGACAGCGCGTCCTGGTGGTCGACGACGTCCTCGCCACCGGGGGCACCGCGGCCGCCGCGATCGACCTGGTGGAACGGGCCGGTGGCACGGTTGTCGGCTTCAGCGTGCTGATGGAGCTGAGCTTCCTGGACGGGCGGGAGAGGCTGGCGCCGCGCCCGGTGCACACGCTGCTGACCGTTTGATCCGGCTTCGATGTCCTTCGCCCGGCCGGCCCGGCCGATTGGGATGTTCGGCAGGGTCATTCGTGATGTCGGTGCGGGTAGGATGGTCGTTCCAGAGGGCCACCCCTGGAGAAATCGACCCCGGCGGCCGGTCAGCCGCCGGGGGTCATGGCGAAGGTGATGAGGAGGCCGGTGTCCAGCGACGTCGTCCCTCCGGCGGAGGGCACGGTGCAACCGACCCAGAACTCGCGGACCGGCTCGGGCGAGATCACGCCCGGCAACTCGGACCGCGCTGACGAGACGACCGCTGCCGACGGCGCCGCTGTCAACGGAGCCGCCGGCGCAGCCGTGACCAACGGGGCCGTTCCGGCGTCGTCCGAGACCGACCCGGCGGGCGAGAGCACCGGCTTCGGCTTCGCCAGCGCGCCCACCGGGCGGCGGGTGCGGGCGCGGCTGGCCCGGTTCAACGCGCCGTGGCAGAGCACACAGGTCAGCGAGGTGCTGGAGCCGCTGATCGCCACGCACCGGGCGAGTCACCCGAAAGGTGACGTGCGCCAGCTGCAGAAGGCGTTCGACGTGGCTGCCCGCTGGCACTCCGGGCAGTATCGCAAGTCCGGCGACCCGTACATCACGCATCCGCTCGCGGTGGCCACCATCCTGGCCAATCTCGGCATGGACACCACCACGCTGGTGGCCGCGCTGCTGCACGACACGATCGAGGACACCGACTACGGCCTCGAACAGATGCGCAACGACTTCGGCGCCGAGGTGGCGCTGCTCGTCGACGGCGTCACCAAGCTCGACCGGGTGAAACTGGGCGACGCGGCGAAGGCCGAGACGATCCGCAAGATGGTCGTCGCGATGGCCAAGGACCCGCGCGTCCTGGTGATCAAGCTGGCCGACCGGCTGCACAACATGCGCACCCTGACCTTCCTGCCCCGCGCCAAGCAGGAGCAGAAGGCGAAGGAGACGCTGGAGATCCTGGCCCCGCTGGCCCACCGGCTGGGTATGAACACGATCAAGTGGGAGCTGGAGGACCTGGCCTTCGGCACCCTGTTCCCCAAGCGGTTCGAGGAGATCAACCGCCTGATCGGGGAGCACCAGCCGCAGCGCGAGGCGCTGCTGCGCCAGGTGACCAACCGGGTCAGCCTCGACCTCAAGTCGGCGAAGATCAAGGCCGAGACGACCGGCCGCCCGAAGCACCTGTACTCGATCTATCAGAAGATGATCGTCCGGGGCCGGGACTTCAACGACATCTACGACCTGGTCGGCGTCCGCATCCTGGTCGACACCGTCCGCGACTGCTACGCCGCGCTGGGCGTGATCCACGCGAACTGGCAGCCCGTGCCGGGCCGGTTCAAGGACTACATCGCGATGCCGAAGTTCAACATGTACCAGTCGCTGCACACCACGGTGATCGGCCCCACCGGCAAGCCGGTGGAGATGCAGATCCGGACGTTCGCGATGCACCGCACCGCCGAGTTCGGCATCGCCGCGCACTGGAAGTACAAGGAGCAGAAGGGCGCGACGATCGTCGGCCCGCCGGCGCACATCGACGAGATGACCTGGCTGCGGCAGCTGCTCGACTGGCAGCGCGAGGCGAGCGACCCGTCCGAGTTCCTGGACGCGCTGCGGTTCGACCTCTCCAGCCAGGAGGTCTACGTCTTCACCCCCAAGGGTGACGTGATCCCGCTGCCGACCGGCTCCACGCCTGTCGACTTCGCGTATGCGGTGCACACCGAGGTCGGGCACAAGTGCATCGGCGCCCGGGTGAACGGCAAGCTGGTGCCGCTGGAGTCGACGCTCTCCAACGGCGACGTGATCGAGATCTTCACGTCCAAGTCCAGCACGGCCGGCCCAACCCAGGACTGGCTCGGCTTCGTGAAGAGCCCCCGGGCACGGACGAAGATCCGGCAGTTCTTCAACAAGGAGCGCCGCGAGGAAGCGATCGAGGTCGGCAAGGACGCGATCGTCAAGGCGATGCGCAAGCAGGGCCTGCCCCTGCAGCGGATGCTGACCAGCGACAACCTCACGACCATCGCGCGTGACCTGCACCTGCCCGACGTGTCGTCGCTCTACGCCGCAGTCGGGGAGAACACGGTCTCCGCCCAGTCGGTGGTCGCCAAGCTGGTCGCCGGCTTCGGCGGCGAAGAGGGGGCGGTCGAGGACATCGCCGAGACCGCCGTCGCGACCCGCCCGCCGCGCAACCGCAGCACCGCACAGGACCCGGGCGTGGTGGTGAAGGGCGTCTCCGACGTCTGGGTGAAGCTGGCCCGCTGCTGCACCCCGGTCCCCGGGGACGCGGTGTTCGGGTTCGTCACCCGCTCCGGCGGGGTCAGCGTGCACCGGGAGGACTGCGCCAACGCTCAGGACCTGCGCGAGCAGGAGGAGCGGGTGGTCGAGGTGAGCTGGAAGCCGACGTCCGCGTCGACGTTCCTGGTCGCCATCCAGGTGGAGGCGCTCGACCGGCACAAGCTGCTGGCCGACGTGACCCGGGTGCTCTCCGAGGAGCGGGTGAACATCCTGTCCGCGACGGTCACCACGACGCGGGACCGGGTGGCGGTGAGCCGGTTCACCTTCGAGATGGCCGATCCGAAGCACCTCGGTCACCTGGTCGCGGCGGTGCGCAAGGTCGACGGCGTGTTCGACGCGTACCGGGTGACCTCCGGCGCCTGACGGCTGCCTCTCGGCTGGCTCCCCTGGTGGCCATCCGTGCCGGATGACCACCAGGGGAGCCAGCCGAGAGGCGTGCGGCCGGCAGCGTTGCCCCGCCCGGCCCGCCGCGGCGGTGGGCTGCCACGGGCTTGGGCACCTGTCGGTCCGCGGCGGTGGGCTGCCACGGGTGCGGGCATCGGTCGCCCGAGGTGGCGCCGGGGGACGGGGACGTCGCGGGTGCGGGCATCGGTCGCCCGAGGTGGCGCCGGGGGACGGGGACGTCACGGGTGCGGGCATCGGTCGTACCGGCGAATCGGCATGAAAAAGGGCGACCCCGCTGGGGGCCGCCCTTTTCGCATGGTCTCCGGTCAGGACACCGTCATGGTCTTGATGTCGAGCTCCTTCTTCGGGTGGCCGCCGCCGGCCTGCGACGCGAACGCGCCGTCGTCACCCGCCTTGACCACCGTCTTCACCAGGTCCAGGCCCTTGGTGATGGTGCCGAGCAGCGTGTAGCTGGCCGGCAGGTTGGTGTCCTCCGAGCAGATGAAGAACTGGCTGCCGGTGGAGCCGGGCTGGCCCGTGTTCGCCATCGCGATCGAGCCCGCGGGGTACGGGTTGTTGGTGTTGGTCGGCAGGTTCTCCTCGGCCATGGTGTAGCTCGGGCCGCCGGTGCCGTCGGTGTCGCGGTAGCCCTTGCCGGTGGCGAACGGATCGCCGCACTGCAGGACCTTGAAGCTGTCCTCGTTGACCAGGCGGTGGCACTTGGTGTTGTCGAGGAACTTCTTCGACGCCAGGTACTTGTAGCTGGCGCCGGTGCAGGGCGCCTTGCTCAGGTCGATGGTCGCCTCGATCGGGCCCAGGTTGGTGTCGAAGGTCAGCAGGCTGGTGCCGGTGTTCGGCACGGTGGTCGGCGGGGTGCCGACGTCCTTGACCTTGCCGCCGCCGCCCGCGCCGACAGGGGTCCAGGTGCAGGAGACGGTGCCGGCCGGGGTGGTACTGCCGGCTGTCGTCTTCTTGTCGTCCTTCTTCAGGGCGCTGACGATCCACACGGCCGCGCCGGCGATCACCACCACGGCGATGGCCGAGCCGATGATCGCCTGACGGCGGCGCCGGCCCCGGGCCGCCGCGGCGCGCTCGGCCATCTCCTTCTCGAGCCGTGCTCGCGCAGCCGCACGCTGCCGGTCCTTGATCGACGACACGTCGTTCCTCCTGCTGCTGGTCTCTTCCGAACTCACGACTGCGCGCTCGCCGAGGGTGCTGCCGCGGCACTGTCCGCGGCGACGGTCAGGCTCTTGATGGTGATCTTCTCCTTCGGCTTGACCTTGTCACCCGCGTCGCCGGTCACCGTGGGAATCTTGCCGATCCTCGCCAGCGTGTCCAGCCCGCCGGTCACCTTGCCCACGATCGAGTACTGCGTGTCGCCGGCGGCCGGCGCGTAGTCCTTGAAGAAGAGCAGGAACTGGCTGCCGTTGCTGCCGGCCGGGTTGCCGATCGTGGTCACGGTGCCCTTGGGGTAGAGAACGGGGTTCTTCGCCCCGGGGGACGCGCTCGCCGACGGCTCCGGCTGCACCGGGGTGTTCTCGTCGTAGTAGGCGTACGTCGGGCCGCCCTGGCCGGTGCCGCTCGGGTCACCGCAGCGCACCGCGCCGATGTCGAGGATCTCGTGGCAGTCGGTGTTGTCGAAGAACCGCTTGCCGGCGAGGTAGGAGAAGCTGGCGGCGGCGCAGGGGGCGCTCGCCACGTCCAGGCTCGCGGTGATCGGCGCGCCCTGGTTGGTGGTGATGCTCATCGTCTCGGTGCCGGTCTCCGGAAGGTTCTTGGTGGGCGGCGTGCCCACGTCCTTCAGGTCGGCGTTGTTCGCCACGTCCAGCGGCGACCACAGGCAGACGTCGGCGGCCTCGGTGGAGGTCTTCTCCGTCGGGTCGAACGCGCCGCCGATCCAGGCGCCGCCGACCGCGACCACGATCACGGCCAGGGCGATGCCGGCGCCGGCCAGGACACGGCGGCGCCTGCGCTCGCGGACAGCGCGGCGAGCCATCTGGCGATCGAATTTCGCGCGCGCGAGCTTGCGCTGCCGGTCCTTGCTGGGAGCCACTAACGCTGTCCTTCCCTGTGCATGTCAAGGGGTGCGGCACGCCACACGCCCGCAAGAGTGTACGGGTACCTCCTGAGAAAGTGGTGTGCGGCCGCCCAGCTAGGCTCGTTACGATTCGCACCCGTTTTGCTGTGAGAGTTTTCTTCGAGGGGGACCCGGCTCGTGCTCGTCGCCAGCTTTCCGGCACAGGCCTTCGGCACCAACTGTTACGTGGTGGCCGCCGGTCCGGGCGAGCAGTGCCTGATCGTCGACCCCGGCATCGGTGTGCTCGACCAGCTCGACGAGGTGCTCGCGCGGCACCGGCTGTCGCCGGCCGCGGTGCTGCTCACCCACGGTCATCTGGATCACACGTTCTCGGTCGCGCCGGTCTGCGGGGCGCGCGGCATCACGGCTTACGTGCACCCCGACGACCGCGAGATGCTCGCCGACCCCTCGAAGGGGTTGAGCGCCGACCTGAACTCGCTGTTCGGCGGCCGGATGCAGTACTCCGAGCCGTCGGATGTGTCGGAATTGTCGGATGGTGCGGTTCTCTCTCTCGTCGGCCTGGAGATCACCGTCGACCACGCGCCAGGCCATACCGGCGGGTCGGTGCTGTTCCGCCTGCCGGGCGAGAACTCCTCCTGGGACGCGGAGGAGATCTGTCTCTCCGGAGACGTGCTCTTCGCGGGCTCGATCGGGCGCACCGACCTGCCGGGTGGCAGCACCCCGACGATGATGGCCAGCCTGCGGGACAAGATCCTGCCGCTGCCCGACGACACCGTCGTGCTGCCCGGCCACGGTCCGGCCACCACCATCGGCCGTGAGCGCGCGTCGAACCCGTACCTGCGGGAGCTGATCGCGGCGCCCGGCCGCTTCCTCTAGGAGAAAATCTGTGCCGATCTCGGGGTTCCCTGAGTGGCTGCCGCCGCAGCGCATGGTCGAGCAGTTCGTACTGGACAAGATCCGGTCCACCTTCGAGTCGTACGGGTTCGCGCCGCTCGAAACCCGGGCGGTCGAGCCGCTGGAGACGCTGCTCGCCAAGGGTGAGACGTCGAAAGAGGTGTACCTCCTGCGCCGGCTTCAGGAGGAGTCGTCGTCCGCGCCGGCCACCGACGACCAGCTCGGGCTGCACTTCGACCTGACGGTGCCGTTCGCTCGATTCGTCGTGGAAAATCACGGCAAGCTGGTCTTCCCGTTCCGGCGCTACCAGATCCAGAAGGTGTGGCGCGGGGAGCGGCCGCAGGAGGGCCGCTATCGCGAGTTCCTGCAGGCCGACATCGACGTGGTCAACCGGGACACCCTGCCGTTCCACTTCGACACCGAGATGCCGCTGGTCATCGGCGACGTCTTCCGGTCGCTGCCGATCCCGCCCGCGGTGATCCTGGTGAACAACCGGAAGGTGTGCGAGGGCTTCTACCGGGGCCTGGGCCTGCCGGACACCGCGCAGGTGCTGCGCACCGTCGACAAGCTGGACAAGATCGGTCCGGAGAAGGTGGCCGCGCTGCTGGCGGAGACCGCGGGGGCGTCTGACGCGCAAGCGGCGGCATGCCTGAAATTGGCGGAGATCTCGGCCTCCGACGGTTCGTTCGTGGACCGGGTGCGCTCGCTCGGGGTCGACGATCCGCTGCTCGACGAGGGTCTCGCCGAGCTGCTGCAGGTGGTGGAGACGGCGGACGAGCACGCGTCGGGCCTGGTCCGGGCCGAGCTCAAGATCGCCCGGGGCTTGGATTACTACACCGGCACGGTCTATGAGACCCAGTTGCGGGGGTACGAGCGGTTCGGCTCGATCTCCTCGGGCGGCCGCTACGAGACGCTCGCCTCCGTCGGGAACACCCGCTTCCCGGGCGTCGGCATCTCGATCGGCGTCTCCCGGATGCTCGGGCTGCTCTTCGGGCAGAACGCGCTCGGCGTGTCCCGCTCGGTGCCGACTTGCGTGGTGGTCGCGCTGCCCAGCGAGGACCAGCGGGCGGCGTGTCACCGGATCGCGGCGGCGCTGCGCAAGCGGGGGATTCCGACCGAGGTGGCGCCGACGGCTGCCAAGTTCGGCAAGCAGATCCAGTTCGCCGATCGGCGGGGGATTCCCTACGTCTGGTTCCCCGGCTCGCCGGACACGGTGAAGGACATCCGCTCCGGCGAGCAGGTCGAGGCGGACGCCGCCAGCTGGACCCCACCCGCCGCCGACTTGCACCCCACCATCACCAACCTCTGACGGTGCGCCCCCGGCGCTCCCCGTCGGCGCCGAGGCGTTCACACCCGTGCGGGCCTGTTGACGCGCCTGCGATGCCCGGCCGGGATCGGCGGCCGGGCGTGGGGGTGTGTCCGGGGCGGTGGGTTACGGGGTGGGGAGGTCGAACAGCAGGCAGGTCGAGGTGGCGTGGGCGATCAGGCGGTTCGTCCCGTCGGTGAGCCGGGCTTCGGCCAGGGCCGTCCGGCGGCCCCGCTGCAGGACCGTGCCGGTGCAGGTGAGGCGGCCGGAGGCGACAGTGACCGGGCGGAGGAACTTCACGTTCAGGTCCATGCTGGTGTAGCCGACGCCGGCCGGCAGCGTGCTCTGCACCGAGCAGGCGGCCGCCGTGTCCAGCAGGGTGGACAGGATTCCGCCGTGCACGGTGCCGATCGGGTTGTAGTGGAACTCCTGGGGGTCCATGGTGATGGTGACGCTGCCCTCCTGGACCCGCAGCTCGTTGCCGTCGATCAGCTGGACGATGGGGGGCGGCGGGATGTCGCCGGACGCCATCGCGCGCAGGAACTCCAGGCCGGTGCGGGAGGCCAGCGAGTTGACGTGCTCCCTGGGGTCGGTCCAGGAGAAGGTGCGGGTCCGCTCGGTCTGAGTCTGCGTCATGGATGCAGGCTGGCACCGCTTGCTGCGTCTGTCAACGAGACTTAGCCTGGCGGCGTGGTCGGCGGCGTCACAGGCCGGCTGAACCGGCCCGCGCGGTGCTGGGAAGGCGTCACGGGGGCACGAGACCTAGGGTGGTCCGATGGTTGAACCCGTCACACGACCGAGCGCCCTCGACTGGGACGTGGCGAACTGCACCATCTCCCGGGCGATGGCGATCCTCGGCGAGAAGTGGACCATGGTGGTGCTGCGCGAGGTCTTCACCGGCATCCGCCGCTTCGACGACATGCGGGTGCGCACCCGGATCCCCCGCCAAGTGCTGGCGAACCGGCTGTCCGCCCTGGTCGGCGCCGGGGTGCTGCGCCGCGAGCCGTATCAGGAGCCGGGCGCCCGGGTCCGCCACGAGTACCGGCTGACCGAGAAGGGCTTCGACCTCTACCCGGTGCTGATCGCCCTGGGCGACTGGGGCAACAGGTACCTGGCCGACCCGGAGGGGCCGCCGATCCAGTTCGTCCACCGGGACTGCGCCGAGGAGCTGCACGTCGAGATCCACTGTGCCGGCGGCCACCAGGTCGCCGGCCACCGGGACGTCCTGCCCCGCCCGGGCCCGGGAGCGCGGCGGCGCGGCGGGCCCGTCTAGATTTCGTTCGGCCGGCCCGGCTCTCGCCGGCCGGCTGGTCGCGCACTTCGGCCCGGCCCTCGATCGCGCTGGCCGAGGGCCCGCCGGAGATTCGCCATCCGCTGCCCGCCAAGCATTCCGATTAGCCGAATGTTGCGGTTTTGTTCCGATTAACCTCGACAGTGGCCCACGCGGGAGCTGCTGAGGAGGCACGGTGGACGGCCGGCTACTCATCATCGGCGGCGCCGCCGGACCGGAGCTGCTCGTCCGGTTCGTCGAGCTGGCCGGGGGCCGGTCCGCCCGGATCGTGGTGATCGCGGCCGCCACTGAGTCCCCCGAGGCCGCTGAGGCGTTCCACGTCGGCACGTTCACCGAGCTGGGCGCCGCCTCGGTGTGCGCGTTGCGCCTGGCCAGCCGGGCCGACGCGAACGAGCCCGGCACGGCGGCGGTGCTGCGGGACGCGACAGGGATCTTCTTCACCGGTGGCGACCAGCGGCGGATCACCACGGTGCTGGGCGGGACGGCAGCCGACTCGCTGCTGCAGGAACTGGTGGCCGCCGGCTCGGTGGTGCTCGGCGGAACCAGCGCCGGGGCGGCGATGATGTCGGCCACCATGATCATCGGTGGGGGCGGGCCCGGGGTGACGGCCGCGAGCGTACACACGGGTCCTGGTCTGGAATTTGTTCCGGGGGTGCTGATCGATCAGCACTTCGCCCAGCGGGGGCGGCTGAACCGGCTGCTCAGCGCGGTGGCCCTGTATCCGCACGAGCTCGGCCTGGGCATCGACGAGGACACCGCGATCCTCATCGACGGCGACCGGTTCGAGGTGCTCGGCAGCGGCGCCGTGACGATCGTCGACGCGGGCGCCGCCACCGACATCCAGGTCCCGCCGGAGGGGCCGATCGCGCTGGCCGGGGCGCTGGTGCACGTGCTGCCGGCGGGCCACACCTTCCACCTCACCGGCCGCCGGCCGGGGATCGGGGAGCACTCGCATGAAGATCGAGAGCCTGCGCCGTCTGCGCGGCCCCAACGTGTATCTGTCCCGGCCGGCGGTGGTGGCCCGGCTCCGTCTGGAGGAGCTGACCGGCCGGGAGACCTGTGACGTCACCGGGTTCACCGAGCGTCTGCTGCGGGCGCTGCCCGGGCTGGTCGAGCACCACTGCGCGGCCGGCGCCCCGGGCGGGTTCGTCAGCCGGCTGCGGGGCGGCACCTACTTCGGGCACGTCACCGAGCACGTCTGCCTGGAGCTGTCCCAGCTGATCGGCCGGGAGGTCAGCTTCGGCCGGACGGTGTCGGCCGGCGAGACCGGGCTCTACGACGTGATCGTGGAGTGCCCGGCCGACGAGTCACCCGAGTCCCGGGTGCCCGGGGAGCTGCTGGAGGCGGCCGTCGACCTGGTGCAGGCGATCCACGACGGCCAGGCCCGTGGGCTGCCGGCCGACCGGCTCGCCGAGCTGGCCGCGTGCGCCGAGCGGGAGGCTACCGGCCCGAGCACCCGGGCGATCGTCACGGCGGCCCGCCGGCGCGGCATCCCGGTGGAACGGTTCGACGATCTCAGCCTGATCCGGCTCGGCTGGGGCACCCGCCGGCGGCTGGCCTGGGCCGCGATGAGCGACCGGACCAGTGGGGTGGGCATCGACATCGCCGCGGACAAGCACGTCACCCGGCGGCTGCTCGGCGAGGCGGGTGTCCCGGTGGCGCCCGGCGGAACGGCGGGCACGGCGGCCGAGGCGGTCCGGCTGCTGCGCGAACTGGGCGCCCCCGTGGTGGTGAAGCCCCGGCACGGCCGGCACGGCGACCACGTCACGCTCGGGCTGGGTACGCCCGAGGCGGTCGAGCGGGCCTTCGCCGAGGCGGGCGGCGACGTGGTGGTCGAGCGGCAGCTGGCCGGCCGGGACTACCGGGTGCTGATGGTGGCCGGCGAGGTGGTGGCCGCGGCCGAGCGGATCGCCGCGCACGTGGTCGGCGACGGCGCCGCCACCCTGGCCCAGCTGGTCGAGCAGGTCAACGCCGACCCGCGCCGGGGAGAGGGGCATGCCCGGGTGATGACCCGGATCAGCCTGGACGCCGCCGCGTGCCGGGTCGCCGGGTTCGGCCCGGCGGACGTCCCGCCCGCCGGGCGGACCGTCTGGCTGCGCGAGTGCGCCAACCTGTCCACCGGCGGCACCAGCCGGGACGTCACCGATCAGGTGCATCCGGACGTGACCCGGCTGTGTCAGCGGATCGCCGCGCTGGTGGGTCTGGACATCGCCGGGATCGACCTGCGGCTGCCGGACATCGCCGGGCCGCTGCCGCCGGTCGGCGAGGACGCCCCGGCCGCCGGGGTGATCGAGGTGAACGCGGTGCCCGGACTGCGGATGCACCTGGCCCCGGCGCTCGGCCGGGCGCGTGAGGTGGGCGACGCGATCGTCCGGGCGATGTTCCCGGGTGGCTCCGACGGGCGGATCCCGGTCGTCGCGGTGACCGGCACGAACGGCAAGACCACGGTCACCCGGCTGGTCGCGCACCTGCTCAGCGGCGCCGGCCACCGGGTCGGCGCGGCGAACACCGACGGGGTGTACGTGGACGGGCGGGCCATCCGGCTGGCCGACGCCACCGGTCCGCGATCGGCGCAGCAGGTGCTCGGCGACCCGCAGGTCGAGGTGGCGGTGCTGGAGACGGCACGGGGCGGGCTGCTGCGGCGCGGGCTCGGCTACGACTGGTCGGACGTCGGCGTGATCACCAACATCACCGCCGACCACCTGGGCCAGGACGGGCTCGGCTCGATCGAGGACCTGGCGCACGTCAAGGCGGTGGTCGCCGAGCGGGTCCGGGACGGCGGCACGCTGGTGCTCAACGCGGACGATCCCTGGGTGCGCACGCTGGCAGCCCGCCCCCGGGTACGGGCCGACCGGAAACGCCTCGTGTGGTTCGGGCTGGACCCGGCCAACCCGGTGCTGACCGAGCACCTCGGGCGGGGCGGGACCGCGTACGTGCTGCACGACGGCTGGCTGGTGCAGGCCACCGGGGACCGGCGGACGCCGCTGATGCGGGTGGCCGAGGTGCCCGGGGCGTACGGCGGCGCCGCCCTGCACGCCGCGGCCAACGCCCTCGCCGCGATCGCCGCGGCCCGCGCCCTGGGCGTCCGCCCGGAGACCGTGGCGGCGCGGCTCGCCGAGTTCGACCCGATCGTGGACAACCCGGGCCGGGGCACGATGCTGCGGCTCGGCGACGTCTCGATCTTCCTGGACTACGCGCACAACCCGGCCGCGCTCGCCACCACCCTGCGCACGCTGCACCGGCTGTGGGGCGCGGACCGCTGCGTGGCCGCGGTGACGCTGCCCGGGGACCGGCGTGACGACCTGCTCGCCGCGTCGGCGCAGATCCTGGCGGACGGGCTGACCCGGGCGGTGCTCTACGACGACCGGGACCCGCGCGGTCGCTCGCCGGGGGAGGTGTCCGAGCTGGTCGAGCGGGAGATGCGGGCGCGCCGGCCGCAGATCCGGGTGATCCGCGCCGGCGACTACCGCGAGGCGGTGACCACCGGGTTGAGCCTGACCGCGCCGGGCGAGGTGCTGCTGGTGATCTACGAGAAGTGGGAGCCGATCCGGGCGCTCCTCGGTGAATTGGGCGCGGCGCCGCCCGGCTCCCATCCTGTGTTGCCGGTCACTCCGGCGGCGTGGAGTGCGCCACAGCCGGCCCGCGGGCGTCAAGTCGTGTGACAGATCATGGACAGGCATGATCTCGCTGCGTAGCGATGCATTGACTAATCGTGCATATCTCCACGACGGAGTCACTCGAAAGTTGAAGGCGCAAGTTCCGGCGAAGCGGGCAATCCCCGCACCCGTCTCCGCCCCTCCGTGACGGCGTGTTTACGGAAAGCGCTTTCCTGGCCGTTCGGCCAGCCTCACACGTCGCTCGGCCGATCCCACAGACGGTAATGATTGCCTGGTAGATCGCATGGTGGTGAATCGAACTGACGCCTGCCAGGGACTAACATCCTCGCCATCGATGGGGGATGCTCGGGATCCGATCAGTGGGCCCGAGTCGCCCGGCGTCGGGGGCGCATGGCGGTGCGGTCCGGCGTTTCCTCGAAGCGCGCCTGTGGGGGCACATGAGCACGACGGACCTGCCCGGTTCGGGTCTGCTCGCCGGCCGGTATCGGCTGGTGGAGCGGCTCGGGGCCGGCGGGATGTCGGTGGTTTGGCGAGGCTTCGACGAAGTTCTCGGCCGCCAGGTGGCGGTCAAGGTGCTGCCCCCGTCCACCAGCGCCGATCCCTCCTTCCGGCGCCGGCTGCGGGCCGAGGCGCAGGCCGCGGCGCGGCTGAGCCACCCGCACATCACCAACGTGTACGACTACGGCGAGGCCGCCACGATCGACGGCGAGCCCGTGCCGTACGTCGTGATGGAGCTGGTCGACGGCGAGTCGCTGGCCGCGGTGCTGGCCCGGGTCCGCACCCTGCCGTGGAACACCGCCGTCCGGATCAGCGCCGAGGTCGCGGCCGCCCTGGCGGCCGCGCACGCGCGCGGGATCGTGCACCGCGACGTCACCCCGGCCAACGTGATGCTCACCCAGTCCGGGGCGAAGGTGGTCGACTTCGGTATTTCCGCCCTGATCGGGGAGAACGACACCGACCCGGACGGCAGCCTGCTCGGCACGCCGGCCTACCTGGCCCCCGAGCGCCTGGAGGGCGGCCAGGTCAGCCCGGCCACCGACGTCTACGCGGTCGGCCTGCTGATCTACCGGATGCTGATCGGCCAGCTCCCGTGGGACGTCGGCACCACGACCGCCCTGCTGCGCGCCCACCAGTACGTGGAGCCCGATCCGCTGCCGCCGGTCGAGGGCCTGCCGCACGAGGTGGACGCCCTGGTCGGCCGTTGCCTGGAGAAGCGGCCGGCGGACCGCCCGCCCACCGCGGAGGTCGCGCACGTGCTGGCCGCTGTCGCCGCTGGCGCACCGATGCCACAGGTCAGCGGCTTACGCGCGGACTGGGAGGACAGCGGCGAGGACACCACGATCCTGCCGTCCGGCTATCCCTACGCGGGCATGGGGCCGGCCGCGGCGGCCGCGTCGCTGTCGCCGCCCTCGCCGGACGCCGGCGACCGGCCGCCGTCGCTGCGCCCGGGTGCGGGAGGCCCGCCGCCGGTCCCGTCCGGCGACCGGTCGCCGGCCCGTACCCGCAAGCAGATCCGGACCCGGCGTGCGCTGGTCGTGCTGGGCACGATCGGGCTGCTCAGCGGCCTGACGTACGGGTGGAGCCTGGCCGCCCCGCCGAAGGGCGACGAGCGCGCCAACGCGGTCACGCCCGGTCCGAGCGTGGTCCCGGCGGCGGGCAACTGCATCGTCAGCTACGCCGTCTGGTCGCAGGAGAAGGGCCGGTTCAAGGCCCAGGTCACCCTCGCCAACCGGGGGGACCGGGCGGTCGAGGACTGGAAGCTCTGGTTCCTGATGCCGGGCGACCAGACCGTCTCCGGCCAGGGCAAGGTCGACCTCCTCCAGGACAACCGGGCGGTCACCGTCCAGTCGGCGGCGGCGCTGGAGCCGCAGGAGAACACCACACTGGAGATCTCCGGGCGGTTCGTGCGGAGCAATGCCGCCCCGATGCTCTTCCAGCTCAACGGCAAGACCTGCCAGGCGTACGTGTCGGGTGAGCCCGGCGAGCCGTCGCGCCCGGTCGAGCAGCTCTCCGACGGCACGGTCCGGCTGGGCGCGCCGGCCACCGACTCCACGCCGGTGCCCGGCATCTCCGTCGACACCGGCGGCATCGTGCACATCACGCCGACCAGCGCCGGCCCGAGCCGGACCGCGACCAGGACGCCGGCGCCCGGGACGAGTTCCGCGACGCCCCCGGTCACCGGCGGCGGCGGCGAGGACGACGAGCCCAGCGACCCGTCGACCTTCACGGTGCAGCCGGAACCGGATCAGTCGCAGAACGCGAGCCAGGCGCCGGACGGCGTGGACGGTCCGACCACGGACGCGCCGCCGGCGCCGGGCACCTCGGTGGACGGCTGCGAAGAGGGTGTCGACTGCTGAGGGCGGGGTCGTGACCGGATCGTCAGGAAAAATCCGACTGCACCGGCCGTCGGTGATTGCCTGGTCCGACCCCTGGGTACAACCTCGCCGGGCCCGAAAAGCAGAAGTCATTCGGCACATACCGCGTTACGGTGAAGGCGAAAACGACAGGTACTCTGCCTTCCACCCGCCCCGGGAAGTCTGGCCGGGATTGCGGTGATTTCGCGCGGCGTGGCTGCCGACCGGCAGTGCTCTCCCGAGGATGATGGAATCTGCATCCACGCGAGTTCCGGCGCCGGACCCAACAAGCAGGTCGTCGCAACGGGGAGTTCGACAAATGATCAGCAGTGTTAAGGATTTGGCCGCCGAGGCGCTGTTCGTCTCGTGTCTGCAGCCGTCCGAATACCCGAGTCGCGCCGCCGTGGAGGAGGAGATAACTCGTATGATCCTCCGGCACGGCAGCGACGGATGCGCAGCCGGCGTGGCCGCCGAGTTCGGTGACCACCCGGACGTCGCGGTCCGCCGGATGCGCTGGGTGCGGGCGGAACTGGCGGAGATGATGACGATGCGCGCCCCGGTGTTGCACTGATATCCCCTGCAAGGAGACGATCCGCGTGACCGGGTGTCCGGTCAGGCGGATCGTCACGTTTCCGGACCTCGGTCGTTCGCCGACCTGAGGCTTTACGTGAAAAAACTCCACAAAAGCAACCGAGTTCGGGCTCCGCTGCACCCGACGGCCATCACTCTTCATCTCATCAGCCGGCTTAACCAGCCGGTTCGTATGAGTGAGGAGGACTACGTGACCGCCACGACCGAACTCCCCGCCACCTTCGGCACCATGCACGACGCGCCCTCCGCGCGTGACATCGAGGACCTGATCCGCGAGCACATGCCGATGGTCGGCCACCTGGTGCGGGAACTGCTCAACCGGGTGCCTGGCCACGTTCACTCGGATGACCTCTCCTCCGCCGGCTTCGCGGCATTGCTCGGAGCGGCGCGCTCCTTCGACGTGACCCGCGGGATCCCCTTTCATCGCTTCGCCGCGGTGCGGATCCGCGGCGCGCTGCTGGACGAGCTGAGGGGACAGGACTGGGCCAGCCGGTCGGTGCGGGCCCGGGCACGGCGTGCCGCTTCCGCCCGCCAGGAACTGACCGCCGCGCTGGGACGCACCCCGAGCGATGCCGAGGTCGCCGAAATGCTCGGCATCGGGGTGTCCGAGCTGGCCAGCGTCGAGGACGACGTGCAGAAGGCGTCGCTGCTGAGCCTGCAGGGCTTCCCGACCGGGGCGGCCGAGGAGATGGTGCCGGAGCTGTCCGAGGGGCCCGAGGATCTGCTGCTCAAGCGGGAACGCCTGGGTTATCTGCACCAGGCCATCCAGGCGCTGCCCGAGCGGCTGCGCCAGGTCGTGGAGGAATCGTTCCTGCAGGAACAGCCGCTCAGCGAGGTGGCGGCACGACTCGGCGTGACCGAGTCCCGGATCTCCCAGCTGCGCACCGAGGCGCTGCGGCTGCTGCGGGAGGGGCTGAACAGCTCGCTCGCGCCGGAACTGCTGACCGTGGCGGCCGGTGGTCCGCGTACCCGGAAGGGATGTCTGCAGCGGCGCCGCAGCGAGTATTTCGCGAAGGTGCAGCAACAGGGCAATCTGCACACCCGGCTGGCTCTCACCGACAGCCACGGCGTGCCGATAGCCGTGGCGGCCTGACGGTGATCTCCCGTGGAGGGCGGCTTCGGCCGCCCTCCACGTGTCCGGCGGCGCAGAGCGGATCGAGGGCCGCCCGGACCTCCCGGATGTCAGCGCCGACGGCGGTGGCCAGCATGCCGGGGCCGGCCAGGGGCATGAGCGCCACGGCCGGGCCGGCCGACCCGGGCGTGACCGCGTCCGGGCCGGCGGTGAGCAGCGTGCCGATGGCGCGGCCGGCGCCGAGCACCGCCGGGCCGTCCCAGCCCGGGGCACGGGGACCGACGGCCAGTTCGTGCCGGTGGAGGGTGGTTCCGCCGTACCGGACGAGGGTGTCGGCGAGGACGTCGCCGCAGACCTCGCCGTGCCGCCCGCAGACCAGGTCGTCGCGCCACAACAGCGACCCACCCGCCTCGACCGCGACCCGGGTGACCACGACGTGATCACAGCCGGCGGCGGCGATCAGCGGCTCCGGGATCCACCGCAACGCGCCACCGGCCGCGACGTCGGCGGTGACCGTCAACCGGGACGCCGGCGCCGGCCGGCCGGGGAGCGCGAGCTGCGCCGCGACGCTGAGCACCTCCAGCCGCGCCCCCGGCCCCACCTCGACGTCCAGCCGCAGCTCGTCGCCGCGCAGCGGGCCGGCCGCCCCGCCGACGAGGTGCACGGTGACCCCCTCCGCGGTGTGCCGCCCGGTCCGCCGGAGCAGCAGCGGCGACTCCCCGCGCAGCACCGCCAGCCGGGTACGGCCGTGCCCGTCCACCTCGGCGACCACGCGGGCCTTCGCCTTCATCGTCCCTCCCCGGGGGGATCAGCCGGCGGCGCGCGCCGCCACGAGGCCGCGGATCCAGTCCGCGACAGGCGTGGCGCCCCGATCCTCGGCCAGCGACAGGAACACCGTCGGCAGGTCGCCGCGCCGGGCCCGGGCGTCCCGGTCCATCACCGACAGGTCGGCGCCCACCAGAGGCGCCAGATCCGTCTTGTTGATCACCAGCAGGTCCGCGGTCGTGACGCCCGGGCCCCCCTTGCGCGGGACCTTGTCCCCGCCGGACACGTCCACCACGAAGATCTGCTGGTCGATCAGCCCCTTGCTGAACGTGGCGGTCAGGTTGTCCCCGCCGCTCTCCAGCAGGACCAGGTCGAGCGGCCCGAGCGAGGACTCCAGATCCTCGACCGCGTCCAGGTTCGCCGAGATGTCGTCCCGGATCGCGGTGTGCGGGCAGCACCCGGTCTCCACCGCGCGGATCCGTTCCGCCGGCAGCACCCCGTTGCGGAGCAGGAAGTCCGCGTCCTCGGTGGTGTAGATGTCGTTCGTCACCACGGCCAGCCGCAGCTGGGCGCCGAGCGCCCGGCACAGCGCCGCCACCAGCGCGGTCTTGCCGGATCCGACCGGCCCGCCGATCCCGACGCGCAGCGCCCTGGACCCGCCCGTCAGCGGCGCGTGCGGGTCCACCTCCGGTTCCGGGTGGGTGTGAGGGACATGATGTGCCCGCGGTTCAGGATGCAAAGAGACGCACCTCCCAGGTGGCGTGATATTCGGCGCCGATGTCGAGCAGGGGAGCGCCCGAGGCCGGCAACCGGTCGACGGCGTCGCCGGATCGGGAGGCGGCGACCTCCGCGATCCGGTCACACTCCGGGGCCAGCCGGGCCAGGAGCGCGTGCACCCGGTACGGATCCAGCCCCAGCAGCCGGACCGCCGCACTGGCCGGACCGGTGATCGCACCGTGTGCCGCGGCCACCGCGGCCTGCCCCGGGGACAGCCCGGCGGCCGCGGCCAGCGCGCCGAGCGCCACCGGCTGGTGCGGCTCCCGGCCGACGCCGGCCACCGGCCACATGGCCCGCCCGGCGCGCAGCAGCGCACGGCCCTGCGCCCGCGAGGCCCGGCGCAGGGCCGGGGACGGGGTACGCGCGTCGAGCCCCGCGTCCAGGTCGGCCCAGCGGGTCGCATCCGCGCAGGCCGCCGCCGCGAACGCCGCCGACACCAGCCCGCCGGTGGCCAGCTTCCCGCGGAGGAAACCGTCCAGATCCGCGACCGAGCGCACCCGGCCGGCCGTGACCTGCGCCTCCAACCCGGCCGAGTGGGCGTGCCCGCCGGACGGCAGGCGGCCGTCCGCGAGCAGCAGCAGCGTGGCGAGACTCATCAGAACAGGAAGTACCGCTGCGCCATCGGCAGCTCGGTGACCGGATCCGGCTCCACGACCTCGCCGTCGACGCGTACCTCGAAGGTGTCCGCGTCCACCTCGATCCGCGGCATCGCGTCGTTGCGCGGCAGGTCCGCCTTGCCGATCGCCCGGGTGTCCGCGACCGGGACCAGCGTGCGCCGCACCCCGATCCGATCACCGAGAAGGGCGTCGACGGCGGCCGGCGCCACGAAGGCGAGCGAGGTGTGCGCCGGGACCGTACCGTAGGAGCCGAACATCGGCCGCGGCAGCACCGGCTGCGGCGTGGGGATGGACGCGTTCGCGTCACCCATCTGGGCGTACGCGATCATCCCGCCCTTGAGCACGAGCGCCGGCCGGACGCCGAAGAAGGCCGGATCCCACAGCACCAGGTCGGCGAGCTTGCCGGTCTCGATCGAGCCGACCTGACCGGCCAGGCCGTGCGCGACGGCCGGGCAGATCGTGTACTTGGCGACGTACCTCCTGGCGCGGTTGTTGTCCGCCGGCCCGTCACCGGCGAGCGGACCGCGGCGCGCCTTCATGACGTGGGCGGTCTGCCAGGTCCGCATGATCACCTCGCCGGCCCGGCCCATCGCCTGCGAGTCGGAACCGATCATCGAGATCGCGCCGAGATCGTGCAGCAGGTCCTCGGCGGCCATCGTCGACGGCCGGATCCGGCTCTCCGCGAACGCCAGGTCCTCCGGCACCGCCGAGTTCAGGTGGTGGCAGACCATCAGCATGTCGAAGTGCTCGGCCAGGGTGTTGCGGGTGTACGGCCGGGTCGGGTTCGTCGACGAGGGCAGCACGTTGGGGTGCGCGGCGACGGTGATGATGTCCGGCGCGTGCCCGCCGCCGGCGCCCTCGGTGTGATAGGCGTGGATGGACCGCCCGCCGATCGCCCGGATCGTCTCCTCGACGAAGCCGGCCTCGTTCAGCGTGTCCGTGTGGATCGCGGCCTGCACGCCGGACGCGTCGCACACCCGCAGGCACGCGTCGATCGCGGCCGGCGTGGTGCCCCAGTCCTCGTGCAGCTTGAAGCCGCCCGCGCCGCCGCGCAGCTGCTCCCACATCGACTCCTCGGACGTGGTGTTGCCCTTGCCGAGCAGCAGCACGTTCACCGGGAACGTGTCGATCGCCTCCAGCATCCGGGCCAGGTGCCAGGAGTTCGGCGTGACAGTGGTGGCCTTGGTGCCCTCGGCCGGCCCGGTGCCGCCGCCGACGATCGTGGTGACGCCGGACGCCACCGCGGTGTCCAGGACGGTCGGGCTGATCAGGTGCACGTGGCTGTCGATCGCCCCGGCCGTCAGGATCTTCCCGTTGCCCGCGATGATCTCGGTGCTCGCGCCGATCACCAGGCCGGGATGCACGCCGTCCATGGTGTCCGGGTTGCCGGCCTTGCCGATCGCGACGATCCGGCCGTCCCGGATGCCGACGTCGGCCTTGACGATGCCCCAGTGATCGAGCACGACGGCGCCGGTGATCACGGTGTCCGGCGCGCCCGCGGCGCGCGTCGCCCGGGACTGGCCCATCGACTCGCGGATCACCTTGCCGCCGCCGAAGACCACCTCGTCGCCCGGGTGCGGGCCGGCGCTGCGATCCTCCTCGATCTCGATCAGCAGGTTGGTGTCGGCCAGCCGGATCCGGTCCCCGGTGGTCGGCCCGTACAGCGCCGCGTACCGCCCGCGATCCAGGGTGCTCATCGAGCGCGCCCGTTCGGCTGGGCCTCGCCGGTGTCTTCGTCCAGAGATCCGGCCGGCTCGATGTCGGCCGGGTCGGGCCCGGCCGGGGGCGGCGGGGTGTCCAGCGGTCCGCCGGCCAGCCCGCGCAGACCCGGCACGATGCGGTCACCGGCCAGCGGCACCAGCACGACGTCGCGGGGCAGGCCCGGTTCGAACCGGACGGACGTGCCGGCCGGAATGGCGAGCCGGTGCCCCCAGGCAGCGGCGCGGTCGAACTCCAGGGCGGCGTTCGACTCGGCGAAGTGGAAGTGCGATCCGACCTGGATCGGCCGGTCGCCGGTGTTGCGCACGGTGACCTCCCGCCGCGGCCGGCCAGGGTTGATCGTGATGGCGCCGTCGCCGTGGAGAATCTCGCCGGGGATCATGAGATCGGCCCGTGCACGGTGACCAGCTTGGTGCCGTCCGGGAAGGTGGCCTCGACCTGCACCTCGGTCAGCATCTCGGGCACACCCTCCAGGACGTCGTCGCGGGTGAGCACCCGGCGCCCGGCGTCCATCAGCTCCACGACGGTCCGGCCGTCGCGTGCGCCCTCCAGCAGAAACGCCGTGATGACGGCGGTGGCCTCGGGATGGTTCAGCCGGAGCCCGCGCTCGCGCCGCTTCCGCGCGACGTCGGCGGCCACGTGGATGAGCAGACGATCCCGTTCGTGCTGGCTGAGGAACAAAGGAACCTCCTGGGTACGCCCCGAGATACTGGCAGCCGGACGTTTCCGGCGTGTGTCCGTCCCGTTCTGAAGATCGAAAACCACGATGACGTCGTACGCCGCCGGGCGGCGTCTCACCGTCCGGCTCCTCCCGGGCGGCGGGCCCGTGGCCGCGGGGCGCCTCACCGTCCGGCCTCTCCCGGGGCGGCGGACCCGTCGCCGGGCGGCTGCGACCCGCCGCCGGGAGGCTCGCTCTGCTCCGGGCTGCTCGACGACGGGGCGCTCGCGCTCACCGGGAGCCGGGACGGACTCGGTGGACGCGTGGTCCGGGTATTCCCGGGCGGCGGGTTCCGTCCCGGTGTCGTACCGGAAATCGTGGTCCTCAATGGTGGAACCGGCGACGGCGGGCCGGATCCGATCGGGGGAGCGGGCGACGGAGTGGTGGCCGCGGGACCGGTGCGCCAGCCGAACGGGTCGCTGACCAGAACCACCGCGGCGGCGCCGGACAGGGCGGCCAGCAGGACCGCCAGAATGGGCGGCAACCAGGGTTTCGGTCGGGCCCGCCCGGCGTCCGCGGTCCTCCTCCCGTCCTCCGCCGTGGCCGTCCCGCCCGTCAAAGCCGGTGACAGGGCGATCGTGTCCGATTCGGTGGCCAGCAGCCGCGCCGGGGCGCCGCCGGTCGCGGCCCGGGCGGCGCCGGCCATCGCGGCGGCCGACGGGTGCCGCCGCGCCGGATCCTTCTCCAGCGCCCGGGTGACCAGCGCCCGGACCCGTTCCGGCACGTCGGCGGGCAGCGGTGGCGGGTCGTCGGTGACGTGCCGGACGGCGATCGAGACCGCGTCGCCACCCTGGAACGGCGGCCGCCCGGCCAGACAGTGGTAGGCGACCGCGCCCAGGGCGTACAGGTCCGCGGCCGGGCCCACGGTCTTCTTGGCCACCTGCTCGGGAGCCATGTAGCCGGCGGTGCCGATCACATTCCGGGCCCCGGTCAGCGTCACCGAGAGCGCCGACCGGGCCACCCCGAAGTCGACGAGGACCACGTTCCCGTCCGGTTCGACGATCAGATTTCCGGGCGTGACGTCCCGGTGCACGATCCCGGCCCGGTGCACGCTCTGCAGCGCGCCGGCGACCTGGGCGACCAGCGCCGTCGTCTCCTCGGCGGAGAGCCGGCCCCGGCGGGCGATCAACCGGTCCAGCGGCTGCCCGTCGATCCGGGCCATCACCAGGTAGGCGCCGTGGCCGGTGGTGCCGAAGTCGTGGACCGCGGCCACGCCCGGATGCCGCACCGCCGCCATGGCCCGGGCCTCGTGCTCGAACCGCTGCCGGAAGCCGGGGTCGCCGGACCGCTCCACGAGCAGCATCTTCACGGCGACGGGGCGGCCGAGGAGGGTGTCTGTCGCCTGCCAGACCTCCCCCATGCCGCCGGCGGCGATGCGTTCGTCCAGCCGGTATCGACCGTTGAGCGACTCACCGGCCGTGGGCATAGCTCTCAGCGTACCCAGTCGATCAGCGATGATCGATCGATTGACCGGGTGTGGCGCATCGTCGCCGCGCCGCCTCCGCTCAGCCCACGTCGCTGCCCTGTCCGCTGTTCCCGCCGCCGGCGCCGCCGCCGGCGCCGCTGTTTCCGCCTCCGGTGCCACCGCCGCCGGCGCCGCTGTTCCCGCCGCCGGTGCCGTTGTTCCCAGGTCCGCTGTTGCCGCTGTCGCCGCCGGTCGTGCCGCTGTCGCCGGTTCCGCCGTCGGCGTCCTCGTCGCCGTCGTTGTCGTCGTCACCGGAGGTCTGCGTCGGCGCGGCCGTGGTCGGCTTCTGCGCCGGAGCGGTCGGCTCGCCGCCTCGGTTCCCGGTCGCGGTGGGTCGCGCGGTGCCGGTAGCTGTCTGTTCGTCTCGCGCCGGCTCGCTCGCCGGCCCGCCCCCGCGCGGTGCGCTGGTGCGTTCCCCGCCACCCGCATCGCTCTTCTTCTCCGGTGTGCGACTGGCCGGGGCGACAGCTGAAGGCTTTCCCGCGGGCGGCGTGTTCCCGGACGGCTCGTCGCCGGAAAGACCGAGCGGGTCCGCCAGCGCCATCACCGCGCCGAGTCCGAGCAGGACGAGCAGGGCTCCAGCAGCCAGAGCCCAGGCGCGTCTGCGCCGATCCGGGCCAACCGCCGGGCCGGCTCCCGGGCCAACCGCCGGGCCGGCCGCGCCGACTCCAGGGTCAGCCGCGCCGATCCCGGGCGTGACCGGCGCGCCATCGGCAGGGGCCGCGGTCCCGGTGCTTTCCCCAGCCGCGGCGCCACCGTCCTTCGCCGGCGAAGCCGGACTCCCGCTTCGCTGCTCCGGAGCAGGGGGCAGCCCAGGGGCAAGGCCGGCCACTGACGCCGCCGGGACCGCCGCAAGGGTTCCGTCCGCCATGGTCTGTCCGTCGCGAGCCGGTCCCGCCGGCCGAACGTCGGCAAGCAGCGGTGCTCCCACCATGGCTCGCGCGGCGAATCCCGTCCCGGCGCCGGCCGCCACAGCCTGAGTCGCCGCATTCGCATCCGCGGACCGTGCCTCGCCGTTCGTGCCTTCAGCCTGCGCGGCGATGCCGTCCATGGTGCCGTCCACCGCGACGCCGCCAGTGGTCGCCCGATCGCCGTTGATAGTGGAGACGCCCGTGCCCGCGGCGGTCGTGCCGAACGTCCCTGCCTTTGCGGCGGCCGCTCCGCGCGCTCCTGTTCCCGTGGCGGCGGTCTCCGTGGCGGCGGCCTTCGTGGCGGCGGTCTTCGTGGCGGCGGCCTTCGTGGCGGCGGTCTCCGTGGCGGCGGCCTCCGCGGCCGCGGCCATCGCGGCGGCGGACGGGAAACGCTCGGCCGGCTCCTTGGCCAGCGCGATGCCGATCAGGTCACGAACCGGCCGGGGCACGTCCCGGGACAGCGGCGGCGGCTCGTCCGTGACGTGCTGCAGGGCGACCGCCAGCGGGTTGTCCCCGAGGAACGGCGGCCGTCCGGTCAGGCAGTGATAAGCCACCCCGCCCAGCGCGTAGATGTCCGCCGCCGGCCCGGTGGTCCGCTTGGACACCTGCTCCGGCGCGATGTAGAGCGCCGTACCCACCACCTCGCGCGCCCCGGTCAGCGTGACCGAGTTCGCCGACCGGGCCACCCCGAAGTCGACCAGCACCACCGTCCCGTCCGGCTCGATGATCAGGTTCCCGGGCTTGACGTCCCGGTGCACGATCCCCGCGTCATGTGCGGCCTGCAGTGCCCGTCCGGCCTGCGCCACCACCGACATCGTCTCGGCCACCGAGAGCTGCCCGCGGTCGGCGAGCACCCGGTTCAGCGGCTGCCCGTCCACCCGTGCCATGACCAGGTAGGCGCCGTCCTCGGTGTCCCCGAAGTCGTACACCGCCACCACGCCCGGATGCCGCAACGCGGCCATGGCCCGCGCCTCGTGCCGGAACCGCCGCAGGAACCCGGGATCGGTCCCGCGCCCGCCCAGCAGCGTCTTCACCGCGACCGGGCGGCTCAGCACGGTGTCTGTCGCAGCCCAGACCTCACCCATGCCGCCGGCCGCGATCCGATCGTCCAGCCGATACCGTCCACCGAGCAACTCTCCGGGTTTAGGCATGGATGCTCTTCTACCCAAGACGGTCCCCGGCTATCCCCCTCCTCCCGCAACCGCGATCGTTCCGTCGACCGATCCCATTCTCGACGCGCTCCCAGGTGCCCATTCCAGGCCCGACCGCCGGGGAGCGCGGAGTACGACGACCAGCGATTGCGGCAGCTGGACGGCGACTGCCTGGGCGAGCCGAGCGGCCAGCTCGTGGTTTGGGCTGCCGAGTCGCACGCGTCTCCGTCCACTTGGCACGCATGCGTCTCGGCTGCCGTCGCCTGTTCCTCGATCCCTGAGCGCGGGCGAGCGCTGCCCTTGCCGGTGTGGTGCATTACGCCGGTGTAGTGGTTCTTGCGGGCGTATCGCCCCAGTAGCGCTATTCGCCTACGTAGAGGATGGCGTCGATCTCGATGTCGAAGCCGACCAGCGGGACCGGCAGGGTGGTCCGGACCGGCAGGTGATCGCCCTTGATGTACTGCGGATAGATCTCGTTCAGCTCGGCGAAGTCCCCGAAGTCACGCAGGTAGACGCCGACCCGGACGGCGTCGTCCAAGCTGGCGCCGGCGGCCTCGGCCACCGCGGCGAGGTTCCGGAAGGCGGCGTGCGCCTGCTCGGCGAAACTGCCGGTGACCCGGGTGCCGTCGGGCAGAGCGGGGACGGCGCCGGCCAGGTAGATCGTGTCGCCGGCCACGACCGCGTGCGAATACGGCCCACCGGCGGGCGCGGCCTTGTCGGTGATCACAGCGCGTTTCGGCATCAGGAACTCCTCTGTTGGTTTCTCGGGAACTGTTCGGCCAGCCCGTCCACTCCCACCAGGGGAGTGGTGAGCAGGTCACGGAGGTGGCGCGCACGGGCCGCCAGGGCCGCGTGCTGTGCGTCGGTGAGCGGGATCCACGGCGCAGGCGGGGACGGCAGTCGCGGGGGGAGCAGGCGCCCGGCCACATACGTCGCCTCGTTGACCAGGCGGATCGGTGACGTGCGGACCTGCCGGTGAGCGTCGGCGACGGGGAACTCCTCCGCCCGTACCTCGAAAATCGCGATGTCGGCCGGAGCGCCGGCCGTGAGTGTCCCGCCCGGCAGGCCCAACGCGCGGGCCGGATGGATGGTGACCGCGGCGACCACCTCGGCCAGCGGAACGCCGGCCGCCAGCAGCTTGGCCATCGTGGTGGGCAGGTCGAAGACCGGCCCGTGGAGAGACCGGGCGTGCAGGTCGGTGGAGATCGTGTAGGGCCGCAGGCTGGCCGCCAGCTGGGCCTCCAGCACGTCGAAAGCGAAGCCGCCCGAGCCGTGCCCCAGGTCGAGCAGCACCCCGCGCGCGGCCGCCGCATGTACGTCCGGGCCGAGCGGGACGGCGATCCCGCTCGCGCAGTGCGTCACGACGTCACCTGGCCGCAGCAGGCCCAGCACCTCGCCGAGTTCGGGTGGGGCGAGCCCGATATGGACCATCACCGGCACTCCGCAGGCTTCCGCGGCCGCCAGGCCACGGCGTAACGGCTCGACGCCGTTGTCGCCGACGGACTCCCGGTCGATACGCACCTTGACGCCCCGGATCAGCTCCCGGTTCGCCTGGATGGTGTCGATCGCCAGAGCTACGTCACAGTTCGCCAGGTCCCGGTTCTCCCCGGTGCGGCCGGCCAGGCCGATCGCCGAAATGTTCAGCAGGGCGGGCACCCGCACGGTGGCGGTGGCCGCGACCCGGCGCAGGCCGTCCAGCGTGAACGCCCCGGCCGAGCCGGCGTCCACCCACGTGGTCACCCCGGAATGCCAGGCTATCGGGTCGGGGTCGATGCCCCAGTAGCCCGGCCCGACGTGCGTGTGCAGGTCGATCAACCCCGGCGTGACCAGCCGGCCGGTGACGTCCACGACGTCGCGCGCGTCGCGGGGCAGACCCGCCCCCACCGCGGCGATCCGCCCGTCGCGGACCCCGACGTCCGCCGGTGTCCCGGCCGGAGGTGTCGTCTCGTCGCCGGTCAGCACGGTGCCACCGGCCAGGAGCAGGTCGAAGGTCACCGGGCACCGCCAGGAGCCAGGGCGGCCCGGATCGCCAGCCGGTAGAGCCGGGTGGGGCGGCCCTTGTGATGCGGCTGAGCACTGCCCTCGCCCGCGACGAGGCCGGCCTCACTGAGTTTGCGGATCAGCCGCCGCCCGCTCGGATCGGTGATCCCCAGCGCCCGGGCCAGCTCACCGGGTGTGATCGGGCGTCCGGCCAGCGAGTTCTCCAACGCCGCGAGCCGGGACATCGTGGCGGCGCTCAACCCCGATCGGGCGGCCAGTTCCTCCAGGCCGCCGTGCGCCCGGTAGGTATAGGCCAGGGGTGGGCCGGCCGCGCCGATCGGGCCGATCATCACGCCGTCCTCGGTGATCAGGTAGCCGGTGGTGTAACCGTCCCGCTCGGCGCGATCAGCCGCCTGCTCGGCCAGCGCCACACTGCTGCGGGCCGACGCGCCGATGCCGAAGCCGACCGCCGCGCCGGGACCCGGCAGGGGGCGTGGCGCAGCATCCGCTACCGGCACATCACCCAGGGCGGCGCCGTCGTCGAACGGGCTCGGCGCTCTGTCCGCGGCCGCTGTGTCGTTCGTCGAGCCCGGCCCGTTGTCGGCGGAGGTGGTGGGCCCCGTCGGAGTGTCGGCGGAGGTGGTGCGGCCGGGCGGCGTGTCGGCGGAGGCCGTGCGGCCGGTCGTCGTGTCGGAGGCGGACCCGCCGCCGGTCGTCGTGTCGGAGGCGGACCCGCCGCCGGACGTCGGGTCCGAAGTGGCGCCGCTGCGCGGTGGCGTGCCCGAGGCTGCGGTGTCGGCTGGCGGTTCCGGTGCTTCGCCGGTTGCCGCGTTGCTCACGAGGGGGTCGGCAGGGGAACCGGCGCCGTGGAAACCGGCGGCCTCGCCGAGCGGGAGGCTGACCCAGTGCCGGGTCATGGTCTGGAAGACAACGGCCGGTGCGAAGGCGATCACGTCACGGGCACCGTGCTCGTCGATCCAGGCGCCGGCCAGCTCGGGCAACTCGGACAAGGTCCGCTGCAACGCCGCCCGGGCGCCGGACTCCGGAGCGCGGAAGACCGCGGCGGCGAAACGCTGCTCGTCGGCCTGCCGGCCGCGCACCCGGGAGACCAGATCGTGCAGGTCGGCGCGGATCGTGCCGGGCGTGGCCAGCGCCTGCAGCACGGCGGTCCGCCCGTCGAGCGCGGCGGCCACCCCGGTGCGCGCGGAGATCACATAGGGCGCCCCGGTGCGCTCCAGATGCTCCCGGTGGAACGCGACCACTTCGGCGACCGGTTGCTCCGGGCGGAACGGGAGAGTGGCGATCGCCGGCCGGTCGAGGCCGAGCGCCGCCGCCACCTCGCCGACCGTCTCGTCGGGGAAGGTGTCGATGCTGACCGGGGTGGCCGGCCAGCCGTTGCCCCGGGCTCGTGCCCAGGCCAGAGCCAGATCGAGCGCGGCGGACCGGGTGACCACCGTGGGGAGGCCGGACGGCAGCAGGTCGCTCGCCCGGGCGTGCGGGACCAGGCCGAGGAGCAGGCCGTCGAGCGAGCCGCTGGCCAGCAGGTCGGCGACCTGATCGCGGATCTCCGACTCCCGCTCGTATTCCGCCCAGGCGAAGGAGACGCCGGTCAGCGTGCGGGTCGCCTCGGCGAAACGGGCACGCTGACCGGAGTGGACCACGACCCCGATGTTCATCGCGTCTCCTCTGGTGGTTCGTATGTGGCTCGTAGTAGCGTGCGGGAAAACGCCGGGCAGGTCAAGGAGTGAGGATGAGCGAGCGACTTACGAACCTTGTGCCGAGGCCTGGCCTGGCCGCTTCGGGTGAAGGCGCCTTCGAGCTGGGCCCGGCGACGCCGCTGGACGCGGCTGCCGGCCTGGCCGGCGTGGCCACCTGGCTGCGCGGCGCGCTGGGCCCGGCCACCAGCTGTCATCTGTCGCCCGGTCCCGGCGGCATCCGCCTGCGCCTCGACCCGCAGCTGTCCGCTGAGGAATACGAGCTGGTCATCGGTCCCGCCGGCCTCGACATCCGAGGTGGCGCCGAGGCCGGCGTCTTCTACGGCGCGCAGACCCTGCGGCAGCTGCTGCCTCCGGTCACGCTACGCCGCGCACGCCTGGCCGGCGGGCCGTGGGCGGTGCCCGCCGGGCGGATCCGGGACGCGCCGCGCTTCCGTTGGCGAGGTGTGCTGCTCGACGTGGCGCGGCACTTCATGCCGGTCTCCGACGTGCTGCGCCTGATCGACCTGCTCGCCTTCCACAAGCTCAACGTGCTGCATCTGCATCTCACCGACGATCAGGGCTGGCGCATCGAGGTGCCCGGCTGGCCGCGGCTCACCTCGGTCGGCGCCTGGCGGCCGGCCACCATGCTCGGCGCCCGGCAACACGAGCGTTACGACCAGCGCCCGCACGGCGGCTACTACTCCGACGACGACCTGCGGGAGATCGTCGCCTACGCCGCCGAGCGGCACGTCACCGTGGTTCCCGAGGTGGACATGCCCGGGCACATGCAGGCCGCCGTGGCCGCCTATCCGGAGCTCGGCAACGGCTACGCCGGTCCGGTCCGCGCCGGCTGGGGCGTCTCCCCGCACGTGCTCAACCTGGGTCCGCAGGCGCTCGACTTCTGCCGCGCTGTGCTGGACCATCTCTGCGACCTGTTCCCGGGGGAGCTGATCGGGATCGGCGGCGACGAGTGCCCGCCCGGCGAGTGGTGTGACAGCCCGGTCGCGCAGGCCCGCATCCGGGCGGAGGGCCTGGCCGGCCAGGAGCGGCTGCAGCCCTGGTTCACCGCGCGGATGGCCGAGCATCTCGCCGGCCGCGGCCGGCGGGTGTTCGGCTGGGACGAAATCCTGGTCGGCGGCGCGCCACCCGGGGCGGTGATCGCCGCCTGGCGGGGCGCCGGCCCCGCCGCCCGTGCCGCCCGTGCCGCGCACGAGGTCGTGTCCTGCCCCGACACCTCGGTCTACCTGGACTATCGCCAGTCCGACGATCCGGCCGAGCCGACCCCGGTGGGCACTCTGCTCACCCTCGCCGAGGTGTATGCGTTCGATCCGGTCCCGCCCGGCCTCACCACGGACGAGGCAGATCTGGTCCTGGGCGGGCAGGCGAACCTCTGGACCGAGCACATGGAGTCCGCGCGCCGCGTCGACTACCAGGCGTTTCCCCGGCTCTGTGCGTTCGCCGAGACGGTCTGGGGCCCGGCCGGGCGCGACTTCGCCGAGTTCTCGACGCGGTTGCCGGCCCATCTGGAGAGGCTGGACGCGCTCGGCGTGAACTACCGCCCGCCGACCGGGCCGCGACCGTGGGACGGGCGGCCGGACGCGCCCGGCCATCCTCGTACCACCGATGATCGTCTCGCGGAACTGCGTGAGATGACCGCCGACCTGGGTCGGGCATCGGCATGATCACCCTCGGCCGCGACAGCGGACGCCGTGAGACGGTGTGCCCGCAGACCCGGCGGGGGTTGCTCCAGCGGCAGCGTGCCACGACCGGCGTCACGGGGAGCATTCCGGTCGCGCCGCATGAGGCTGAGCAGTTCGCGCGTCCTGGCGACTGCGGCGAGCGGGTCGTGGGGCAGCGAGGGAAGCAGTTCGTGCGATGTGGCGACTGCGGCGAGCGGGTCGCGCGGCAGCTGGGGAAGCACTTCGCGCGGCGGCGGCATCGCGGCGCGCCGGTCCGCGTGGCAGGGCTGGCGAGCGACCTCGTCCGCGACAGCGATCCGCACCGCGCGTGCGGTCGGGCAGTCGGCGACCAGACCGGAAGCGAGGGACACCCGAGATGACGATCGACTGGCGGAGCAAGGGATTCTGGATTCCTGAGGGCCACCGGACGCCGGAGCACCTCGCGGCGGAACGGCCCAGCATCTTCGGCGGCGGCTTCACCTGGCCGCTGCTGGTGGTGCGCCGCCCGGCGGTCGAGGCGAACATCGCGACCATGGCGGCCTACTGCCGGCGGCACGGGTTCGACTTCGCCCCGCACGCCAAGACGACCATGGCGCCCGGCCTCATCGAGGCGCAGTTGCGGGCCGGCGCCTGGGGGCTGACCGTCGCGACCGCCAACCAGGCCCTGGTGCTGCGGCGACTCGGCGTGCCGCGGGTCCTGATCGCGAACCAGGTGCTGGATCCCACCGCGCTGCGCTGGCTGGCCGCCGAGAGCGCCGCCGGGTGGGAGGTCTACTTCCAGGTCGACTCGGCGGCCGGGGTGCGGGCGGCGTCCGGGGCCGGACGCGCCCGGGTCTTCGTCGAGCTGGGGCATCCCGGCGGGCGCACCGGGGTGCGCACGCTCGACGAACTGGAAGAGCTCGCCCGTGCGGTCGCCGACGCGCCAGGGGCCGAGCTTGCCGGCGTCACCGGATACGAGGGACAGCTCGGTGATCAGCCCGAGGTCGACGCGTATCTGGACCGGCTGGTCGAGGGCTTCGAGAGGCTCCGGAGCGCCGGGCTGCTGCCGGAACGGCCACTGGTCTCGGCCGGCGGCAGTGCCTGGTTCGACCGGGTCGCGGATCGCCTCGCCGGGCTGAGCACGCGGGCCGGGTTGATCCTGCGCAGCGGGGCCTCGGTCACCCACGACGACGGGTTCTACCGGGAGCGGACGCCGTTCGTGCGGGTGCCCGGGGAGGGACCGCTGGCGGCGGCTCTGGAGATCTGGGCGCAGGTGCTGTCCGTCCCGGAGCCGGGGCTGGCACTGGCCGGGATGGGCAAGCGGGACGCGCCGTTCGACGAGGGGCTGCCGGTGCCGCTGGAGGTGCGGCGGGCCGACGGGGCCGGCTCGGTGGCCGAAGGGCTGCGGGTGACCCGGCTCAACGACCACCACACGTATCTGGAGGTGGCCGACGGGGTCGCGGTCGTACCCGGGGATCTGATCCGGTTCGGGATCTCGCACCCGTGTACCGCGTTCGACAAATGGCGCGACATCCCGGTGGTGGACGAGGAGCGGCGCGTGGTGGACGTGCTGCACACGTACTTCTGATCCGGTAGATCTCGAGTTTCCGCGGGGAGGTTCGATCCGCTGCAACGACTGGCGGTTCGACCTGCTGACTCCGGAGGGGGCGAGGCCGGTTCCGGTTCGGTGGGAGTCCGGTTCGATGAGCAGGCGGGCGTGATCCGCCACGGCGCGCTGATATCGGGGCAGGAGCCTGGCGAGAGCGCCGACCGCCACGGAGACCGCCTCCGCTCCCGGATCTGGAGCGGGGCGGGACGTTCGTTTGACCGGGGAGCGGGACGGGATGAAAACAGGACGACGGGACGAGTTGATGTTGGAAGACTCCGCGGCATGACGGAGACGATGACACTCTGGCGGCCTACCGGGCCGACGGAGCTCGACCTGGTGCGGGCGTCGGGGTGGCGGCGGTGGCCGCCGAGGCTGCCGGATCAGCCGATCTTCTATCCGGTGCTGAACGAGGACTACGCGGTGCGGATCGCTCGGGACTGGAACGTGCCCGCCTCGGGGGCCGGGTTCGTGACGCGGTTCGAGGTGGACGCGGCGTTCGCGGCCCGGTACCCGGTGCGGCAGGCGGGCGGGGACACGATTCTCGAGCTGTGGGTGCCGGCTGAGGAGTTGGAGGAGTTCAACGACCACATCGTCGGGCTGATCGAGGTGGTTCGCGAGTTTCGATGAGTGAGGGTGAATCGCCTTGCCGGGGGATGTTGCTTGGCGATCATGGGTCTTTAGGTTTCAGAGGAGGTTTCTACCTACTTCGCCATCGGAGCCCTGTATGCCGGTATTTCGTGCAGCCAGCTACGACGCTCATGCCAGTCGCCGCGGACAGGGTGATCAAGCCGGCCGGGCTGGGTCCGTGGATTCGCGGGGCGGGGCGGGGCGGGCTGAGGATCCTCCGGTGGTTCCGGAGGCGTCGGCTGGGCCGGAGGGGCGGACAACTCCGGGGACACGGTTCATCTCGCAGCGACGGGTTGGCGTGGGGGACCGGTTCGCTGGGAAGGCGCCGGTTGCCGCGGGGGCGCGGAGTTCTCCGGACGTCGAGGCGGTGCTCGGGGTTCATGCGGGCTCGCAGAGGCCGGATCGGCCGGAACAGGCCGGACGGCATCCGGCGGGGCAGGCTGCGGCGGCGCGGGGTGAGCAGCCCCCGCGGGATCGGGCGGGTCAACCGGCGGCGGGTCGGCCGCCGGTGCCGCGGCTTGTGCGGCATCAGGTTCCGGTGCCGCAGCGGGTTGGCGATGAACCGGGTGAGCCCCGGCCGGTCGTGGACCAGCCGGGGGCGAGCGTGCCCGTGCCCGTGAACCCGCCGCCTTCCGTGGAAGTGCCGCCGTCGGCCGTGCCGCCGCCGGGCAGCGTGCCACGACCAGTGGGCACGCCCGCGGCCGCGGGTATGCGGCCGGCGCAGACGCCTGCGGCCGCGGGTGGGCCCTCTGTACGGACACCTTCAGCCGCAGATGTGCCGCCGGAGAGCACGGCTGCGGGTGTGCCCGCGCCTGCGGGTGTGCCGGCTACCGGCACACCGGCGTCCGTGGCCTCACCTTCGACGGGTGCTCCGGCGTCCGTGACTGCCTCGTCGCCCGTCGACCTGCCCGCTTCGGTGAGCGACGCACCGGCGGATGCCCCGACGGGCGCCTTCTCCCGGGAACCGGACCGGCGGGAGCGTGACAGTGCCCGGGCCCGCAAGCCGCATGGGCGCAAGCTTGCCCTGACGGCGCTGGTCATCAGTCTGTTGGCGCTCGGCGCGTCAGGGGTCGCCGGCTTCCTGCTCTACCGGCTCCGGAGCACTCCGCCATCGCGGCCCGCCGAGGCGGACGCGGGGCGGCCCGTGACGTACGCCAAAGAAGCCCTGGACATCCGCATCGGCTGCTCCGCGCTGGTCTACCTCGACCTCGACGAACCTCGCGCCGGGGTTTCCGGGCAGGTCGCCGACCTGCGGTACGACAGCAAGTGCGGCGCCGTGCCGGCCCGGCTCTCCCTCGCGGCCGGCGCCACCGCCGGCAGCAGCGCGCCCAACGCGAACCTGGACGCCGAGGGCTGCCTGCGGGCGATCCGCACCGGACCGCTCGGCCCGGGGGCCGAGGTGGCGGTCAAGAAGGGCGCCGCGCTGTGTGTGCTGACCGCGGCCGAGCCGGCCAAGCTGGTTCTCGTGGAGATCACCGACGTCGGAGTGACCGGCACCGCCGGCCTGCGCGCGACTTCCTGGTTGTTCGCCGAGTAGAAGCGGTCAGGGGATGTGCCGGCGGGTGAGCGATTCGGCCGGGGGTCCTTGAGGAACGGCTGTCCGGTGAGCGGTTCGGCCGCGAGCGAACCGGCCCACGATGACCGCAAGGCCGCCGAAGTGAGAGCGCAAGCCGCCCGGCGATCAGCTGTGATCCGCCGGAGAACGGCCGGGACCTGATCGGGAGCCGCCCGGCGACCGGGAACACGAGCCGGTGAAAGAGGCGGTGAACCGGCCCGTGACACGCGGCGCGGGGCGCTCCTGACAGAATGTCGGGTGCGCCCCGCGAAACTCGATAAGGAGACGTTTCCGTGATCAGGACCCATGAGGCCGGCAGCCTGCGTGCGACGGATGCCGGCACGACGGTGACTCTCGCCGGTTGGGTGGCCCGCCGGCGTGACCACGGCGGTGTCATCTTCGTCGACCTGCGGGACGGCTCCGGCGTGGTGCAGGTGGTCTTCCGCGAGGAGGACGCGCACGCGCTGCGCAACGAGTTCTGCGTGAAGGTCGTCGGTCAGGTCAACGCCCGCCCCGAGGGCAACGAGAACCCGGAGCTCGCCACCGGCGCGATCGAGGTCGTCGCCAGCGAGCTGACCGTGCTGTCCGAGGCCGCCCCACTGCCGCTGCCGATCGACGACACGATCACCGCGTCCGACGACATCCGCCTGAAGTACCGCTACCTCGACCTGCGCCGCTCCGGCCCGGCGAAGGCGCTGCGCCTGCGCAGCCGCGCCAACCAGATCGCCCGCGAGGTGCTGCACGCCCGCGACTTCAACGAGATCGAGACGCCGACCCTGACCCGGTCGACGCCCGAGGGCGCCCGTGACTTCCTGGTCCCGGTCCGCCTGCAGCCCGGCACCTGGTATGCGCTGCCCCAGTCGCCGCAGCTGTTCAAGCAGCTGCTGATGGTGGCCGGCATGGAGCGCTACTACCAGATCGCCCGCTGCTACCGCGACGAGGACTTCCGCGCCGACCGGCAGCCCGAGTTCACCCAGCTCGACATCGAGATGTCGTTCGTGACGCAGGACGACGTCATCGAGCTGGGCGAGGAGATCGTCTCCAAGCTCTGGAGCGAGCTGGCCGGCTACCAGGTCCCGCTGCCGATCCCGCGGATCACCTGGACCGACGCGATGAACCGCTACGGCTCCGACAAGCCCGACCTGCGGTACGGCGTCGAGCTGGTCGAGCTGACCGACTACCTGCGCGGCACCGAGTTCCGGGTGTTCGCCGCAGCGATCGACGCCGGTGGCTACGTCGGCGCGGTGGTCATGCCGGGCGGCGCCGCGCAGACCCGCAAGGAGCTGGACGGCTGGCAGGACTGGGCGAAGGCCCGGGGCGCCCGCGGCCTGGCCTACGTCGTCCTGGACGCGGAGACCGGCGAGCCTCGTGGCCCGGTCGCGAAGAACCTGTCGGCCGCGCACATGTCGGGCCTGGCCGACGCGGTCGGCGCCAAGCCCGGCGACGCGATCTTCTTCGCCGCCGGCACCGACCGGCGGGAGGCGCAGGAGTTGCTCGGCGCGGCCCGGATCGAGATCGCCAAGCGAGCGAAGCTGATCGACGAGGATGCCTGGGCGTTCTGCTGGGTGGTGGACGCGCCGATGTTCGAGAAGACCGACGAGGGCGGCTGGACCGCGGTGCACCACCCCTTCACCTCGCCGAACGACGAGTGGCTGGACCGCTTCGAGGAGGCGCCCGACCAGGCCCTCGCATACGCGTACGACATCGTGTGCAACGGCAACGAGATCGGCGGAGGCAGCGTCCGTATCCACCGCGGTGACGTGCAGAGCCGGGTCTTCGACCTGCTCGGCATCACCCCGGAGGAGGCACAGGACAAGTTCGGCTTCCTGCTCGAGGCCTTCAAGTACGGCCCGCCGCCGCACGCCGGCATCGCGCTCGGCTGGGACCGGACGTGCATGCTGCTCGGTGGTTTCGACTCCATCCGTGAGGTCATCTCCTTCCCCAAGAGCCGTGGTGGCTTCGACCCGCTGACCGGCGCGCCCACGCCGATCACCGCGCAGCAGCGACTGGAGGCCGGCGTCGACGCCAAGCCGAAGGCGACGACCGGCACGCCTGGCACCGACGGGCAGGCGCTCCCGGTCGAGCGCTCGAACTGACGTCCGAAGCGGCCCCGGTCCAGGATCCCACGATCCCGGGCCGGGGCCGTTCGTTGTCCACAGGCGGCGGTTGTCCACAGGTGCGGTGAGGCGGGCGTGCGGGGACGCGCCGATCCTGTGAGACTGGTCCGCGTGGAGCCGACCATCGTCCAATGCGCCGAGCAGCTGTACGTCGGCCGTCGCGAATCGATCACCATGACCGAGTTCGCGCGCGTCGCCGACCACCTGCCCACCATGTTCTCCGGCCTCGCGCAGCGGGGGATCCAGGTGACCGGGGCGCCGTTCTTCCGCTACCGCATGATCGACATGGCGGCGGAGATGGTCGTCGAGGCAGGCATCCCGGTCTCCGGCCGGGTCGCGGTCGAGCCACCGGACTTCATGGACACGCTGCCCGCCGGCCGGTATGCCACGGTCAGCCACGTCGGTCACCCCGACCAGTTGATGGTGATCACCGCGCGGCTGCTCGACTGGGCCCAGCGCAAGGGCCTCACCTGGGACATGACGCCGACACCGACCGGTGAGAGGTGGACTGCCCGCCTGGAGATCCTGATGACCAACCCCGCCGAACAACCAGACATGCACAAATGGGAGACGGTGCTGCTCTTCAAGCTGGCCGACTGATCCAAAAGCCTGATTTCGTCCGAGCTGAGAAACTCGACAGGCGCAGCAGTCCCGTCCCGTGGCGGTCTCGCGCCGTGGTCCCGGCGCGAGGCCGCCCGGCGACCGCCGGCCGTGGTGGGCGGTCCGGGAGATCAGACGGGCCCGATCAGGTCCGTCGCGTGCACGGCCGCCCGCAACAGGACGGGATCGCCGTTGAGGCGCCACGACTCGACGGCGGCGTCCGCGAACTTGATGGCGTGCTCGTCGCCCGAGAACACGGCGCGCTCGAAGACCTCGCCGGGGTCGAGCGCCGGGGCGGAGTCCCTGTCGGGGTCGGAGGATGACGAGGGGCCGGCGGGCCGGCCGGGCGCGTTCCGCGCCTCCCAGGGGCCGGGTGAGCCGGGCTTGGTCGGCGCTTGCCGGAGGCCGGGGCCGGGTGAGCCGGGCTTAATCGGCGCTTGCCCGGGGCCGACGTTGGATGAGCCGGACCTGGTCGGCGCCTGCCGGGGGCCGGCGTCCGGGGAGTGGGCCGGGTCCGGGGTGGCCGGGGAGTAGGCCGCGGTGATGGCGGCGGTCGCGGCCCACGCGGCGGCGACGCTCGGGGCCGCCAGTGCGGGCGGCAGCGCGGGGAGGGCGCGTAGGACCGCCGCGGGTGCGGTGGTGGCGTGGACCAGCATGACCGGGCTGCCGTACCCGTAATCGAGGTGTCTCCGAGCAGCGGCCGCGACAATCGCGCGGAGCTGGTCGGCCGCTGGGAGATTCTCGGCGGGCACCGCGCCGGCCGCTTGCGGCCAGGCGGACAGGTCGGCGAGTTGAGCGAGCCGGTCGCGGACGCCCGCCCGCTGATCCGGCACGCGTGGGACGGCGTCCAGGGCGTGCCGCGGGTCGGCGCTGGGGTACGGCCCGCGCCCGGCCGGCGCGATCGGCTGCCAGCGTGCCGCCCAGTACGCGAGTCCCTGCCCCAGCTCGGCCACCCGTGCCGGGGTCTCCTCCTCCAGCAGCACCCGCACCGCATGACCGACCCGGATCACCCCGTGCGTCGCCCCGGCGGCGATTCCCGGCAGCAGCCGCGGCCACCACCGCGCGAGCACCTCCCGCCACGGCGCCGACCGCGTCTCCCGGTCGAAGAAGACCAGCCAGTCCCCGGTGCGCCGGGCGTCCCCGAGCGATTCGCGCCACTGGTCGGCGGCGATCGGCGCGATGCCGCGCGGCACTTCTTCGAGGCGGTCCAGGTAACCGTCGACCCACCGGGGCACGTCGTCCGCGTGCCCGTTGCGGACCAGTGCCTCGGTGGCCATCGGCCCGTGGTTGGAGAGCCAGCCGTCGAACTCCGGACCGGTTCGGTGAAGGCGGAGGAGTGCTTCGTCAAGCGTGTCGTTTCCCATGTTCACAAGCCTGCAACCTCAACCTTTGTTTATTTCAACCCCCGGTGAAGTCCAGGTCGGTGGGGATCCGTGCCGACCATGCACAATATCTTTGCACAATTTCTGTGCACGGATACTGTGTATGCATGGCGGACGATCTCAGGCAGGTACACCTCAACAACGCGCAGATCCGCGCGCTCGCCCAGCCATTGCGGCTGCGGCTGCTCGGCCAGCTGCGTCTCAGCGGTCCGGCCACGGCCACCAGGCTCGCCGCCGACCTGGGCACCAACACCGGCGCGACCAGCTATCACCTGCGGCAGCTCGCCGAGGCGGGACTGGTCGTCGAACAACAGCGGGCCGGCTCGGGGCGGCAGCGCTGGTGGCGGGCGGCGCACGACATGTCCAGCTTCCGGCGCAGTTACTACGAGGGCGACCCGGAGGCCACCGCGGCCGCCGAGTGGCTGCAGGCCCAGCAGGTCAGCCGTTTCGCCGAGCTCGCGGAGAACTGGCGCCGCGCGCTGCCCGGGGAATCGGCGGCCTGGCAGGACACCACGGAGATCTCCGACTACATGCTCCGGCTCGGCTCGGAGCAGACGCAGGCCATGATGCGCGAGATCGAGGAGGTGATCGAGCGGTACCGGCGGGCCGGCCTGGACGATCCCCGGCCCGACACGCGGTCCGTCGCCGTGTACGTGTCCGCCCTGCCGCGCATCGACGGCGTCCCGGAGAAAGGAGAGGACCGGTGACCGCCATGACCGTACGCCGGATCCGGCATCGCTATCTTCTCCTGATCTCTCTTCGCTGGCTCCCGGTCGGCCTCACCATCCCGCTGACCACCCTGCTCCCGCTGGACCGGGGGCTCACCATCGCCCAAGCCGGTCTGGTCGCCGCGGTCCAGGGCGTCACCGTCCTGGTCCTGGAGCTGCCCACCGGCGGTCTCGCCGACGCGCTCGGCCGCCGGCCGGTGCTGCTGATCGCCGGCGCGGTCAACCTGGTCTCGCTCACCGTGATGAGCCTCGCCGATTCGGTCACCCTGTTCGCCGTGGCCTGGTTCCTGCAGGGGATCTTCCGCGCGTTGGACAGCGGGCCGCTCGACTCCTGGTTCGTCGACGAGGCGCTGGCCGCCGACAAGGAGGCGGACATCGAGACCGGCCTGAGCCACAGCTCGGTCGCGCTCAGCCTCGCCATCGCCATCGGCGCCCTGCTCAGCGGCGGCCTGATCTGGCTCGGGCCGATCGGGCCGCTGAGCGCGCTGACCGTACCGCTGATCGTCGCTCTTGCTCTGAGCCTGCTCAGCACGGTGGCCGTGGCGCTGCTGATGACCGAGGAGCGCCCAGCTCGTGGAATGACGGCCTGGGCCGCCTCGGTCCGGGGCGTGCCGGTGGCGATCGGCTCCGCGTTGCGGCTGGCCCGGCGGTCCCGGGTGGTCTTCGCGCTGATCATGGTGGAGGTGTTGTGGAGCTTCGGCATGGTGACGTTCGAGAAGCTGATGCCGGTCCGGCTCAGCGAGGTCCTCGCCGACAAGGAGGGGGCCGCCGCCCTGATGGGCCCGGTCAGCTCGGCGGGATGGGCCGCCTCGGCGGCCGGCGCCGCCCTGATCCCGGTGCTCGTCCGGCGGATCGGCGCGCCGTGGACCGGGTTCGTGCTGCGGATCCTGCTGGGCCTGACGATCGTCGGGATGGGACTGCTGGCCGGCCCGGCCGGGGTGATCACCGGGTTCCTGCTCACCTACGCGGTGCACGGCGCGTCCAGCCCGGTGCACATGGGACTGCTGCACCGGCAGGCGGAGGGGGAGTACCGGACGAGTCTGCTCTCGCTCAACTCGATGGTGGGGCAACCCGGGTTCGCGATCGGCGCGGTCCTGTTGACCACGCTCGCACAGAGCGTGAGCGTCAGTTCGGCGATCGTGGTCGGTGCGGTGGTACTGGCGGTAGCGGCGCCGCTCTATCTGGTGAAGCCCGAGTTTCGGGAACCCATCGACACGGGTATCAGCCCGGCATCGGCTCTCACCCCCGGAGGATCCTGATGCTCGCTATCGCAGCGGCTGTCGTTTTCGGTATCTACCTGCTCTCCGACCTGCTGAACAGCGACTTCGGAGCGCCCGATCTGATCAACTTCGAGACCATGGCCTCGCTCGGCCTGCTGTTGATCGCGCTGTACCTGGCGGGTGTCGGCCGCGGCCCCGCCACCGGGACGGGAAGTGGCCGCCGCTTCTACGGCCGCCGTCCGGGCCGCGGCTGAGTTTCCGCGCTCTTCCCCGGCCCGCGTACGCACGCTCAGTAGCTGTGCGTTCGCGGGCCGGGAGCGTGTCCACAGGTGCTCCGATCGCATTTCGGATCGGCCCCGCCAGGCCGGTACTGTCGGTTGCGATGGAAACGGACGGGCTCTTCTCCCTCGCGCAGCCGGACCTGTCGCCGCCGGGTCCGGCGCCGGTCCCGGCCGCCGGCTTCGGCGCCCCCGCGGCCGACGCGCCGCTGCCCGTGCGGATGCGCCCGGCCGGCATCGACGAGTTGGTCGGCCAGGAGCATCTGCTCGCCCCGGGCGCGCCGTTACGGCAGTTGGTGACCGGTTCCAGCCCGATGTCGGTGATCCTCTGGGGGCCGCCCGGCACCGGCAAGACGACCATCGCGCACCTGGTCGCGCACGCCACCGACCGCAAGTTCGTGGCGATGTCCGCGCTCACCGCCGGGGTGAAGGACGTGCGCGCGGTGATCGACACGGCGCGCCGGGAGCGCCGCGCCGGTGGGCCGCCGACCGTCCTGTTCATCGACGAGGTGCACCGCTTCAGCAAGACCCAGCAGGACTCGCTGCTCGCCGCGGTCGAGGACCGGACGGTCACGCTGCTCGCGGCGACCACGGAGAACCCGTACTTCTCGGTGATCTCGCCCCTGCTCTCCCGCTGTGTGCTGCTCACCCTGCAGGCCCTCGGCGAGGAGGACGTGCGCCGGTTGATCCGGCGCGCGATCACCGATCAGCGCGGGCTGGGCGGCGCGGTCACGCTGTCCGATGCGGCCGAGGACCATTTGGTACGGCTGGCGTCCGGCGACGTGCGGAAGGCGCTGACCGCCCTGGAGGCGGCGGCGAGTTCCGCGACGGCGCAGGGCGCCACGGAGATCGACCTGGCCACCGCCGAGCGCGCGGTCGACGTCGCGGCCGTGCGGTACGACCGGGACGGCGACGCCCACTACGACGTGATCAGCGCGTTCATCAAGAGCATGCGCGGCAGCGACCCGGACGCGGCGCTGCACTGGCTGGCCCGGATGCTGGTGGCCGGCGAGGACCCGCGGTTCATCGCCCGGCGGATCGTGATCTTCGCGAGCGAGGACGTCGGGATGGCCGACCCGCAGGCGCTGCTGGTGGCGACGGCGGCGGCCCAGGCCGTACAACTGATCGGCCTGCCCGAGGCGCAGCTCAACCTGGCCCAGGCGGTCGTGCACATGGCCACCGCGCCCAAGTCGAACAGCGTCACCACGGCGATCGGCGCGGCGCTTGCCGACGTGCGGGCCGGCCGGGGTGGGGCGGTGCCGGTGCACCTACGCGACGCGCACTACTCCGGCGCGCGTGGTCTCGGCCACGGTCGCGGTTACCGGTACCCCCACGACGACTCGCGGGGTGTCGTGCGGCAGCAGTACGTTCCGGATGATCTGGTCGGCACCGACTACTATCGGCCGACCGAACACGGGGCCGAGCGCGCCGTCGGCGAGCGGGTGCCGCGCCTGCGCCGAATCGTGCGGGGGCTCGGGGCCCGTGGCGCTTCGGCGGGAAGCGCCGGCCGCGCGGCGGGTGGTGCTCCGGCTCCGGATGCGTCACAGTCTTCGGCGGCTTCCGTTTCGGCGGCCGCGGGTTCGCCGGTGGCCGCTGCGGCAGCCGGTGCGGAGCTGCCGGCCGACTCCGGGCCGGTCGGTGCCGAGGTGCCGGCGGGCTCCGGCCGGGCGGGCGCGGATGTGTCCGCGACTTCCGGTTCCGTCGGTGCGGAGGTGCCGGCGGCGTCCGGTCCGGCGGGTGGCGTTGTCGAGGTGGCCGAACCGGGCGGGGCGGCGGACCCGTTGGGGACGGAGACGGGGTCGGGTCCGGCAGCGGCCGGGCCGGATGCCGGCAGTGACGAGAAACGGTCAGACGTGAGCGGCGACGCCGCCGGGAAGGAACAGCCGTGACACCGCGCGGTGCCGAACGGCCCGACGACGACGCCGGGCAGGGCGGCGGCAAGAAAGGCCGCCGCTTCGGGCGTGGCCGCGCCGAGCCGCAGCCGGCCGAGCCGGTCGAGATCCCGCGCGAGGAGACCGGCTGGCTCGACGACCTGAAGACCGCCAAGCAGCGGGGCGGCGCGATCGGCCCCGGCACGGTTCCCGGCGAGGCGCGGACCAGCAAGTCCGGCCGGCTGGCGCCCGGCCCGGACGAGCCGGTCGACGACGACGGGCCGGTCTTCGGCGGTGGCTTCGACGAGCCCGCCGGGGACGGTCCGGCCGGTGGCCCGGCGCCCGGATGGCAGGCGGCCTCCGGGGAGTATGCGGCCGGGCGGCCCGGTGGCGCGGCTGCGGGTCCGGGGCAGCGGCCCGGCTCGGCTGCGGCTCCTGGACAGCGTCCGGGCGTGGCGCCGGCTCCCGGGCAGCGGCCCGGTGGACCGGCTGGCGCCGCGGCTGTGCCGGTCGATCCCGGGGCCGGACCGGTTCCGCCCGGGCAGCGGCCGGGGCCGGTCGGTCCCGGCCAGCGCGGCGGGCCCGCCGGACAGATTCCGCCAGGGCCGATGCCGGGTCAGGCTTCGCCGGGTGGCCGACCGGGGCCGCAGGGGCAGGTGCCGCCGGGGGCTGTTCCGCCTGGGAAGCGCGGTGCGCCTGGCGGCCGGCCGCAGATGCCGCCGGGTGGGCAGCCCGGCCGTCCCGGCCAGGTTCCGCCGGGCGCGGTTGCCCCCGGCCAGATTCCGCCGGGCGCGGTTCCTCCAGGTCACGTTCCGCCGGGTGTGGTTGCTCCTGACCGGCGTGGTCCGGGCGGCCCGGGCGCCGGTGGTCCGGGTGGGTCCGGGCCGCAGACGCCGCCGGTTGTGCCGCGGTCCGGCAACGCTCCCGAGACTCCCGGCGGGCGACCCGGGGGTCCCGATCCCCGGGGTGTGGCTTCCGGGGTGCGCCCGGTCTCGCCCGGAGTGCGCCCGACTTCTCCGGCCGCGCCGGCCCGTGATCGCTTCCGGGCCGACGCCGCGTCGGCGCGGGTGGACGCGGAGCCGTCCGGGCCGATTCCGCCCGCGGTCTATCAGACCGGGCCGGTTCCGCCTGGCGGCGCCGGCTTCCCGGGTGACGCCGTGCCGCCAAGCGTGTACCAGACCGGGCCGGTCCCGGGCGGGGACGAGGACGGTGGACGCCGTTCGCGGGGTGGTTTCCCGGCCGAGTCCGAGGATCGGACCAGCCGTGGCCGCCGCGCTCGTGCCGAAGGGGAGAGCGGCCCGGCGGGCGCCCACGGTGGCACGGCCGCGGGCTCGCACTCCGCGCCGGATGGCGCCTACGGCGGTGGACCCGGGTCCCATGCCGCGGCGGCCGCCGGCGTCTACGGTGGCCGGGGGCCGCGGCCGGTCTCCGGGGCGCCCGCCTCGCATGCGGCGTCCGGGGGGCCGGCGCACTCGGCGCCCGGTTCGCATGCCGCTCCGGACGGCATGCGCGGTGGTTCCGCGCGGCCGACGTCCGGGGCGCACGCTCAGGGGGCGCATGCCGTTCCGGAGGGCCGGTTCGGGCTGCCGGCCGGGGGTGCTGAGGGTGCCGCCGGCCGCCGGGGGGCACCTGGTCAGCGGGAACAGGGTGCCGGGCGGCACGAGGCCCCCGATGCCGCTGGTTCCGCAGGTGTTCCGGGGCAGGGCAGGCAGACCGTTCCTGGGCAAGCTGTTCCTGGGCAAGCTGTTCCCGGGCACGGCAGGCAGGGCGCTCCCGGCCACGGCAGGCAGGGCATTCCTGGGCAGGCTGTTCCCGGGCAAGGGGGCATGCAGGGCGTTCCCGGGCAGGGCGTTCCCGGGCAGGGCGGAACCGGCATTCCTGGGCAAGGGGCGCCTGGGGTTCCCGGCCCGCGCCGGATCGGGCCCGGTGACGGGCGGCCGGTCCGGGCGGCCGCGGCCGTAGCGCCTCCGGTGGTTCCGGGGCGCCAGGGCAAACGTTCCCCGGCGGTGCCCGGGCGTGCCGGAGCGATGGCGGAGAGTACCTCCGGGGTCATTCAGCGTCCCCCGGCTCGTGGCGGACAGTTGCAGCCGGACGAGGACGGTTTCACCGCGGATCGGCGTGCCGCCGACGGCGGGCAGACCGGTGCGGTGGCTCCGGGCCAGGCTGGTGGAGTTTCGGTGCCCGGTCAGCCGGGTCCGGGACGTCGCGGCCGCGGTGAGCCCCAGGGCACCCGTGGCGAGGCGCCGGGCCGGGCCGGCATGGGCGGCCCGGAGCAGAGTCAGGGCTTCCCGGCCGGTATGGGGCGTCCGGAGCAGAGTCAGGGCTTTCCGGCTGGTATGGGGCGTCCGGAGCAGAGTCAGGGCTTTCCGGCGGGCATGGGTTCGCCGGAGCAGAGTCAGGGTTTCCCGGCCGGCACGGGTGGTCCGGAACACAGCCAGGGCTTCCCTGCGGGCCAGGGGCATCCCGAGCGGAGCCAGGGGTTCCGGGCCGGCCTCGGACACCCGGAGCGGAGCCAGGGCTTCCCGGCCGGCGCGGGGGATCCGCAGCGGAGTCAGGGCTTCCCCGCGGGCATGGGTTCGCCGGAGCAGAGTCAGGGCTTCCCGGCTGGAGCAGGTGGGATGCGTGGCCGGCCGGTCTCACCGGCGCCTGGGCCGCGCGGCGGGCCGGCACGCGGCGCTGGACCGGTGCGCGGCGGCGCGCCGGTGGCCGGTGCCGCGCGGGTCGGCGCCGCGGGGGCCGCGGCGGTGCCCGGTCCGGGTGGTCCGGGGACCGGTGCGGCTCGGGCGCCGGGCAGCGGTTCGGCGAGTGTTCCTGGAAATGGCCCCGGGAGCGTTCCCGGAAACGGTCCGGCGAGTGTTCCCGGGAATGGCTCCGCGCGGGTTCCCGGGAACGGCGCGGCGAGCGTTCCGGGGAACGCTGTTCCAGGGCGCGGCGCGGCGTCTGCCGCGGTTCCCGGGCAGGGCGCGCCGGGTGACCCCGAGGCGAGCGGCCCGTCCCGTCGCGGAGCCGCCCAGGTGCCCGGCGGCGGTCCGGCGGCCGGTGGCTCGCCACGTCGCGGAGCCGCCCAGGTTACTGGGACCGGCCCTGAGGCCGGCGGTCCGGGCGGCGCCCCGCGTGGCGCGGCGTCCGTCGCCGTGCCCGGGAACAATCGGGCCGGCGCTGCTGCCGTGCCCGGAAACGGCCGGGGAACCGGTGCGGCGTCTGTGCCGGGGAGCGGCCGGGGGACTGGTGCGGCGTCTGTGCCGGGGAATGCCGGCGCCGCCGCTGTGCCGGGGAGCGGCCGGGGGACTGGCGCGGCTTCGGCGCCCGGACGGCCCGATGGGCCCGGAAACGGCCAGGGACCGCGGTCGCGGCCGGGAAACGCCGCCGGTGACGGATTCGGCGCCGGACCGGGGACGGCCGACGGCTTCGGCAACGGGCCCGGGAACGGGACCGGGACGATCGCGGGGGCCCGCGCCGGGCGGGGCGGGGCCGCTGCCGTACCCCCGAATCGGAAGAGCGGCCCGTCGCTGCCCGACGGCGACGAGGAGACCGGGACCGGCGCGGAGGGTGGTCTCGCCGAGCTTCGCCAGAAGCTCCGCACGCAGCGGCGGCTGCGGCTGATCACGCTCTCCACGCTGGCGATCGTCGTGCTGCTGGTGCTGCCGGCCTTCTTCGGGCTGCGCGCGGTCGGCAACGACCCGGTGTTCGCCTCGCTCAACGCGCTCGACGTGCCGGCCTGGGCCGACAAGCAGGCCGACGACAAGGGCAGCGGGAGCCGCTGGTGCTTCCTGGACTGCCGGTTCCGCGAGCGGGTGGTCCAGTCGGAGCGGCAGTTCCAGGAGACCACCGAGGCGTACACGAAGGCGCTCAGCAAGGCCGGCTGGACCCAGTGGAAGGTGGCCGAGTGCCCGGAGACGCCGGTCCGGCCCGAGGAGGGCACCTACACCTGCTGGCGGCGGGACGAGTTCACTCTGGATCTCGCGGTGGGGCTGCCCGGGTGCGCGGTCGACCAGGTGGCGCAGGACGCGCTGCCGGCGGCCGGGACCGAGGAGGCCGAGGCCGGTGAGGCCGGGGCCGGCAAGTGCGAGGGATCGACGGTCAGCATCAAGGTGCGCAACGAGATCGCCGACGAGCGCGGCAAACCCGACACCCGCCCGGGGCCGGTGGGCGAGACTCCGGATCCGGTCCTGAACGAGAACGATCCCCTCTTGGCGCCGACACCAGAGGCGTCGTGACGCGCGTGGTGGTCACGGACGGTAGGGTCTGCACGTTGTCCCCGCCGTTACCGTGACCACCCGAAGAGGAGACGCGCTTAAATGAACGCCGGAGAAATCGCTGGTCTGATCGCGGCGGGCGCCTTCCTGATGCTCGTTCTCGTGCTCGCCGTGCCGATTCTGAAGCTGGGCCGCACCGTGGACGCCGCGACCCGGGCGATCAACGAGGTGACCGATCGCACCGGCCCGCTGCTCGGCAACGTGAACACCACGGTGGAGAACGTGAACACCGCTCTCGGTCAGGTCCAGGTCTCTTTGGACGGTGTGAACCTGCAGCTGGCCAAGGTCGACACGATGACCGAGCACGCGCAGAACGTCACCGCCAACGTCGCCAACCTGGTCACCGTGGTCTCCGCCGCCGCGGCGAACCCGCTGGTCAAGGTCGCCTCGTTCGGGTACGGGCTGCGTAAGGCGGCCGCCGCGCGACGGCACGCCGAGGAGGACCGTGAGGTCCGCACCGAGATCAAGCGCCGTCGCCGGGCCAATCGCTGAAATAGCCGCGAAGAGGGGAACGTTGCTATGAAACGCCTGCTCTGGCTGGGTGTCGGTCTGGCCGTCGGCGCCCTCGTGGTGCGCAAGCTCACGCAGAAGGCCGAGGAGTTCACCCCCACCGGGATCGCCACCTCGCTCTCGCAATCCGCTGGCGGGCTCGTCGAGTCGATGCGTAGCTTCGTGGAAGACGTCCGCGACGGTATGGCCGAGCGGGAGGAACAGATCCACGAGGCGTTCGCCGAGGGGGTTCTGTACGAGGACAAATTCGCCGAGCTGCGCGACGACTCGCAGCCCGGTTCGCAGGAGGGAAATCGATGAAGACGGCGGAAGTCAAGCGGCGCTTTCTGGCGCATTTCGAGGCCAACGGGCACACGGTCGTCCCGAGTGCCCCGCTGCCGGCCATCGACGACCCGAACCTGCTGTTCATCAACGCCGGCATGGTGCAGTTCGTGCCGTTCTTCCTGGGTCAGCGCACCCCGCCGTACCAGCGGGCGGCGAGTGTGCAGAAGTGCATCCGGACGCCGGACATCGACGAGGTCGGCAAGACCAGCCGGCACGGCACGTTCTTCCAGATGAACGGTAACTTCTCGTTCGGCGACTACTTCAAGGCGGGCGCGATCCCGCTGGCGTGGGAGCTGTCCACGAAGCCGGTCGAGCAGGGCGGTTTCGGTCTGGACCCGGAGAAGATCTGGGCGACGGTGTATCTCGACGACGACGAGGCGATCGAGATCTGGAAGCGGACCGGCCTGCCCGCGGAGCGGATCGTGCGCCGCGGCAAGAAGGACAACTACTGGTCGATGGGCATCCCCGGCCCGGCCGGCCCGTGCTCGGAGCTGTACTACGACCGCGGCCCCGCCTACGGCAGGGAGGGCGGCCCGGAGGTCGACGAGGACCGGTACCTGGAGTTCTGGAACCTGGTCTTCATGCAGAACGAGATCACCGACGTGAAGTCGAAGGAGGACTTCACGATCGTCGGCGCGCTCCCGAAGCAGAACATCGACACCGGCATGGGCCTGGAGCGCATCGCGTCGATCCTGCAGGGCGTCGACAACCTGTACGAGATCGACGAGGTCCGCCCGATCCTGGCCCGGGCGGCGGAGATGACCGGCAGGACGTACGGTGCGCACTCCGGCCACGCGGCGAACCAGAGCCACCCCGACGACGTCCGGCTGCGGGTGATCGCCGACCACGTGCGCACCGCGCTGATGCTGATCGGCGACGGCATCGTCCCGTCGAACGAGGGCCGCGGCTACGTGCTGCGCCGGATCATGCGCCGCGCGATCCGGGCGATCCGCCTGCTCGGCTGGCAGGAGCCGGCGCTGCCGATCCTGCTGCCGATCGCGCGGGACTGCATGTCCCCGTCGTACCCGGAGCTGGCCGAGGAGTTCGGGCGGATCTCCACGTACGCGTACGCGGAGGAGGACGCGTTCCTCTCCACGCTCAAGGCGGGCACCACGATCCTGGACACCGCGATCAGCGAGACCAAGCAGTCCGGCGCCAAGCTGCTCTCCGGCTCGCAGGCGTTCAAGCTGCACGACACGTACGGCTTCCCGATCGACCTGACCCTGGAGATCGCGCAGGAGCAGGGGCTGCAGGTCGACCAGGACGGCTTCCGCCGGCTGATGGCCGAGCAGAAGGCGGCGGCGAAGGCGGACGCGGCGGCGCGCAAGACCGGCCACGCGGACCTGTCGTCGTACCGGTCGGCGCTCGACGCCGGCGGCGCGGTGCAGTTCACCGGGTACCAGGAGGTCTCCCGCGAGTCCCGGGTCCGGGCGCTGATCGGCGACTCCGGCCGGGTCGAGGTGGCCGGCGAGGGCGAGACCGTCGAGCTGGTGCTGGACACCACCCCGTTCTACGCCGAGGGCGGTGGCCAGCAGGCGGACACCGGCCTGATCAAGGTCGGCGGCGGCCACCTCGAGGTGTTCGACGTGCAGCAGCCGATTCCCGGCCTGATCGTGCACAAGGCGCGGGTGGTGCAGGGCGAGGTGCGGGCCGGCGAGAGCGGCCTGGCGGAGATCGACGTGACCCGCCGCAAGGCGATCTCCCGGTCGCACACCGCGACCCACCTGGTGCACCAGACCATGCGCAACTTCCTCGGCGAGTCGGCGACCCAGGCGGGTTCGCTGAACGCGCCGGGCCGGCTGCGGTTCGACTTCCACACCCCGGGCGCGGTGAACCCGTCGGTGCTCTTCGACGTCGAGCAGCAGATCAACGAGGTGCTGCTGCGCGACCTCGAGGTGAACGCGTTCGTCACCTCCCAGGAGGAGGCGCGCCGGCTCGGCGCGATGGCGCTGTTCGGCGAGAAGTACGGTGACGAGGTGCGGGTCGTCGAGGTCGGCGACTACGCGCGGGAGCTGTGCGGTGGCACCCACGTGGCCCGCTCCGGCCAGCTCGGCCTGGTGAAGATCCTGACCGAGTCGTCGATCGGCTCCGGCGTGCGGCGGGTCGAGGCGCTGGTCGGCATCGACGCGTTCGGCTTCCTGGCCAAGGAGCACCTGCTGGTGTCGCGCCTGGCCGACCTGTTCCGGGTGCCCGGCGACCAGGTCGCCGACCGGGTCGAGCAGACCGTCACGGCGCTGCGCGACGCGGAGAAGGAGCTGGAGAAGCTGCGGGCGCAGATGGTGCTGGCCGGCGCGGGCGCGCTGGTCGACCAGGCGAAGGACCTGCGCGGGGTGGCGTTCGTCGGGACCGAGGCGCCGGAGGGCGCGGCCGGCACCGACGTGCGCACGCTGGCGCAGGAGATCCGCGGCAAGTTCGACCCGGCGCGTCCGGCGGTGGTCGCGGTGACCGCCCGTTCGGGTGGCAAGGCGACGCTGATCGTGGCGATCAACGCGGCCGCCAAGAGCCGGGGGCTGTCCGCGGGTGATCTGGTCAAGGGCGCGCTGTCCGGCCGGGGTGGCGGCAACGCCGACCTGGCGCAGGGCGGCGGCGTGCCGGCGTCCGAGGCGCCGAACCTGCTGGCGTCGATCGAGAAGGCGCTCGCCGGCGCGAGCTGACAATTGACAGGTAATGGATCCGTCGCCCAGTGCGACGGATCCTTTCCTTTTCCTTGAGAATTCCTGGCCTCGGCACAGGGGGCCGTTGTATCAGGACGCGCAGCGGTTAAGCTTTGCGCGCGATCAGGAGCCCGTTATCGGCGTACGTCGATAATGGTGTCGATCGTGCGGAAGGCTCGTTCGGGGACAACGGAGATGCGGTTTGCTGGTGTGCAGGGAGAGAGCGTGACGCACGGCTTCACCCGGGGGGTGCGCCTCGGGGTGGACGTCGGACAGGTGCGCGTCGGGGTCGCCAAGTGCGATCCGGACGGGATCCTGGCCAGCCCGGTCGCGACCGTGGCGCGGGATCAGCTGGCCGGCGCGGACGAGGTTCCCGCCGACATGGCCGAGCTGGCCCGGCTGGCGGAGGAGCACGAGGCCGTCGAGGTCGTCGTGGGCCTCCCGGTCGCGCTGAACGGGCGGGAGGGCGTGGCGGCCGGCCACGTCCGGGCGTACGTGCAGCGGCTGGGAGTGATTCTCGCGCCCCGGCCGGTTGTGCTCTCCGACGAGCGGATGTCGACAGTCGTCGCCAGCCGTAGGCTGAGCGAGCGGGGCGTTCGAGGGCGTCGGCAGCGAGCGGTCGTGGACCAGGCGGCCGCCGTGGAGATCCTGCAGGGCTGGCTGGACGCACAGCGGAGGCAGACTTAATTGAGCGACGACGACCTGGATTTGGCGTTCGAGGGCGCAGAGGATCGAGGCCGCTGGAAACATCGCAGGAAAAAGGGTGGACCGGGCCGTACAGTCATGGCCTTCGCCCTGGTTCTGCTGCTTTTCGGGGCGCTCGGCGGTGTCGCCTACGTCGGCTACGGCAAGGTGAAGGGCTTCTTCAGCGCCGAGGACTTCGCCGGGCCGGGCACCGGTGAGGCGGTCATCGAGGTGAAGTCCGGCAACACCGCTACCGACATCGCCGACACCCTGTACAAGGCGGGTGTGGTGAAGAGCGCCGCGGCGTTCGTCGACGCGGCCAAGGACAATCCGAAGAGCAAGGACATTCAGGTGGGATCGTATCTCCTGAGGAAGGAGATGAAGGCCAGCGACGCGCTGACGATGCTGCTCGACCTGAAGAACAAGAACGTCAACAAGGTCACCATCCCCGAGGGTGTGATCTCGCTGCAGATCTTCGACCGGCTGTCGAAGGCGACCGGCATCCCCGTCGACGACTTCAAGAAGGCCGCGAAGAGCCCGCAGAAGCTGGGCGTGCCGTCGCTGTGGTTCAAGCGCCGCGACGGGAAGAAGGTCAACGCGGCGGACATCGAGGGCTTCCTGTACCCGGCCACCTACGAGTTCCCGAAGGACACCGACGCCACAGGCGTCCTGAAGATCATCATCGAGCACTTCAACGACGAGATGACGAAGCTGGACTTCGCGAACAAGGCGACCAAGCTGAACATCTCGCCGTACGAGGCGCTGGTGGCCGCGTCGATCGCGCAGGTCGAGGCGCTGCTGCCGGAGGACATGGGGCCGGTCGCGCGGGTGCTCTACAACCGGGCGTACACCGGCAAGTTCCCGTGCAGCTGCCTGCAGCTGGACAGCACCGTCAACTACTGGCTGCGGATCAGCGGCAAGGACGCGAAGTCGTCGGAGAAGCTGCTCGCCCAGGAGCTGCACGACCCGAAGAACCCGTACAACTACGACGTCAAGGGCATGGCCGTCGGGCCGATCAGCAGTCCCGGCGAGGTCGCCCTGAAGGGTGCCGTCGAGCCCCCGAAGAGCGATTACTTCTTCTTCGTGACGGTCGACCAGAAGGGCGCGATGGGGTACGGCAAGACCTTCGAGGAGCACCAGGCGAACATTCAGAAGGCCTGCAGGAACGGCATTCCGATCTGCTGACCGCACCAGCGTGACATCGACGGCCGACCTGGTTGTTCCGGGTCGGCCGTCGCTGTGAGGTAGCGCCGCAGATCGATCCGTGACACCCTTCGCGACGTAGTTCCAGCCGGGGGCTTGACATGCTGGACGCGCAGCGGAGGCGGTAATGCTCGACGATCTGGATGCGGTACTGGAGGAAGAAGAGCAGGCGAAATCGGACACCTCGCGGCGCCGGAGCCGCGCCGGGCGGTCGGCCGTCGCCTTCTTCCTCAGCCTGGTTCTGCTCGGCCTGCTGGCGGGCGGGGGCTGGTTCGCGTACAGCAAGGTGAAAGGCGTCTTCGTCGCCGACGACTACTCCGGACCGGGTGGCGCCGAGGCGATCGTCGAGGTGAAGACCGGTCAGTCGGCCACCGACATCGGCACCACGCTGTACCACCAGAAGGTGGTCGCCTCGGTGGACGCGTTCGTCGACGCCGCCAAGGACAACAACCGCAGCAAGAACATCCAGGCCGGGTGGTACAAGCTCCAGGTCGGGATGAAGGCCGGCGACGCGCTCGGCCGGCTGCTCGACCCGAACGCGCGCTGGGTCACCAAGGTCACCCTGCCCGAGGGGCTGTCGTACCAGCAGACGTTCCAGAAGCTGTCGGAAGCCACCAAGATCCCGGTGGCGGACTTCGCGAAGGCGGCGAAGAACCCGGTCGCGCTCGGGGTGGACGAGTCCTGGTTCCGGCGCGGCGACGGCAAGAAGGCCGACAAGAGCGACATCGAGGGCTTCCTGTACCCGGCGACCTACGAGCTGTCGCCGAAGGCGGACGCCGCCGAGGTGCTCAAGACGATCGTCGCGAACTTCAACGCCGAGATGGAGCAGCTGGAGTTCATCCCGACGGTGGAGAAGACCCGCGGCGGCATCTCTCCGTACCAGGCGCTGATCGTGGCGTCCATCGCCCAGGCCGAGGCGCTCCTGGAGGAGGACATGCCCAAGGTGTCGCGGGTGGTCTACAACCGGGCGTACGGCGACTTCGACTGCCACTGCCTGGGGCTGGACAGCACTGTCAACTACTGGCTGCGGATCACCGGCAAGGGGACCAAGGCGTCGGAGCACCTGACCAACGCGGAACTGCACGACCCGAAGAACCCCTACAACACGCACGACAAGCCGGGGCTGCCGCCGGGGCCGATCGGGAACCCGGGCAAGGCGGCGCTCAAGGGCGCGATGAGCCCGACCAACAACTTCCCCTACTACTTCTTCATCAGCGTCGACACGAAGGGGACCATGGCCTACGGCAGGACCGGGGCCGACCACGAGAAGAACCGGCAGCTCGCCTGTCAGAACGGCATCCCGCTGTGCTGAGGCCGGGTTCGTAGAATACGGCGCGTGCAGACCACCACCCCTCGACGGGCGGCCGTGCTCGGCAAGCCGATCGCCCACTCGCTCTCCCCGGTGATCCACCGGGCCGGCTTCGCCGCCGCCGGGCTGACCGGCTGGACCTACGACGCGATCGAGTGCGCCGAGGCCGAGCTGCCGGCCCTGCTGGCCGGCCTCGGCCCGGAATGGGCCGGCCTGTCGGTCACCATGCCGCTCAAGGAGGCCGCGCTCAGGCTGGCGACCTCGGCCAGCCCGGTCGCGATCGCCGCCGGCGTGGCGAACACCTTGGTCCGCCAGGCGGACGGCGGCTGGCACGCCGACAACAGCGACATCGGCGGCATGATCCGGGTGCTGCGCGAGGCCGGCCTCGGCGCCGGCACCGGCCGGCACGCCGCCAAGGAGGCGCCGCCGCGGATCACCGTGCTCGGCGGCGGCGGCACCGCCCGGGCCGCCCTGGCCGCGGCGGCCGAGCTGGGCGCCGAGGCGATCACCGTGGTGGCCCGCCGCCCGGAGGCGCTGGCCGAGCTGGAACCGGTCGCCGGAACGCTCGGCCTGAAGATGGAGGGCGTCGCGTGGGCGGACGCGCCGGCCGCCTTCGACGCCGACGCGGTGATCTCCACGGTTCCCCGGGGCGCGGCCGACCACCTGGCCGCCGAGGTCGCCTGGCGCCCCGCGACGGTGCTGTTCGACGCGATCTACGACCCGTGGCCGACGCCGATCGCGGCCGCGGCGGCCGCCGCCGGCGCGCCTGTGGTCTCCGGGCTGGATCTGTTGCTGGCCCAGGCGCTCAGCCAGTTCGAGCAGTTCACCGGGGTGACCGAGGCGCCCGAGGAGGCCATGCGGGCCGCTCTTGGCGAAGCGGTCCGCGACCGCGCCTAGACGCTGGATCACCATCGAGATCGATTGGTGGTACGCCCGTAGCCGGGCCCCCGACCCCGCGGAAGCCCTGCCGTGGTTGTCCGGAACGCGGGACGCGGCGTACCACCGGCCGGACCGCAGGCCTGTCGTGCCAGACTGTCAACCGTGTTGCGCTGGCTTACCGCAGGTGAATCGCACGGCCCGGCTCTCGTCGCGCTGCTGGAGGGTGTTCCCGCCGGGGTGGAGGTGACGAGCGCGGACATCACCCGTGACCTCGTGCGCCGCCGCCTGGGCTACGGGCGGGGCGCCCGGATGAAGTTCGAGCAGGACGAGGTCGAGTTCATCGGGGGCGTCCGGCACGGCCGCACCCTGGGCAGCCCGGTCGCCATCCGGGTGGGCAACACCGAGTGGCCCAAGTGGGAGACGGTGATGTCGGCCGACCCGGTCGACCCGCAGGTGCTGGCCGAGCAGTCCCGCAACGCCCCGCTCACCCGCCCGCGCCCCGGCCACGCCGACCTGGCCGGCATGCAGAAGTACGGGCACACCGACGCCCGCCCGATCCTGGAGCGCGCCAGCGCCCGGGAGACCGCCGCCCGGGTCGCCGTCGGCGTGGTCGCCAAGCAGCTGATCAAGCAGGCGCTCGGTGTCGAGATCGTCTCGCACGTGACCGAGCTGGGCTCGGTCGCCGCCAAGCCCGGCCTGATCCCCACCCCGGACGACTTCGACCGCATCGACGCGGACCCGCTGCGCTGCCTCGACCCGGAGGCCAGCGCCCGGATGGTGGCCGAGGTCGACGCCGCGAAGAAGGACGCCGACACGCTCGGCGGCATCGTCGAGGTGCTGGCCTACCACCTCCCGCCCGGCCTCGGCTCGCACGTGCAGTGGGACCGCAAGCTGGACGCCCGCCTGGCCACCGCGTTGATGTCCATCCAGTCGGTCAAGGGCGTCGAGATCGGTGACGGCTTCACCCAGGCCCGGTCCCGCGGCTCGGTCGCCCACGACGAGATCGTCCCCACCCCGGACGGGGTCAGGCGGGTCACCGGCCGCGCCGGCGGCCTGGAGGGCGGCATCACCAACGGCGAGCCGTTGCGCGTGCGCGCCGCGCTCAAGCCGATCTCCTCGCTGAACCGGGCGCTGCAGACCGTCGACGTCACCACCGGCGAGCCGGCCACGGCGATCAACCAGCGCTCGGACGTCTGCGCGGTCCCGGCCGGCGCGGTCGTCGCCGAGGCCATGGTCGCCCTGGTCCTGGCCGAGGCCGCGACCGAGAAGTTCGGCGGCGACTCGGTCGCCGAGATCCGCCGCAACCTCGATTCGTACCTGGAAAACCTGGTGATCCGCTGATGGCGCCGGTCGCCGTCCTGGTCGGCGTGATGGGCGCCGGCAAGACCACCGTCGGCGCGGCGGTCGCCGAGTCGCTCGGCCTGGCCTTCGCCGACACCGACACGATCATCGAGGAGCGGGCCGGCAAACCCATCCCGGACATCTTCGTGGACGAGGGGGAGGCGGCGTTCCGCGCCATGGAGCGTGCGGTCGTCGCGTCGGCGTTGTCCGGCTTCGACGGGGTGCTGGCCCTGGGCGGCGGCGCGATCCTCGACGACGGGACCCGTGAGCTGCTCGCCGGGCACACCGTGGTCTACCTTTCGGTGGAGCTCGCCGACTCGCTGAAGCGCGTGGGGCTGGGCGCCGGGCGGCCGCTGCTGGCGATGAACCCGCGAGCGACCCTGAAGTTTCTGCTGGAACAGCGGCGGCCGCTGTACCTGGAGGTCGCCACCCACACCGTCGTGACGGACGGGCGGGAGCCCGAGGAGATCGCCCGCGAGGTCGTCGCCCGGCTCCGCCCCTGACCCCGAATGACGACCACCAACCCGGCCCGGGCTGGAATGACCACGGCGCGGCCCGGCTCGGGTGGCTCGGCCGGGGGTGGTGGTTTGCGGGGTGGGGTGCGCGCCGCGCGCGACTGCCCACGTGGCGGAACTCCGGCGAGCGTCACCACCCGGTCAGCGGGGCCCGGATAGGGTGACGGCCGTGGTGACGCGAATTCCGGTGAACGGCGACCGCCCGTACGACGTGATCGTCGGACGTGGTCTGCACGACGAACTGCCCGCCCTGGTGGACGGCGCGGCGCGGGTGGCCGTGATCCACCCGCCCACGCTGCGGGAGCGGGCCGAGGCGGTGGCGAAGGCGGCCGGCGCGGGCACCGTGGTGCCGATCGAGGTGCCGGACGCCGAGCGGGGCAAGACCGTGGAGGTCGCCGCCCGGTGCTGGGACGAGCTGGGCGCGGCCGGCTTCACCCGGACCGATGTGGTGGTCGGGGTCGGCGGCGGGGCCACCACCGACCTGGCCGGGTACGTCGCCGCCGCCTGGCTGCGCGGGGTCCGCTGGGTGCCGGTGTCCACCTCGGTGGCCGGCATGGTGGACGCCGCGGTCGGGGGCAAGACCGCTGTGAACATCGCCGCCGGCAAGAACCTGGTAGGCGCGTTCCACCCGCCCGCCGGGGTGCTGTGCGACCTGGACGCGCTGGACACCCTGCCGCGCGAGGACATCGCCGCCGGGCTGGCCGAGGTGGTCAAGGGCGGGTTCATCGCCGATCCGCGGATCCTGGAGCTGGTCGAGGAGAGTCCGGAGGGGGCCCTCGACCCGCACGGCGACGTGCTGCGCGAGCTGATCGAGCGCAAGATCCGGGTGAAGGCCGACGTGGTAGGGGTGGACCTCGAGGAGTCCGGGCCGCGGGAGATCCTGAACTACGGGCACACCCTCGGCCACGCGATCGAGCGCCGCGAGAGGTACTCCTGGAAGCACGGGCACGCGGTGGCGGTCGGCATGATCTTCGCGGCTGAGCTGGGGCGGCTCTCCGGGCGGCTGGACGGCGCGACAGCGGCCCGCCACCGGCGGATCCTGGAGCTCCTGGGCCTGCCCACGACGTACGCCCGGGACGCCTGGACCGACCTGCTCGCCGGCATGCGCGTGGACAAGAAGACGAGGGCCGCCACCTTGCGGTTCGTCGTCCTGGACGGCCTGGCGAAGCCGGGCATCCTGGCCGGGCCGGACGACGAGCTGCTGCGGCGGGCCTACGCGGAGGTGGCGCGGTGATCTACGTGCTGAACGGGCCGAACCTGAACCGGCTGGGCACCCGCGAGCCGGACGTCTACGGCAGCGCGACGTACCAGGACCTGGTCGACCTGTGCCGGACGGTGGCCGACGACCTGGGCGTGCGGGTCCGGATCCTGCAGACCAACGCCGAGCACGAGATGATCGAGTGGCTGCACGAGGCCGCCGACGAGGGCGCCGACGTGGTGCTCAACGCCGGCGCCTGGACGCACTACAACATCGCGCTCCGGGACGCCTGCGCGATGCTCCGCGGCAAGCTGGTGGAGGTGCACATCTCCAACATCCACACCCGTGAGACGTTCCGGCACCATTCGGTGATCTCGGGCGTGGCGACCGGTGTGATAGTCGGTCTCGGGTTCGACGGGTACCGGCTGGCCCTCGAACACATTGCACGCTAAAGAGCACGGATACCCGATTCGCTCTCACCAGCACATCGCCGGTAAAGTGGTTCGGTCAACGATTCGCGTCAAGATCAAGGCAGGACATGGCTTCCACCAACGACCTGAAGAACGGCCTGGTTCTCAACCTCGACAAGGAGCTGTGGTCCGTCGTTGAGTTCCAGCACGTCAAGCCGGGTAAGGGCCCCGCGTTCGTGCGGACCACGCTGAAGCACGTGCTTTCCGGCAAGGTCGTCGACAAGACCTTCAACGCGGGGACGAAGGTCGAGACCGCGACCGTCGACAAGCGCACGATGCAGTATCTGTACCAGGACGGCGAGGACTATGTCTTCATGGACCTGGACACCTACGAGCAGATCCACGTCTCCGGCGCCACCGTCGGTGACAACGCCAACTACCTGCTGCCCGAGGCCGAGGTCACGGTCGCTCTGCACGAGGGCGTCCCGCTCTACGTCGAGCTGCCGACCAGCGTCTTCGTCGAGGTCACCTACACCGAGCCGGGTCTGCAGGGCGACCGCTCGACCGGTGGCACCAAGCCGGCGACGATCGAGACCGGCGCCACGGTCCAGGTTCCGCTGTTCATCACCACCGGTGAGAAGATCAAGGTCGACACCCGCGACGGCCGCTACCTCGGCCGCAGCTGATGGCGGAAGGTCCCAAGAAGGAACGGCTGGCGCGCCGCAAGGCGCGCAAGCGGGCGCTGGACGTCCTTTTCGAGGCCGACCTGCGTGATCTGCCGCCGGGCCAGGTGTTGCTCACCTATCTCGACCGGATCGCGAAACCGCACCCGGAGCACCTGGCCTACGCGATCACCCTGATCGAGGGCGTCGCCAAGCACCTGGATCGGATCGACGAGCTGATCGCCAGCTACGCGGAGGGCTGGACGATCGACCGCATGCCGGTGGTCGACCGCAACCTGGCCCGGATCGCCGTCTACGAGTTGCTCCACGAGCCCGAGGTGGACGACCCGGTGGCGATCACCGAGGCGGTGGAGCTGGCCAAGGAGATGTCGACGGACGACAGCCCGCGCTTCCTCAACGGCCTGCTGGACCGGATCGCGGCGTTTGCCACGCGATAGAAAGCGATAGAAGTCCGTCAGATACGCAAAACGGCCTGGACCGCTCGGTCCGGGCCGTTTTCTTTTGGAACAAAGTAAGCCCGCGTCGATCTGGGGGGCCGACGCGGGCTTTCTTGACTGAACTGGTTCAGCTGGCGAAGAAGGCCCGGGGGTCGGCCACCAGGACGCCCTGCTCGGTCAGTCGCTCGATCAGGCCCGAGGGCGAGATGTCGTAGACGATCGCGAGGGCGCGCAGGTCGTCGGCGCGGATCGAGAGGACCCGGCCGTTGTAGTCACCACGCTGCTGCTGGATGGCCCGGGCGTACCGCGCCACGTAGGCGAGGTCCTCACCGGTGGTGTCGTAGAGCTTCTCGAGGTCCAGCACGATCTTGTTGGTCGCCTCGAGACGGATGCCGCTGCCGTCGGGCAGCAGCTCGGAGACGGGAACACGGTAGAAGTCGGCCAGTTCGGCCAGACGGGACACGGTGACCGCACGGTCGCCGCGCTCGTAGGAGCCGACCACGACGGCCTTCCAGCGGCCGTTCGACTTCTCTTCGACGCCCTGCAGGGACAGGCCCTGCTGCTGGCGAATGGAGCGCAGGCGAGCGCCCAGCGACTTCGCGTACTCAGACGGCATTCGGACACTCCCAGTACTGTGCTCGGCCCGGAGGGTTCTTCCTCACGGATCGCTACGCTGCGTGACGGTACGGAGTTTGCGACCGCCGGTCAAGTGTTGGTTACCGATGAGTCGTGCGGCGAGCACCAAAGTTACCGGCTGTATCCCTACTTGCTCGGTTTGTCGGAAATGTCCTTGGGTTGGACAGGTCACCCTGGTCAACACCGTGTGCGCTGGTAACGTAGCGTCAGCCATCGGGCCGGTCACCTGCGGAGGCCGCCCGTTCAGACGTCCTTTAACGACCCGTCCCGTGAGGCGGGGAAGGAGGTCCGCCGTGGCGCAGCCACGCGCAGACGCGCCCAGCAAGATCATTCTTGAAGGGGCCGACCTGTCCCGGGTAGTGGACCGGATCGCCCACCAGATCCTGGAGAAGACCTCCGGGGCCACCGGCACCGCGCTGCTCGGCATTCCCACCCGCGGCGTCCCGCTCGCGCACCGGCTCGCCGCCCGGATCCAGGCGTTCGAGGGCGTCGAGGTGCCGGTCGGCTCCCTGGACATCACGCTCTACCGCGACGACCTGCGGCTGCAGGCCACCCGCGCGCTCGGCCGGACCGAGCTGCCGCCCGGCGGCATCGACGGCCTGCGGGTGATCCTGGTCGACGACGTGCTCTTCTCCGGCCGCTCGGTGCGCGCCGCGCTGGACGCGCTCAAGGACCTCGGCCGGCCCAGCTCGGTGCAGCTGGCGGTGCTTGTCGACCGCGGCCACCGGCAATTGCCGATCCGCGCCGACTACGTCGGCAAGAACATCCCGACCGCGCTCAGCGAGAGCGTCCGGGTCGCGGTCACCGAGGTGGACGGCGCCGACGAGGTCCGGCTGATCGGAGGACTCCAGTGATCAAACACCTGCGCTCCGCCGCGGACCTGGACGCCGCCACCGCCACGCTGATCCTGGACACCGCCGCCGAGATGGCCGCGCTCGCCGGTCGCGAGGTGAAGAAGCTGCCGGCGCTGCGCGGCCGCACCGTGGTGAACCTGTTCTACGAGGACTCCACCCGCACCCGGATCTCCTTCGAGGCGGCCGCCAAGCGGCTCTCCGCCGACGTGATCAACTTTTCCGCCAAGGGCTCCAGCGTCTCCAAGGGCGAGAGCCTCAAGGACACCGCGCTGACCCTGCAGGCGATGGGCGCCGACGCCGTGGTGATCCGGCACTCGGCCAGCGGGGCGCCGCACCGGCTGGCCGAGTGGGTGGACGGCTCGGTGGTGAACGCCGGCGACGGCACCCACGAGCACCCCACCCAGGCCCTGCTGGACGCGTACACGATGCGCTCCCGCCTGGGCCGCCTGGAGGGCCTGCGGGTGGCGATCGTCGGCGACGTGCTGCACAGCCGGGTGGCCCGCTCCAACGTGCTGCTGCTGAGCACGCTCGGCGCGCAGGTCACCCTGGTCGGCCCGCCCACCCTGATCCCTGTGGACCTGCCGGAGAAGCTGCAGGTCTCCTACGACCTCGACAGCGTCCTGCCGGACAGCGACGTGGTGATGATGCTCCGCGTGCAGACCGAGCGGATGCAGGACTCGTACTTCCCGTCCGCGCGCGAGTACAGCCGCCGCTACGGGCTCGACGTGCCGCGGCTCACGAAGCTGCCGGAGCACGCGATCGTCATGCACCCCGGCCCGATGAACCGCGGGATGGAGATCGCGCCCGAGGTGGCCGACTCGCCCCGCTCCACGATCGTCGAACAGGTCGCCAACGGCGTCAGCGTCCGGATGGCCGTCCTCTACCTGCTCCTGGGAGGCAAGTGATGGCGTACCTGCTCAAGGGCGTCTCGATCCTCGGCGGCTCGCCGACCGATCTGCTCATTCACGATGGCGTCATCTCCGACAAAACAGACGGCAATGCCGAAGTGATCGACGCGCACGGGCTCGTGGCGCTGCCCGGCCTCGTCGACGTGCACACCCACCTGCGCGAGCCGGGACGCGAGGACGCCGAGACCGTCCAGACCGGCTCCCGCGCCGCGGCCCTGGGCGGCTACACCGCGGTCTGCGCGATGGCGAACACCTCGCCGGTCGCCGACACCGCCGGCGTGGTCGAGCAGGTCTGGCGCCTGGGCCGGGAGGCCGGGCTGGTCGACGTGCAGCCGATCGGCGCGGTCACGGTCGGCCTGGCCGGCAAGCAGATGGCCGAGCTGGGCGCGATGGCCACCTCCGCCGCCCGCGTACGGATCTTCTCCGACGACGGTTTCTGCGTCGCCGACCCGAAGATGATGCGCCGGGCCCTGGAGTACGTGAAGGCGTTCGACGGCGTGATCGCCCAGCACGCCGAGGAGCACCGGCTCACCGAGGGCGCGCAGATGCACGAGGGCGAGGTCAGCACCCGGCTGGGCCTGACCGGCTGGCCCGCGGTCGCCGAGGAGGCGATCATCGCCCGGGACGTGCTGCTGGCCGAGCACGTCGGCAGCCGCCTGCACGTCTGCCACGTCTCCACGGCCGGCTCGGTCGAGGTGCTGCGCCAGGCCAAGGCCCGCGGCGTCCGGGTGACCGCCGAGGTCACCCCGCACCACCTGCTGCTGACCGACGAGAAGGCGAGCGGTTACGACCCGGTCTTCAAGGTCAACCCGCCGCTGCGTACGGCGGAGGACGTCGCCGCCCTGCGTCAGGCGCTGCTGGACGGGGTGATCGACGTGGTCGCCACCGACCACGCCCCGCACGCCGTGCAGGACAAGGAGTGCGAGTGGGCGTACGCCCGCCCCGGCATGCTCGGCCTGGAGACGGCCCTGCCGATCCTGCTGAGCGTCTTCGGCGAGAAATGGGACCTGATCGCCGACCGGATGTCCGTCGCGCCGGCCCGCATCGCCGGGCTGGCCGGGCACGGCGGCGACCTGACGCGGGCCGGCACGCCGGCCAACCTCACGCTGGTGGACCCGTCGGCGCGCTGGGTCGTGGACCCGGGCCAGCTGGCGAGCCGCAGCAGGAACACGCCGTACGCGGGTATGACCCTGCCCGGTCGCATCGTGGCGACCTTCCTGCGGGGGGAAGCGACGGTTCTGGACGGGAAGGTAGTTAAGTGACTCTCGCTGACGATTTTTCGGGATTGCGGCGAAGCCGCCTTGGCAGCCCTGCGATTCTCGTTCTGGAGGACGGGCGGACGTTCTCCGGCACCGCGTACGGCGCGGTGGGGGAGACGTTCGGCGAGGCGGTCTTCACCACCGGCATGACCGGTTACCAGGAAGTGCTGACCGACCCCTCCTTCCACAAGCAGGTCGTGGTGCAGACCGCGCCGCAGATCGGCAACACCGGCGTCAACGACGAGGACGACGAGTCGGACCGGATCTGGGTCTCCGGCTACGTGGTCCGCGACCCGGCCCGCCGCCCGTCGAACTGGCGCGCGAAGGGCGACCTGGGCGACCGGCTGGCCGCCGAGGGCGTGGTCGGGATCAGCGGCGTCGACACCCGCGCCCTGACCCGGCACCTGCGCGAGCGCGGCGCGATGCGGGTCGGCATCTCCTCCCTCGACCTCGATGCCGGCAAGCTGCGCGAGCGGGTCCTGGCCCAGCCGCAGATGCTCGGCGCCGACCTGTCCGCGCAGGTCAGCACCGGCGCCCGGTACACCGTCACGGCGCAGGGCGAGCACCGGTACACGGTCGCCGCGCTGGACCTGGGCATCAAGCGCAACGTCGCCCGCCGGCTCGCCGCCCGCGGCGTGACCACGCACATCTTCCCGGCCTCGTCGAGCATCGAGGACCTGCTCGCGGTCAGCCCGGACGCGGTGTTCCTCTCGCCCGGCCCGGGTGACCCGGCCACCGCCGACGGCCCGGTCGCGTTGGCGCGGGAGGTGATGCGCCGCCAGGTGCCGCTGTTCGGCATCTGCTTCGGCAGCCAGATCCTGGGCCGCGCGCTCGGCTTCGGGACGTACAAGCTCGGCTACGGCCACCGCGGCATCAACCAGCCGGTGCTCGACAAGACCACCGGCAAGGTCGAGGTGACCAGCCACAACCACGGGTTCGCGGTGGACGCCCCGCTGAACCAGGTGATCGACACCGATTTCGGCGGCGTCGAGGTCTCGCACGTCTGCCTCAACGACGACGTGGTCGAAGGGCTGCGTGGCATCGAGGTGCCCGCCTTCACCGTCCAGTACCACCCCGAGGCCGCTGCCGGCCCGCACGACGCGGACTACCTGTTCGACCGCTTCGTCGAACTCGTCGAGAAGAAGGGCTGAGTTCACGTGCCGAAGCGTGAGGATCTCAAGCATGTGATGGTGATCGGGTCCGGCCCGATCGTCATCGGTCAGGCCTGCGAGTTCGACTACTCCGGCACCCAGGCGTGCCGGGTGCTGCGCGCCGAGGGGCTGCGCGTCTCGCTGGTCAACTCGAACCCGGCCACGATCATGACCGACCCGGAGTACGCCGACGCCACCTACGTCGAGCCGATCACCCCGGAGTTCGTCGAGCTGGTCATCGCCAAGGAGCGCCCGGACGCGATCCTGCCCACCCTGGGCGGCCAGACCGCGCTGAACACCGCGATCGCGCTGCACGAGAGCGGCGTGCTGGAGAAGTACGGCGTCGAGCTGATCGGCGCCAACGTCGACGCCATCCGCAAGGGCGAGGACCGCCAGCTGTTCAAGGACATCGTCGCCAAGGCCGGCGGCGAGACCCCGCGCTCGCGGGTCTGCCACTCGATGGACGAGGTCCGCGAGACGGTCGCCGAGATCGGCCTGCCGGTCGTCATCCGCCCGTCGTTCACCATGGGCGGCCTCGGCTCCGGCATGGCGCACACCGACGAGGACCTGGACCGCATCGCCGGCGCCGGCCTGGCCGCCTCCCCGGTGCACGAGGTGCTCATCGAGGAGAGCGTGCTCGGCTGGAAGGAGTACGAGCTCGAGCTGATGCGCGACAAGCACGACAACGTCGTGGTCGTCTGCTCGATCGAGAACGTCGACCCGATGGGCGTGCACACCGGCGACAGCGTCACCGTGGCCCCGGCCATGACGCTCACCGACCGGGAGTACCAGAAGCTGCGCGACCTGGGCATCGCGGTGCTCCGCGAGGTCGGTGTGGACACCGGCGGCTGCAACATCCAGTTCGCGATCAACCCGGACGACGGCCGGATGATCGTGATCGAGATGAACCCGCGGGTCTCCCGGTCCTCGGCGCTCGCGTCCAAGGCCACCGGCTTCCCGATCGCCAAGATCGCGGCCAAGCTGGCCATCGGCTACACGCTCGACGAGATCCCGAACGACATCACGCTCAAGACGCCTGCCGCGTTCGAGCCCGCCCTGGACTACGTGGTCGTGAAGATCCCGCGGTTCGCGTTCGAGAAGTTCCCGGGCGCGGACAAGGAGCTCACCACCACGATGAAGTCGGTCGGCGAGGCGATGAGCCTGGGCCGCAACTTCGCCGAGGCGTTGAACAAGGCGCTGCGCTCGATGGAGACGTCGTACGCCGGTTTCTGGACCCACGCCGACGAGACCGACGACCTGCAGGAGGTCCTCGAGGCGCTGCGGACGCCGCACGACGGCCGCCTCTACACCGTGGAGCGGGCGCTGCGGCTGGGCGCCACCGTCGAGCAGGTGCACGCGGCCAGCGGCCGGATCGACCCGTGGTTCCTGGACGAGATCAAGGCGCTGGTCGACCTGCGCGCCGAGATCCTGGCCGCGCCGGCGCTCGACGAGGAGCTGCTGCGCCGGGCGAAGCGGTCCGGGCTCTCCGACAAGCAGCTGGCCGCGCTGCGCCCGGAGCTGGCCGGCGAGGACGGGGTCCGCGCGCTGCGGCACCGGATGGGGGTGCGCCCGGTCTACAAGACCGTGGACACCTGCGCCGCCGAGTTCGCGGCGAACACCCCGTACCACTACTCGTCCTACGACGAGGAGACCGAGGTGGCGCCGAGCGACCGGCCCAAGGTGCTGATCCTCGGCTCCGGCCCGAACCGGATCGGCCAGGGCATCGAGTTCGACTACTCGTGTGTCCACGCCGTACAGGCGCTCCGTGGTGTTGATCTGGAAACTGTGATGATCAACTGCAACCCGGAGACCGTCTCCACCGACTACGACACCGCCGACCGGCTCTACTTCGAGCCGCTCACGTTCGAGGACGTCCTCGAGGTGTTCCACGCCGAGGACAGCTCCGGCAAAGCGGCCGGCGGCCCCGGCGTGATCGGCGTGATCGTGCAGCTCGGCGGGCAGACCCCGCTCGGGCTGGCGAACCGGCTCAAGGCGGCGGGCGTCCCGATCGTGGGCACCACGCCCGAGTCGATCGACCTGGCCGAGGACCGCGGCCTGTTCGGGACGCTGCTGGCCGAGAACGGGCTGCGCTCGCCGGACCACGGCACCGCCACCTCGTTCGACGAGGCCAAGGCGATCGCCGACTCGATCGGCTACCCGGTGCTGGTCCGCCCGTCCTACGTGCTGGGCGGCCGGGGCATGGAGATCGTCTACGACGAGCCCACCCTGAAGGGCTACATCGAGCGGGCCACCGAGATCTCCCCGGACCACCCGGTGCTTGTCGACCGGTTCCTGGACGACGCCATCGAGATCGACGTGGACGCGCTCTGCGACGCCACCGGCGAGGTCTACCTGGGCGGCGTGATGGAGCACATCGAGGAGGCCGGCATCCACTCCGGCGACTCGGCCTGCTCGCTGCCGCCGATCACGCTCGCCGCCTCGCACCTGGCGCAGGTGCGCCGCTACACCGAGGCCCTGGCGCGGGGCATCGGGGTGCGCGGCCTGATGAACGTCCAGTACGCGCTCAAGGACGAGGTCCTCTACGTGCTGGAGGCCAACCCGCGGGCGTCGCGGACCGTGCCGTTCGTGTCCAAGGCGACAGGCGTGCAGCTGGCCAAGGCGGCCGCCCGGATCATGCTCGGCGCCACCATCGCCGAGCTGCGCGCCGAGGGCGTGCTGATCGCCGACCGGGACGGCGGCTCCTTCCCGCCGCACGCGCCGATCGCGATCAAGGAGGCGGTGCTGCCGTTCAAACGGTTCCGCACGCCGGCCGGCAAGAGCGTGGACAACCTGCTCAGCCCGGAGATGAAGTCGACGGGCGAGGTGATGGGCATCGACACCGGCTTCGGCCAGGCGTTCGCCAAGTCCCAGGCCGCGGCGTACGGCTCGCTCCCCACCAGTGGCAAGGTCTTCGTCTCGGTGGCCAACCGGGACAAGCGGTCGATGATCTTCCCGGTCAAGCGGCTCGCCGACCTGGGCTTCACCATCGTCACCACGGCCGGCACCGGCGACGTGCTGTCCCGGTACGGCATCGAGTGCGAGGTCGTGCCGAAGCACTACGAGAGCCCCGCCAAGAACGCCGTCGAGCTGATCCTGGCCGGCGAGATCGCCCTGATCATCAACACCCCGCAGGGCTCCGGCGCCAGCGCCCGCCAGGACGGGTACGAGATCCGCAGCGCCGCGGTCACCGCCGACATCCCGTGCATCACCACGGTGCCCGGCGCGGCCGCCGCGGTGATGGGCATCGAGGCCCTGATGCGCGGGGACATGGCCGTGCGGCCGCTGCAGGAGCTGCACAAGGCCCTCCGGGGCGACAGCTGATGAACCTGTTCCGCAACGCCGTCCGGCCGGTCCTGTTCCGGCTGGGCGGCGGCGACGCCGAGACCGCGCACGAGTGGACGCTGCACCGGCTCGCCTCGATGCCGCCGGCCGCCCGTGAGGTGATGCGTCGCCGGTACGCCTTCTCCGCCCCGGTGGAGGCGTTCGGGGTGCGCTTCCCCAACCGGGTCGGCCTGGCCGCCGGGATGGACAAGAACGGCGTGGCGCTGCCCGCCTGGCCGGCTCTCGGGTTCGGCTTCGTGGAGGTGGGCACGGTCACCGCCAAGGCGCAGCCGGGCAACGACCGGCCACGGCTGTTCCGGCTCCGGGACAGCGAGGCGATCATCAACCGGATGGGCTTCAACAACGCCGGCGCGGCCGCCCTGGCCGAGCGCCTGCGGGAGCTGGGACCGATCGGCGTGCCGCTCGGCGTCTCGCTGGGCAAGTCCAAGGTCACCCCGCTGGACGAGGCGGTCGGGGACTACCTGCAGTCGTACCGGCTGCTGCACCCGTACGCGGACTACATCGCGGTGAACGTCTCCTCGCCGAACACACCGGGCCTGCGTACCCTCCAGGACCGCGACTTCCTGACCACCCTGCTGCGCGAGCTCGGCGGCGACGTCCCGGTGCTCGTGAAGATCGCCCCGGACCTGACCGAGCCGGCCGTCGCCGAGCTGCTGGAGGTCTGCCTGGAGCACGGCGCGGCCGGCCTGATCGCCACCAACACCACGCTGGCCCGGGACGGTCTGGCTCCGGGTGACCAGCACCTGGCCACCGAGGCCGGCGGACTCTCCGGGCGGCCGCTCACCGAGCGGTCCCGCGCGGTGGTGGAGTTCGTGCACCGGGAGACCGGCGGCCGGCTGCCGATCGTCGGGGTGGGCGGGATCATGTCGGCCGACGACGCGGCCCGGCTCCTGGACGCCGGCGCCACGCTGGTGCAGCTCTACTCCGGGTTCATCTACAAGGGCCCGGACCTGGTGCGGGCGGTGGCGCAGGGCGCCCGGCCGGCCCGGGCGCACGCGGCGCGATGACCCCGGCCGGGCGCGATCCGCTTGCGCTCGACCGGGCGCGCGTCCGGCAGCCGGACGGCCCGATTACGGGACACCTCGCGGGTTCGGCCGGACCGGGCGGTTCTTCGCGGTCGAGCACGCCGGGGTGAGCCCGGACATCAAGTGCCCGGCAATCCGCCCGCCCGCCAAGGCCTCGCTGGAGCTGTTGCGCGACGGGGGGTGGGGGGATCGCGTACGGATGATCGAAAACGGTCTGGAGGAGCAGTCTGGAGCCGCTGCGCGGCCCCGGCGCCGCCGACCTCCGCGTCCTGGGCGCGATCGGCGCCGTCCAGCCGGACCGGCCGGTGGACGTGCCGGCGGCGATCGCCGAGGGGGCCTGGCCGCGCCCGTTCCGCGATCTGAGCGACACCGGGCCGCCGTATGTGACGAGGCGACAGACGTGGCCCGCATTGCCGAGGGGATCGCCGCCGCGGTGGCGGCCAGCTGACACGGAAGAGGTAGATACGCCATGGAATCGTTCGGCGAACGGCTGCACGCGGCTATCGGGCAAAGGGGCCCGCTGTGCGTCGGCATCGATCCGCACGCCGCTCTGCTCGCCCGGTGGGGGCTCCCCGACGATGTCGCCGGCCTGGAGCGCTTCGCCCGTACGGTGGTCGAGGCGCTGGCCGATCGGGTGGCTGTCCTGAAGCCCCAGTCCGCGTTTTTTGAGAGATTTGGGTCACGTGGCATCGCTATTCTTGAGTCAACTATCCGACAGTCCAGAGAGGCTGGCGCGCTCGTCCTGCTCGACGTGAAGCGCGGCGACATCGGCTCGACGATGGCCGCGTACGCCTCCGCGTATCTCGATCCAGCCAGCACTCTACGCTCCGACGCGATTACTGTGAGTCCCTACCTCGGGGTCGGCTCGTTGCGGCCGGCGTTCGATCTCGCGGCCACGAGCGGCGCCGGAATTTTCGTTCTCGCGCTGACCTCGAACCCCGAGGGCGCTTCCGTCCAGCATGCCGTCGCGCCTGGTGGGGCGACCGTCGCGCAAACCGTGATCGACGAGATTTCCCAGCTCAACGCTGGTGCGAGCCCGCTCGGAAGTTTCGGTCTGGTGGTCGGCGCGACGATCGGGAGGACCGGCCACGACCTGTCGAAGGTCAACGGCCCGCTGCTCGCGCCGGGGCTCGGAGCGCAGGGCGCGACGCCCGATGACCTGCGTGCCGTCTTCGGCGAAAGCCTGCACAACGTGTTGCCGTCGTATTCACGGGAAGTTCTCTCGGCGGGCCCCGGGATCGCCGGTCTGCGGGCCGCCGTGGACCGCGTTCTGACAGACTGTCGGACCGCGCTCGGGTGAAACCCGCTGCGTAACGGCCCGCGTGCCGGGGTACCCCCACGTTGCCGAATGCGCCGTTGACCGCTAGTTTTCCCGGCGCCGGGAACCACATGCCCCTTTGGTTCCCTGGCACACCACGTTTCACAGAAGCGCCGGTATTGGACTACCGCCGCGATAGGGACCTGAGGAGAACTGGTGCCGCTCCCGTCACTGAGCCCCGAGCAGCGCGCTGCCGCGCTGGAGAAGGCCGCCGAAGTTCGCAAGGCTCGGGCCGAGCTGAAGGAACAGCTCAAGTCCGGCAAGACCACCCTCGCCGCCGTGCTGGACCGCGCGGAGGCCGACGAGGTCGTCGGCAAGCTGAAGGTCTCGGCCGTGCTGCAGGCGCTGCCGGGCATCGGCAAGATCCGCGCGACCCAGATCATGGAGAAGCTGAAGATCGCCGAGAGCCGCCGGCTCCGGGGTCTCGGCGACCAGCAGCGCAAGGCCCTCCTGGGGGAGTTCGCTGCGAACTGACTCATCGGCTCGTGTAGGAATGAGCCGTGAGCATGGATGACGACGCGCGCCCGGCAGCCCGCCTCACCGTCCTGTCCGGCCCCTCCGGGGTCGGCAAGGACAGCGTGATCGAGCTGATCCGGGCGCGCTCGCCTTGGATCAAGTTGTCGGTGTCGGTCACGACACGCAAGAAACGTGACTACGAGACCGATGGCGAGCACTATCACTTCGTGACCCGCCCGGAGTTCCAGCGGCTGATCGATGGCGGACAGCTGCTGGAGTGGGCGGAGTTCGCGGGCAACCTCTACGGGACGCCCCGAGCGCAGGTCGAGGGCTGGCTCCAGCAGGGCCGGCCCGTTTTGTTGAAGATCGATCTGCAGGGCGCCCGCCAGGTGCGGGCCGCCATGGCGGACGCCCAGCTGGTGTTCCTCGCCCCGCCCAGCAAGGAGGAGCTGCAGCGGCGGCTCATCGGCCGGGGGACCGACGACGAGGAGACCATCCGCCGCCGCCTGGCCCACGCGGACGAGGAGCTGGCCGCCGAGTCCGAGTTCGACGTCACCGTGGTCAACGACTTCGTCGAGCGGGCCGCGGACGAGCTGGTAAGATTGCTCGGTTCGTCATTCTTAGCGCCAGCTAGCATTAAGGAATTCTGAAGTGGGAACTGTCGCCAACCCCGAGGGCATCACCAACCCCCCGATCGACGAACTGCTGGACAAGACCTCGTCGAAGTACTCGCTGGTGATCTTCGCGGCCAAGCGCGCCCGCCAGGTCAACGCCTACTACAGCCAGCTCGGCGAGGGTCTCCTGGAGTATGTGGGGCCCCTGGTCGAGACCACGCCGCAGGAGAAGCCGCTGTCGATCGCGATGCGCGAGATCAACGCCGGCCTCCTGACCGCTGAGCCGACCGACCACCCGTAAGGCCGAGTGTCCTACCAGTGCCCTCTGTTCGCGGAAAGCGCGAGCCGGGGGCACTCGGCATATCCGGTCCGGGGGACGAGCCCCGGACACCCCGCGAATGAACCCGGAGTCGTGACGTGGTCGAGGTGGTCCTGGGCGTGTGCGGCGGGATCGCCGCGTACAAGGCGTGTGAGCTGCTGCGGCTGTTCACCGAGTCCGGGCACGGGGTGCGGGTGGTGCCAACCGCCTCGGCGCTGAAGTTCGTCGGCGAGCCGACCTGGGCCGCGCTCTCCGGCCGCCCGGTCGGCACGCGGGTCTGGGACGACGCCCACGAGGTGCCGCACGTGCGGATCGGCCGGGCCGCCGAGCTGGTCGTGGTCGCGCCGGCCACCGCCGACATCCTGGCCAGGGCCGCCCACGGGATCGCCGACGACCTGCTCACCAACACCCTGCTGACGGCCACCTGCCCGGTGGTCTACGCGCCGGCCATGCACACCGAGATGTGGGAGAACCCGGCGACCCGGGCCAACGTGGCGACGCTGCGCTCGCGGGGCGCGCTCGTCATCGAGCCGGCCGTCGGCCGTCTCACCGGCAAGGACACCGGCAAGGGCCGGCTTCCGGAGCCCGCGGCGATTTTCGAGTACGCCATGGGCGTACTCCGCAGTCGTGGTCCTAAAAATGATCTTCAAGGCCGGCACGTGGTGGTGACCGCCGGTGGGACCCGCGAGCCGCTCGACCCGGTGCGCTTCCTCGGCAACCGGTCCTCCGGCAAGCAGGGTTACGCGCTGGCCCGCGCCGCGCTGGCCCGGGGCGCCCGGGTGACGCTGATCGCAGCGAACGTCGCTCTGCCCGATCCGGCCGGCGCCGATCTGATCCGGGTGGGCACCACGGAGGAACTGCGCAAGGCCACGGTCGAGGCGTTCGCGTCGGCGGACGTCGCGGTGATGGCCGCCGCGCCCGCCGACTTCCGGCCCGCGACCGTCGCCGAGCAGAAGATCAAGAAGACCGACGACGGGCTCCCCGCCCCGATCGCCCTCGTCACGAACCCGGACATCGCCGCCGAACTGGGCGCCGCCAAGCGGCCCGGCCAGGTGCTGGTGGCGTTCGCCGCCGAGACGCACGACGCGTTGGAACACGCCCGGGTCAAAATGGTGAAAAAACGGGCGGATCTGATCATCGTCAACGAAGTAGGGGTCGACAGGGTTTTCGGTGAGGATCGAAACACCGTTACTGTGCTGGGCGTGGATGGTCTCACCGACGCGCTCGACGAACTCTCCAAAGACGATGTGGCCGGTAGGATCTTCGACCACGTCGTGGACCGGCTCGATGGGCAGGTCGGCGGCGGTCGGCCGCTCTGATTAGACTTCCGCGTTACCTGTATTCGACAACTGAGGAGCACCGTGGCACGCCGCCTGTTCACTTCCGAGTCGGTCACGGAAGGCCACCCGGACAAGATCGCTGACCAGATCAGCGACGGGATTCTCGACGCCCTGCTCGCGCAGGACCCGCGCAGCCGTGTCGCGGTCGAGACCCTGATCACCACCGGCCAGGTGCACGTAGCCGGTGAGGTCACCACCCAGGCCTACGCCGACATCCCCAGCATCGTGCGCGACACCATCCTGCGGATCGGTTACGACTCGTCGAAGAAGGGCTTCGACGGCGCGTCCTGCGGCGTGAGCGTCTCCATCGGGTCGCAGTCGCCGGACATCGCGCAGGGTGTGGACAGCGCGATCGAGCTGCGTGAGGGTGACTCCGAGCACATCCTGGACCAGCAGGG